>NZ_FNHA01000014.1:0-221971 GCF_900103595.1 Janthinobacterium sp. OK676
CACCCCTTCCCATCCCGAACAGGACCGTGAAACAACTTTGCGCCGATGATAGTGCTGCAACCAGTGTGAAAGTAGGTTATCGTCAGGCTTGTTATACAAAAAAACCCCTTCCGGTGATCCGGTTGGGGTTTTTTTACGTCCAATGATTTTATGCATGGCATCGACCGCGTGCTACCTTGAAAGGGATATCTTGTCTGCTGTGCATACACTGGAACAATTACGTGCTGGTCAACTGGCTGGCCTGCGCCGCCTGAAACTGTCCTGCGGCCTGACGGCATTCCCCCGCGAAATCTTCGACCTGGCCGACAGCCTGGAAATCCTCGACCTGTCCGGCAACGCGCTATCCACATTGCCCGACGATTTGCCGCGCCTGCACAAGCTGCGCATCATTTTTTGCTCGGATAATCTGTTCACCACCTTGCCGGCCGTGCTCGGTTCATGCCTTGCCCTGGAAATGATCGGTTTCAAGGCGAACCGGATACGCCACGTGTCGGCCGCAGCCTTGCCGCCCAAGCTGCGCTGGCTGACCCTGACCGACAATGCCATCGAGTCCATGCCCGATGAGCTGGGCAAGTGCAGTCAATTGCAGAAACTCATGCTGGCTGGGAACTGCCTGAGCCACTTGCCCGCTACCCTGGCGGCTTGCCGTCGGCTGGAGCTGGTGCGCATTGCCGCCAACCGTTTCACGGCGCTGCCCGACTGCCTGCTGTCCTTGCAACGCCTGAGCTGGCTCGCATATGCGGGCAATCCCTTTACGGAAGCGCGTGAGCTGGCCGCTCTGGCCGGTACAGCTGTGGCGGGCGTGGCATGGCAGCGCCTGGAACTGGCGCAGCAGCTGGGTGAGGGCGCGTCGGGTGTGATTTACCGTGCCCGCCTCGATGGCGTCGATGATGTCGCCGTCAAAGTGTTCAAGGGGGCGATGACCAGCGATGGCTTGCCGCGCAGCGAGATGGCCGCCTGTATCCGCGCCGGTGCCCATCCGGGACTGATTCCCATCCTTGGGACGCTCGATGCGCATCCGCAAGGGGCGATGGGGCTCGTCATGCCGCTTATCGACGTTGCCTACCGCAACCTGGCCGACCCGCCGAGCCTGGCATCGTGCACGCGCGACGTGTATGCCGATGGCGAGTGCTTTGAGGCACAGCAAGCGCTGGCCATTGCCCACGGCATCGCCTCAGCCGTGGGCCAACTGCATGCGCACGGCATCGTGCATGGCGACCTGTATGCGCACAATATCCTGCATGCGGACGCCGGCGCCTGCCTGCTGGGCGACTTTGGCGCGGCCTCGATGTTTGCGCCGGGTTCGCCGCAAGGGGAGGTGCTGCAGGGCATGGAGGCGCGCGCCTTTGGCGTGCTGCTGGGCGAGTTGATCACGCATGGTACGACGCCTTTGCCCGCCTTGCAGGCCTTGATGGATGCTTGCCTGCAGGAAGACGTATTGCGGCGGCCCACGTTCGACGCGATCGAACGGGCATTGCGTGACATGCTCCCCGCATAAAAAAATGGCGCAGCCTTCGCAGGCTGCGCCATTTTTATATCAGGCTGACAAGATTCAGCTTGCTGCCAGGATTTCTTTTTCCGGCAGGGCGATCTGGTTGTCGACGCTGAACTGGTAATCCTTGAAGACGTGTTCGGCCGTCAGGATCTGGTATTCGCCGTTGTCGAGCTTGTGCGTGGTGTCCTTCAGGCGATACGTGTAATGGCCGCAGGTCCAGCAATTGAAGTTGCGCATGTGCGTGCACAGGCAAGTCTTGTCCATCACGACGACGGTTTTTTGCTCCGGATGGGCAGCCACTTCGCGGTTGTACGAGTTGATGTACGCGCAGTTACCGGTCGCGTCGAGCAGGTAGCCATACGATTCGCAGCCTGGACGGATGCCGGCGCCGATGGCGGGCGTGTTCTTCAGCATGCGCATCGGGTAACCCGTCGGCGAGACGCCATTGACGATGATGTCTTCTTCCGATGCCTTGTAGTATTCCTGCTTGACCTTGTTTGGCAAGCCGCATTCCTTGGTGACGGTAAAGCGCGTCGCCACTTGCACGCCGGCCGCGCCCGCTTCCAGGAAGGAGACGGCATCGCTGCCCGTGAAGATGCCGCCAGCGGCGATCAGCGGGATATCCAGCTGCTCGGCCTTCAGGTAGGCCAGCAGTTCGGCCGTGATCGTGTGCAGGTCGTAATTGGCCCAGTCCATGCCGAAACCCAGGTGGCCGCCAGCCAAAGGTCCTTCGACGATGATGAAGTCGGGCAAACGGTCCAGCTTGGCGTTCTTGCGCAGGAAAATCTGCAGGGCGCGCACGGACGACACGATGATGCCCAGCTTGGCATCACGGAAACGCGGGTGATCGGCCATCAGGGCGAACGAACCGAAGTGCAAACCGGCGGACAGGGTGATGCCGTCGATGCCGGCATCCAGTGCCGCATTCAGGCGCACGCGCAAGGTTTCGCGCGGTCCATTCATGGTCAGCTTTTCCATGCAATTGACGAAGATCAAACCATCGCCTTTTTTCGCTTCCATGGTGCGGCCGATATGCAGGCGCTGCGCTTCCGCCAGACGGCCCAGGTCGAACTGCACCACGGCCTTGTCGCTGTTATTGATGTTGAACTTGTACAGTTTCGTCTTATCTTTGACGAAGGTGGTGTCGAAACGGCGATCCGACACGTCTTCCACCATGGCATCGGAGATATGGCCGATACCGTTCAGCCGGGCCGCTTCCAGGGCCAGCTCCGACGTGGAAATATCCACACCCATTCCGCCTATCATGATGGGCACATATTCTTTTTTGCCAAATCGCAGGCGGAAATCATCAACACGTTTCATTGCTATCCTTAGACTACCGTGGTTATCACTGAGCCAGATGTACGGTCAAGCCCGCCGCCGGTCAGGCGCGCGGGCGCATGTAGCTGTGCGCAGCTTCAATTCTACCCCAAGCGGGCAAGCGCTCCGAGGCAGCTTGCCGCCATGCCGGTGCAAGCGCAGGCCGGAGCGTGCGCTTGATCGAAATTAATCGCGGAAATTGTTAAATTCCAGCGGCATGTCGGGTACGTCCTTGCGCAGCATGGCCATGGCCGCTTGCAGGTCGTCGCGTTTGGCCCCCGTGACGCGTACGGCTTCGCCCTGGATGCTCGCTTGCACTTTCATCTTGCTGTCCTTGATGACGCGCACGATTTTCTTCGCATCATCCGATTCGATGCCATTCTTGATCTTGATGATCTGCTTGACCTTGTCGCCGCCGATCTTCTTGATGTCGCCTTCGTCGAGGAAGCGCACATCGACCTTGCGTTTGGTCAATTTGTTGGTCAGTACGTCGCGCACCTGGCTGAGCTGGAATTCCGAATCCGCAAACGCGGTCAATTCGTTTTCCTTGTGTTCGACGCGGGCGTCGCTGCCCTTGAAGTCGAAGCGCGTCGTGATTTCCTTGTTGGATTGCTCGACGGCATTCTTGACTTCGATCATATCGGCTTCGGAGACTACATCAAATGACGGCATGGTCTGTTCCTTTCGTGTTAGAGCGAGCGCGCTGCTGGCGCGCCGGGCGCGCGCATTCTTTGCAAAATGGCACAGCCCCGTTAAAGATGCGACATTTTAACGGACAACGGACGGCCTGCCCTTGTCTTGCGCTGGTTTTTTGTCGGTTTCACTCTATAATCGAGCAAAATAATCGCTATCCCATGTCTGCAGAGCTCACCATCGAACACAATTACTCCCTCCAGCGCCTGAATACCTTCGGCATCACGGCCAACGCGGCCGCCTACGTACGCATCACTTCGCAGGCCGAACTGCATGCGGCGCTGCAAGACCCCGCCTTGTCCGCCATGCCGCGCCTGATACTGGGCGGCGGCAGCAACATCGTGCTCACGGGCGACTTTCCCGGCGCCGTGCTGCACATGGCCACGCGCGGCATGCGCCTGGCACAGGCGGACTTCGAGACCATACTCGTCACGGCCGCGGCCGGCGAAAACTGGCACGATTTCGTGCAATGGACCCTGGCGCAAGGCGTGGGCGGGCTGGAAAACCTGTCATTGATCCCCGGCACGG
Organism: Janthinobacterium sp. OK676; assembly: GCF_900103595.1. NCBI lineage: Bacteria > Pseudomonadati > Pseudomonadota > Betaproteobacteria > Burkholderiales > Oxalobacteraceae > Janthinobacterium > Janthinobacterium sp. OK676. Next base: position 4,037 of record NZ_FNHA01000014.1, read on the forward strand.
TAGGCGCCGCGCCTATCCAGAATATCGGCGCGTATGGCGTGGAAATCAAGGATTATCTGCATAGCGTGAGCGTCATGCACAGCGCCAGCGGCATCGTTTTCGACATGGACCGCGATGCTTGCCGCTTCGCCTACCGCGACAGCATCTTCAAGCAGGCGGACGGGCGCGAACTGATCGTGCTGGAAGTGACGTTTGCCTTGCCGGCCGAATGGCAGCCGAACTTGCGCTATGCGGAACTGGCGCAGGCCGTGGCCGAGCGCAATCTTGCCGAGCCGACGCCGCAACAGGTAGCCGACACGGTGATGGCGATCCGCCGGCGCAAATTGCCGGACCCGGCCGTGATCGGCAATGCGGGCAGTTTCTTCAAGAATCCCGTGGTGTCGCGCGAACAGTGTGCAGCCTTGCTGGAACGTTTTCCTGCCTTGGTGCACCATGCGCAGCCCGATGGCACGGAAAAGCTGGCGGCCGGCTGGTTGATCGATCAGTGTGGCTGGAAGGGGAAAAACCTGGGGCCCGCGGGAGTGTATCCCAAGCAGGCGCTGGTTCTGGTGAATAATGGCGGCGCTCGTGGCGCGGACATTACCCGGCTGGCGGAAGCGATACAGGATGATGTAGAGGCGAAATATGGCGTGCGCCTGTCGCCCGAGCCTGTGTTTGTCTAAATAGTCAATCCGCGCTTGAAAAAATGTTCAGGGCAAGGCGCATTGCCGAAGACAGTACGTATAGTACGGCGAGGCAGTGCAACGCAGCCATGGGCGTTTTTTCTGCGTGGATTAACCGAAGTGGCAGACGTAGTCGACGGTTTCGACGGTCTCGATGTCAAAATAGCTATTGCCCGGCACATTGAATTGCGTGCCCGCGCCATAGCTGTTCCATTCCGCCGCGTCAGCCAAACGTACCTTGCACAGGCCGCCGACGATTTCCATGATTTCCGGCGCGCCCGTGTTGAAGCGCAACGATGACGGGAAAATCACGCCCACGCTTTTCTTCGTGCCATCGGCGAGGATGACGTTGTGCGACACGCATTTGCCGTCAAAGTAGATATTCGACTTCTTGACGACGCTGACATTGTCCAGTTGTGTGCTCATGCTTCACTTTCCTTGCTGTTAAAAATCAGTCGCGGACGTCATTGGCGCTCAGCACGCTGTTGCGTCCGCCGCGCTTGGCCGCGTACAGGGCCTGGTCGGCGCGGTTGATCAGTTGCTCGATCGTCGAGTCCGGCGATGGGACGACGGTGGCCACGCCGATCGAGATGGTGACGATGCCTGTGGTGGCCGCCGGGTTTTCGATCTGCAAACCTTCCAGGTGGCGCCGGCATGCCTCGGCGATCAGCCGCGCGCCGGCCGCTTCCGTTTCCGGCAGGATCAGGGCGAACTCTTCGCCGCCATAACGGGCGGCCAGGTCGGCCGGGCGTTTCAAATGTTCCGTCAGCACGGCGGCGACTTTTTTCAGGCCCAGGTCGCCCGCCAGGTGGCCAAAGTGGTCGTTATAGCTTTTGAAATGGTCGATATCGCAAAACAGCAGGCTCAGCGGCGTCTTGTCGCGCTGGCCCCGCTGCCATTCGAATTGCAGGGTTTCATCGAAGCGGCGGCGGTTGGCGATGCCCGTCAAGCCATCGAGGGCGGCCAGTTTCTGTAATTCAATGTTCGCATCCGCCAGATTCTTTTGGCTTTCGCGCAGGAAACGGAACGCCTGGTCGCGCTGCAATCGGCTGATGTGCGCGTTGGAATGGTAGCGTATGCGCGCCAGCAACTCCAGGCGGTCCGGCAGTTTCACCACATAATCGTTGGCGCCGACGGCAAAGCTGTGGGCCTTCAGTTTCGGGTCGTCCTTGGCCGACATGACGATGACGGGCACATGCGCGAGCGCCGCGTTGTCGCGGTACAGCTGGATCAGCGCGAAGCCGTCGATGCCGGGCATCACCAGGTCTTGCAGGATGACGGTCGGTTGCAAACGCAGCGCCGTGTCGAGCGCCTGCGTGGCGTCCGTCACGTAATGAAATTCGATATCCTGCTGGTCGCTGAGCATGCGCCGGACTGCCTCGGCAATGATCAACTGGTCGTCCACCAGCAGCACGCTGACCTTGAATTCGGTCAATGCGGGCTCATGCTGGGTGAAGCTGGAGGAGAATTCTGGCATTGCATTCTTTTCAGATGTTAGGGGAGGGCTCCCACCCATTGTTGAGCTTGGCGCCCAGGCGGCTGCGCAGGCTGGCGCCTATTCTATCCAATGGCAGGATTTGCTGCGCCGCATCGAGTTCGGCCGCCGCACGCGGCATGCCGTACACGGCACTGCTGGCCTGGTCTTGCGCAATCGTCGTCTTGCCCGCGCGGCGCATGGCCAGCAGGCCATCGCCGCCGTCGCGCCCCATGCCAGTGAGCAATACGCCGATGGCGTCGCCGCGCCAGTGCTGTGCCACGCAGTTGAAGAAGACATCGACGGACGGGCGGTAAACATAGTCGCGTGGTGCTGCATCGTACCCCAAACGATAATTTTGATCTAGCAGCAGGTGATCATTGGTCTTGGCGATCAGTACGCTGCCTGCCACCAGTTCGTCGCCGTCGGCGATCACGCGCACGGGCATGCTGAGCTGGTCATCGAGCCATTTGGCGAAGTGCGAGGCGAAGGTTTCATCGATATGCTGCACCACGACGATGGCGCAGCCGGGCGGCGCCGTCCAGCCGGACAGCACCTTGGCCACGGCCGACGGCCCGCCCGTCGAAGCGCCGATGGCCACCAGAGTGCTGACCTGGCCATCGCCCCGGTCGCCGCCATTGCCGTTCGCCTGGCGCGGCGGCGGCGCTTCGGCGCTGTGGCGTATCAGCTTGCCAATGGTCTTGATCTTGGCCAGCAGTTCGCTGTCGCCGCCCACTTCGCCCTGCAGCACGGGCGTGGCCGTGACGTCGAGTGCGCCCGCACCCAGCGCGCGGAAGACCTGGTTGACATTGTCCTGCGGGCGCCCCGTGACGACGAGGATGGCGCACGGGCTTTGCTCCATGATCAGGCGCGTCGCTTCCACGCCATCCATCTCCGGCATGTTCAAGTCCATCAGGATCAGGTCGGGACGGTTGCCCTCGCACATGCGCACGGCTTCGAGTCCCGTGCGGGCGATCCACAGCACCTGGTGTTCCTGGGTGCTGGCGACCACCCGGCGCAGGGCCTCGGCGGCCATGGCGACATCGTTGGCGATGGCAATTTTCATGAATGACAGCTCATAAGCGGGCATCTCCTATCAGGTCGGCCACCGCGTCGAGCAAGGTCTCGTCGTGGAAGCTGCCTTTGGTCAAATAATAGTCGGCGCCGGCGGACAGGCCGCGCGCGCGGTCTTCCGGACGGTCCTTGTACGACACGATCATCACCGGCAGCTTGTGCAGGTGCAGGTCCTTCTTGATCAGCGAAACGAGTTCGATGCCATCCATGCGCGGCATGTCGACGTCGGTGATCACCAGGTCATACTCTCCGCTGCGCACCACGTTCCAGCCGTCGATGCCATCGATGGCCACGTCGACGTCGAAGCCGCGCGCCAGCAGCAGCTTGCGCTCCATCTCGCGCACCGTCAGCGAATCGTCGACGACGAGGATGCGCTTGGCCTTGCGGCGTTCGGCGTGGCCCGCCTGCGCCAGCTGGTGCAGGCCGCCTTCGTGCAGCAGCTTGTCGATCGACAGCAGCAAATCGGGCACGTCGAGGATCAGCACCGGTTCGCCGTCGTCGAGCAGGGCGGCGGCGGAAATGTCGCGCATCTTGCCGAAGATCGGGTCGATGGCCTGCACGGCCAGGCTTTGCTCGCCGCGGATGGCGTCGACCACCAGCGCATAGCTTTGCTTGCCGCGTCCGATCACCACCACCGGTAAATCGTCGGCCTGGCTGGCCGCTTCGCCCAGCTCGAGCACCTGCGCCGCCGATACCAGTCCCAGATGTTCGCCCTTGAGTTCAAAGAACTGCTTGTTTTCCAGGGTATGGATGGCCGCTTGCGGCACGCGCACCACGCTTTCCACCTTGACGATGGGGATGGCGTAGGCTTCGCCGTGCACGTCGACCACCAGCGCGCGCACGATCGATTGCGTCAGGGGCAGGGTGATCAGGGCGCGGAAACCGCGGCCCGGTTCCGATTCGAGGCGCACGGTGCCGTTTTGCTGGCGTATCGTCTCGTGCACGATGTCGAGGCCCACGCCGCGTCCGGACAATTGATTCGCCTTTTCCTTCAGGCTGAAGGCGGGCAGGAACAGAAATTCCAGCAGCTCGCCCGGCGACAGCGCGGCGGCCATGGCGGGGCTGGCCATCTTGCGCTCGATGACGGACTGGCGGATTTTTTCCAGGTCGACGCCGCGCCCGTCGTCGCTGATCTCGATGCTCAGCATGCCGGCGCGGTGGCGCGCCTCCATGCGTATCGTGCCCAGCGCTTCCTTGCCCGCGTCGATGCGCTCGTACGGGCCTTCCATGCCATGGTCGATGGCATTGCGCAGCATGTGGTTCAGCGGGCTTTCGATCTTCGCCAGGATGTCGCGGTCGACCAGGGTGTCTTCGCCGTCGATCTCGAGCTGCACTTCCTTGCCCAGGCTGCGCGCCAGGTCGCGCACCATGCGGGGAAACGCGTGGATGCCGTCGCGGAAAGGGCGCATGCGCAGGGCCAGCACTTCGTCGACCATGCCTTGCGAGACGGCCAGCAAGCGCCGTTCATAGGTTTCGATGTCGGCGATGTGCTCGAGCATGAACTGCTTCAGGGGCTGCGTCTTTTGCAGCGCCAACAGGGACTTTTCCATCAGGCCCGGGTCGGCCGAACGGGCAATGGCTTCATGCAGGTGCTCGATGGCGGAAAACAGGCTGCTCTGGTTGCGCTTGAAGCGTTGCAGGGCGCCGACGAACGGGTGCATCTGGTGCGCATTGATGCGCGATTCGCTGGCCAGCGACAGCAGTTTGTCGAAGTTCTGCGCCTGGGCCTTGGCCGGCGCACCTGCACTGGTCGCCGTACGTGGCGCGGGAGCGGCCGCTTCCGGTTCATCCCCTGCCAGCCCGCTGGCCACGGGAACTTGCGGTTCGGCTGCTTCCGACAGCGGGGCCGGGACAGCCACGGGCGCCGGCGCCGAAGGCAAGGCCGGCAATTCGGGCAGGTCGGCGATGCCGGCGATGGCGTTCAGGGTCTGGTCGATCTGCGCCGCATTGGCGGCCAGCCACGCTTCGGCGCCCGCGTCGTCCAGGCGCGACAGCTGCACGATCAGGTCGACGCCCGACAGCAGCACGTCGACCCGTTCCGGCGTGAGTTTCAAGCGGCCGTGCTGGGCGGCGACGAAGCTGTCTTCCATGCCGTGCGCCAGCTGCACCACCACTTGCAGGCCGACGATGGCGGCGGCGCCCTTGATCGAGTGCGCCGCGCGCATCATCGCTTCGACGGCGGCCGCGTCACCCGCATGGCGCTCCATGGCCAGCAAGCCGTCGGTGAGGATCTGGGTCTGGCTGTCCGCCTCCATGCGGAACAGGTCCAGCATGGAAAAGGCACTGAGGTCGCCGTGCTGGTCCTGGCTCATCGTAATAGTCTCGCAAGTTGAAAGCCGATCAGCGCCGTGTCGAGGCAGCCGATGCGCATGTCGCCCTCGGTGATCACGCCCGACAGGAAGCGCGACAGGCCCTTGTTGATGGTGGCCGCCGGCGCCTGCACGGCGCCCGACGCATAGCGCACGATGCCGTGCAGGTCGGCCACGGGCAGCGCGTAAGCCTGCTCTTCCCAGCGCATCAGCAGCAGGCGCGCAAACGTGTGGCGGCCCTTGGCCGGCGGTGCGCCCTGTTCATCGATGCCCAGCAAGTGTGCCAGCGACATGCACGGATACAGCTTGCCGCCGATATTGACGATGCCCGCCAGGCCGCCTCCGCCGCGGTGCGGTAGCGCGTGCGGCTTGGCCTGCGGCGCCACGGAGTCGAACACGCGCGTGGGCAGCGCCAGCCATTCGCGGCCGATGCGAAACACCAGCGCCGAACTGTCGCGCACTTCACCGCCCGCGTCCAGCTGGCGGAAGTGGCTGGCCCAGTCGCGCCGGTAGTGTTCGTCCACGGGCCGCTGCAGGTTGCGCTGGGCGGCGCCCGCATACACGTCGCAGTTGCGGCAATGCACGTTGACTGGCAGCCTGGGGCAGCTCTGGTCGCCGACCACGCCGATATGGTTCCAGCAGTCGTCGATGGTGGCGGGGGACTCGGTGGCGATGAGATTTGTCATGCTTGCCCCTTAGTTGGACGCCTGGCGGCGCTCGTAGATGCGTGCCGCGCGCGCCTTCAGGGTGGCGGCGGCCGTGTGGTTGCCATTGCGTTCGGCCAGCAGGGACAGGTGGCACAGCGCCTCGTAATGGTCGGGCTGCAGGTAGATGCAGCGGCGCCAGTAGTCGTCGGCCAGGTCCATCTTGCCGGCCAGTTCATTGATGATGCCCAGCATGAAATACGCTTCCGCCGCCTCGGGCACTTTCGCCAGGTGGGCGTGGCATTTTTCGCCGGCTTCGCGCAGCTGGCCGCGGTCGGCCAGCAGGCGCGCTTCGGCCAGCAAGTCCGTTTGCGCGGCGGCTGCTTGTACCGGCACGGGCCGCGGGCGCGCCGCCTCTGGCGCCGGTGCCGATGGGGGACGCAAAGGCGCCGGCCGTGGCGTGGGCGGCACGCTGCGCAGCGCGCGCGCCGGTGGCAAGGCGGCCACCGGGATGATGGCGGCCGGCGGCGTGCTGTCCTTTTTCAGGGCGAAGGCCTGGCGGAATTGCAGCGGCGCAAAGCCGTTCTGGCAGAACGACGGCACTTCCGCATAGCCGGCCAGCAGCATGCCGTCGTCGGCCAGCAGGGTGGACAGATTCTGGATGGCCGCGCGCGTGGTCGGCTTGTCGAAGTAGATCAGCAGGTTGCGGCAAAAGATGACGTCGTAGTGGCGGCTGTAGGTGGCCGTGTCGAACTGCAGCAGGTTGCCTTGCCTGAAGGTCACCTGTTCGCGCAAGGAGTCGATGATGCGGTAGGCATCGTCGGCCACGTGCGTGAAATAGCGCTCGCGGAAGGCCACGTCCTGTGCGCGGAAGGCGTTGCGGCCATAGATACCCGCCTGCGCCCGCTCGATGCAGCCGGGGCTCAGGTCATAGGCATCGATGCTGAACGCCTGTTTCGGCACGCCGCCGTCGCGCAGCGCCATGGCCATCGAATACGGTTCCTCGCCGCCCGCGCACGGGATCGACAGGATGCGCGTGGCGCGTCCGCGCGCCCAGCGTTCCTGCACCAGTTCGACGGTGGCGTAGAACGCCTGCGGATCGCGGAACAGCCACGATTCGGGCACCACCACCAGTTCGATCAATTGCGTCATTTCGGCCGGCGTGAGCGCCTGCAGGTAGGCTTCGCTGTCGGCAAAGCCCGTCTGCTCCATGCGCTGGCCGACGGCCCGTTCGGCCACGGATTTGGAGACGGACAGGCCGGTCGCGCGGCGCAGCAGGGCCTGCGCCGTCATGCCGCGCTCGCGTCTTGAAACAGCAGCGCGCGCACGTCCGGCGGCAGCAGGTGTTCCAGTTCCACCAGCTGCACGATGCCGTCGGCGTCGCTGGCCACCTGGCCCAGGAAGGGCGCCGTGGCCACGCCGCTGTCTTCAAGCCGGAGCGGGTCGATGTCGGCGATGCCGCGCACCTGCGAGGCCAGCAGGCCCAGCGCGTGCGTGCTCTCGCCGCCAGGCGCGCGGTAGTCGACGATGACGATGCGCGTGTCGAACTGTGCGGCGGCGGCCGGCAGCCCGGCCAGGCGCGACAGGTCGATCACGGGCACGGGCGTGCCATGCAAGTCCATCAGGCCGGCCACATAGTCTGGCGTGAGCGGCAACTGTTTCAGCTCCAGCAGCGGCAAGACGCGCACGATGCCGGCCAGGGGCAGGCCATAACGGTCGCGTCCGATGTGAAAGAGCAGCACTTTCATGGGATCAGATGGTCACGGCGAAGGTCGACACGCTCGATTGCAGGTCGCCCGCCGCATATTGCAGCTGGTGCACGGCTTCGCTGGTGGCCTTCAAAGACTCCACCGTTTGCTGGGTGGCGTCGTTGAGTTGCATCATGGTGTCGGAAATCTGCGAGGCGCCGATCGCCTGCGACTGCATGCCTTGCAGCACGGCGTCGAATTGCGGCGTGAGTTTTTGCACCTGGTCCATCACGGACGACAGCTGCTCGGCCACTTGCCGCACTTCGCCCACGCTGCGGCGAATTTCTTCCGAGAATTTATCCATGCCCATCACGCTGGCGGACACGGCCGACTGCATTTCCTTGAGCATTTGCTCGATATCCCACGTGGAGACGGACGTCTGGTCGGCCAGGCGGCGGATTTCCGTCGCCACCACGGAGAAGCCGCGGCCCGCCTCGCCCGCTTTTTCCGCCTCGATGGCGGCGTTCAGCGACAGGATGTTGGTCTGGTCGGCCACCTTGGTGATGGTGATCAGCACGCTATTGATATTGCTGGCTTTTTCCGACAGGGCCGCCAGCTTGGCGTTGATGGAATCGGTGGCCGACACCATATGCTGCATGGTCGAATCCATGCGCTTGAGGTTGTTTTGCGCTTCGGCCGTGGCATTCGTCGTGTAGTCGGCCACGGCGGTGGCGTCTTCCATGGTTTTCAGCAGCTGGCTCGTGTTGGCCGAGATTTCCTTGGTGGTGCTGAGAATTTCCACGCTCGTTTGCGCTTGCTCGATGCCCGTGGCTTCCTGCTGGCGCGCCGATGCGGCGATTTCCGTGGCCGAGGTCGTCACCTGGATGCCGGCCTTTTGCACATTGTTGAGCAGGCTGCGCAGGTTTTCAAACATCTTCGCCAGGCCATTGCCCAGCTGGCCGATGGCGTCGCTGCCCGTGATGCCGACCTTGCCCGTCAGGTCGCCCGAGGCGGCTTTCGAGACCACTTCCAGCAGGGAATCGACCTTGGCCCGCAAGCTATTCGTCGCGGCCAGTTCATTGGCCTGGTTGTCCTGGATGGTTTGCGCCATGCGGTTGAATTCTTCCGTCACCTTGCCCAGTTCGTCGCGCGAGAGGATGGCGGCGCGCGCGCTTTGCTCGCCGCCGGCGATGCGTCCGACGGCGTCCGTCAGGCTGTTCAGCGGGCCGAGGATGGAACGGCCCAGCAGATAGGCAATGCCCAGCGCCAGCACCACGCACAGCAGGCCTCCCAGCGCCAGGGTCAGCAGCATGGTTTCCTGCAATTTTGTCGTGGTGGCCGTGCGTTCTGCCAGCAGGCGCGATTCTTCCGCCGCCACTTCGTCGAGCAGCTTGTTCGCTTGCGCGACGGCAGGGTAGCCGCCCGGCGGCATGGTGCGCGCCACCGATTCCGTGGCGCCTGGCGCATTGCCCAGCGCGCGGCGCTTTTCGATCAGGGGGGTGATCCAGTCCTTGACCCAGGTGCTGGTCAGCGCGTCGATCTTGCGGAAGCGTTCCGACTGCACCTTGTTATCGACGGTCATGGCGATGGCTTTTTGCGTGTGCTGGCTCAGCATTGCCGCCTCATCCGTTTGCGGTGTCAGCGACGTTTCACTGCCGGTCAGGATGAAACCGCGCGCTTCCACCTGGATTTGCAGGACGGCATTGTGAATCTTGTCGATCTCGACCAGCACTTCCATCGTGTGGCGGTCCCATGCATTGGCTTCCGACAGCCGCGAAAAGCTGTTGTAGGCCACGCCCAGCAGGATCAGGATGATGGCCACGATGGAGCCGAAGCCCAGGTACAGTTTATTCTTGATACTCAGGTCTTTGAACATGGGAGGGCTCCGGAAGCGGGAAGGTCAGCACAATTGCACTGTAGCATTTTGCCACGGGGACAGCAAAATGGGGGTAATCTGGGCGCGCGCCGGGCCGTAAATCGCGGACGAGTGCGTTTCAAATGTAAAAAAGCCGCCCGTGGGCGGCTTCTGTTATGCGGGAGGTAGTGCCTCCTAGTAACTAATTACTTCTGGCCGCGCTTTTCGCGGGCGATGGCGGCGATGCGCATGCGCAAGGCGTTCAGCTTGATGAAGCCGCCGGCGTCGGCCTGGTTGTAGGCGCCGCCGTCTTCGTCGAAGGTGGCGATGTTCATGTCGAACAGCGAATCGGTCTTCGAATCGCGCGACACGACGATCACATTGCCCTTGTACAGCTTGATGCGTACCCAGCCGTTCACGGTTTGCTGCGTGTGGTCGATCAGGGTTTGCAGGGCAACGCGCTCGGGCGCCCACCAGTAGCCGTTGTAGATCATCGACGCGTAGCGCGGCATCAGGTCATCTTTCAGGTGGGCCACTTCGCGGTCCAGGGTGATCGATTCGATGGCGCGGTGGGCTTTCAGCATGATGGTGCCGCCCGGGGTTTCATAGCAGCCGCGCGATTTCATGCCCACGTAGCGGTTTTCCACCAGGTCCAGGCGCCCCACGCCATGCTTGCCGCCAACCTTGTTCAGTTCGGCCAGCACGGTGGCAGGCGACATGCGCACGCCGTTGATGGCGACGATATCGCCTTTTTCGTATTCGATGTCCAGGTATTCCGCTTCGTCCGGCGCCTTTTCAGGGCTGACGGTCCAGCGCCACATGGTTTCTTCCGCTTCGGCGCTCGGGTTTTCCAGGTGGCGGCCTTCAAAGCTGATGTGCAGCAAGTTGGCATCCATCGAGTACGGCGCGCCGCCGTTCTTGTGCTTCATGTCGATTTCGATGCCGGCGTCTTCCGCGTACTTCAGCAGTTTTTCGCGCGACAGCAGGTCCCACTCGCGCCATGGGGCGATGATCTTCACGCCAGGTTTGAGCGCGTAGGCGCCCAGTTCGAAACGCACCTGGTCGTTGCCCTTGCCGGTCGCGCCGTGCGAGATGGCATCGGCGCCCGTGGCGTTGGCGATTTCGATCAGGCGCTTGGCGATCAAAGGACGGGCGATCGAGGTGCCCAGCAGGTATTCGCCTTCATACACGGTATTGGCGCGGAACATCGGGAAGACGAAATCGCGCACGAATTCTTCGCGCACGTCTTCGATGTGGATGTTTTCCGGCTTGATGCCGAATTTGATGGCCTTGGCGCGCGCCGGTTCCAGTTCTTCGCCCTGGCCCAGGTCGGCCGTGAAGGTGACGATTTCGCACTGGTAGTTATCTTGCAGCCATTTCAGGATGACGGAGGTGTCGAGTCCGCCGGAATAGGCCAGGACTACTTTTTTAATGTCGCTCATATTGCTTCCAGTTGTCGTTGTCGATGTATGTGTTGCGATGCTGCCAGGTTTTTGTGCAGTGCCGGGCGAATTATTGGATTTTACCGAGTAACAGGTATTCGATCAGCGCTTTTTGCACGTGCAAGCGGTTTTCCGCCTCGTCCCACACCACCGATTGCGGGCCGTCGATCACTTCGGCGGCCACTTCCTCGCCGCGGTGGGCGGGCAGGCAGTGCATGAACAGGGCGTCGGGCGCGGCGCGGGACATCTTTGCGCCATCGACGATCCAGCCGTCGAAGGCGGCGATACGGGCCGCGTTTTCCGCTTCGTAGCCCATGCTGGTCCACACGTCCGTGTTGACCAGGTGCGCGCCCTCGCAGGCGTCGGACGGGTTGGCGAAGAAGGTATAGCGCTGCGTCTTGACTTGCGACAGGTCGATGTCGTAACCCTTCGGCGTCGACACGTTGACGTGGAAGCCGAACACTTCGGCCGCCTGCAGCCACGAGTACAGCATGTTGTTGGCGTCGCCGATCCAGGCAACGACCTTGCCGGCGATCGAGCCGCGGTGTTCGATGTAGGTGAAGATGTCGGCAAAGACCTGGCACGGGTGGTGTTCATTGGTCAGGCCATTGATCACCGGCACGCGCGAATTGGCGGCGAAACGCTCGATGATGTCCTGGCCGAAGGTACGCACCATGATGATGTCGCACATGCGCGACATGACCTGGCCCGCGTCTTCCACCGGCTCGCCGCGGCCCAGCTGGGAATCGCGCGTGTTCAGGTAGATGGCGGCGCCGCCCAGCTGGTGCATGCCGGCTTCGAACGACAAGCGCGTGCGGGTGGAGTTCTTTTCAAAGACCATCACCAGGGTGCGGTCGATCAGTGGATGGTAGATTTCGTAGTTCTTGAACTTGCGCTTGATCAGATGGGCGCGTTCGATCACATATTCGTACTCTTCCAACGTGAAATCGGAGAACTGGAGGTAGTGCTTGATCGGTTTTTTTGTCGACATAATGACCACTTGAAGATGCGCAGGCCGCCGGCGGCGTGCCTTTCCCGCCGGGTTGCATCAGCGTACAACATCTCGTCTGATGACTGCCTCGCCCGGCGCGCTGCTGTGTTGATCGGTGCCGCGCCTGTTTGTCGCGCGGGCCGATGCGGTTTGCCATGTTGAAAATAATGCAATGACAAGTACTTCAGCCGTTCAATTATAAGGGTTTTGCTTTTAGATTGGAAAGACCGTCCGGACGCGTACTTGTATAGGCAAGCCTGCGCCCGGGAAACGGGTCAATAGATGCTGGCGGACGCGGCTCCATCGAGCTGGGGCGCCACCAGCGGCAGGTCGAGGGTGAAACGCGTGCCGGCGGGGCTGCTGGCCACCTGGATGGTGCCGCCCAGCAGGGCCGTGACGATGTTGTAGCTGATCGACAAACCGAGGCCGCTGCCGCCCTGGCCCAGCTTGGTGGTAAAGAAGGGGTCGAAGATGCGCGACAAATGCTGTTCGGCGATGCCGCCGCCATTGTCGGCGAAGACGACCTGCACGCGCGCGCCGTCTGGCGTGGCGGACAGGCGCATGCAGCCCGTGCCGGCGGCGCCATTGTTGGGCGCGGGAGCGAAGGCGTGCAGCAGGGCGTTGTTGATCAGATTGGTGATCACCTGGCCGAACGGGCCCGGATAGCTGTCCAGTACGATGCCGAACGCGATGTCCGTCTCGATGCGGTGGCCCGAACTGCGAATGCGGTTCATGACGGTGGCGATGATTTCATTGCTCACCTGCTGCAGGTCGAACTGGCGCCGCTGTTCGGTGGTGCGGTCGACGGCCACCTGCTTGAAGCTGTTGACGAGGTCGGCCGCGCTGTGCAGGCCGCGCATCACCAGCGCCGATGCCTTGCTCGCATCGTCGATGTAGGCTGCCAGGTCCGAGCGGCGCAAGCCGGGGCCGTTCATCAGGCGTTCCACGTCTTCCGTCTTTTGCAGCATGGTGCTGGCGATCAGCAGGCTGTTGCCGATCGGGGTGTTGAGTTCATGCGCCACGCCGGCCATCAGCGAGCCGAGGGCGGCCAGCTTTTCCTGCGACGCCAGTTGCGCCTGGGCGTCCTGCAGTTGCCGGTAGGCGCTGGCATTGTCGAGCGCGATGGCGCCGTACGCGCACAGGGTGCGGAAGATCAGGCGTTCGCGTTCGCCGTAGGCATGGGCATGGCAAGCCTGCACCGTCATCACGCCCAGCACGCGCTCGCCCACCGTCAAGGGCACGTACAGCACGCTCTGGTTATGCAGGGTGCCGGGCACGGTGTAGGCGTGGCGCTTCGGTGGTACCTGGTCGATATACACTTCGCACCGGCCCAGCAGGCAGCGCACGGAGTAGGCGCGCGGGTTGCTCAGCGGAATGGCATTGTCCGACAGGGGCCGGCCCGCTTCCATGCCGTGCGCGCGGCGCAGCGCCGTGCCCGCCGCATCAAGCATGTAGACGGCGAAGGTATTGACTGGCAGCAAGGCGTGCACGTGACGGTCGAGCACCTGGAACACGGCGCTGGCGTCGAGGTGGGTGGTGATTTCCTGGCCGATGGCCGACAGCCGCTCCAGGGTGTCGCTGGTTTGCTGCAGCACTTCGGCGCGGCGCGCTTCGGAGGCGGCCAGTTCGCGGTGGTGATAGCCTTCCGAGCGCGCATGTTCCGTCTGGTGGTAGACCTGCATGGCGGTGGCGCGGTTGCTCGCCTGCTGGGTGTGGCTTTTTTCGCGCGCCACGCCCGCCGCGAGGGCGATATCGTAGGCGCGCGCATAGTCGCCCGCATGCGCGTATTCGCGCGCCAGCGCATCGAGCAGTTCGCCGGGCGGCACATAGCCGTCGATGGAGTCGGCCACCTGCAGCGCCTGGTGCAGGAAATGCAGGGCGGGATTGCGTTCCTGCATGCCTGCGGGCGGCGGCAAGTCGTGGCGTGCGTGCAGCATGGACAGCACGCGCAGCGCCGCCACCTGGTGCATGGCGTCGCCCTGCGCGGTGGCCAGCTGGCAAGCCCGTTCGGCCGCCTGCAGCGCTTCGTCCGGACGGTCCAGATAGGACAGCGCGTGGGCGCTGCCGCGCTGCGCCATGCTGCGGAAATCGGCCTGGCCCAGCGCTTCGGCCCGCTGTGCCAGGCGGCTGAAGGCGTCGAGCGCCGTGTCGTAATCGCCCTTGTCCAGGCTCAGTTCACCGAGGTGGAACAGGGCGTTGGCATAGGTGCGCGCGCCGGCCACGGGGGCCAGGATGTGCAGCGCTTCGCGCAGCAAGTCTTCCGCCGTGCCCAGGCGCCCCAGCTTGCGCATGGTCTCGGCCGTATGCGTCTGGCAGGCGCCGATGCTGCGCGGCCAGCCGGTGGGGCGCGCCAGGTCCAGCGCGCACTGCATCCATTCGAGGGCCGATTCGTTGTCGTTGAGGCTGGAGAAGCAGTCGCCGATATTGATGGCGGCCGTGATCGCGCCGCGCAACTGGCCGCTTTCCAGCGCCGCCTCGTAGCTTTGCATGTAGTGGCCGGCGGCCGTGCCCAGGTCGCGCGACGTATGCGCCAGCAAGCCGCGGAAGTCGTGCACCCAGGCGGCCAGCGGCGCGGGCAGCTTGCCGCCGGCGCCGTCGATCTGAAAGTGGCCGCCCCAGCGGGCCTGGGCGGCCGGCGCATCGCGCAGGACGGCCCAGCGCGCCGTGGCCGCGTCGGCCAGGCTGGCGCGCATCGCATCGCCGGCGTCGCGCGCTTGCTGCGCCGCGGCCAGCAGTTCGGCATCGCAGCGGGCATGGTCGCCGCGGTCGACGGCGATCGAAGACAGCAGCCAGTGGGCATCGGCGCAGCCGGCGCCGTCGCCGTGCGCGTCGCAGGTGGCGCGCGCCGCCATGGCCAGGCTTTCCGCGGAGTCGAGCGCGCCTTGCAGCCAGGCCACTTCCGCCTGCACCAGTTGCAGGCGCGCGCGCGCCCGTTCCTGTGCGCCCGCTTCCAGGCCGGCTAGCGGCAGCAGCAGCTGCGCTTCTTCGCTCAGTTGAATTGCTCTGGCGCAATCGCGCTGGCGCAAATGCCAGGACAGCAACAACAGCAGCGGTACGCGCCCGGCGCCGCGCAACGGCAGCAATGCGCTTTCCCACTGCGCTACGTCATGTTCGAGCGCGAACATTTCCATTCAAGCATTCTCCCCGCAAACAGTGGCGCCAGCCTGCGACCGCACAGGCCATGTGTCATCGCATTGTAAGCTGCATTCAGGGGAATTGTTCAGTGCGCCAGTCAGAATTCTGCGTCCGTCATGGCGCCACAGGCGAGGGCGGTTGGCCCCGTCGTTCGATGGCGGACCAGGCGCCTAGCGCGACACGAGGCGGATGCTGGTGCCGCCATTCGCGGTGCTGGCGCTGCGCGTGTCGGCAGGCACGTGCAAGCCGGGCAGGAACTGGGCGTCGTCGATCACCACGTGCGTGCCTTCGTTGCTGAAGACGAAGTTGGCGCCCTTTTTGCTGACGAACTGGCCGGGGCCGGTGGGGTAGATTTCCACGCTGGGTTTTTCCTGCCATTCGCGGTCATCGATCAGGCGGCCAAAAAAATGGTTGTCCTGCTGGTGGACCTCCAGGCGTTGTCCATTCGACAGGCGGTATTGCTGTTCGATGTCGAAGGCTTCCTGGGCCGTGACGTGATAGTAGGAACCCGAGGTCACGCGCACGCTGTCCGTGGCTTGCGGTGCGGCGGCGATTTGCGCCTGGGCGGCGGCGCCGGCAAGTGCGAAGAGGGTGGCGAGGAGGGGGCGGACGCGTTTGGTATGCATGACATTCACCTTCGATCAGGATGGCTGGATGGATGGAAATTAGATCGTGTGGTCGCTGGCAGGTTTCCGGCAGGGACTGGTGTCAAGTTAGCAAACACGCCTGGCCATCGCCAGCGACAGGCGATGGAAGGCAGGTTTTAGGCGATGAAGTGCGTAAAACGGCAGACGAATGGTTTTGGGATTAAAAACGGAAAGCGAACTCGACGGCAAAATTAAATTTTGCCGGCCGAGGTTTTTTGGCGCTATTTTTGCGTTGCGGCGGGAGCTTAGTACAGGGTCTGCGCCGATTCGTGCAGCAGCTGGCCGTACAGGGTGTGGCGCATCTTGGCGATCTTGCCTTCAGACACGGCTTGCAGGATGGCGCACTGCGGCTCGATCAGGTGGCGGCAGTTATAGAACTTGCAGCCGCCCAGGTAGGGCTGGAATTCGCGGAAGGCCCGCTCCAGCATGCCTTCGGACAGGTGGTACAGGCCGAATTCCTGGAAGCCGGGCGAATCGATGATGGAGCTGTTCGCGCCCAGTTCGTCGAGCTTGTACAGGCGCGTAAAGGTCGTCGTGTGCTTGCCCGTGTCGAGCGCGGCCGAGATTTCACGCACGGCGATGTCCGCGTCCGGCACCAGCAGGTTGATCAGCGACGACTTGCCCATGCCCGATTGGCCGATCAGGATCGACGACTGGCCCGCCAGCAGCGGCGCCAGCGTGGCCACGGCATGTTCCGGTTCGGCGCGCGCCGACACTTCATCGACGGGATAGCCCATCGAGGAATACGGCAGCAGGCGTTCGCGGGCGCGTTCCAGCGACGCGGTCACGTCCGTCTTGTTGAGGATGATGCGCGCCTCGATGCCGGCCGCGTCGGCCGCCACCAGCGAGCGCGAGATCAGGTCGTCGGCAAAGCCCGGTTCCGTCGCCACGACGATGAACAGCTGCGTCAGGTTGGCAGCCAGTAATTTCGATTTGTACTGGTCCGAACGGTACAGCAGGGTCTTGCGTTCCTCGATGCGGTCGATGACGGCCTGGTCGCTGGACGTGCGCGTCAGGTGCACGATGTCGCCCACGGCCACATTGGTTTTCTTGCCGCGCGTCACGCATTGCAGCTTGGCGCCGTCCACGTCGGCCAGGTAATGGCGGCCGTGGGCGGCGATGATGACGCCCGTCAACTTGCCTTCGCTCATGGGGCCACCTGGCTGCTCTGGTAGATGAGGTCTGCCTTGGCGGCGCAGATGAAGTCGTTTTCGGACAGGCCGCCGGCGCCCTGGTTGACCGAGTGCGTGTCGTAGCGCACGGCGCAGGTTTTGTAAGTAATGATGAGCTCCGGATGGTGGTCTTGCGTATGGATCATATAGGCCAGGGCGTTCACGAACGCCAGGGTCTGGTAGTAATTCTTGAAGCCGAAGTCGCGGCACAGCTTGCCGTTTTGCAGCGTCCACTGGGGCAGCAGGGCGTGCAGGGTGGCGATGTCCGAGTCGCCCAGCGCCTGCTGGCGAGGAGCGCAGCTCAGTTGGGCCAGGTCTTGCGAAGTCGATGGCGTATTCATGCGGGAACCCCTTTCAGGTGGCGGATGCGCACGCTGGCCGGCGGGTGGCTATCGTAAAAGGCCGAGTGCAGCGGGTCGGGCGTCAGGGTCGACGCGTTGTCTTCATACATT
The DNA here is from genome assembly GCF_900103595.1 of Janthinobacterium sp. OK676. NCBI lineage: Bacteria > Pseudomonadati > Pseudomonadota > Betaproteobacteria > Burkholderiales > Oxalobacteraceae > Janthinobacterium > Janthinobacterium sp. OK676. The sequence continues at coordinate 21,582 of NZ_FNHA01000014.1, forward strand.
TTGACGAGGGCCGAGACGAGATCGTCCGCCTGCGTGTGCGTGGCGGCAAAGGCGTCCGCTTCGAATTCGTGCTTGCGCGAGCTGAGCGACGTCAACGGTCCCAGCAGGAAAGTGAAGACGGGCAAGGCCAGCATGAACAGCAGCAGGGCCAGCGCGTCCGTCGGCTGGCCAGTGAGCGCCAGGGCGACCGGGTCGACACCGAGGCCCGCATAGAACCACGGCTGCGTCTTCAAGTAACCCAGCAGTGCCAGGAAGCCCAGCGAGATGACGAACATCATGGCGATGCGCTTGACGATGTGCTTGAGCTTGAAGTGGCCCAGTTCATGCGCCAGCACGGCCTCGATTTCCTGCGGCGCCAGGCGCGACAGCAGGGTGTCGAAGAATACGATGCGCTTGTTGGCGCCAAAACCCGAGAAATAGGCATTGCCGTGGGCGCTGCGCTTCGAGCCATCCATGACGAACAGGCCTTTCGAGGCGAAACCGACGCGCTGCATCAAGCCTTCGATGCGGCTTTTCAGGGATTCGTCGGCCAGCGGCGTAAATTTGTTGAACAGGGGAGCGATGACGGTGGGGAACAGCACCATCATCAGCAGCTGGAAGCCGCTCCAGACGAACCACGCGTACAGCCACCACAGGCCGCCCGATTTGGCCATCAGGGTCAGCACGACCCAGATCAGCGGCAGGCCGATGGCCGCGCCCAGGCCCACGCCCTTGAGCATGTCCATGAAGAACAGCTTGCGCGCCATGGTGTTGAAGCCGAAGCGCTGCTCCAGCACGAACTGGCGGTAGTAATCGAAGGGCAGGTCGATCAGGCCGGAAATGGCGGCAAAGGCGGCGATCAGGCCGATCTGGTACAGCATGGGCGAACCCGGCCCCGTCAGTTCGTTCAGGTACAGCGCCAGCCATTGCAGGCCGCCCAGCAAGGTAAAACCGATCAGCACGGCGTAGTTGACCAGCAGGGTCAGCAGGCCGAACTTGGTCTTGGCCACCGTGTAGTCGGCCGCCTTCTGGTGCGCGGCGAGCGGGATTTTTTCCGCGAATTCGGGCGGAACAGCCGCGCGGTGGGCCAGCACGTGGCGAATCTGCCGTGAAGCGAGCCAGAAGCGCACGGCCAGGGTCAAAACGAGGACGGATACAAACAAAATCGAAAACGCGAGTGAATACATTCTGTGCCTGTGAGAAAATGGCTGATTATTTAGTTTGATTAGGCCAAGAGAGAATTATGTCACAAGCGACCGACTTAACTGCAGCCACCTCTGCATCCGCCCCCGCACCCACCGTGCCGGCACGTCCAAACGAGATGAACCTGGTCTGGGTCGACATGGAAATGACGGGCCTGGAGCCCGATACCGACCGCATCATCGAGGTGGCGGTCGTGGTGACGGACATGCATTTGAACCTGCTGGCCGAAGGCCCCGTGTTCGTGATTCACCAGTCGGATGAAACCCTGAACAAGATGGATGCCTGGAACAAGGGTACGCACGGCCGCTCGGGCCTGATCGACAAGGTCAAGGCGTCGACCGTGACGGAAGCGCAGGCGGAAGCGGAACTGATCGCGTTCCTGAAGAAATACGTACCGGCAGGCAAGTCGCCCATGTGCGGCAACACCATCGGCCAGGACCGCCGCTTCATGGTGCGCGGCATGCCGAAGCTGGAAGCGTTCTTCCACTATCGCAACGTTGACGTGTCAACACTGAAAGAGCTGTGCAAGCGCTGGAAACCGGAAATCGCCACCGGTTTCAAGAAACACCAGAAGCATACGGCGCTGGCCGATATTCTTGAGTCGATCGAAGAATTGAAGTACTACCGCGAGCACTTCATCAAGTTGTAATGATGTTGTCGGCTTACGCGCTGCGCGCTAAGCCGACCTACGGGCCAGCCACCGCCGCTGGCGTAGGTCGGCGTAGGTCGGCGTAGGTCGGCTTAGCACCCCGGCGCGTAAGCCGACACATCCGCCGCCTCAAAGACAAGGCTGTGCCAAGCGCCATCCTCACCCTGCCACTCCAGCGCAAACGGTCCCGTTTGCCGTAAAGCCGTGATCCAGCGCACCGCGCCTGGCTGGCGGAAATAGGCCGCGCACTGGCCGAACAGCTGGCCCAGCCGGCACAGCACCAATCCCTCGCCCGCCACGGCGCACCATTGCTCATTCGCATCGATCAAGGCCACGGCCGGGTCGCCATAGAACTCGCCCAGGCTCGCTTGCCGGCCATCGGCCGCCGTCACCGTGGCCTGTTCGTATTCGTGCTGCACGCTATATGCGGCGCTGCGCGCCAATTCCTGCTGAGTCATGCGGTCTCCACGGTGGGCCAGACGGTTTCCTGGTCGGCGCGCGCCTCGGCGATCAGCCATTCGCAGAATGCATGCACGAGGGGCCGCGTTTCCGCCTGGGGCGAGCGCAGCAGATAATAGCAGTGGGGGCCGCGCACGGCGTGTTCGAACACGCGCACCAGGCGGCCCGAGCGCAGATCGTCGCCGATCAGGGGGCTGGCGGCTATGGCCACGCCCTGGCCGCTGGCGGCCGCGTCCAGGCATAAATACGTGTGCGAAAAGCGCGCGCCGCTGTTGCCGCTATTGCCGCTGTAATGCACGCCGCAGCTGTGCAGCCAGCGCGTCCAGTCGATTTCGCCGGGCAGGTGCACCTCCGGCTCGTCGTGCAGCAGCGGATAGCGCAGCAGGTCGGCCGGCTGGCGCAGGCTGGCCGCGTTGGCGCGAAAGCCGGGGCTGCAGACGGCGGAAAACCATTCTTCCATCAGTAAATCCACTTTGAGGCCCGGATAGCGTCCCGGTCCCAGGCGGATGGCCACGTCCACGCCATCGCGCGCCAGGTCGACGGGGTGCATCGACGCCAGCACGCGCAGTTCGATCTGCGGATAGCGGTCGCGCAGCCGGCCCAGGCGCGGCATCAGCCAGCGCGAGACGAGCGAGCTGGTGGCCGTCACCGTCACCACCTTGTCATCGCCCTGGCGCCGCGCCTGCTCGGACACGTCGGCCAGCTGGTTGAGGATCGGCCCCAGCGAGGCCGCATAGCGCTGGCCGGCATTGGTCAGCACGACGCCGCGCGGCAGGCGCTGGAACAGTACGATGCCCAGCCATGCTTCCAGCTGCTTGACGTGGTGGCCGATGGCGCCGGCCGACACGTGCAATTCTTCGCCCGCGCGCTGGAAGCCTTCATGGCGGGCGGCCGCCTCAAAGGCGTGCAGGGCGGCAAGTGGGGGCAAGGGACGTGACATGGCGTTCTCAGGAGAATTGAGCCTCAGTATTATTGGGCCTATCCGTGAAGAATATTGGTTTGTTTCATTTTGCGCAAGCGAATATGATGCCGTCACTGCGTGAAGCGACCCGCAATAGGATTTACGCATGCATCATCTCCCGGCCTTGCTGGGCATTTATATTTGCAACGTTACAACGCCTGGAAAACCGTCGCGATACGCAGCAGGTTTGCCCAAGTGTACTCAAAGAGGTTAGTCATGTCTGATCGCCGCGCCGTTGCGCTGGTGTTGCTGTCGGCCGCCGGTTTCGGCAGTTCCGCAGTGTTTGCCAAGGCGGCCTATGCGTCCGGGGTCAACCCGTCGACCATGCTGGCCTTGCGTTTCGTCATCGCCGCCATGCTGTTGCTGCCGCTCGTGTGGCTCGGTGGCTGGCGCTTGCCGCGCGGCCGCCTGCTGGCCGGCTACATGCTGATGGGCCTGATGTACACGGCCCAGTCGCAAGGCTATTTCAATGCCCTCATGTATGCCAGCAGCGGCCTGTGCGGCATGCTGCTGTACGTGTATCCCGTGCTGGTCACCATCCTCGCGCTGGCGCTGGGCTGGGAAAAGCTGGACCGGCGCATGCTGGTGCTGATGGCGCTGGCCATTGCCGGCATGGCCATCACCCTGGGCGGCAAGCTGCAGGGTCAGCCCATCGGCATCGCCCTCGCATTGATGGCGGCCGGCGTGTACGCCGTGTACATCCTGTTTGGCAACAGCCTGGCCAAAAGCCGCGAGAATATTCACCCATTGGCGGCCTGCGTCGTGATTTTGGGGACGGCAGGCCTGTCGAACAGCGCGATCGCCCTGTGGCAGGGCGTGTCCTTGCCGGGCACGGCGACGGGCTGGCTGGCCGTCAGCGCCATCGCCCTGTTCTCGACGGCCATCGCCATTGCCGCCTTCTTTGCCGGCGTGGCGCAGATCGGCGCGGCCAAGGCCTCGATTATTTCCACGTTCGAGCCCGTGATCACGATGGCCTTCGGCGTGACCTTGCTGAAGGAGTCCGTCAGCGGCACGCAATTGCTGGGCGGCGCCATGGTGCTGGCCGCCGTCGTCCTGCTGGCGCAGCGGCCCACTGCCAAGCCGGTATCCATGCCGGCCGTGCAGGCCAGCGCCTGACTTTTTTTCCGAACTGATCGGTTGTATCGATCGGTCTCCTTTGGCGCCGCGACGGGTTTCCTGTCGCGGCGCTTTTTTTTGCCGGACACAAATATCTCTTGATTGCGAATGATTCTCATTTATAATTGATTTCAAGATTCCCCACCACCAGCCAGCCCATGCCAGCCAGTGTTCGCCTTGAAAGGAGACACCGTGACGAGCATGCCCCCTATTTGCAATACCGAGATGATCGCCGGCGAATTTGCCCGCCTGCGCCGCGAGAAAAAAGCCCGCCACCGCGACTTCGCCGAGCAACTGGCCATTTCCGAAGGCGAGCTGATCGCCTCGCATGCGGGCCTGTCGCTGGCCAACGGCGCCTTGCTGGGCGCCGTGCGCCTGCAGCCCGACTGGCCCGCCATCGTCCAGGCGCTGGAAGCGCTGGGCGAAGTCATGGCGCTGACGCGCAACGCCTCGTGCGTCCATGAAAAGACGGGCGTCTATCGAAATGCCAGCCACAACAACCACGTGGGCCTGGTGCTCGGCGGCGACATCGACTTGCGCGTGTTCTACCGTCAGTGGGCGCATGGCTTTGCCGTACGCGAGATGGGAGAAAAGGAAGTGCAGCGCAGCCTGCAGTTTTTCGACGCGGCCGGCCAGGCCGTGCACAAGATTTTCATGAAGCCGCACAGCGATATTGCCGCTTATGACGCGCTGGTCGCGCATTTCGCCGACGCGGACCAGGCGGCCGGCATCGCCGTGAAGGCGCCGGCGCCGGCGCCGGCCGAATTGCCCGACGCGCAGATCGACGTGGCCGGCTTTCGCGCCGCCTGGGCAGACTTGCGCGACACGCATGAATTTTTCACCATGTTGAAAAAATATTCGGTCTCGCGCCTGCAGGGCCTGCGCCTGGCCGAGGCGCGCTTCGTGCAGCAGCTCGACAAATCCTGCGTGCTCGACCTGCTCAACGACGCCGCCCTTGAAAAAGTATCGATCATGGCCTTCGTCGGCAATGCCGGCATGATCCAGATCCATTCGGGACCCGTGCACAAGATCGCCGTGATGGGACCGTGGATCAATGTCCTCGATGCGCGCTTCAACCTGCATTTGCGCGAAGACCATGTCGCCAGCGCCTGGGTGGTGAAAAAACCGACGGTCGATGGCCTGGTGACGTCGGTGGAACTGTTCGACGCGAATGGCGACACCATCGTCATGTTCTTCGGCGAACGCAAGCCGGGCGTGCACGAGCTGTGCGAATGGCGCCATATCGTCGACCGGGTGGTGCGGGAGGGCGAGCTATGCGCCGCATGATCGCCGCCAGCGTGGCGCGCCGCATCGCGCTGAAAAAAACGGGGGCGGGCGCGCTGGCCCTGGCCGCGCCGATGCAGGTGCTGGCCGCCGTGCCAGACGCGGCCAAGCCGGTGGCCAAGGCGCGGCGCATCGTCAGCGTGGGCAGCGGGGGGCGTTACAAGAGGGGATAAGAAAACGCCGGGACAGTGCCCGGCGCGAATGACTTGATTACTCGGCTGCCGGCTCGGCGCCGCAGCATTTCTTGAACTTCTTGCCGCTGCCGCAAGGGCAGTCGTCGTTGCGGCCCACTTTCGGCTCTTCGCGCTTCATGGTTTGCACGGGAGCCTTGCGGCGCGGGACCCAGAATCGGTGGATGGCCGGCAGGTTCGCTTCCAGTTCCTGCGCCAGCTTGTGCGCCTTGACCGGGTCTTCCACCAGTTTCAGCTCTTCTTCCTTGATTTCGTCGGCGCCCAGCAGGTAGATAGGCTGCATCAGTTCGGCCACTTCGGAATCCCAGATCTCGTTCCACGAGCCCGGACGCAGTTCCATGCCGTCCCAGAAGCCCCAGCACCAGGCTTCGGCATCGATCAGGGTCTGGCCTTCGTAGTCGTGTTCGACGAACAGGGCTTCGAACTCCTTCGGCGCCACTTCGAACGTCACCAGCACTTCATTCATGAAGCGCATGATCAGATTGACGATGCGTTCTTCTTCCTTGCTGTTCTTGAACTTCGGCGCGTCGTTGGCATCTTCGCCCCATACGCGCGGCAGCCATTCGGCCGGCATGATCGGCTCAGGACCGATGGCCACGGCCGTCAGATAGCCGTGCAGCATATCCATGGTCATCGCGTCTTCGGAGCACCGGTCCGACAACAGGAATTGGTCTAATTCGTCAAATTCTTTTTCTGATAATGGCTGTTCGAGTTGCATGGCTTGCTCTTTTATGAATGTAAGGCGCCAGTATACGCCTTGCGGCGCTTCAGCACCGAAGTGTTTGCACCGGCGGCCCGCGGGCGCCTTACAATGTCGCTTATGCACAATGAAAACCAGCCGCACGAGGACGACCGGCCCGTCCATCCCTTTTCCGCCCTGAGCCCCGATTGCGTGCTCGACGCGCTCGATAGCGTGGGGCTGCGCGGCGATGGCCGCCTGCTGGCCTTGAACAGCTATGAAAACCGCGTCTACCAGGTGGGCATCGAAGACAGCGCGCCGCTGGTGGCCAAGTTTTACCGCCCCGCGCGCTGGAGCGATACGGCCATCCTGGAAGAACACGCGTTCGTGTCCGAGCTGGTCGAGCGCGAAATCCAGGTGGTGCCGGCGCTGTCCATCAATGGCAGCACCCTGCACCAGTACCAGGGCTTCCGCTTTGCCGTCTTCCCCCGTCATGGCGGACGCGCGCCCGAGCTGGACGACCCGGCCACGCTGGAATGGATAGGGCGCTTCATCGGCCGCATCCACGCCGTCGGCGCGCTGTCGACCTACAAGGAACGGCCGGCGCTCGATCACCAGACGTTCGGCGTCGAACCGCGCGAGTTTCTGCTGGAGGGTAATTTCCTGCCGCCCGAACTGCTGGCCGCCTATTCCAGCGTGGCGCAGCAGGCGCTCGACGGCGTCAAGCGCTGCTATGACCGCGCGGGCGACGTGGCCATGCTGCGCACGCACGGCGACTGCCATGGCGGCAACGTGCTGTGGACGGACGCCGGCCCCCATTTCGTCGATTTCGACGACAGCCGCATGGGACCGGCCATCCAGGACCTGTGGATGATGCTGTCGGGCGAGCGCAGCGACCAGGTGCGCCAGATGGGCGACATCCTGGCCGGCTACGAGGATTTTTGCGATTTCGACCCGCGCCAGTTGTACCTGGTCGAAGCGCTGCGCACCCTGCGCCTGATCCATTATTCGGCCTGGCTGGCGCGCCGCTGGGACGACCCCGCCTTCCCCGTCGCCTTCCCGTGGTTTAACACGCAGCGCTACTGGCAGGACCGCATCCTGGAATTGCGCGAACAGGTGGCGTTGATGGACGAGGCGCCTTTGTGGCCCATCTGAATGCATATTTTGCCAATAAAACCGTAGCGAGCGGCAGTGATTTGCGTCCGAGAAGCGCAACTGGGCTGACGCCCAGTGAGCATCGCCGGACACAAAGCGCGACGCGCAGTAGGTTTGATTGGTGAAATGATGAAAAGGGCGGTAAAAGGCGCTCTTCTTGCCGCGCTGATTTGTGCATGCCTGTTCGATAATGGTGGTAATAAATTCCCATAAGCAACGGAATTCACCCGAACAAGCGAGAAATCATGCAAGCACAGCAAAATCAGCGCCAGGCCGCCTCCCTTACCGTCGCGTATTCCGCCGACGACGAGTTCGACCAGGACAGCATCGTCTCGCTGCATGATTTCAAGGACCTGGAAAGCAAGGCGGAAGCGCCTGCCGCCGCCATCACGCCCGAGCTGCAAGCCGAAGCACAGGCCGAGCCGGCAGTCGAAGCCGACAGCAAGGCACCCGCCGCCGAACGCCAGAAAATGGAATTGAAAGCCATCCACGAGGCGATCGCCCGTGTGGAAGCGGAAGCGAAGGCCACCTGCGCCGCCGAAAGCCGGGCCCTGGCCGAGGCACGCGTGCGCTCGCTGGCCGAGGACCGCGCCGCCATCGACGCGGCCGCCGCCGCCGCCGCGCAGCAAAATGCGCAGGCCGCTGAAGAAGCGATTGCCGCCAACCGCGAACGTCTCGATACCATGCGCGCCGCCGCGCAAGCGAGCGTGGCCCGCCTGGAAGCCGTCAAGCAGGAGACGGCGGAACTGCGCGCCCGCGTGGAGTCCGACAATGAAATCCGCCTGGCCGCCGAACAGCGCGCCCGCGCCGAGCAGGAAAGCCGCTTGCGCGCCAGCGAGCAGGTGGCCGTGCAGTCGGAACTGGCCGAGCAGGCCGCCCGCGCCGCCGAGGAATTGCAGGCGCAGACGGAGCAGGCGCGCCTGCAGGCCGTCGAGCGCGTCGCCGCCGTGCAGGCGGCCAAGGAAGAAATGGTGGGCATCGCCTCGGCCGACGCGCGAGTGGCCGTGCTGGCCCGCGAACGCGAGCGCCATGCGCACGGCGCGCGCCAGACGGCGCAGATGCTGGCCGAAGCGGAAAGCGAAGCGCTGGACTTGACGGTGCAGCGCGAGCGCGCCGACCAGATCGCGCTGGAATCGGCATTCAATCGCGCCGCCGCCGAAGTGCGCGCCCTGGAAGAAGCGCGCGCGCTGGCGCACCTGGAACAGGAACGCGAAGCCATCGCGCTGGCGCAGGCGGAATCGGAACGCCATGCGGCGCAGTCGCTGCGTTTGCGCCTGCAGACGGAAAAGGAATTGCGCGACGCGGCCATCCACCGCGAGCGCCTGGAAATGGTCGCCGTGGCCAGCGCGCAGGCGCGCCGCGATGCCGACGTGCGCATCCTGGCCGCCACCGAAGCGCGCATCGAGGTGGACCGCCAGCTGCGCGCCGTGGCGCTGGCCCGCGTGGCTGCCGAACAGGATGCGGAAATCGCCGGCCACGCCAAGCTGGAAGCGGAAACAGCGGCTCTCGAAGAAACCAAGGCCCGCGAAGCGGCCGAGCAGGCCGCCGCCGTGGCCGCCGCCCGCGAACTGGAAGAGCAGCAGCGCGCCGCCAGCCTGGCGCAGGAACGCGCCGAACTGGCGCGCCAGGCGTCGGAACTGGCCGCCAGCCAGAACGACGCCGAGCAGGCCGAAGTCGATGCCGGCAAGGCGACCTTGGCCGCGCAGGCGCAAGTGTCGCAACTGGCGCAGGAAAAAGCCCGTCAGGCAGAGCAGCTGCTGCAGGCGGAGCAGGAGCGCCTGGCCGCCGAACAAGCCGCCATCACCGCCTTGAAAGAAAAGCTGGAAGCGGAAGCGCTGGCGTTTGGCGCGGCGCAGGAACGCATCGCCGCCGAAGGCGCGCAAGCGGAACTGCTGCGCGGCCAGCACGCGGCCGAACTGGCCTTGCGGGAAGCGGCGCAAAAGGAAGCGGACGCCATCCGCATCCTGATGGACCAGGCCCTCGTCGAAGGCGAACAGAAAGCCGCTGCCGCGCAAGCCGTGCAGGCGCAGGCGCGCCTGGCCGTGGAACTGGGCCAGGTGCATAGCGAGCGCGCCCGCGTGGAAGAAGACAAGGCGCAAGCGGCCGAAGCGCTGCTGGCGTCCGAGCGCGATTTCGTCGCGGCCGAACGCGAGTCGCTGGCCCTGATCGCGCAAAAACTGGTGCAGCAGCGCCAGACCAGCAGCGCCGAAGAGCGCGCCTCGCAAGCCATCGCCGGCCGCCTGGAAGCGGAAAAGCAGGCGACGGCGGCTGCCGAAGCGCGCGCCGCCCTGGAGCAGCAGGCGCTCGACGCCATGCGCCAGCGCGAGCAGCTGGAACTGGCCGCGCAGCAGGCCGCCAGCGAGAAGCTCGACGCGCAGCAAGCCTTGCTGGCCAGCGCCCAGGCCCATGCGGCCCTGCAGCGCAAGGCGGCCGAGACGACGCGCGCGATGGCGGCTGCCAAGCAGCAGTTGCTGGAACGGGAAATGGAGCGTGCGCAGCAGCAAGAGCGCGAACTGGCCGCCCTGCGCGCCAGCCTGGAGCAGCCGCAAAGCGCGTTTTCCAGCTCATTGACCGCCGCCCGCGCGAAAGCCGAACAGGTGAGTTCGGCCAGCTTGACGCGGGAAGTGATCGAGCGGCTGACGCAGCCGAATGACGCGGGAGCCGTGTGGCGTTCGCGCTGAGAGTCTGAGAACCCGATAACAGCCGGGGTCGGACCCTAATGGGGAAACGCAGTCCAATGGACTGCGTTTCAATCGCGCAGCGACCGACCCCAGTCCTGGGTTTGGGTTACGTCTGTATCTTCCTCAAAACTTCCTGCCCACGCCGACCAGGAACACATCGGCATCGCGGTGGTAATCCGTCACCACCCGGTTCCACACCACGTGCGCCACCCAGTGGCGGTTGACGTGGTAGCGGGCCACGGCCGACAGCAGGCCGTTCAGGCGCGCGTCGTGGCCCGGAGTGTCGCGTGCATCCCACGCCATGTACGGGCCGCCGCCCATGCCGAATTCCACTTTTTCATTGAGCGAGCGTATCAGCCACAGCTGGGCGGCCAGGCCGCGCCGGTGCGCCAGCGCCGTGCCGCCTTCGTCGATGAGGGTGGCGCTCCAGTCCACGTATTTTCCTGCCGCGCGCCGGTATTCCAGGGTGAACGGGCGCGCGGTTTCGGAGCGGAAACTGTTGACGATGGTGTGGCCCGTCGATAGGGTCAGGGTGTCGTCGTATGCCCAGTTCTGCAAGTGCAGCTTGGCGCCGGGCACGCCGTCATAGCGGTAGCCGGCGCCGATCAGCAGGTGCGTCGTGTTGTCCTTGCCGTCTGGCTTGATCCGGTTGAGCTGTGCCTGCGCATACCAGCGGTTGTCGAATTGCCAGCGCGCCTGCAGGCTGGCGATGGACCCCCAGCCATGGTCATTGGCGAAGTTGTGGAGGCCGTCGTCCGTCCTGGCCGTGTCGAAGAAAAAATAGCGGCCCACGCCGGCGCCCAGCATCAGCCCTTGCTCCACGTTTTTCGTGCGCAGCCACACCTGGCCCGCCATGCCGTCGCGGTGATGGTCTTGCGGGTGTCCCTCGTTGATGTACGACAGGCTGACGGCGCTGTAGGTGTTCACGGGCTGCGTGTAGCTGACGGCGGCGACAAAGGTGCGCTCATTGGTCGCGTTCACTTTCAGGGCGCCGGCCATGCCGGAGATATCCTGTGCCTGAGCGGACAGGGGGAGCGAGGCGGCCAGCAAGGCCAGGGCGGTGTATGGCAGGCGCATGACGTTTTCCAGTGACAGGTGAATACACGCTAAAGGTCGTCTGGCGGGGCATCATGCGATTGCGCAAGAATCTTGCACATTGGCTACATTTATGGACTGTATTGGCCAGAACTCAGCACAAGTGTATAAGAAAGTGAGAATGTGTGAGGCGCGCCAATGATGAGGCGGGAGGGGAGGCGCCGGCCTGGAAGGGCTGGCCGGCGCGATGCTGCCGAATTGTGGTGTTACTGGCTCAAGACGACTTTATCGGCAAAATATTCCGTCTCGCCGAAGCATTGCGTGGGCACGCCCTTGTGCTGGCTGTAGGTGACGAGAATGCGCTTGCCGGCGGCGGCCGTCAGCTGCTTCGCCACCTCTTCATCGCGCACGCTGAACTGGAATTTTTCCGGGATGGTGCCCGGCAGCGCCGTCAGCAGCAATTCCCCCTCCCATGTCTTGCAGATCCAGCCCCGCTTGGAGAACTTCTGCAGGTAGCCCGCCCGTTCGCCTTCCGAGTACGAGAAGCTGAGGGCCATCCACGTGTAGGCTGCCAGCAGCAGGAAGCCGGCCACGAGGAAGATGGCGAAGGCGAAGGTGACTTTTTTGGTCGTAGGGGTCATGGTTGGGTTGTCTAGGTAAAAGGATCAGTCCTTGCGGCCGGCTTTCCAGTTCAGGCCGAAATTGTAGCGTTCGTCCATGGCCTGGTGCGCCGTGATTTTACCTTGGCCGCCGAAGTATTCCACCAATTTTGTCACCTGCAGGTTGCCGCCGTGGTTTTCCAGCATGGCGATGGCGCACATGGCGTGCTGGCTGTCGCTGTCGAGGCGCACTTCCACGGTCGGCTGGCCGGGAATCTCGATCGTCACGACGCCATCGGTGGCGGCCCAGTTCGGCACGCCTTCGTAGATGAAGGCGTAGACGAGCACGCGCTTGATCTGGTCGAAATGGGTGCCGTTGATGAAGATGTTTTCGCCGCTGCTGATGCTGCCCGTGCGGTCGTCGCCTTCCAGGTGGATGTACGGCGGACGGTCGTAGGCGCCCCAGCTGTTGCCCAGCGCCTGCACGGCGCTTTTGCTGCCGTTGCTCATCTCGAACAGGCAGCCGATATCGAGGTCGATGCCGCCCGAACGGCCGGCCGGCTTGTTGAACAGTTTGCCGAGGAAGCCCGTGTCCAGTTTCGAGGCGGGCGCCTGGCCTTGCGACGCGTTCTGGTTCCAGTTCAGGTTGACCCGGATGCGGCCATAGCCGCCGCTGTCGCGCTTGTCGAGCGAAATCTTGTCGCCGCGTTTTTCCAGGCGAATTTTCGACAGCGAGATCTTATTTGCCGGCGGCGGGGCCGCTGGCGTGGGCACCGGGATCGGTGCTGGCGCAGGGGAAGACGAAGCGGCCTCGCTGCCGCCAAAGTGCTTCAGCAGGGCCGCCAGGCCGCCCGCGAAACCCTGGCCCACGGCGCCGAAGCGCCAGCTGCCGTCGCGGCGATACAGTTCGCCGATGATGACGGCTTTTTCATCCTGGAAGTCCGTGCCCGTGAAGGCGAACGTGGCTGCCTGGCCCAGCGCCATGCTGGAGTTGCCCAGCGCGCGCATGCTGCCATGTTCCGTCGCCGCGGTAAACACCAGCTTGTCGATCGAGGCGGGCAGGCGCGACAGGTCGACCTTGAAGGTGGAGCGGGGGCCGTTCAGCTCCACCGTGACGGCGTTGTCCGGCGCGCTTTTCTGGTTGTAGAACACCATGTAGCGGTCGTCCGACAGCTTGCCTGCCGCATCGACGCCGAAGCAGCTGACGTCCACTTCCATCGAACCCGATGCGATATCGAGGGTGACGGCAAACGGGCCGTTCAAGCCCAGGTCAGCCAGTTTGCCTTTTTGTCCGCGTGTGAAATTGGTCATGGTCGTGCAATCCCTTCGTCGCTTGAGAGTTGAGTCAATGTGGTAGTGGGCAGGTGCGCGGGCGCCGCGTCGGCCGCATGGCGGATGCCGAACAGGCGCGCCTGCTCGATGATGCGCAAGGCCCAGCTGCTGTGCGTGGCCACTTCGCACATCGATTCCTGCATGCGGAACACGGCCGGGCTGTCCGGGTCGATGATGCGCAGCGCCAGTTCGATGTCGGACTGCGCCACCTGGTAGTGGCGCTCGATCTGCGGCACCTGGTCCGGGTGGATGGCCGTCTTGGCGATCATGCCGTGTGCCATGTCCTGCGCCACTTCCACGTCGAGCCACCCGCCCTGCGACAGGTGCTCGAAGACGGGCGCCGTCAGCTGGAAGCCGTGCGGCTTGAAGGTGGTGACCAGGCGGCCGATGACCTGGCCCAGCGGCGTCTGGTAAATGGTGCCGCTGGTGGGGCGGCGCAGTCCCAGCAGGGCCAGCAGATCATTGCCGCCGATGCGCAGGGCCAGGATGCGGCGCCGCACTTCCGGCGCCGACAGCTCGATGCGGAACTGCTTCATTTCCTCGTCGTCGAACACTTCCGCCGTTTCCAGCGTCGGCATGAGCCAGTGGTGCGTGTGGCGCACCAGCTCGAAATACGCGCTGAAATTGCTGCGCGTGGATTTCGGCAGCACGAAGCCGCTCAATTTGTCGGCGCCGGGCATGGCCAGCACGCGCGCCAGCACTTCGAGATTGCGCACGCGCACGAAGCGCAAGGTATCCGAGTCGTCGCCCATGTTTTGCAGCGCCAGCGACAGGTTGAACAGCGCGTAACTGAGGTCGCGTTCCGCGATGGCGTCTTCGGTGCAAAGAATGACCGAACGCAGATGGCTGAATTTGTCGCCATTGGCGATCGCCAGCAAGTCCTTGTGCGTGGTCGGCACATACATGGAGGCGCCCAGCGCCGCCTTATGTTCGCTTTGTGGGTGTAGGGAGTTGTTATCCATCGACTGCGCTCCTGATAAGGGCGACCGCCTGGTAAGGCAGCGCCGGTTCTACTGTGACGGGTATGGCTTTTTCCTGCGCCAGAAGCAGCAAATGTGCCACGTCCGGCGCATTCGTGTCGCGCACGATCAGGCGCTCGGGCACGCGGCGCAGCAGCACGCGCGTCGCTTCACCGATGCCCGGCTTGATCAGGTTGATGTCGCTGATGCCGTATGCCTGCTGCGCGGCGGCCATGTAGGCTTGCGAGCGGGCCGCCATCGCCGGCGCATCGCTCGCTTCGGCCAGCGGCACGCCGCTGCTGGCGGCAATGGCCATGGCGTCGGCCACCAGGCCGTCGGCGAAAGCGCGCGACTGGTCGTGCTGCTCGAACTGCGCGTAGTACACGCAGCCGTGGAAGTCGTCGGGACCGATGGCATCATTGAGCACGGAGCGGCTCACCAGGCCCGAGACGGTGGCGTTCAGGATGCTCGACGGGATCAGGTAGTCGCTGGCCGAGGCGGCGCAGGCGGCCGTGCCGGCCAGGTCGGACAGCACGAACAGGCCGCCGTCGATGGCCGTGCCATGCGCGGCATTGAAGTCGTTGACGGTCTGGCGCAGTTCGCGCGAGATCACGCCCTTGCCCGTCCAGCCGTCGACGAAGACGAGGGAAGCGTCGCCATGGCCCTGTGCCAGGATGTGCCGCAGGGCGTTCGCATCGATGCCGCGGTCGCGGATGATGGAGACGGAATAGTGGCTGCAGTCGCGCTGGAACACCTGGCGCAGCAAGTGGCCCAGGATCACGCCCACGGGCGTGCCGGCGCGCGCCAGCGATACCAAGGTGATGGGCCCGGTGCGACGCGCCGCGATCAGGGCGGCCAGGCGCAGGCAGTCGCGCGCCATCTGCAGGCGATTGGCCGCAAACGCGCTCTGGAACAACGCCAGGTAGGCGGGCGAGGGCAAGGATTCCGGCGACAGCATTTCGCTGTAGTGGCGCTGGCCAGACTGGATCAGACGCTCTTTTTCGGCCAGGTCGAGGATGGGCTCGAGCGCCATCGGCGTGAGCAGGAACTCCACGTCTTCCTGGCGGTAGCTGCCGCTGAAATGCTGCGTGCCTTCGGTCATAGCGCCGCCACCGTGAGTGCCGCCAGCTGGGTACCGTTGGGGATGATGGCGTAGTCGCAGGCAGCCATGAAGCGCGCGTCCGAACGGCTGTCGCCCATGCCGAAGCTGACGATGGGGCCGTGTTCGGCTTCCAGTTCCGCGCGCAGGTAGGCCACGGCGCGCGCCTTGTTCAAGGTCTTCGGCAGCACGGCCAGGTTGTTGCCGTTGCGGTGGATGAAGTAGTCGGAACCTTCCGCCGCGATCCACTGCCGCAGCACCTGCTCTTCGATGTCGGCCAGGCGCTCGCCGCGCGCTTCATGGTCCTTGACGACGATGTAGAACGGCGTGTCGTAATCCTCGATCAGGCGCGCGCGCGAAGGCATGCCCGTCCTGGTCTGGAAATCGTCGATGATGCGCATCGCGTCCCGCAGGCCGGGCAAGGCCGTCTGCATGTCGTTCTGCATCAGGGCCAGCCAGCCAGCGTCGAGCGCACCACCCGGCTGCAGCACGATGCCGCCGTAATCGAGCACGCTGTAGCTGGTAAACGGCAGGTCGACGCGGCGGAAGGCGTCGCCATTTCTCGCCGTGGCGGGTATCAGGGTCATGCCGCTTTGCGCGAACTCGAAGAAGGCGCGCTGGCGCGCCGTCGTAAACGAGCAGGCGTCGCCATTTTTCAAATAGGCGGCCGCTTGCAGGTCGGTCTCGCCCGGGCATTTTTTCGGGGTCTGGAACAGTGTGTCGTCCAGGTCAACAAACAGGAATTTCTTCAATTGTGGTCTCTGACTGAAAGTGGAACAGGCGGCCGTTCAACTGGCCGGCGAGTTGCATGAGGGCCGGGCTGGCCGGGGTTTCATGGCAGATGAAAACGTGCTGGTACTGGCCAGGCGCCACGTTGTACAGGTAATTGGCGATGCCTTCGCCGTAGTTGTCGTCGCAGTGGACGATGTGGCCGACGGAGCCCCATGACAAAATCGGCGAGCGCGTGGTCGATTGCACCACGACGTTCTTGCCCAGCGCTTCGAGTTCGCGCGCCAGCAGGAACGACGGGTGCATGAATTCGCCCGTGCCCAGCACGAGCACGGAGTCGCCTGCGCCGATTTCCTGCGCCAGCCGCACGGCCAGGCCTTGCGGCGGCGTCAGGGCGCGTCCCACGCCGATGCGGCCGAACGCGGGACTGGCGCCCCGTTCCGCATTCGCCTCGAAGCGCTGCGCGCTGGCCGCCACGGGAGCCGGCGCAGCGCCGGCCTGGAAGGCATACTGGCCGGAGAGCGCCGCGCCTATGCTGGTGGGCAGGCCGAAACGCTCGCTCAAGCCCGCATTGGCGGCCTGGCCCATGAAGTTGGTGATCACGCCCAGGTGCAGCTTTTCCAGCTGCGGATAGCGCGCGCGGCACACTTGCACCAGGTTGGCGAAGGTGTTGCCGGTCGACGCTTCATCGTCGATCAGCACCAGGCTGCTGGCCGTGGAAAACAGGGCGCTGGCCGCGTCCGACAAATGCAAAAACTGGCGCGGCGCGTGGCTGTGCGATTCCTCGAATTCGAAGAAGGGCACCGTGCCCACGCGGTAGCGCGAGCTGTGCAAAAACAACGCTTTTCCGTTCGGGTTGGCGCGCAGCCACGCTTCGAACACGCCCTGGCCCAGGCCGACGGCCGTTTCCGCCATGGCGATGAAGACGACGGGACCGGGCAGGCTGGGAGGGATCTGCGCGGCCAGGTCGTCGTGGATGGTTTGCATGGCGCGCGGCGTGACGGGCCAGTGTTTGCCCAGCACTTTTGAAAGGAACAGGAAGCCGCGCTTGGCGTTGGCGCGCGCGGCAAAGCCGATCAGCCAGTCCAGCGGAAAGCGCGCCTCGTCCACTTTCAAGGTCAGCTCGCCCGTGGGCATCTGCTGCTTGACGAGGTTCATGGCAGCTCCACGGCGTAGGCGGCTTCGCCCACGCGCATGCCTTCGGCGATGGCGGGCACGGCGAGCTTGTCAAAGCCCTGGTCGAAACCTGCCAGCGCCAGGTAGGGCAAATTCGGGCCGGCCGCGCAAGCCATGCCGATGCCGCCCGACATGCGCGGGTTGATCTCCAGCAGCGCCAGGCCGTTCGCGCCTTCGCGGAACTGGATGTTGAAGACGCCATTCAGGCGGTAGTCGCGCGCCAGTTTCTCGCAGGCCGCCAGCAAGTCGGCGCGCAGCTCGATCAGCTGGCCGCTGCCGCCCCCGTGCAGCTTCTTGCGCGGCACGGCGCAAACGAGCGTGCCCTGGTCTGCCACGCAGTCGGCGCTGTATTCGTGGCCATCGAGGTATTCCATCAGCAGCAGGGTCTTGAACGATGCCATCTGCGCCAGGCCGTTGCGCAATTCCTGCGCATTGATCTGGTAGGCGGCGCCGGCCAGCAGCAGCTGGGCGCTGGTGCGCTCCTCATCGAGAATGGCAAAGCCCAGGGCATACACGGATTCGGACGGCTTGATGCACAGCTTGCGATGCAGCGGGCGCAGCTCGGTGTAGGCGGCGTCGTATTCTGCAATGGTGGTCACGGCGCGGTAGTCGGCCGGGCGCGCCATCGGCAGATCGAGGCCGTCGCAGAAGCGCGCCTTGTCGTGCATCAGGGTCAGGGTCTCTTCGCTGGCCACGCTGAGCACGCGCGTGCCGATGGCGGCGAAGCGCGCGCTGGCGCTGCCGATCAGGCCCGCTTCCTTGCCGGGCCAGAAAATCGTGATGCCCCGCTCGCGGCAAAATTCCAGGCACCACTCGACATAATCGAGACCCGTGAGGCCTGACGGCTCGACCGCATATTCGTGGGCCGCCAAAAAGGCGGCAGCGTGCGCATTCGTATTGCTGCACACGATGTGATAGCGGGGCACGCCGTTTGTCGCGGCCATGTCGGCTTCGCGGATCAAACGCATGGCCGTGCCGACCGAGGAAAATGTTTTGTTGAACCAGACTCTTTGCATGTACGGTGACCGGGTAAAAGAAAAGGCGCGCGCAGGTGCGCGCGCGGGGAGTGTAGCTAGAAAAACTTAACCTGGCCTTAGAAAAACGCCAGCCCAGACCTGCTGCGCATCGTGGACGGTTTTGGCGGGCGTTTGGGGATCAGCCGGCTTTGCCCGACGCCGTCCACTTCAGGAAGGCGTCGCGGTTGCGCGAGCAAATAAATACTTTGCCCGAGCCGGAAAAGCGCAGCACGATGCCTTCGCCGCTGGTGACGCTATTGACGATATTGCCGAGGAAACCGCCGATGCCGCCGCCACTGCCCGAGCCGCCGCCCGTGGTCACGGAAATCTCGTATTTCAGGCTGTTGTCCCAGCAGACCACGTGGGAATTGTCGATCACGACGTCCTTGCCCGGCTCGACGTCGAGCTGGAACATGGAGCCGAAGCCCGACACCACCACTTGCCCCGTGCCGGCCGTCTCCATGACGAAGAAGCCGCCCGACTGGGCGAACAGGGCGTTGCCGATGCTTTGCGTGCGCACCTTCATTTCCGTGCCCGAGGTGGCGGCGACAAAGGCGCCGTCGTTGAGCAGGTACTGGCGCGCGCCCACGTCGACCACTTCGATGGCGCCCGGCAGGGTGGGCGAGAGCAGGCAGTCGCCGCTGCCGCGCACCGCTTCGATATGCTGCTGGAAGAACGATTCGCCATTCGCGAAGCGGCGCATGATGGCGCTGCCCAGGCCGCCCGTCATCTTGCCCTTCAAGTCGAGCGCCGTCTCCATCATCACCATCGCATCGGATTCGCAATAGATGGTTTCACCCTGCTTCATGCTGACGTGCAGGAATGGATCGACGTCGCCCGTGACACTAAATACTGGCATGATAAATCTCCAAAAAAAAGCCGCCTGATCTGTGCAGGCGGCAGTAATGATATGACATTAAGATAATTCACCTCGGAAAACCGTAGCGAGCAAGCTCGATTTCGGGTTAAGTCGCGCAGCTGTACGGAGGTACGGGACCGCCGAGGTAGCGAGCAACGCAGGCCCGAAAGTGAGCGGCGCAGCAGGTTTAACGAGCGTGAATTAGGCGTTGACGCCGAACGAACGTGCGAGGGGGCCCAGGCCGCCGTTGAAGCCCTGGCCGATGGCCTTGAACTTCCATTCGCCGTTGTAGCGGTAGATTTCGCCGAAGATCATCGCCGTTTCCGTCGAGCTGTCTTCGGACAGGTCGTAGCGGGCGATTTCTTTTTCGCCTTCCGCGTTCAGGCAACGGATGAAGGCTTTCGAGACCATGCCGAAGTTCTGGCGGCGCGCATCGGCGTCGTGGATGGTGACGGTGATGCTGATGCGGTCGATGTCGTTTGGCACGCGGGTCAGGTCGATTTCGATGCGCTCATCGTCGCCTTCGCCTTCGCCCGTGGTGTTGTCGCCCGTGTGGACGACGGAGCCATCGGTCGACTTCAGGTTGTTGTAGAAGATGAAGTCAGAGTCGCCACGGACTTTGCCGTCGCTTTTCAGGAGGAACGCGCTACCGTCAAGGTCGAAGGTGGCGCCGTCCGTCGAACGAGGATCCCAGCCGAGGCCGACGATGATCTTCTTCAGGTTCGGTGCTTCCTTGCTCAGGTTGACGTTGCCGCCTTTTTGCAAACTGATTGCCATGTGGTGCTCCTTTTCAGTAAATAACTCAAACATGCCTGCATGGGATGAGCGCGCATGGCGCTCGTGCCATTACTCTTTCAATTGGGGGCGGAACCCCCGATTTCAAGCTTGTGCCGCGTGCCGTTTGCGATAACGCAAGGATGACCACAGCGAGACCAGGATGAAAGCCACGCCCGACAGGCCCGTGAACCACTCCGGAATATGGTATTTGACGGACGCCAGCATGATCAGGGCGAGGATGCCGATCGCATAATGGGCACCGTGCTCGAGGTAGACGAATTCGTCCAGGGTACCCTTGTGCACGAGGAAGACCGTCATCGAACGCACGAACATGGCGCCGATGGCCAGGCCCAGCATGATGACGACGACGTCGTTGGTGATGGCGAAGGCGCCGATCACGCCGTCAAAGCTGAACGAGGCATCCAGCACTTCCAGGTACAGGAAGCCGCCGATACTGCCGCGTGCCACGCTTTTTACCAGGTCGCCATTGCCGTTGCGGGCTGGCGCGGCGCCTTCTTCTTCGTCATCCTGCAAGTCCGGTTCGCCTTCTTCCAGCAAGCCGCTGATCCAGTTCACGCCGATGTAGACGGCGATGCCGACGATGCCCGACGCGAGCACGCTGTATTTTTCATCGACCGGCCCCATGGCCACGCAAGCGGCCACGGCGCCCATGGTGATCAGCACGGCCAGGCTTTCGGTGCCCAGCGCGTTGACTTTTTCCTCGGCCCAGCCCAGCCAGTGCAATTCCTTCTCGTCGTCGAACAGGAAGTTCAGGAAGACCAGCAGCAGGAAAGCGCCGCCGAAGGCCGCCACTTGCGCATGGTTGTCCGTCAGGTGCTTGGCATACACGTCCGGCGTCGTGGTGGCCATGGTCCACACGTCGACCAGGCCCAGGCCCGTGGCGACGGAAACGATGACGAGCGGGAACAGCAGCCGCATGCCGAAGACGGCCACGAGGATACCGACCGTCAAGAACAGTTTTTGCCAGAATTCATTCCAGTGGCGCAAGACCGAGGCGTTGACCACGGCATTGTCGAACGACAGCGACACTTCCATGATGCCCAGCACGCCCGTGATCCACAGCGCCTGGATCATGCCCGGCATGCCGCCATGGCTGTAACCCCACCAGCCCGACACCGCCATCAGGACAAAAGTGACTAAAAAGGAAATTCTGAAATGCCGCATGAGTACCCCGTTGCAAGTATGAAAGACGTTTGATTATCCGCGCCGCTGTGCGCGCCGCACTCAGTGTTGATATACGTCAATTGTTGTATATGCCATGATTTTATATGATCGCCGGCGGCGGCGGCGTTTTTATGGCCTGGCAATGGACAGTTCTGCTGGCGCGGCTGATCTGCGATAATTGCGGCGCGCCTGTCTGGCTGCCGCAGCCCCTGACACACTCTCGACATATATATAAGAAGGAATACCCCGTGGATATCGCTTACCTCGTCACGCCCCTGATCGCCTGGATCCTGGTCGGACCGATCAAATTCCTGATCAACAGTGCCCGCACGCGGCAATGGGCGTTCGGCCTGGTCGGCAATGGCGGTTTTCCCAGCAACCATAGCGCCGTCGTGTCCAGCATGGCAACGCTGATCGCCTTGCGCGAAGGCATCGGCCATCCCGCCTTCGGCGTGGCCGTGACCTTGGCCTTCATCGTCATCATCGACGCCAACAGCCTGCGCCAGCACGTGGGCAAGCAGGCTGCCGCCATCAACCGCCTGGCCAAGGAAGCGGGCAGCGCCGCGCACAAGACCTTGCGCGAGCGCATGGGCCACACGCTGGTGGAAATCGCCGGCGGCCTGTGCACGGGCGTGGCCATCGGTTTCCTGATCAACACCGTGTTTGCCCGGTAGGCATCTTTCCCCTGCAACGCAAAACCCCGCTTGAAGGCGGGGTTTTGCGTTTCAGGGCGTAAAAACTACGTTTCATCCATTGAATAAAGCATTACAGGAAACGGCCGATTGACATGCCCGGATGCGCTCATGGATACTTTGGCGCTTGTGGTTTTAATAAAAATAAATGCTTGCTATCGCCTGCAGCCTTATCCGGGCCGCCGGGACGGTCGTGGCGCTATCTATCCGGAGAAATACCCATGTTGCGCAAAACCCTGTTTGTTCTGGCAATCGCTTCTGCCCTGACCGCCTGCGGCAAAGAGTCCAAAGATCCCGGCAAGGGCGGCAAGGATGGCAAGGAACAGGCGGGCGCCGCCGTCAATCTGCTCGTCTCTCCGGAAGACTTGCTGACCATCCAGAGCAATGCGCTGGCGTCCGGCCCCGTCATCACCGGTTCCGTGCAGCCCGAGCGCAACGCGGACTTGCGCGCCGAAGTGTCGGCCGTCGTGATCCAGGTCCTGAAGGAAAATGGCGAAATCGTCAAACGGGGCGACGTGCTCGTGCGCCTGGACGAAACGGCCATCCGCGACAGCCTCAATTCGGCCGAGGAAGCGAGCCGTGCTTCGAGCCAGGTGCTGGAACAGTCCGAACGCATGTTCCAGCGCATGAAAACCCTGCGCGCCTCGGGCATGACGTCGACGCAGGCGCTGGAAGACGCGGAAATCCGCCGCAACAATGCGCAAAGCGATCTGTCGGCCGCGAAAAGCCGCGCCGCCCAGGCCCGCCAGCAGTTGCAGCGCACCCTCGTGCGCGCGCCGTTCGATGGCATCGTGAGCGAGCGCAAGGTCTCGAATGGCGATACGGCGCAAATCGGCAAGGAATTGATCAAGGTCATCGATCCGACCAGCATGCGGCTCGAAGGCCTGGTGTCGGCCGACAAGATCGGCGTCGTCAAGGTGGGCCAGCCCGTGCTGTTCCGCATCAATGGCTATCCGGGCCAGGATTTCGCGGGCAAGGTGCGCCGTGTCGATCCTGCCGCCAACGCCGTCACGCGCCAGGTGGCCGTGCTGGTCGATTTCAACGACAAGGAACAGCCGCGCGTGGCGGGCCTGTACGCGGAAGGGCGCATCGAGACGGAAACCGTCAGCGCGCTGATGATCCCCGACTCGGCCCTGGTGAAGGCGGGCGACGTCACGTACACGTGGAAAGTCAAGGACAAGGCCTTGCATAAAGTGAATTTGCGCATCGGCGCGCGCGACGTGCGCACGGGCCAGTGGGAAGTGCAAAGCGGCCTGGCCAGCGGCGATACCGTGCTGCGCACGCCGGGCTCGACCTTCAAGGATGGACAGAAAGTGGAATTGACGGCAGCCAAGACCGTGCCCGCCGCCGCCGTGGCCAGCAGCAGCGTCGCCGTTGCCGGTAAAGGAAACTAAGCCATGTTCCTTTCCGATTTCAGTATCAAGCGGCCCACGGCCACCATCGTCCTGATCCTGGCGATGATGTGCGTCGGCTTGCTGGCGCTCAAGAAACTGCGCGTCAACCAGAACCCGGACGTCGAAGTGCCGTTCATCGTCGTCAGCATTCCTTATCCTGGCGCATCGCCCGACACGGTCGAGCGCGAAGTGGTGAACCGCCTGGAAAAGTCGCTGCAGAGCATTTCCGGCGTGACCGAGGTCAACAGCGATTCCAACGAGGGTGCCGCCAGCATCTTCCTGAAGTTTTCCTTCAATACCAATTTGATCGAAGCGTCCGACAATATCCGCAATGCGATTGCCGCCGTGCGCTACAAGTTGCCGACGGAAATGCGCGAACCGATCTTGCAGCGCATCGACCCGGCTGCCGAGCCCATCATGCAGCTGGCGCTGTCGTCGAATTCGCAAAGCCACGCGGAAATTTCGCGCCTGGCCGAGGACGTGCTGTCGGACCGCTTCCGCACCGTCGATGGCGTGGCGCTCGTCAACGTGGGCGGTTCGCTCAAGCGCGAACTGTCCGTGCTGCTGCGGGCGGAAAAATTGCGTGAATACAATGTGTCCGTCAGCGACGTCGTCACCGCCTTGCGCAACCAGAATACCAATGCCCCCGTGGGCAAGGTGCGCGGCACGCTGGACGAGAAAAGCATCCGCCTCGTGGGCCGCATCGAGTCGCCAAGCGACTTCGAAAAAGTGGTGATCAAGCGCCGCGGCGAGGAAATCGTGCGCCTGGCGCAAGTGGCCACCATCGAAGATGGCTTTGCCGAAGTCAACAGCCTGAGCATGCGCAGCGGCAAGCCCAACGTGGGCATTTCGATCACCCGCGTGCGTGACGCTTCCACCGTCAGCGTGGCCAACAAGATCCGCGACATGGTGGCGGAAATCAACAAGACCTTGCCGAAAGGCACGATCCTCCAAGTGACGCGCGACGGCGGCGAAAACGCCCAGCACAGCTTGAACAACGTGATCGAATCGCTGGTGCTGGGTGCCGTGCTGACGATCTTCGTTGTCTACGCCTTTTTGAACTCCTGGCGTTCGACCCTGATCACGGCGCTGAGCCTGCCCACGTCCGTGATTGCCGCCTTCATCGCCGTGTGGCTGTGCGGCTTTACCCTGAACTTCATGACCCTGCTGGGCCTGTCGCTGGCCATTGGCGTGCTGATCGATGACGCCATCGTCGTGCGCGAAAACATCGTGCGCCACATGCAGATGGGCAAGGACCGCCGCACGGCCGCGCTGGAAGGCACGGCCGAGATCGGCATGGCCGTGGCCGCCACGACCTTCTCCATCATCGCCGTCTTCATTCCCGTGGCCTTCATGCCGGGGATCTCGGGCGAATGGTTCCGTCCGTTTGCCTTGACGGTGACGTGCTCGGTGCTCGTCAGCCTGGGCATCTCGTTTACGCTCGACCCCATGCTGTCGGCCTACTGGGGCGACCCGGTCGAGGAACATTCGGCGCCGAAAAAAGGCATCGGCCGCGTGCTGGAAAAATTCAACCACTGGTTCGACCACCAGGCCGACCGCTATGGCCGCGTGATCGCCTGGGCCCTGCATCACCGCCGCTGGATGGCCGTCATCGCCTTCGGCAGCCTGGTGGGCGCCATCGTTCTGCACGCTACGCATGGCGGCACGAGTTTCCTGCCTGCATCCGATTCGGGCAACCTGATGATCAATGTGCGCACGCCATCGTCGAGCAGCATCGAATATTCGCGTCTGAAGCTGGAAGCGGCGGCTGTGCTGGCGCGTACCTTGCCTGAAACCAAGGATACCAACAGCTCCATCAATGCGGGCGGCGGACGTGTGTATGTCGACATCGGCAAGCGCAACACCCGCAAGCGTTCGGCCAAGGAAATCGCGGTCGAGCTGCGCGAGAAGATGTCGCGCCTGGTGGGTGCCGAATACGTGGTGCAGGATGACTTGAGCAACGGTTCGCAAAAACCGATCCAGGTGGAATTCACGGGCCCGGATTCGCGCAAGCTGATGGAAATCACGAATGCCTACATGGACAAGCTGCGCGCCATTCCCGGCGCCGTCGACGTGGGCCTGTCCGAGCAGGACCCGAAGAACGAGCTGCAGATTGAGCTCAACCGTGGCCTGGCCAACTCGATGGGTATTTCCGTCAACGACGCGGCGCAATCGTTGCGTGTGGCCTTTGCCGGCGTGGAAGTGGGCGACTGGGTCGATCCGACGGGCGAGACGCGCGACGTGGCCGTGCGCCTGCATCCCGACGACCGCGTGGCATCGGAAAATATCGAGCGCCTGCCGATCAGCGTGACGGGCACGTCGCAAATGGTGCCGCTCGACCAGATTGCCACCATTACCATGGGCAAGGGCCCATCCGGCATCGAGCACAAGAATGGCAAGCGCACGATCACCGTGTCGGCCAATGCGCAGGGCCGCTCGAACGGCGAAGTGACGAGCGACGCCATGAAGCTGGCCAATTCCATCGACTTCCCGCCTGGCTACGGCCTGGCGCTGG
Source organism: Janthinobacterium sp. OK676 (assembly GCF_900103595.1). Taxonomy (NCBI): domain Bacteria; kingdom Pseudomonadati; phylum Pseudomonadota; class Betaproteobacteria; order Burkholderiales; family Oxalobacteraceae; genus Janthinobacterium; species Janthinobacterium sp. OK676. The sequence continues at coordinate 47,306 of NZ_FNHA01000014.1, forward strand.
GCGGCGCGGGACAAGACCAGCAAGAGCTGTTCACGGAAATGCTGATCGCGCTGGTGATGGGTATCGGCCTGATGTATTTGATTCTGGTGATGCAGTTTGGTTCCTTCACGGCGCCGGTGGCCGTGATGATGTCCTTGCCGCTCAGTCTGATCGGCGTGGTGGTGGCGCTGGTGATCACGAACAACACCCTCAACCTGATGAGCTTTATCGGCATCATCATGTTGATGGGCCTGGTCGCCAAGAACGCCATCCTGCTGCTGGACGCGGCGCGCAAGCGCGAGGAAGAGGGCCATGGCCGCGAAGACGCGCTCATGTATGCGGGCCGCATGCGGCTGCGCCCCATCCTGATGACGACATTTGCGCTGATCGCCGGCATGTTCCCCGTGGCGCTGGGCCTGGGCGAGGGCGGCGAGTTCTACCGCCCGTTGGCGATCGCCATCATCGGCGGCACCATCACCTCGACGATTCTGACCTTGCTGGTCGTGCCGACCTTCTATGACAGCATCGAGATCGCCCGCGATGGCGCCGTGGCCAAGTTCCACCGCCGCGCCGCGCGCATGCCCGTGGCTTTTGCCCTGATCCTGACCTTGCTCGAGTGCGTGCTGACCCTGCTGCTGGTGCGCTTCGTCTACCGCATGCTGAAGAAGGCCGTGCTGTTCCTGATGGGACGCCGCGCGCCGAAAGCGGTGCCGGTCGGCCTGCAAAAGTAAGTCAGGCAGCCTCGGCTGGGTAATCCTTGTGCCAGGTCAAAGAGCCTTCTTCGGAAGGCTCTTTTTACGTCTGGTGCTCTACAATCGTAGAACGGGTGGGCGGGATCGCCAGCCCGTAATGGAATACTTTTGCCCCCCTTTTCAACGGTGATGTGATACTGCAACGTATCGGACAAGAACCATGTTCTCCAGCATCCGGCAGCCCATACTCGGCATCCTCATGGCATGCCTGCTGGCCGCTTGCGCCGTGGGGCCGGACTTCCGGCGTCCCGCCGCTCCCGGCGGTGGCGACGGCTACACGCCGGCACCGTTGCCGGCGCAAACGGCGGCGGCGCCCGGTCCCGCTGGCCTGGCGCAGCGCTTCGTGCCGGGCCAGGATATCCCCGCGCAATGGTGGTCGCTATTCCAGTCGCCGGCGCTGGACCAGCTGGTGCGCGGCGCCCTCGCGCGCAATCCCGGCCTTGCGTCGGCCCAGGCGGCCTTGCGCCAGGCCGATGAAAACTACCGCGCCCTGTCGGGCAGCCTGCTGTATCCCGAGGTGGGCGCCCAGCTGGGCGCCAGCCGCGAAAAAAACAGCGGCCTGGAAGGGGCGGGCGGCGTCCTCAATTTGTACAATGCCTCGGTGAATGTGTCGTATGCGCTCGATGTGTTTGGCGGCAACAAGCGCCAGCTGGAAAGCCTGCAAGCCCAGGCCGAATATCAGCAGTACCAGCTGGAAGCGGCCTACCTGGCCCTGACGGCCAACCTGGTGACGACGGCCATACGCGAAGCATCCTTGCGCGCCCAGCTGCAGGCCACCGGCGAGATACTCGACGCGCAGCAGAAGCAGCTGGAGCTGATCGAACAGCAACTGCGCTTTGGCGCCATCGGCCGCGCCACGGTGCTGGTCCAGCGCAACACGGTGGCGCAGACGCGGGCCAGCGTGCCGCCGCTGGAAAAAGCCCTGGCCCTGACGCGCCACCAGCTGTCCGTGTATGCGGGCCGCTTGCCCAGCGAGTCCGGCATGCCTGAATTCGACCTGGCGTCGCTGCGCCTGCCGCAGGACTTGCCCGTTTCGCTGCCGTCGGTCCTCGTGCGCCAGCGCCCCGACATCCGCGCCAGCGAAGCGCTGCTGCAGCAGGCCAGCGCGCAGATCGGCGTCGCCACGGCAGCCATGTATCCGCAGTTCACCTTGACGGGCAATGTCGGCGCGCTGTCCACCAGCATTTCCGCGCTGCTGCACGCCAGCTCTTCCGTGTGGGGCGTGGCGGCCGGGCTGGCGCAGCCCATTTTCAATGGCGGCGCGCTGCGCGCCCGCCGGCGTGCCGCCATCGCCGCCTACGAGGGGGCGGCCGCCACATACCGCGCCACCGTGCTGGGCGCCTTCCAGAACGTGGCGGACAGCCTGCGCGCCCTCGATGCCGACGCTGCCGCCTTGCAGCAGCAAGCCGAGGTGGAGGCGCTGGCCAGCGAATCGCTGGCGCTCAGTACGCAGCAATTCAAGCTGGGCGCCATCAGCTACCTGAGCCTGCTGGACGCCCAGCGCACCTACCAGCAAGCCAGGGTGGGCCTGGTGCAGGCGCAGGCGGCCCGCTATGCCGATAGCGCCGCGCTGTTCCAGGCGCTGGGCGGCGGCTGGTGGAACCGTCCCGCGCTGCAGGCCGTTTCCACTGCGACAAGCTTGCCGGTGGCGGCGAGCGCGGACTGACGGGCTTGGCACCGGCAGTCTTGCGGCGCACGCGCAATGTCAGCCGCAAGCAATGACTAGGAGCGTATCCATGACGAAACGCACGAAACGCATGTTCATCATGCTGGGAACCGTGGTGCTGTTGATTGCCCTGCTGGCGCTGGGATTTTTCCTGCACATCCGTCAGCTCATGGCCAGCGCGCCCAAGCCCACGCCGCAGACGGTGTCGGCGACCATCATCCGCAAGGTCGAGTGGCAGCCGCACCTGTCTTCCGTGGGCACCCTGGTGGCCGTGCGCGGCGTCGACGTGACGAGCGAAATCGCCGGCCTCGTCAGATCCATCCATTTCAAGTCCGGCCAGGAGGTGAGAGCGGGGCAAGTGCTGCTGCAGCTGAACGCGGACGCCGACCTGGCGCAGCTGCGCGCGCTGGAGGCGGCGGCCGAACTGGCCGCATCCGTGCTGGCGCGCGACCGCCAGCAATTTGCCGTGCAGGCGATCAGCCAGGCGCAGGTCGACAACGACGTGGCCGACGTGAAAAGCCGCAAGGCCCTGGCGGCCCAGCAGGCGGCGCTGGTGGACAAGAAAACCATCCGCGCGCCGTTCGCGGGCAAGCTCGGCATCACCACCGTCAATCCGGGCCAGTACCTCAATCCCGGCGACAAGATCGTCACCTTGCAAACCATCGATCCCATCTATGTCGACTTCCATATTCCGCAAAAGCAGCTGGGCGGCCTGCAGGTGGGGCAAGTACTGAACCTGTCCAGCGATGCGCATGCGAACACGGCGTTTGCGGGCAAGGTCAGCGCCATCAGTTCCAAGGTCGATCCCGCCACGCGCAACGTGCAGGTGGAGGCCACGGTGGCCAATCCGCAGCGGCAGTTGTTGCCGGGCATGTTTGCCAACGTCAAGGTGGAAGTGGGCGACAAGAAACAGTACCTGACCTTGCCACAGACGGCGATCACCTACAACCCGTATGGCTCCACCGTCTTCGTCGTGCATCCGGCCCCGCCGCCCAAGGTCGGCGCGCCACCGCCGGCGGCAGGCGAACGGGTGGTGCGGCAAGTATTCGTGACGACCGGTGAGACACGGGGCGACCAGGTGGCCGTACTGACGGGGCTCACCGAGGGGCAGCAGGTCGTCACCAGCGGGCAGATCAAGCTCAAGAACGGCAGTCCCGTGGTGATCAGCAACGTCGTCGAGCCGCGCAACAATCCGCAGCCCACGCCGCAGGAACACTGAGGCGCCGTCATGAACTTCACCGATCTCTTTATCCGCCGGCCCGTGCTGGCGATGGTGGTGAGCCTGCTGCTGGTGGTGCTGGGCTTGCGCTCCCTGTTCAGCTTGCCAATCAACCAGTATCCGAAGACGCAGAACGCCGTCGTGACGATCTCCACCACCTATTACGGTGCCGATGCGCAGACGGTGGCCGGGTTCATCACGCAGCCGCTGGAATCGGCCATTGCCCAGGCGCAGGGCATCGATTATCTGTCCTCGTCCAGCAGCAGCGGCGTGTCGACCATCACGGCCACCTTGCGTCTCAATTACGACACGAACCGGGCGCTGACGGAAATCAATACCCAGGTCAGTTCCGTGAAAAACCAGCTGCCGGCCCAGGCGCAGACGCCCGTGCTGACGGTGGAGAGAGGGCAGACGACGGACGCCATGTACCTGGGCTTTTACAGCAAGACCTTGCCGACGAATAATGTGACGGATTACCTGAGCCGCGTGGTCAAGCCCAAGCTCGATTCCGTCAGCGGCGTGCAGACGGCGGAACTGCTGGGCGCGCGCCTGTTCGCCCTGCGCGCCTGGCTCGATGCGGACAAGATGGCCGCGTTCGGCGTGACGGCGGCCGAGGTCAGCACCGCCCTGGGCAATAACAATTACCTGGCCGCGCTGGGCTCCAGCAAGGGCCAGATGGTGACCATTCCCCTGACGGCCGGCACGGATCTGCATTCGGTCGAGGAGTTCAGGCAGCTCGTCGTCAAGCGCAGCGGCGACTCCATCGTGCGTTTGCAAGACCTGGCCACCGTCGTGCTGGGTTCGGAAAACTATGATTTCAACGTGGCCTTCAGTGGCGTGCGTTCCGTCTTCATCGGCATCAAGGTGGCGCCGGAAGCCAATATCCTCGACGTGGCCCAGCGCGTGCGCGCCAGTTTCCCCGACATCCAGGCCCAGCTGCCAGCCGGGCTGACGGGGGAAATCGTGTACGACTCGACCTTCTTCATCAATACGTCGATCCGGGAAGTCATCAAGACCCTCGTCGAGGCGCTGCTGATCGTCACCATCGTCATCTATCTGTTCCTGGGCAGCCTGCGGGCCGTGATCGTACCCGTGATCGCCATGCCGCTGTCCCTGATCGGCACGTTTACGGCCATGCTGGCGCTCGGCTATTCCATCAACTTGCTGACCTTGCTGGCCATCGTGCTGGCCATCGGCCTCGTCGTCGACGACGCCATCATCGTCGTGGAAAACGTGGACCGCCACATGAAGCAGGGCCAGCCGCCGCTGGAAGCGAGCCTGCTGGCGGCACGCGAACTGGGCAGCCCCATCCTGGCCATGACGGTGGTACTCATCGCCGTGTACGTGCCCATCGGTTTTCAGGGCGGCCTGACGGGCGCGCTGTTCACCGAATTCGCCTTCACCCTGGCCGGCGCCGTGGCCGTGTCTGGCGTGGTGGCCCTGACCCTGTCGCCCATGATGTGTTCGCGCTTTTTCCGTCCGGAACAGGACAGCGGCCGCTTCGTGCAAGCGATCGACCGCGTCTTCGGCAAGGTGCATGATACGTATTTGCGCCTGCTGCACGCGCTGCTCGATACCTGGGTGGTGCTCATCGTCCTGGCGGCGATCTTGATGGTGGTGCTGGGGTTGATGTTCAAGATGGCGCAGTCCGAGCTGGCGCCCGAGGAAGACCAGGGCGTCGTGCTGTCGCAAGTGGTGGGCGACCCGACGGCCACGTCGGACCAGATGCAGGTGTATGCCGAGCAAATCTACCAGGTGGCCAAGGCCATGCCCGAATACAGCCAGATGTTCCAGATCACGGGCGTGCCGACCGTCAACTCCGGTTTTGGCGGCATGCTGATGACGCCCTGGGACGAGCGCACGCGCAGCGCCCAGGAAGTGCAGCAAGACTTGCAGGCGGGCTGGAACCGGATTGCCGGCGCCCGCGTGGCCGCCTTCCAGTTTCCCGCCTTGCCCGGTTCCTCGGGTTTGCCCGTGCAGTTCGTCATCGCCACCACGGAACCGTTTGAAAACCTCGACGCCATCGCGCAGCAGGTGCTGGAAAAGGCGCGCGCATCGGGCAAGTTCTATTTCATCGATACGGACTTGAAAATCGACAAGCCGCAAGCGACCGTCGTGGTCGACCGCGACAGTGTCGCCGCGCTGGGCATGACGCAGCAGGACGTGGGCTCGGCCCTGGGAGCCGCCTTGGGCGGAGGCTACGTCAATTACTTTTCCATCGCCGGGCGCTCATACAAGGTGATCCCGCAGGTGCTGCAGGTGGACCGCCTGAACCCGTCGGCCGTGCTGGATTTTCATATCAAGACGCCCAATGGCACGATGATACCGGCCAGTACCGTCGCGCACATCCAGTACGACGTCGTGCCCGAATCGATCAACCGCTTCCAGCAGCTGAACTCCGTCACCTTGTCCGGTGTGTCCGGCGCCTCGCAGGGCGAAGTGCTGGACTTCATGCGCGAGACGCTGGCCCAAGTGGCGCCCAGTGGCTACACGGCCGATTACGCTGGCCAGTCGCGCCAGTTCGTGCAGGAATCGGGCGGCTTCATCGTCACCATGCTGTTTGCCGTGGTGATCGTCTTCCTGGCGCTGGCGGCCCAGTTCGAGAGCTTCCGCGACCCTGTCGTGATCCTCGTTTCCGTGCCGCTGGCCTTGTTTGGCGCCACCATGTTCATCTTCCTCGGCTTTGCATCGATCAATATCTACACGGAAGTGGGCCTGGTGACCTTGATGGGATTGATCAGCAAGCATGGCATCCTGATCGTGGAAGTGGCCAATCAGCTGCAAAAGACGGGCAAGAGCAAGCGCGAGGCCGTCGAAGCGGCCGCAGCCGTGCGCCTGCGTCCCATCCTGATGACGACGGCCGCCATGGTGTTCGGCGTGCTGCCGCTGGTGATCGCCTCGGGCGCGGGCGCGGCCGGGCGCCACGCGATGGGGCTGGTGATTTTCACGGGCTTGTCCATCGGCACTTTGTTTACCCTGTTCGTCGTGCCGGCCATGTATCTGTTCCTGGCGGCGGACCATCAGGCGCTGGGCGCCCGGAGCACAGCGACAGCGGCGCCAGCCCACTGAGGCACCGTGGCGCCTCGTGATGGGGAGAATTGCTGCGCTGTGCAAGAAAAAGAGCCTTCGTCGGAAGGCTCTTTGCTGCGTATGCTGCCGCAGGCTTTGTGTTGCTGGCGTTCCGGCCGGTCGCCGGAACGCGGCTGTTAGCTGTTGCGCGGCGGTGGGGTGGTGCCGGTACCGGTTCCTGTGCCGGTACCGGTCCCGGTCCCGGTGCCCGGCGTGGTGCCATTGTTGGGCGTGGTGGCCGGCGGCGTGGTCGTGCCGTCGGGATTGGTGGTGGTGCCCGGTGCAACGGATGGGGTGGCGGGTGTGGTGGCGTCCGGCGTGGTGGTGCCGCTGGTACCAGAAGTGCCGCTGCCGCCTGTGCCGGGTGTGGTGGCGGGCGTGGCCGGGGCGGTGGTGGTCGATTCGTTGTGCTTGTTGCAGCCGCCCAGCAGCGCGCATACGATGGCGGTGCCGAGGACAAGCTTGCTGGTGCTAGGGAGTGGGGCCGTCATGATTGTTCCTTTCTCGTTGGAAAGCTGTCGTGGGTGATCCTACCTTGCCAGGTTGCCTGCCACAGTGCGGGCAGGCTATCGCAGCAGTGCTGGCATCGCTTGCAAAAATTAGAGTAGGCAGGCGCGCGCAGGTTCACCGGATTTACAAATCAGCGGCCATCGGCGCAAGGAGAGGCGATCCGCTTTGATATGGCGCAAACGTGCCACGTGAACGAGAGGCAGTGGGCCAGGACAGGACGCCCTGGCCGCAGCGGTGTTTATTTCGACGACGAAACCTTGCTCACTTCTACTTCCCAATCCACGCCCGATTCGACGTGGTGTTTGGCGGCAAAGTCGCCCTGGCTGATGGCGACGGCCACGTCGAGCAGGCTGTTCAGGTAGACGAGCGGCTTGCCCTTGGCGACGCCGCCAAACGTGTGCTCGAACGGCGCCGTCACCTTGGCCACTTGCTTGCCTTTGTGCAGGATGCGCACTTGCAGCGGATCGTGCAGTTTGACCTGCAATTCATCGAGCAGGGATTTCGGGATATTCGTCCACACGTTGCCGTATTTGACGTCCAGCACGGGCACGATGCCGCGGATGGTATTGCCGTCGCGTACAGGTTTCTGATACGCGATCTTGACCACGGCTTCGCTTGGCAGCTGCGGGCCCACCTGTTCATAGCTGATGGCGCCCGAGGCCAGGCGCGCACCGACATAGGCGTACACGTCGCGGCCATGGAAGGTGTACGACTCGGCGGAGCCAGCCAGGCGGTTGACCTTTTCATCGATTTCACGCAGTTCCGCCACGCCGTCGCGCTCGGCGATCAGGGTGAACAGGCCATTGTCCGGCCCCACGAAGTAGCGTCCACCCTTGGTTTTCAGCACCACCGACTTGCGATTGGTCCCCACGCCCGGGTCGATGACGGACACGAACACAGTGCCTTGCGGCCAGTAGTTGGCCGTCTGGTACAAACGGTAGGCGCCCAGCCAGATATCGTAGTCGGGAATCTGGTGCGTCAGGTCCGAGATGGTGAGCTGGGGATCGACGCCATAGGCGACGCCATGCATGGCGGACACGGCGCCATCGGCCGTGCCGAAGTCCGTCATCAGCACCAGCGGCGCGGCGGCCTGGGCGGCAGACAGCATGAGCGCGCTCAGGCAGGCACCGGCGACGAGGTGGGAGATTTTCTTGATGATCATGTGTTCTTTCCGTGGCCTTAGAAGGTGTAGTTCAGCTTGGCGTAAAAGTACGCGCCATTGACGCCGATGGGGTTGATGAAATTGTAGGGCAGGGCGCCGCCATACGTGGCGTTATTCGTTTCCCGCACGCGCTGCGGATAGCGGTCGAGGATGTTGTTGCCGCCCACGCTCAAGGTCAGTTGCTTGCTCAGCTTTAACTGGCCTTCCAGGTCCAGCGACCAGACGGCGCCGAAGCGCTGCGCGGGGATGCCGTCGATCAGGGGCGCATCGCTGTCGTACGAGAAATCTTTCAGCTCGCCAAAGCGCGTGGCGCGTGCCTGCACGCCCCAGCCGGCCGCCTGCCAGTCGGCGCCGAGTATCAATTTGCTGTTGGGGGACGCATGTTTGATGCGGAACAAACTCGTCTCCGTCAGCAGGGTCAGACTCGGATCGATATTGGCCAGCGCAGCAGAACTCTGGCGCACCTTGTCGAGGCTGGTTTTGTTCAGGTTCAGCGCCGCGTTCAGGTTCAGCTTGCCTGACGTGAACGCCAGGTCGTGGTTCAGCACCACGTCCAGGCCGCGGGTAGCGGTGTCGAGCAGGTTGGCCAGGTAGGCGACGGACTGGATGTCGCTGCGCCCATTTGCGGCCAGATAGGCCGTGACGGCGTCGCTTTGCAAGTCGCTCGAGCGCGTGATGCGGTCGCGGATGCGGATCACGTAGGCGTCCACCGTCACGCTGGTGGCGGCGGCCGGTTTCCAGGCAAGGCCAAGGGACACGTTGGTCGATTTTTCAGGTTTCAGCTGTTGCGCGCCGAAGCTGCGCGCCAGCGGGTCGCTGGCCGGCAGCAGCGCCGCCGTTTGCAGGGCCGTGCCATCGGCGTTGAAGTTCAGCGTGGCGAAGCGGAAACCCGTCTGAACGAGGGCCGGCGCGCGGAAGCTGTTCGACAGCGAGCCGCGCACGAGAAAATTGTCCGTCACTTTATAGCGCGTGGACAGTTTGCCCGTGCTGGCGCTGCCGAAATCGCTGTAATCGGAATAGCGGGCGGCGGCGCCCACCAGCAGGCGCGGCGTGAGGTCGCTTTCCACGTCCGCATACACGGAGCGGATCTGGCGGCTGCCGTCGTAGGCGTCCGACGGGCGCAAGCCCGGTCCCGCCTGCGCGCCCGGCGGCGCGTCCGTGAAGCTGCCGGCCGCGTACGAAGCGGGGTCGCCGGCCGAGCTGGTGTAGGTTTCGCGCATCCATTCGGCGCCCACGGCCAGGCTCAAGGGCGCGGGCAAGCCGATGTCGATGGTCCGCGTGGCATCGAGGTTCAAGGCGTTCTGGCGGAAGTCGAAGCCGGCCAAGTTGAAACGCGTGGGGCTGGCGGCGCCCAGCGAGGCGTTGACGGAGTGGCTCACGCCGTAGTCGAAGCGGTCGCTGCCGTGACGCGCGCTGGCGTCCCAGTTCCATTCGCCCAGACTGCCGCGCACGCCGGCCACGATGCTGAGGTCGCGCTTGTCGCCATTGGTGACGGGGCGGTAGCCGTTCGGATACAGGGCCGGTACGTTCGACGGGTCGCCCGGGTAGCGGAAGTAGGCGCTGCCGTCGGACTTGCGTTCGTTCAGGGTGGCAAACGAGTACAGGTCCATGCCGTTGGCCAGGGTGAGCTGGGTGTTGTAGAACAAATAGTTGTTGCGCTGGCGCGAGTCGCCCGACTTGAACACGACCTTGCCGTCGAGCGCCTGGTCGGCCGGCGTGAAGTTGTAGGACGTCCAGCCCGCGTCGCTGGGGCCGGCCCGTTCCGTGGGCGAGCGGCGCCGTGTTTCCGCGCCGAAGCGGAAGAATCCCGCCTCGCCCAGCGGCACGCCATAGTCGGCGTTGACGATGACGGTCTGGCCATCCGTCAGGGTCTGGTCGGTCGGCTCGAAATGCGTGTGGTTGGCGCCATAGCTGACGGAAGCGGCGCCGCCCGTGCGCGCTTTTTTCAGCACGATGTTGATGACACCCGCCACGGCATCGCTGCCGTACTGGGCGCCGGCGCCGTCGCGCAGGATTTCGATGTGGTCGATGGCGTTGGGCGGAATCGCATTGATGTCGACCGGCACGGTGCCGGCAAAGCTGCTTTCCGTGTCGAGCACGGCGCTCGTATGGCGGCGCTTGCCGTTGATCAGCACCAGCACCTGGTCGGGCGCGAGGCCCCGCAACTGGATGCCGCGCACGGAGTCCGATGCGCCGCTCGACTCGATGCGGGGGAAATTGATCGATGGCGACAGGTTTTGCAGGGCCGCGCCCACGTCGCCCGTCGACAGCGCATTGCTCACTTCGCGTGCGCCGAAACGGTCGATGGGCACGCTGCTGTCGAACACCGTGCGGTTGCGCGCGCGCGAACCGACGACGGTGACCTGGTCGATGCTGGCGCTGGCCGTTTCCGTGGCGCTGCCCGCCACGTCTTGTGCCCAGATGGATGGTGCGCCCAGCATGGCGCAGGCCAGCACGGTGGCGCGCAGCGGTGTGGCGGGAAGGGAAAGCGTGGAGGTTGAATGGCGCGGATACAAGGTGGTGTCCTTTAAGCTTGTTCATCTGAAAACAATTGAATGAGCTTAAGGGAGGTTGTTGCCTGGGCGAACGATTCTTTATGGATATGCTTATGGCTGTTGTTTTTATGCCGCCAGATTGCGCAGCAGCGCGGGAATCTCGGCCGGGATTTCGCGCGCCAGGTAGCCGAGGATGCCGAAGCGCAGGGCCAGCTGTTCGCCCGCCAGCGCATGCAGGGCAATGCCCCAGGCGCACGCCTGCTCCAACGGCGCGCCGCGCGCGGCCAGGCCCGTGATGATGCCGGCCAGAGTGTCGCCGGAGCCGGAAATGGCCAGGCCGATATTGCCGCCTGCATGTGTCCAGTTGGTGCCATCGGGCATGGCGATGACGGTCAGCGCGCCTTTCAGGGCGACGATGGCATTCCAGCGCCGCGCCGCGTCCACGGCGCAGGCATGCGGGGCGGCCAGCACGGCGTCTTTCGACAGGCCCATCAGCTGGGCCAGTTCGCCCGCGTGCGGCGTCAGCAGCACGGGCTGGTCAAAACGGAAGTGCGCGGGCTTGCGCACCATTTGCATGGCGCAGGCGTCAAGGATCAGACGGCTATTCGCAAACAGGGGCAGCAAATGGCGCATCAGCTCGCAGCTGGCGGCCGTGTCGCACATGCCTGGCCCGACGAGCACGGCATCGACCTTGCCGGCCAGCGGCGCCAGCTGGTGTTGCGCTTCGTGGCGGAAGCCGCCCAGCGCCGTTTCGTCCAGGCCGATGACCCGCGCCTCGGGCATGGCGACGGCCACTTGCGCCGCCACCGACGCGCCCGTCGCCAGCGTCAGCTTGCCCGCGCCCGCGCGCAGGGCGGCCGTGGCCGCCAGCAAGATGGCGCCCGGCATTTCCGCCGAGCCGGCGACGATCAGCAAATGGCCGCGTACTTCCTTGTCGCCATCGGGCTGGGGCATGGGCAGGGGCCAGGAACGCAACTGGGTAGCGGTGATGTCGGTGGTGTCCATGCATGAGCTCCGAAAAAACTAGGATTTGGGACTAGGACTTAGGCGCGGCCGGCATGTCGGGCTGGGCCGTGACGGGTGTGCCCGCCGCTTCCAAAGGCGCGACGAAGTTGCACAGGTCCAGCTGCAACTTGCCGTGCTTGCCCAAGGCCGGGTTGAAAGCGTACGAGGTGACGCCGCAGTTGGGCACGTCGGCCGCCTTGTCGATGGCCAGGATGGCTTGCTCGTCGCAGCGTTCCAGCAGGTAGCGGAAGCAATTGACGATGACCTGGTGGCCGACGATCAGCACCCGTTCTCCCCGGTATTCGCGGGTGATGGTGTCGAGCACGCTGCGCAGGCGCAGGATGACGTCGCACCAGCTTTCGCCACCGGGCGGACGGAAATAGAACTTGCCCACGTGCTGGCGCTGCTCGTGCAGTTCCGGGTACTTGCTGGCGATGCCGTGCACGGTCAGGCGGTCGAGGATGCCGAATTCCTTTTCGCGCAGGCGCTCGTCGGCCACCACGGCGTTCAAGCTGTCCGCATCGATGCGCGCCAGCACGGCTTGCGCCGTCTGCTGCGCCCGCACGTACGGCGAATACAGCACGACGGTCGGTTGTTGTTCAGGGGGGAGGGTGGCGAACCAGTCGCCCAGGGCTTGCGCCTGGCGCGCGCCAAGCTCGGAGAGGGGAACGTCGACATCGCGCTCGGCGATGGCGATCAACAGCTGTTTTTCCGCTTCGGCGGCATCGCGCGCCACGTTGCCGGCACTTTGGCCGTGACGCACGATCCAGATTTGCTGCGGCCATTTCTGTTCCATCGCCTTGCGCCTTCCTCCGTATTTATTGCTAATAAATATAGACGAAAGCGGCAAGGCGCGGCGCGCCGCTGGATAGATTTTTAGGCTGCGTGTTCCGCTTCGTCCAGGTCGGGCGCGTCGTCGCTGTTGTAGACGGCCAGGTCGGTCTCGCCCATGACCCGGCTGGTGACGGTGCCGGCCGTGATCGAGCCGCTGACGTTCAGCGCCGTGCGGCCCATGTCGATCAGCGGTTCGACGGAGATCAGCAAGCCGGCCAGCGCGACGGGCAAGTCCATCGCCGACAGCACGATCAGCGCGGCAAACGTGGCGCCGCCGCCCACGCCGGCCACGCCGACGGAACCGATGGTGATGATGGCCAGCAGGGGCAGCAGGAAGCTGACCGTGAAGGGATCGACGCCGACGGTCGGGGCGATCATGACGGCCAGCATGGCCGGATAGATGCCGGCGCAGCCGTTCTGGCCGATGGTCGAACCGAACGAGGCGGCGAAGTTGGCGATGCCTTCCGGCGTGCCCAGGCGCTGCGTTTGCGTCTGCACGCTCATCGGGATCGAACCGGCGCTGGTGCGCGACGTGAACGCGAAGGCCAGCACGGGGAAGACTTTTTTCACGAAGCGCAGCGGGTTCAGGCCCACGCCGGCGATGATGGCCAGGTGCACGAGGAACATCAAAATCAGCGCGCTGTACGAAGCGACGACGAAGTTGATCAATTTCAAGATGTCCGTGTAGCTCGACGAGGCCACCACTTCAAACATCAGCGCGAACACGCCGTACGGCGTCAGGCGCAGCACCAGGGTAACCATGCGCATGACGATGGCGTGCGCCACTTTCATGAAGTGCTCGAACGAGGCAAAAATCTCCGGCTTTTTCGCCGCAATGCCCGTGGCCGAGATGCCGATGAAGATCGAGAACACGACCACGGCGATGGTCGACGTCTTGCGCGCGCCCGTCATGTCGAGGAAGGGATTGGTCGGCACGAAGCTGACCAGCAGTTTCGGCAGGGACAGGGCCTTCGCCGTTTCCAGCGAGCCTTGCAGCTGCACGCCGCGCGCCACTTCGGCGGCGCTCGACGTCAGGCCGACAGCCGTCAGGCCGAACAGCTTGGCCATCAAAATGCCCAGCGCGGCGGCGACGGTCGTCGTGATGAGCAGGGTGCCGATGGTCAGCGCGCTGATCTTGCCCAGCGAGCTCGCGTCCTTGAGTTTCAGGATGGCGGAAATGATGGACACCATGATCAGCGGCATGATGATCATCTGCAGCAGTTTGACGTAGCCGCTGCCGACGATGTCCATGTATTCATTGGTGCCCGCGATGATGGGCGAGCCGGCGCCGTACAGCCACTGCACGGCCGCACCGAGCAGCACGCCCAGGCCCAGGCCCGTGAAGACGCGCACGGTAAACGTCGCGTGTTTGCGTTGCTGATGGAACATGAAAGCGAAGACGAGCAACGCAACGAGCAGGTTCAGGATGATGTTAATTGCCATGAAGGGGCCTTATCTTGGTTTTATTCGAGACTGCACGGAGCACATAAACTGTACTACAACTGACAGCTGCCCCAGCCCGGGGCGGAAGGGCAAGCACTGTACAGTACTATGGTGGCGTTTTGCGCAATACCGCTGCGAATATTACGCTATATAAATATGCTTCACAGGTATAAGCCTTGTGGCTGATTGTGAATTTAGCTATTTCGTGCCAGCATGCTTTTCCCGTTTGCTAAGATGCGCCAGACTATTTGATAGGAAGAAGATGAATGCATTAACTGAAGTACAAGTGCTCGATGCGGAAGAACGCTTGCGCCTGGCCATGATGGCTTCCGACGTGGCCGCGCTGAACGTCTTGCTGGCCGACGACTTGCTGTTTACCAATCACCTGGGCCACTTGCTGAGCAAGCATGCTGACCTGGCCGCGCACGAGCAGCGCCTGCTGGCCATCACCGACCTGCGCGCGTCCGAGCGCCATGTGCGGATCAACGGCAACGTGGCCGTCGTCTCCGTGCGCATGCAGCTGACGGGCACCTACCACGATGTGGAAACGCATGGCGACTTCCGTTTTACGCGCGTCTGGGCGCAGGATGCGGCCGGCGCGCTGCAAGTGATCGCCGCCCATTCCGGCGTCGTGGCTTGAGGAGTATCAGTGGATCATCGTTCCAAAGGGCAGCTGTTTGAAGCTGTCATCGCCGCCGGCCCGGCCACCCTGGCCATCACGGCAGGCTATCCCGTGCTGCTGTACAACCTGGTGCGCACCTGGGCCGACGCTCCCGGCGCCAATGCCCTGGCCGCGCTGCTGCTGACGGGTGGCGTGTGGGCCTTGCTGGAATTCTGGCGCATCGCGCTGGCGACCGTGGCGCGCAAGGCATACGCATTCAACTGGCGCTTCTGGCTGGCCATCGCCAGTTTTCTTGCCTGCTTCGTGCGTTTCGTGCCGGACATGCCGGCCGGACTGATGCTGTTGTTGCTGGTGCTGCCGGCGCTGGCGTGGACGCATTTCATTTTGCTGCAGCTCAAGCGGCCCGCCAACTTGTAAGTTTCATTCTTCCTCTTCCGCTTCCGCTTTCAGCCAGACGATGCGGCCATTGCCCGCCTCATGCAGATGGGCCAGCAGGGCGGTGGCGGCCGTTTCAGGCAGGCTGAAGTCGAACAGCACGTGCTCGCCGTGTTCCACGTTCAGCAAGGTGGCGCCGGCGCCATCGAGTTCGCGGCGCAGCATGCCTTCCATCGCATACGGCACCGTGCAGCGCAAAGTTCTCTGGCGTACGATGGCCGTCTTTTCCGCCTGCAGCAGCGCTTGCGCCACGCTATCCGTGTAGGCGCGCACGAGGCCGCCCGCGCCCAGCTTGATCCCGCCAAAATAGCGCACGACGGTCGCCAGCACGCCTTCCAGGTCCTGGTGGCGCAGCACGTCGAGCATGGGCCGCCCGGCCGTGCCGCTCGGTTCGCCATCATCGACGGCCGCCGATTGCCCGCCCGCCAGCAGCGCCCAGCACACATGGCAGGCGCCCGGATGCTGCGCCTTCAAGTCATTGACCACCTGCTGCGCGCTGGCGCGGTCCGTCATCGGCTGCACGCAGCCGATGAAACGGCTTTTCTTGATGATCAGTTCGCTGTGGACGGGAGTGGCAATGGTAAACGGCATGGCGGGTGCGAAGGCGGGCAAAGCAGCATGATAGAGTAAATGCGCGCCGTGGACGAGTCAGCTCGCTCGCGCGGCGGAAGCGGCCACCAGTTCGCGCAGCGCCGCATCGCGCACTTGCAGGATATCGAACAGTCCCAGCGCGTGCAGGGCGGGCAAGGCGTCGACAATGTCGCGCTCGGCAATGCTCCGTTCGGCGCTGCCGCTGGGCTCGTCCAGCCATAGCCTGGCATTGGCGAGGAAGGCGCCCACCGTGCCCTTGCGTACGGTCACGCCATTGAACTGGCCCTGGTTTTGTTGATCCGGCAATACGTCTTCTGCGCGCATGGTGAACTCCTGAGATAGTAAGAGACTCCACTGTATGATGATCTGATTGTCTTGCCTGCGCTGTTTATGTCATTCGATACGTCAAATCCGCCAATCTTGTCGCCATCGCTGCCGCTGCGCGCCATACGCATTGCCCAGCCGCAGGAGAGGGTGACGGCGGCGCACCGCCACGCCAGCGGCCAGCTGTTCGGCGCCATGCGAGGCCTGCTTTCCGTTGCCGCCGACAGCGGGCAGTGGGTAGTGCCGGCCAGCCATTGCGTATGGATGCCGCCCCATCACGTCCATGCCCTGCGGTCGCACGGCCCGTTTGCGGGCTGGAGCGTGTATGTGGACGAGACCAGTTGCGCCAGCTTGCCCGCCGCGCCGTGCGTGATGCGCGTCTCGGGCTTGCTGCGCGAAGCGGTGGACCGTGCCAGCACCTGGGACGATGTCGCGCTCGACGTGCGGCAAGCCCGTGTGGCGGGCGTGATCCTCGACGAAATCGCCGCCGCGCCGTACGAGCCCTTCGGCTTGCCCCTGCCCACGGACCCGCGCCTGCTGCGCGTGGCGCGCGCCATCCTCGATGACCTGGCCGACGAGCGGGGCGTGGAAGCGCTGGCCGCCTGGGCCGGCGTATCACCGCGCACCCTGGCCCGCCGTTTCACGCTCGAGACCGGCTTTACGCCCTCGGCCTGGCGCCAGCGCGCCCGCATCCTGCGTGCCCTGGAATTGTTGGCTAGTGGCCAGCCCGTCACGACGATTGCGCTGGACTTGGGCTACGACAACGTCAGCGCCTTCATCGCCATGTTCAAGCGCGTGATGGGCGTGACGCCGGGCAAGTATGGGGAAGGCCCCGCGCCAGAAACTTATTTTGTGGTGTAGCCGCCATTGATCAGGATAGTCTGACCGGTGATCCACCAGCCATCGCTGACCAGGTGCCGGATGAACGGGACTACGTCATGGATATCGGTGAGGCCGGTCTTGCTGAATCCGGAGAGTGCCGCGGCCGTCTTGTGGTACGCCACCGCGTCATCGCCTTCGGCGGGATAGAAAAACGGCGTGTCCATCGGACCTGGCCCGACCGCCGTCACCGAGATGCCGCGCGCACCGAACTCCTTGGACGCCGCGCGGGTGTAGTGCTCCACCGGCGCCTTGGTGCCGGCATACGCGGCGTAGAAGGGCGTGAATGCACCCAGCAGCGAGGTGACCACGGTGCAGATCTTGCCATTGTCGTTGAGGTTCTTGCCGGCCTCCTTGAGAAAGAAGAAAGCGGTCTTGGAGTTGACCGCCGTCATTTCGTCGTATTCGGCTTCGCTGATCTCCGCGATCGGCTTCTTCAGCACCTTCCCAACGGTGTTAATCGCGATGTCCAGGTTGCCGACCGCGGCAATGGCGTCGGCGAACAGCTTCTCGACGGCCCCGGCCGTCGTCAGGTTGGCCTGGATTGCGACGGCTTGTGCGCCTGCGGCCTTGATCGCGGCCACGGTTGCCTCGGCATCGGCCTTGCTGGCTGCGCTGTTGTAGTGGATGGCCACTGCCTTGGCGCCTTGCTGCGCCAGGTCGCGGGCGATCAGTCCCCCGAGGTTCTTGCCTCCTCCGGCGATGAGGACGGTCTTGCCTTTGATGCAATGGTCAGTCATGTCGATCTCCTTGGATACGTATTGGGAGGCTCGAGTATAAGCAGCATCCAATGGAAGATCAGCTACGCCCGGCTGGATGGATTGTCCAGAAAAACAGCCCAATCGGGACTGGCCAGGCCAGAATCAGCCACGCCAGCCTCGCTGCGTTTCATGATTCGAGATGTGGCCGCATTAACGTTTCGAACCATTCGAAAAATGCATTCAGCCTGCGCGACAGTTGCTTGCGGTGCGAGAAAACGAGCGACACCGGCATGGACGCCGCGCGGAATTCCGGCATGACTTCAATGAGTTCGCCGCTGTCGAGCAGGTGTTGCACGTCGAAACGGGGAATCTGGATCAATCCCACCCCCGCCACACAGCAGGCAATGTAATTTTCGGCGTTGTTGACGATCACCCGGCTGGGAATTGACAGTGATCGTTTGCGTCCCGCATCCAGATACTCCCAGGGAGACTCTTTCGCGGCAGGACCGGAGGCATATCCAACCGTCCAGTGTCCTTTGCTCAAATCATCTGGCGTTGCCGGCACACCATGCTCGCGTACATAGCCTAGACTGGCGCAGTTGATCAGTGCGATATGCCCGAGAGGACGCGCGACGATACTGCTGTCCTGCAACGTCCCGACGCGCACGGCACAGTCCACGCCTTCCTGCACCATGTCGATCGCACGGTCCGAGGAACTCAATATCAACTCGAGCCGGGGGTAGGCGCGTAAAAAGCCGGGCAGCGCCGGAGCGATCAGCCTGCGCCCGATGCGGCTGGGGGCATCCACGCAGAGTCGCCCTGAAATCTTGCTGTGCTGCACATGAAACAGTTGATCGATATCTTCCGCATCCGCCAGAAGCGAACGAACGCGCTCGAGCAGGAGCATGCCATCCGCGGTCAGTTGTACTTGCCGCGTGGTGCGATGCAATAAGCGCGTGCCAATCACCAGTTCAAGCTGCTGTATGGCGGCGGAGATGGAGGCCCTCGGCATGCCCAGCGCATTGGCAGCCTTGATGAAACTCCCCATTTCAGCTACTTGTGTGAAAACACGGTACTGATTGAATTTGTCCATGAGTGTTTTTTATATCGCCTTGACCGTAATCAAAAATCAATCTATGGCGCAGCATACGCGATCGGCAGCGGTGTCGTGCGGACGGTCGAGCAGGCCAAAGCGGACGACAAAGCGGCCGTTTGCTCCCGCACCCAGCCTGGAATTTTTTGATCAAACAGCAAAAATCGGTCTTGCTGTATGCGGACGCTCAGTGGACCGGGAATGGGCCGGAAAACAAAAAAGCCAACCGCGAACGGTTGGCTTCTCTGAAGTATTTGGTAGGCCGTGCGGGATTCGAACCTGCGACCAACGGATTAAAAGTCCGCTGCTCTACCAGCTGAGCTAACGACCCAAAAACTTTTACAACGGAACTGCGGTAACGCTGTGTCCATCAGCATGCTTGCATGGTGACGACTGAATCTTGGTAGGCCGTGCGGGATTCGAACCTGCGACCAACGGATTAAAAGTCCGCTGCTCTACCAGCTGAGCTAACGACCCAAGGGCGGCTATTATGACGGCCAAAGGCGGTTTTGGGAAGGGCGGGGATGGAAAAAAACCTTGCATGGCGCCCGGGTACGGCATAATATAGGTAGATAGCCTACCTACTTATAAATTCTTATGCCCACTACCGAAGATCTTCCCATCCCCGAACGCGCGCTGGCGCTGTCCGATGATTTGCGCACGGCGTTCAAGCGTTTGCTGCGTTCCATGCAGCGCGAAGGGGGCGAGCTGGAAGGCAGCGTGTCGATGATGCAATACATGCTGCTGGCCCTGATCCACGAACAACCGGGCATCGGCGTGGCCGCGCTGGCGCGCCTGCAGAATGTGCGCGGTCCCACCGTCAGCGCGCAGGTCAAGTCGCTGGAAGAGGCGGGACTGGTCGAGCGCGGCGCGCCCGATCCGCAGGATCGGCGCCGCTCGGGGCTGCAGGTGTCCGCGCAAGGTCTGGCCATCCTCGAAACCCTGCGTGCGCGGCGCCGCGATGTGCTGGCGCAGCGCATTGCCCGTCTTACGCCGCAGCAGATCGATGCGCTGGAAGCGGCCATGCAGCCGCTGCTTGAGATCGGACAAGCATGAGCCGCCACGATCAAGCCGCAGGCGCAGAAAAGGACGCTGTAAAACCCGTCACCGAGCGCGAAGTGCGCGCCATCTACCTGGGCCTGATGGCCGTGCTGGGCCTCGGTGCGCTGGACCAGAGCATCGTCGCCACGGCCTTGCCGCGCATCGTCGATGACCTGGGCGGCATGGCGCATCTGTCGTGGGTGGTGACGGCGTACGTGCTGGCCTCGACGGCCACCATGCCCCTGTACGGCAAGCTGGCCGACCAGTACGGCCGCCGCCCCATGATCTTCACGGCCCTGCTGACCTTTCTGCTCGGCTCCGTGCTGTGCGGGTTGGCGCAGAACATGACGGAGCTGATCATTTTCCGCGCCATCCAAGGTCTCGGTGCGGGCGGCTTCATGCCGCTGGCGCAAATCATCATCGGCGACATCGTGCCGCCGGCCGAGCGGGGCAAGCGGCAGGGCATGGTGCCCATCGTGTATGCCGTCACCAGCGTACTCGGCCCCGTGCTGGGTGGCGTGATCACGGATGCTTTGTCGTGGCACTGGATTTTCTATGTCAACCTGCCCATCGGTGTCGCCGCCTTTGTCATCATCGCGCGCGCCATGCGCAAGCCCGTGCGCATGCATGCGCACAAGATCGACTATCTGGGATCGGCCTTGCTGACGGGCGCCATCACGGCGGCCCTGCTGGTGCTGGCGCTGGGCGGCACCGAGTGGCCGTGGGATGCGCTGGCCATCAAAGTGTGCGGCGGCGTCGCCGTGCTGCTGGGGATCTGGCTGGCCTTCCACGTGGGCAGGGTCGATGAGCCCGTGCTGCCGCCCGACCTGTTCGAAAACCGCACCTTCAATATCGCCAGCCTGGTCATGGCCGTGACCTTCATGGGGTTGATGGGCGCCAGCGTCTTCTTTCCCCTGTTCTTCCAGCTGGTGATGGGCACGAGTCCGGCGCAGTCCGGCGTGATGACGGTGCCGATGATGGTGGGGCTGGTGGCCTCGTCTATCTTCAACGGCCGAGTGCTGTCGCGTTCGGGCAAGTACAAGATGGTGCAGGTGGCGGGATTGGCGGTGGCGCTGCTGGCGTTTGCCGTGCTGGCCTGGGGCATGGAAACGTCGCGCGGTTACTGGATCATCGAGCCGGCCATCTTCTTCCTCGGCACGGGGCTGGGACTGGTGATGCCGAACATGACGATCGCCGTGCAAAATGCCTTGCCCCTGGCGCGGCGCGGCGTGGGCACGGCCATGCTGGCCTTTTTCCGCTCGCTGGGCGGCTTGCTGGGCGTGACGGCGTCCGGCGCCATTCTCGCGCATCAGTTGCACAAGCACGGCGTGGAAGCCGTCTCGGCGCTGGGCGCGCAGGCGGCCACGCAGACGGTGGACGTGTACCGTCATGCGATCGCCAGCGTGTTTGGCGCCGGCGCCGTGCTGCTGCTATTGGGGCTGATCTTCCTGCTGTTCCTGCCGGAACTGCCCCTGGAGGGGCATCCGGCAACGGTCAAGGACGATCAATAGCGCTCGAGCCAGTGCGCGTACGGCGCCGGCAGGGTCCACGAGGCGCGTTCCACGCCGAGTTCCTTGGCGGCAAAGTATGCCCAGTGCGGATTGGCCAGGTGCGCCTTGCCGACCATCACCACGTCGAGTTGCTCGTCCTTGACGACGCGCTCGGCAATCGCTGGCGTGCCGAAGCCCCAGGCGGAAGAGACGGGCACACCCGCTTCGCGACGCACGCGTTCGGCAATCGGCCCCATGAAGGCGGGGCCCCATGGAATCGACACGTCGGGAATGGTAAAACCCATGCTGACGCTGATCATGTCCATGCCCGCGTCCTTGAACTGGCGCACGAGGCCGATCGATTCGAGCAGGGTTTGCTCGTCGCGGCCGTCAAATTCCAGCACGCCGAAGCGGATCGTCAACGGCAGGTGCTCGGGCCACACTTCGCGCACGGCTTTCAATGTTTCCAGCAGGAAGCGGCTGCGGTTTTCCAGGCTGCCGCCATAGATATCGCCGCGCTGGTTCGAGTGGGCGGAAAAGAAGCTTTGCGCCAGGTAGCCGTGGGCGAAGTGCAGCTCCAGCCATTCGAAGCCCACTTCGCGGGCGCGCACGGCTGCGTCGACGAAGTTCTGTTTCACGCGGGCGATATCGTCGAGGTCCATGGCGCGCGGCACTTTCGGCAGGCCGCCGCCGAAGGCGATGGCGGACGGGGCGATGGTTTGCCAGCCGCGCGCGTCACCCTCTACGATATGGTCGTCGCCTTCCCATGGACGGTTGGAACTGGCCTTGCGGCCCGCATGGGCGATCTGGATGCCGGGCACGGAGCCGGCCGCCTTGATGGCTTTCACGACAGGCACGAAGGCTTGCGCTAGGTCATCGTTCCAGATACCCGTGCAGCCGGGCGTGATGCGGCCTTCCGGCGCCACGGCCGTCGCTTCGACGATCACCAGGCCGGCGCCGCCACGGGCCATGCCCGCGTAATGCGACAGATGCCAGTCGTTGGCCACGCCATCGACGGCCATGTACTGGCACATGGGCGGCACGGCGATGCGGTTGCGCAGGGTGACGTTTTTGAGAGTGTAGGGCTGGAAGAGGGCGGACATGGTGGCCTTTGTGTTTGTTGGTGGTGTAGGGAAATATTGATTCGGTAGTTCGTAAATATTCGAAGAATGGAATTAGTATAGCGCATGCTGTATGATTCTGCTCATGCGTCCACACAAACATCCTCCCGCCAGCGAATTCGTGCTCGAAAGAGTGCTGTACGCCTTGAGCGATTCCATTCGCCTCGACATCGTGCGCCACCTGGCCAGGGTGGACGCGGCCGCTTGCGGCGACCTCGACGGCGGGCGGCCGAAGTCGACCGTTTCCCACCATTTCAAGGTCTTGCGCGAAGCGGGCCTCGTCTACACGGAAAACGCGGGCACGACGCACATGAACACCTTGCGCCGCGCCGATATCGAGAGCCGTTTTCCCGGCCTGCTCGACGCCATCCTGGCGCAGCAGCCATTGGCGCCCGCATCGCCGGACGCGGGCGGACAGGCAGTCTAGCCGCCTGCCGTGCCCCGCCATTTGCCAGGCTCGGCTATCATGTCGGCCTTTCGGTAAATCCTCGGCCGCGCGCCTGTTGCGCGCATGGCTGGCGACACTACCTGGCACGGCAAGGATAGGGAATGACGGCAGTAGCAGCGGTATCACAGGCGGACCTGGCACATCGTCCGCAGTTTGGCTGGATCAATGGTTTGAAGGCGGGCGCGGCGCAGCTGATCGTGTTGCATCACCTGGCGTTTTACGGGCCCATGTCCGACTACGTGCAGCCCCTGTGGCCCGCGCTGCTGGACTGGCTCGGCGGCAGCGCGCGCATCGCCGTGCAAGTATTTCTCGTCATCGGCGGCTTTCTCGTCGCCAAATCCCTCTCGCCCGCCGGCCATCCCGGCATTGCTTCCCCGCTGCAGGCGATCTGGCGCCGCTATGCCAAGCTGGCGCCACCTTTCCTGGTGGCCACCTTGCTTGCCGCCATCATCACGCCCGTCGCCGGTATCTGGATGCAGCACGATTCCATGTCGGCCGCCGTCACCCTGGGCCAGTTGAGTGCCCATGCCTTGCTGCTGCACGGCGTGCTGGGCTATGAATCGCTGTCGGCCGGCGCCTGGTACGTGGCCATCGATTTCCAGCTGTACCTGCTGACGGTGTCGCTGCTGTGGCTGGGCGGCCGCCTGGCGGGCCAGCGGCGCGGGCGCTGGCTGATGCCGCTGGCCGTCACTGCGGGCATCACCTTTTCCTTGCTGTATTTCAATCTCGACGCGGGTTGGGACAATTGGGCGCCGTATTTCTTCGGTAGCTACGGCCTGGGCATGCTGGCCTGGTGGGCCAGCGACCCGGCCCGCAAACCCGGCGCCATGACGGTGCTCATGGTCATGATGGCGGTTCCCGTCCTGCTGGCCCTGGCCGTCGACTACCGCAGCCGCATCGCCCTGGCCCTGATCGTCGCCTGCGCCCTGATCCTGTTCGGCCGTGCCCGCACGCCGTCGCAGGGCGGCGCCTGGAACGTCATCAACGCCCTGGGCCGCATCTCGTATGCCGTGTTCCTCGTCCACTTCCCCGTCAGCCTGCTGGTCAATGCCTTGTTTGTCACCTATGTTCCGTTGGAGCCAGAGTGGCAGGCGCTGGGCATGCTGACGGCCTGGGGCGCCAGCCTGGCGGCCGGCGCCGCGTTTTACCGGTGGGTGGAAGTGCCGCTGGGGCGGGTGATGGGGAGCGTGGTGGCGCATCTGGCCGGGCGGCCGGCGCTGGTGTCGCGTTAGAAACTCGGAGCGGGCTTCTTGAGCTTCAACCTTCCACTGAATCGGCAGCATGGCCGTCAGTCTGCGGCGTGACGATTTTCTTCAGTTGCGCCATGACTGTCTCGTGCGAGGCGGTAAGAGATGTATCGCAGGTGGCAAGGCGTTTGATTTGTGTCAGGGGGAGGGTGTCCCGTGCAAGTGACGCTGCTGAAAACAAAAAAGCCAACCGCGAACGGTTGGCTTCTCTGAAGTATTTGGTAGGCCGTGCGGGATTCGAACCTGCGACCAACGGATTAAAAGTCCGCTGCTCTACCAGCTGAGCTAACGACCCAAAAACTTTTTACAACAACTTCGGTAACACTGTGCCGTAAAAAAATGCTTGCTATAACAACTCGCAAGCAGATCAGTACTGCGTATTCGTGGTAGGCCGTGCGGGATTCGAACCTGCGACCAACGGATTAAAAGTCCGCTGCTCTACCAGCTGAGCTAACGACCCGAAGAAGAAAGATTATAGGGGGTGCCCGGGATTCTGTCAAACCTAACGGGCAACTTTTTCCCTGCTTTTACTTTTTGCCGGCCCGTTCCTTGGCGGCCTGGGCCGCGCTGGAGTCCGGGTAGCGCGAGATCAGGGCGTTCAGCGTCTTGGTGGCGTTGGCCTTGTCTTTCAGCTCCGTGTAGCAGCTGGCGATGTTGAGCATGGCGTCGGCCGCCTTCGGGCTGTCCGGGTAGTTCTTCAGCACTGCCTGCTGGGCCGTGATGGCGCTCTTGCAGTCGCGCTGGGCGTAATAGGCGTTGCCCAGCCAGTATTGCGCATTGGCCGCGTAGGCCGATTCCGGGTAGCGCTTGACGAAGCCGTCCAGGGCCGAGACGGCGCCCTTGTAGTCGCCCGACTTGAACAGGCCGAACGCGGATTCGTATGCGCTTTGCTCGGATACGCCCACGGCCGCTTCCTGGCCGTCGATGGTGACCTGGCGCGGTTCGAGCTTGCGCAGGCGCGCGTCGATGTCGGTGTAGAAGTCCTTCTGGCGCTTTTGCACGTTCGCCAGGTCGTTGCCCAGTACTTCGATCTGGCCGCGCAGGCGGGCGATCTCTTGCATGGTCTGGTCGTGCTGGTTGATCAGGCTCAGGGTGCTGGTCTTGTCCGCCTTGGCGTCGATGCGGCTGTTCAGGTCGCGCGCCATGGCGTCGACCTTGGCGCGCAGCTCGAGGATGGCCTTGCGCGCTTCGTCGTCATCGAACAGGGCGGCGTTGGCGTGCAGGGGCAGGTAGGCAAACGCGGCCATCAAGGCGGCGGCGACGCCGGCTTTCGAGAATGTCATCATGGGTCGGGCTTTCTAAGGTTACGCAAACATGCAAACGGGGCGCCGGGCGGTGAATCACCGCGCTGCGCCCCATTATTATGCCTATGACTGGCCAGTTAGGTAAGCGCCAATGCTGCCGCGCTCACCCGTCAACATCAATAAACGATGTCAGCGCGGCGGTTTTCTGCCCATGCTGCTTCGTTGCTGCCTTGTGCTTTAGGCTTTTCTTTGCCCAGCGACACGGCTTCCATTTGGCCTTCTGGCACGCCCAGGGCTGCCATCGACTTGCGCACGGCTTCAGCACGTTTCTGGCCCAGGGCCAGGTTGTACTCAGCGCCACCGCGTTCATCGGTGTTACCTTGGATCAGGATCTTGCGGCTAGGCGTTTTCACCAGGTAAGCAGCGTGGTTTTGCACGACTGGGGTGTCCGCTTCGCGCACGACGTATTTGTCGAAGTCGAAGTAGATGCTGCGGTTAGCCAGCACGCCTTTTGGATCGTCCAGTGGATCGACCGATGCGGTCGTTACTGGCTGAACTTGACGGGTGTCAACTGGAGCTGCGACTTTTTCAGGAGCGCGCTCAACCACTGGGGTCTCGGCTACTTTGACTGGGGTGCTGCAGGCGGACAGCAGAGCTGCGGTAGCGGCGATGAAAGCCAAGCTTTTAAAGTTACTCATTTTTATTCTCCGGGTCATGGTTAAAGGTGAAACTGTACAGCATTTACTTCATGAAAGGACCCCAGGTGGGCTCCTTGATATTGCCAGCTTGCGTAGTCAAACGCTGTTTGACGCGGCCATCCACCGATACCACTGCCAGCGACTTGCGTCGTCCGGATTCGGTCGCGTACATGATATATTTCCCGTTGGGCGAAAAGCTCGGTGATTCGTCGTTGGCGGTGTCCGACAGGCGCAGTTCCTGGCCACTAGCCAGGTCGAGCGCGTAGAGCTGGAAATTGCCGTCGCGACGGGAAATATAAGCAAGTGTCTTCCCGTCGGACGAGATCCGCGGGCTGATGTTGTAGGAGCCGCCAAACGTCACGCGCTTGGCTTCGCCACCGCTGGCCGACATGCGGTAGATTTGTGGTCCGCCGCTGCGATCGCTGGTGAAGTAAATGCTTTGGCCATCGGCCGAGAATTGAGGTTCCGTATCGATGCCGCTGCTGGTGCTGACGCGGCGCAAACCGCTGCCGTCGGCATTGACGGTATAGACTTGGGTATGGCCATCGCGCGACAGGGCCACGGCCAGGCGCGAGCCGTCCGGGCTCCAGCTCGGCGCCGAATTGCTGCCTTTTTCATTCGATACGATGGTGCGCTGGCGCGTTACCAGGTTTTGCACGTAGACGATCGGCTTTTTCTTTTCAAACGAGACATACGCGACCTTGGTGCCGTCCGGCGACCAGGCTGGCGAAATGATCGGCTCGTTCGAGCGCAGCGCGACCTGGATGCCTTCGCCATCGGCGTCGGCCACTTCCAGCCGGTACTCGCGGCCCGATTGCGTGACGTAGGCGATGCGCGTGGCGAACGCGCCCTTGACGCCCGTCAGCTTTTCATAGATGTCGTCGGCGATCTTGTGCGCCAGCAAGCGGTTGAACTGCGGGGCGGCCGCATTATTCATGCTGGAAATCTGGGCACCCTTGATGGTGTCGAACAGCTTGTAGCGCACGTCCAGGCGGCCGTCGGCCATGCTTTGCACGGTGCCGGCCGCCAGCGCGTCGGCGCCGCGCGACTTCCACTGCTCGTAGCTGACGGGCGCCGTTTCCGATACGGGCGCATCGGCGTCAATCAGCTTGAACACGCCGCTGCGCGCCAGGTCGGCCTTGATGATGCCGGACAGCGATTGCGGCGCCGCCGATTCATTGACGAAGCTGGCGACAGTGACCGGGATCTGGTTGCTGCCGATCCCCGTAATCTCCACGCGCAGCTGCGCCTGGGCGCCGGTCGCGCCCAGCATCAGGCCGGCGCAGAGCACGACATAGCTCATTTTTTTCATGGTCATCATTTAGGCAAATCCTTCATCTCGAATATGAGTTCAATCTCGCGTTCCACGGTGCCGTCTTTTTTCTTCGGCAGTGGCGACGATTTATTAATGGCGTTTTCCACCGAGCTGTCATACGCCGGCAGGCCGCTGCTTTTAATCTTTCGGACCGAAATAATTTCCCCAGTTGGCAGTTGCTCGATCTTGAACACGGCGCGCGGGTTGCCCGGCACGTCCGTGCTACCGCTGTACGCGATATTGCTCTTGATCTTGCTCGTCAGGGCAGCGACATAGCCGCTGTCCTTGCGTGGCGCGGTCGCTTTCGCGGCCGTACCCGTCGTACCGGCGCCCGCCGCACCCGTGATGCGGCTCATTTCCGCAGCGCGTGCCTTGTCGGCGGCTTTTTTCTCTTCCGCCGCTTTTTTCGCCTTGGCAGCTTTTTCCGCCGCCGCTTTTTTATCGGACAGTTCCTTCTCGGCTTTTTCTTCCGCCGCTTTTTCTTTCTCTTTGGCCTGCTTGGCTTTCTCCAGCTTGTCGGCCTTTTCTTTTTCCAGCTTTTCAGCCTTGTCTTTTTCTTTCTGCTTCTGTTTTTCCAGCTCGCGCTTTTCTTCCTCGCGTTCCTTCTGTTCCTGCTTGCGGCGCTCTTCGGCCGCCGCTTTTTCTTTCTCTTCCTTCAGCTTGGCCTTCTTGCGCTCGAGGGCGATCTCCGCCTCGCGCAGGTCGACCTTCGGCTCGGGCGCGGCCACCGGCGGCGGTGGCGGCGGGGCCGGCTGTTCCACTTGCGGTTCAGGCGGCGGCGTTGGCGTCGGCTCCGGTTCCGTCGCCACTTCGGGCGGCGGCGCGGCCGTCTGCACTTTCATGTCCCATACTTCCGCTTCGACGGCGACAGGCTCCGTATTTTGCCAGTGTACGCCCACCCACAGGAAAAACAGCAGGCCAAGATGCATCGCCAGCGCCAGGCCCAGCGAGGGCCAGCGGCTGCGTTCGCGCGGCACGCTGTAGGGCTTGCCGAGTACATGGTCGATTTGTTTGGTCTGCAAAGTCTAGTCTATCTAAAAACGGTCAAGTCTGGAAAACACGATGCTGCGCTTACTTGGTGGCCAGGCCGACGCGGGTAATGCCCATTTTTTTTGCTTCCGAAATGAGCTGGATCACGTCGTCGTACTTGCTTTCCTTGTCGCCCGCGATCATCACGGGATAGTCGGGATTGCTTTCATGCAGGCCACGCAGCTTGCGCAGCAGGGCGTCGCGGTTCGGTTCCGTTTCCGGTGACAGCTGTTCCTTGCCGATGACGCCGATCGACAGCGAACCATTTGGTTTCAGTACGATCTGAATATAGTCATCGGGCGGTTTCGCCGACTTTTCCGCGTTGGGCAAGTTCACCACGCTGGGATTGTTCGACGACGGCATCACCATGAAAATGATCAGCAGCACCAGCATCACGTCGATGTACGGCACGACGTTGATCTCGGACTTGAACTTGCGGCCACGGCCGCCGCGCATGCCGCCGCTATTGAATGAGGAACCCATGGACGCTGCTCCCTCTTAGCGCGACTGGCGCTGCAAGATGTTGGAGAATTCCTCGACGAAGCTCTCGAAGCGGATCGCCAGGCGGTCGATGTCATGCGAAAAACGGTTGTAGGCGACGACGGCGGGAATCGCGGCGAACAGGCCGATGGCGGTGGCGATCAGCGCTTCGGCAATGCCGGGCGCGACGGCCGCCAGGGTGGCTTGCTGCACGTTGGCCAGGCCGCGGAAGGCGTTCATGATGCCCCAGACGGTACCGAGCAAGCCGATGTACGGCGAGACGGAACCGACGGAAGCGAGGAAGGCCAGGTGCGATTCGAGCACGTCCATTTCACGCTGGAAGGCGGCGCGCATGGCGCGGCGTGCGCCGTCGAGCACGGCACCCACGTCCAGCGCTTCGCGCGAACCGTAGGAAGCCTTGCCCTTGATGAATTCGCCCATGCCGGCGTCGAAGATGCGGGCCAGCGCGCCGCTCTGGTCGCGGTTGCCGCTGGCGTTCTGGTGCAGCGCATGCAGGTTGCCGCCGGCCCAGAAGCTGCGTTCGAATTCGATGGTTTGCTTGCGCGCCTGGCGCACGGCAAACATCTTGCGGAAAATGTAGGTCCAGCTGGTCAGGGAAATCAGCAGCAGCAGGGCCATGATCAGTTGCACGATCAGGTGGGCATTGGTGATGAGCGCGAGGAAAGAAAGATCTTGTGTAACGTTCATTGGCTGGCAGTCTGTTGGGTGAATTATCCGGGGTGGCGGGTGGGGTTCAGGCGGCGCGCATGCGGGCCGCTACCGCATCGGGCACGGCGCGCGGGCGCAGTGCCGAATCGACGCAGCCGATCTTGACGCGTGCCGTGTTGAGCAGGCGGTCGCCGCACCAGGCTTGTTGCAGGAAAACGATGGAGGCGCGCCCCATTTTCTCTATGCTTAATGTCAATCTTACCGTGTCATCGAGCCTGGCTGGCGCATGATAGTCGGCGTTGACGCTTTTGACAACGAACATCGCGTCGTGCTGCTCGAGCAATTCCTGCTGGCCCACGTCGATGGCGCGCAGCCATTCGGTGCGCGCGCGCTCGAAGAATTTCAGGTAGTTAGCGTAATAGACGATGCCGCCGGCGTCGGTGTCTTCATAGTAGACACGTACGTTCCAGGTAAAGACTGAAGGCATGTTTATTGCGCCAGTAGTGAGATTGAGCAACATTTTACGCGATTTTTCTTCTTGTGACTGTGGGCGCTTGCTGGAATGCCATGCAAAAGCTGCATATAAGTTGCACCGCAGCATTGTAAAACGGAGGGCTGCAATGGCAAGCCCCGTAACATACGCTTACATGCATGAGCAAAGTTTACATCCAGCTTAAGACGACGGAGCGGCGCTGCCCGGGCGGCGATTATAGCCGCACGCTTGCATTCCTTGCTCAATTTGGGCACTTAACTTACAATTTGCATTCCATTACGTCTCACGTGACTGGCGAAAAGTCGGGCGATCTCCATGAGTGGTGATCGGCAATCCGGCGAAAGGTGGGCACCCACCGGGAAACGTGAGATTTTTCATCAGCCGTTCGCCTGGGTAGCCACTATGGAAAAGCACGAAGAGGCTGCCTGTCCAATGTTGTTATTCACTTAACGCCGGCTCCCCTCATTCGATCCAATCTGCCAGTACAAGCACCCTCATACTTGGAGTTTTTACATGTTTGCAAAAGATCATACCCTCGCCAACGTCGATCCTGAATTGTTCGCCGTCATTCAAAAAGAGAACACGCGCCAGCACGATCACATCGAACTGATCGCGTCGGAAAACTACACGTCGCCGGCCGTAATGGAAGCGCAAGGCTCGCAGCTGACGAACAAGTATGCCGAAGGCTATCCAGGCAAGCGCTACTACGGCGGCTGCGAATACGTCGACGTGGCCGAGCAACTGGCCATCGACCGCGTGAAACAGCTGTTCGGCGCCGAATGCGCGAACGTGCAGCCGAACTCGGGCTCGCAGGCGAACCAGGGCGTGTTCTTCGCCATGCTGAAACCAGGCGACCTGATCATGGGTATGTCGCTGGCCGAAGGCGGCCACCTGACCCACGGCATGCCGCTGAACATGTCCGGCAAATGGTTTGACGTCGTCTCCTACGGCTTGACGGCGGAAGAAGACATCGACTACGAGGCAATGGAGCGCCTGGCCCGCGAACGCAAGCCAAAGCTGATCATCGCCGGCGCGTCCGCCTTCTCGAAAAAGATCGACTTCGAACGCTTCAGCAAGATCGCCAAGGAAGTCGGCGCCTACTTCATGGTCGACATGGCCCACTACGCCGGCCTGATCGCCGCCGGCCTGTACCCGAACCCGGTGCCGTTCGCCGACTTCGTCACCTCGACCACGCACAAATCGCTGCGCGGCCCGCGCGGCGGCATCATCCTGATGAAGGCCGAACACGAAAAAGCCATCAACTCGGCCATCTTCCCTGGCATCCAGGGCGGCCCGCTGATGCACGTGATCGCCGGCAAGGCCGTCGCCTTCAAGGAAGCGCTGAGCCCTGAATTCGTCGAATACCAGAAGCAAGTGATCAAGAACGCCGACGTACTGGCGAAAACCCTGATCAAGCGCGGCCTGCGCATCGTGTCCGGCGGCACCGAATCGCACGTCATGCTGGTCGACCTGCGCGCCAAGAACCTGACAGGCAAGGAAGCTGAAGCCATCCTCGGTTCCGCGCACATCACCTGCAACAAGAACGGCATCCCGAACGACCCGCAAAAGCCATTCGTCACCTCGGGCATCCGCCTGGGCAGCCCGGCGATGACGACGCGCGGTTTCAAGGAAGCGCAAGCGGAAGAAGTGGGCAACCTGATCGCCGACGTGCTGGACAATCCGCATGACGCCGCCACCATCGAGCGCGTGAAAGCGGCCGTGAAAGTGCTGGCCGACGCGCACCCTGTGTACGCCGCATAATAATTTGTCCAGAATGTGTCATACAGAGTAAGATTCTGTATGACACATTCCTTCGTGCCCCAGGGCGCCCGGAGTGATTCGGGCGCCCTTTGTACAAGGGCGGCGATTTCCCGTAATTATTACTATAAAGTTGTAGCCAGCCCATGAAATGTCCATTTTGCCAGCACGGCGATACCCAGGTTCTCGATACGCGCGTATCGGAGGAAGGGGATGCCATTCGGCGCCGCCGCCGCTGCGGCAAATGCGACAAGCGTTTTACGACTTACGAACGCATTGAACTTATCATGCCGGCCGTCGTCAAAAAGAATGGCAGCCGGACGGAGTTCGCTGCGGATAAGTTGCGCGGCAGTTTGATGCTGGCCTTGCGCAAGCGTCCCGTCGCGGCCGCCTCCGTGGATACGGCCATTGCCTCCATCCAGGAAAAACTGCTGACCAGCGGTCAGCGTGAAGTCGATTCCGGCTATATCGGCGAACTCGTCATGCAGGAACTCAAGCGCCTGGACAAGATCGCCTACATCCGCTTCGCTTCCGTCTACAAGAATTTCGAAGACCTGGCCGAGTTCCAGGACGCAATCGCCGAAGTGGGGCAGGCGCGCAAGCCTTGACCTCACCTTCTTGTTCACCTTCTTGAAGGCGGGGCTGCTTATGCGCCCCGTTTTCACCACGCCAAGCTTCGCCTGGCAAGCGGCCTGATCAATATCACCGCTGTTCTTCCCACCTTATTGCCGTGTTGTTTGCGCCAGCGCAGACCCGGCTTTTTGCGCGCGCCTATCTTGTAGCTGGGCCGTGCGTCCGTGCGGCTCCAGTCCTGGTTTCATTCTGTCCGCAGGAGAAGCTCATGCACAGCGGTGCGCGCGGTCTGATCGGTGGCAGCAGCCTCGTCGAGGTGCTCGTGTCGCTGCTGCTGTTGGCGCTGGGCCTGCTGGGCGCCAGCATCCTGCAACTGAATTCCCTGCGCGCGCGCCATGAGTCGGCGCTATTGTCGGCGGGCGTGCAACTGGCCGCGGGCATGGCCGAACGCATGCGCGCGAACAGCGTGCTCATGAATGGCCCCGATACGGGCAATCCCTACCTGAACGTGGCCTACGCGGCAGCGGACGACGCCGAAGCGGGTAGTGGTGCGCCCGACTGTTTTGGCGCCACGCTCTGCAGCGCGGCCGACCTGGCGCAATTCGATATCGCCGAGTGGAAACAGCAACTGCATGTGGCCTTGCCCGGCGCGCGCCTGCATATCTGCCGCGACACTTCCGCGTGGGATGCGCCCGCCCAAGGCTTGCAGTGGGCGTGCAGCGGCGGCATGGGCGCGCCCATCGTCATCAAGCTGGGCTGGCGCGGCCGCCTGCCCGATGGTTCACCCGCCGTGAATGCGGCAGGCGAGTCGTTGCCCAGGCTGGCATTCCAGCTGGGCGGGGGCGGCGCATGAAGCGCATCTTGCACCGTTGTCGCGGCATGAGCCTGGTCGAATTGCTGGTGGCCCTGTCGCTGGGCGCGCTGCTGATGCTGGCCGCCAGTAGCGTGTTGCTGGCGGCCAGCGGCAGTTATGGCGACCAGTCCGCCAGTGCGCGGCTCGACGACAACGGCCGCTATGCGCTCGACACCATTGCCCGCGCCGTGCGCCAGACTGCGTACGTGAACTGGGACAGCAGCGCCGCGCCCGTCGCCCATGCCGATGACGACAGCGCCAATGTGGCAGGGCTCGACGCGCGCACTCTGGGCAAGAACAGCGAGGGCATCAGCGGTGCGCTGCCCGGCGCCCTGCACGGCAGCGACGTGCTGGCCCTGCGTTATTACGGCGCCGGCAAGGAAGAAGGCGGCGACGGCTCCGTGCTCAATTGCGCGGGCTTCGGCGTGGGCGCCGCGCAAACGCAGGCGCAGCGGGGCTGGAGCATTTTCTATGTAGCGCAGGGCGCCGATGGCGAGGGCGAGCTGCGCTGCAAATACCGGGGCGCGAACGGCTGGGGCGCGGACGCCATCATCCGTGGCGTCGACGGTTTCCAGGTGCTGTATGGCCTCGACACGGATACGCCGCCCGACGGCGTGGCGAACCGTTACGTCAACGCCAGCGCGCTCGACGCCTACGATGCGGCACTGGTGCTGGAGGGTGCGGATGAAGCCGCCCGCCAGCGCGATCTGCACCGGCGCACGCACTGGAAGCGCGTGGCCAGCGTGCGCGTGGCCTTGCTGTTGCACGGCGAGGCCGGCCAGGCGGACAAGCTGGCGGAACTGGGGCCGGCGCAGTTCGACCTGTTCGGCAAGGCCTATGCCGAGGCGCACGGCGCAGGCGACACGGGCGTGCGCATCGCGCGCGCGTCCTTGCCCGCCGCGACGCGCTCCCGGCAGCGGCAACTGGTGCAGACGAGCATCATGTTGCGCAACGGGCCGGCCTAGGCGGGCGGCGCGATGGCTGGCACGGGCGTCAACTGTCGCAAACCGTGGCGTCTGCCTCGTGTACGCCACGGCGGCGCCACTCTGGTGTATGTGCTGTGCCTGCTGGTGATCATCTTGCTGCTGGGCGTATCGGCGGCGCAGATGGCCTTGCAGGGCGAGAAGGCGGCGCGCGGCGAGCGCGACCGGCAGATCGCGTTTCAGGCGGCGGAGGAGGCATTGGTGGATGCGCAGAACGATATCGAAGGCTTGCCCGGCGCGCCGGGACGCAGCGGCCTTTTCGCGTCGGATAGCGCGGCCGGGTTCGCGGATGGCTGCGGCGAGGCAGGCGCACTGGGCTTGTGCCTGCCCACCGCCCCGGATGCGCCGGCCCTCTGGTTAAGTACTGACCTCGATGGCGCCGACGCTGGCAACCGCACGGTGCCATACGGCCAGTTCACGGGCGCCGTCATGCAGACGGGGCAGGGTTTCCTGCCGTCGCGCCGGCCCCGCTACCTGATCGAACTGCTGCCGTTTCACCCGCCCGGCGCGCAGGCCACGGCAGCGGTCGGCGGCATGGCCACGGAAAGCTATGTGTACCGCATCACGGCCATCGGTTTTGGCGCACAGGAAAGCACGCAAGTCGTGTTGCAAAGTTATTACCGCAAGCAGGCGGTGGGAGCGGGGCCATGAGGTCTTTGACGTTTGCCTCGCTGCTGCTCGGCTGGATTTTCCTGGCTTGCGGCGGCGCCATTGCTGCTCCGCTCCCGGTGGTGCTGGCGCGGGCCGACGCAGGTTTGTACGGCGCCAGGGTGCCGCCGAATCTGCTGCTCAACTTGTCCCTCACGCACGCTGCCGCCGCTGCCGCGCACGGCGGCGACTATGCGCCGCAGCGCGAGTACCTCGGTTACTTCCATGCACGCATGTGCTACAGCTATCCGTATCGCAGCAAGGACGGCGTCACGTTGCCGGACTTGCGCGTAGCGACCGCTTACTTCTCCGTGCTGAAACCGGCCGATGCCTTGCACGGCTGCGGCGGCGACAGTTTCAGCGGCAACTTTCTCAACTGGGCCGGCACGAGCATGCTCGACATCGTGCGCTATGCGCTGACGGGCGGCGACCGCGTCATCGACGAGGTGCGCAAGACGGTGCTGCAGCGCGCCTATCTGCCCGATGCCGACGGCCCCATCGACTTCTTTGCCCACCCTGTCTTTTTCCCGCGCAAGGTCTTGCAGACCGGCGTGGCGGCCGCGACGCCGTTTGCGCTGGCGCAACTGGCCATCGTTTCCTGCCGCAACCGCCTGCTGTTTGGCGACGCCAGCTTGCCCCCGGGCGGCAGCTGCGCCGCGCCCGGCTTTGCTGCCACGCACGGCGTGTTCCTCGCGCGCGTGCGCGTTTGCGATGCCGATGAAGGGCCGCTGCGCGACGATTTGTGCCTTGCGTATGGCAAGAATTACAAGCCGGTGGGCGCCGTGCAGCGCCATGGCGGCAGGGTGCGCGTGGGCGTGTTTGGCCACTTGAATGGCCAGCCCGCCGGCGCCGGACCCGTGTATGGCGGCGTGCTGCGTGCGCCATTGGCTCACGTGGGACGGCAGCGTTGGGCGGCGCCCGATTTTATGCCGCAAGACAATGCCGCCGCCGAGTGGAATCCCGCCACTGGCGTGTATGCATCTCAATCTGTGGGCTCTGGCGGCGGGGTGACCGCTTACATCAATGGCGTGGGGCGCGGCAACGCCGGGCATCCCGGTGCGTACGCAAAGGCGGCGCCGCTGGCCGAATTGCTGTACGAATCGCTGCGCTACCTGCAGGGACGGCAGGCGAGCGCAGTGCTGTCTCCCGCCACGGCCCCGCCCGCCATCGATGATGGCTTGCCGGTCGTGACGTCATGGAGCGATCCGCAAACGGCAAGTTGCCAGCGCCACATCGTCGTCAGTCTCGGCGATGCGGGCATGGCGGGCGACCGCTATGTGCCCGGCAATGTCCCGGTGACTCCCGCATCCAACGGTGACCGCGCACGCGCCGCCGATGGCTTTGCGCCGCCGCCGTTCGACGCGATGGCCTGGACGCATGCGGTGGGCAGCCTGGAAAGTGGCGGCGCGCAGGGCAATCCCGCGCCACGGCCTGAACTGGCGGCGCTGGAATGGCTGGCCGACGGGGCGGGCGGCGCCAGCTACCATGCGGCTGGCCTGGCCTACTGGTCGCATGTGCAGCCGCTGCGTCCCGGCGGCAAGAACGACGGCGTTGCAAAGGTCGAGCACTACGCGGGCGACTTGCGCCAGGGCGACCCGGCCGCCCCTCCTGCCACTACGCCCTTGCTGCTGGCGGCCAAGTATGGCGGTTTTCTCGATATGAATGGCGACGCCAACCCGTTCAAGAGCGCGTCGGGCAGCGCGCTGGACGAGTGGACGCTGGACGGCCGCTGGCCCGACCATTATTTGCCCGGCAGCGATGCGGCCGCCCTGATCGCGGGACTGCGCGCAGCCTTTGCGGCCGCCGACAAGGCTACCTTGCCGGCGACGCTCGCGGGGCCGGCCCTGATGGCGCTGGCCAGCGGAACGGAAGAGGCATACTGGTTCCAGACGCAGCTGCGCCTGGCCGATGGCGGCATGACCGTGTCGCGCTCTGCGTTTGCCGTGGGCAGCGATGGCGCACTGCATCCCGGCAAGCCCTTGTGGCGCGCAGGCGGATTGGATAAGCCCGTGCCGGAAGGAACTCCGGCGGTCTTGCGTCCCGTCTACACGCTCGACGCCAAGGGCGCCCTGATGCCGCTGGCCTGGAAGGGGCTCGATACGGAACAGCGCGGTGCATTCGACGGCGGCGATGGCCGGGGCGAGGAGCGCCTGGCGTATCTGCTGGGACAGCGCACATACGAGGTGGGCCAGCCGGACGGCTTCCTGCGGCGCCGCTCAGGCAGCTTGGGCGCGGCCCCGTATGGCAACCTCGTGTACGTGGGCGCGCCGGGACTGGGCATGCCGGGCGCCGGCTATGGACTGCATCGCAAGGCCTTATTGGAGCGGCGCAAAATGCTGTACCTGGGCGCCAACGACGGCTTGCTGCATGGCTTCGACGCGCGCACGGGCAGCGAAGTGTTCGCCTATCTGCCGCAAGCGTTGCTGCACCTTGCGCCAGCTGTTGCGAGCACTCACTACAGCCCCGGACCGCTGCTCGACGGCGCGGCGGCCACGGCGGAAGTGCTGGCGCTGGGACACTGGAGGACGGTATTGGTGTCGGGTATGGGCGGCGGGGCGCAAGGCGTGTTTGCGCTCGACATCACGGACCCGGCCCGCTTCGCGCAAGACGGGGCGCTGTGGGAATTCACGGACCGCGACGACAAGCTCATGGGCAACGTGCGCGCGCCGCCCGCTTTCGCCCGCATCAACATGGGCGGCAAGGACGGTGCGCCGGCCTACCGCGATTTTGTTGTCGTCGCCAGCGGCTACAACAACCATGTCAACGACGGCAAGGACACGACGGCGCCCGCATCGGCCGCCGCCATTTTCCTGCTGGCGCTGGACAAGACTCCCGGCACGCCATGGACGTTGGGAAGTAATTACTTCCGGCTCAAGGTGCCGGTGGCCGACAGTGGCGGTGATGGCGGTGATGGCGGCCATGGCAGCGATGCGGATGCGTCGCCCCAGGCGCTGGCCCCGCCTGCCCTGGTGCCGGGTGGCGATGGGGCGCTGGCTTTCCTGTATGCGGGCGATTTGCAGGGCAATATCTGGCGTCTCGACACGGCTGCCGGGCCGCCGTGGAAGGACGGCCAGGGGCGCAAGCTCGTCTTTGTCGCGCGCGATGCGCAGGGCCGGCGCCAGCCCGTGACGCAGCAACTGAACGTGGCGTATGCGCCCGGCGGCGGCTATCTGCTGCTGTTCGGCACGGGCAAGCTGGTCGAAGCGGCCGATACCTGGCCTTCCGCTTTTCTGTCGCAGTCGTTTTACGCCGTGCACGACGATCTGCGCGAGTCGTCCCCCACGCGCAGCCGGAGCGACCTGGAGCAGCGCAGCTTGGGCGAGGCGGCGGGTGGCGTACGCGTCGACGGCGCCGAGTTGCACTATACGAGCAGCGACGCCATGCGCGGCTGGTACCTCGATTTTCTCGATACCGCGCAGACAGGTGAACGTAGCATAAATAGTCCCGTGCTGGCCGCCGGCAAGGTGCTGTTCAATACCGTATTGCCCGGTCGCGACCCTTGCGCCAGGCCGGCCACGCGCCTGTACGTGCTCGACGTGCTGAGCGGCTTTGCCGCCGATGGCGCCGGTGTCGTGCAGGCGGGCGAGCAGACGGGGCGCCTGTACGACGGCCTGGCGCGTGCGCCGCCGCTGGCGCTGGAACTGACCAGCACGGTGGGCGCCGCGACGGCCACCGGGCGGGCCGAGGGGCGCAAGGAACTGGCCGTGCTGCAACCTGGCTTGCCCGGCGCGGTCAGCGGGACGGGGCTCAAGGTCGTCAGTGCGCCGCTGCCGGCGAGGCGCCTCAGCTGGCGCGAAGTGGCGAACTGGCGCGAATTACACGAGGCGGCCAAGAAAAAATAGGTCCTGGCAAGGCTGCAGCGTATTGGCTGGCGCTTTTTGGAAAGGGGGATCGCATGGGGACGCTGGCAAGGCGGAATGGACCTGCTGCAAACGGTGGCGCTCCCGCTGCCAACCCGCAGGGCTTCAGCCTGATCGAACTGCTGGCCGCGCTGGCGATCATGAGCCTGCTGCTGGCGCTGGCCGTGCCCGCTTATCATGGCCACGTCGTGCGCGCCAAGCGGGTGCAGGGGCAGGCGGCCCTGCTGCGGCTGATGCAGCAGCAGGAGCGCTATTACTCGCAGAATAATCACTATCTGGCATTTTCCTCGGCGTCGCCGGCGGAGCAGGCGCAGCAGTTCCCGTGGTGGTCCGGCGACGGGGGCGCGGCCGGCAGCGCGTATGAAATCGAGGCGCTGGCCTGTCCCGGCCTGGCGATCGGGCAATGCGTGCTGTTGCGCGCCATGCCGGGCACGTCCAAGGTCGATGCGCAGTTCCAGGATGCCGATTGCGGCGTCCTGTCGTTCAGCAGCATGGGCCAGCGCGGCAGCAGCGGCCCGGCCAGCCATTGCTGGCCCTAGCCGATGGCCACCCGCAAGCGGCCACCTTGGAGCAGGCAAACTTTCGGCCACACCGTCGGGCACACCATGCTCGAATTGCTGGCCGTGCTGGCGATTACCGCGCTGCT
Organism: Janthinobacterium sp. OK676; assembly: GCF_900103595.1. Lineage (NCBI taxonomy): Bacteria > Pseudomonadati > Pseudomonadota > Betaproteobacteria > Burkholderiales > Oxalobacteraceae > Janthinobacterium > Janthinobacterium sp. OK676. Next base: position 86,681 of record NZ_FNHA01000014.1, read on the forward strand.
GGCGGCCGCTGCCATGCCCAGTTTGCAGCAGGTGCTGGCGCGCCAGCAAGTGCGCGCGGCGGCCACGGACTTGTTCTCGGCCATCGAATTGACGCGGGCACAGGCGATGGCGCGCGGGCAGCGCGTGCTGCTGATGCCGGCCGGGCCCGGTGGCGCGGACTGGCGCACGGGCTGGCTGGTATTCATCGACCGCAATGTCAACCTGGCGTTCGATGGCGATGACGAATTGCTGTTCCGCCAGGGACCGCTGCCCGAGGGCATCACGGCCCAGTTCACATTTTCCTCGGCCACGGCGCCGTTTTATATCGCCTACAATGGCGCAGGACGCAGTTGCAGCGCGACCAATAGTTTGGCGGCGCGCTGGGGCACCTTGTCCCTGGCTTTGGGAAAGCAGGTACGGCATATTAAAATCAATATGCTGGGCAGGGTGCGCGTGTGCGATCCGCAGCAGCAGGCGGTCAATTGCAGCGGCGTGGCCGACAGTTCGTAGCAAGACTGACCAATTATTTATCTTCAAGCAAAGAAGCCCGTGGAAATACTCAACGATATCGATGGCATGCGCCTGGCGCTGGAATGGGCGGCGCGCGGTTTGTACACGACCTCGCCCAATCCCCGCATCGGCTGCGTGATCGTCAGGGACGGCCAGGTGATCGGCGCCGGCGTGACGCAGGCGGCCGGGCAGGATCATGCGGAGGTGCAAGCGCTGGCCAATGCGGCGGCGCGCGGCAACGACGTGCGCGGCGCCACCGCCTATGTCACCTTGGAACCGTGCAACCACCACGGCCGCACGCCGCCATGCTCCGATGCGCTCGTGCGCGCGGGGCTGGGCCGCGTCGTGGCCGCCATGACGGACCCGAACCCGCTGGTGGCGGGGCAGGGGCTGGCCAAGCTGCAAGCAGCCGGCATCGCCGTCACCACGGACGTGCTGGCCGATGAGGCTTATGAAATGAATATCGGCTTCTTTTCGCGCATGCAGCGCGGCAAGCCGTGGGTGCGCATGAAAACGGCGGCCAGCCTGGACGGCATGACGGCCTTGCACAACGGGCAAAGCCAGTGGATCACGGGGCCGCTGGCGCGCGCCGACGGCCACGCCTGGCGCGCGCGCGCCTGCGCCATCCTGACGGGCATCGGCACGGTCAAGGCGGACGACCCGCAACTGAACGTGCGCGCCGTCGAGACGCCGCGCCAGCCGCGCCGCATCGTCGTCGACAGCCGGCTCGACATCAGCGCCGATGCGCGTATTTTGCAGGGCGGCGGCACGTGGATCGTGGCCGCCGTCGCCAATCCGGAAAAGGAAGCGCAGCTGCGTGGCCTGGGCGCGGAAGTCATCGTGCTGCCGAATGGGGACGGCAAGGTCGACCTGCCCGCGCTGATGCTGGAACTGGGTCGCCGGCAAATCAATGAAGTCCACGTCGAGGCTGGCGCCAAACTCAATGGTTCGCTGATACGCGAAGGCTGCGTCGACGAGTTGCTGGTCTACCTGGCGCCCACCTTGCTGGGCGATGCGCAAGGCATGTTCGACTTGCCCGCACTGACGGATATCAAGCAACAGCGCACTTTGCAATTTCACCAGGTTCAGCAAGTGGGCGAAGATGTGCGTATCCTTGCAAGATTCGCCCAGCGCAATTAATACTTTTACACTTTTATAGGGTTAGCTCCATGTTTACAGGAATTGTTGCCGCCATCGGCAAGATTGAAACCGTGCAAGCACTCGACGGCGGCCTCGATGCCGGCGTGCGTCTGAACATCCACGCTGGCGGCTTGCCGCTGGCGGACGTGGCCCTGGGCGATTCCATCGCCATCAATGGCGCCTGCATGACGGTGGTGGAAAAATCGGACACGGGCTTTGCCGTCGATGTCTCGCGCGAAAGCCTCAATTGCACCGTGGGCCTCGATACCACCACGGAAGTGAACCTGGAAAAAGCCCTGACCCTGGCCGAACGCCTGGGCGGCCACCTGGTGTCCGGCCACGTTGACGGCCTGGGCATCGTGCGCAAGTTCGAAGCCGTGGGCGAATCGTGGGAACTGGTGATCGAAGCACCGCATGAGTTGGCGAAATACCTGGCCTTCAAGGGTTCCGTCGTCGTCAATGGCGTGTCCCTGACCGTCAACCGAGTGGAAGACCTGGGCGCGGGCGCCGTCAACGGCTGCCGTTTCTCGATCAACCTGATCCCGCACACGATCGCCATGACGACCTTGAAACACTTGACGGTCGATGGCAAGGTCAACCTGGAAATCGATTTGATCGCCCGCTATGTCGAGCGCATGTTGTCCTTGGACAAGGCTGCCGCTTAACATCACAGCTTGAAGCAACACAGCTGCCGCCTTGCCAAGCGTGTGTTGCTTTTCCTTCAGACGCGCATACTATGAAGCTTTCCGCAGTGGAGGCTAGCCATGGACCCGATTTCGCGCGCAACCGTGCCCAATACCATCCCGGCCACGCCGCGCGTGGGTGCGACGGCGCCGCTGGCGCCCGCGTGGCCCGTGCCGCCGTCCAGTGCGGCGGCGGCCCTTGCCATCCAGTCCTCGACCCAGGTCGATATCTCCCCGCTGGGCCAGTTCCTGTCCGGCGTGGCCTTGTCGCGCCGGCAACTGCTGGCCCTGCAGGGCGCCACGGAAGAGGCCAGGGCGGCAAATACTCCCGTGAATGTTAATGACGACCTGCTGGCCTTGGCGCGGCAGTTGACGGAATCGTTCGCCCAGCTGCAGACGAGCGGCATCGACGCCAGCCAGCTGGCGACGGCAGGCGACACACCGGGCAGCCTGGCGCAGCGCTACGATTTGCTGTCGGGCGATGGCACGACGGATACGGCCGCCGCGCTGGCGCAGGACGGCGGCTTGCTCACGCAAGCGCAGCTGGCCCGCATCGGCATCGACTTGCGCAATGAAGATGTCGATGCGCCAACTTTGCAGGCAGCGTATGCGGCCGACAGCAATGCCACCCTGGACGCCTTGCAACAGGGAACGGACGTGCTGGCGCAGGTGGGCGCCGTGCTGGCCCAGCAGCAGGGCGCGCCGCTGGCAACCAATGTCGAAGCGGATTTGACGGGCGAAGCACTGTCGCCCAGCGCAACGCAAGCCGTCCAGCCGCAGCCCGTCGACGAGGCGCCGCCGCAAACGGCTGCCATTGCGCAGCGACAGCTGGAACTGCAGCAGCAACTGGAAGCGGAAGAGCTGAACCTGGACTTGCGGGAACTGCGGCCCCCGCCTGCGGCGCAAGCCGCCGCCGATGCAGCGGAACTACTGCGGACGCGGCGCACGGACAATCAGCGCGTCGATGCCGAGCGCCTGGATGCCGAACGCCTGGATAACGAACGCATCAATACCGATCAGCAGGCGCGGCAGCAGGGAGCGGAGCGGGTGGACGAACTGCGCCAGGGCCAAGTGCAGCAGCAGGGGCTGCAGCAGCGGGCGCAAGCAGCGGCGGATGATACGACGCGGGCGCAGCTGGCCGCCGACGCCCCACAATTGGCGGCTCAGGTACTGGCACGCGCAGCGCAGGGGCAGGCCGATGCGGGCCTGGCGACGGCCCAAGCCCAGATGGCCCGGCAAAATGCGCAGGCGCAAGAGCTGGCTGCGCAAAACGCGGGCCAGGCCGTGCCCTTGCCCTCATCGCAAGACCCGTCCGTGGCGGCGGCCATTGCCGCCTATAACCTGAACAATGCAGCCCTGAATCCCGGCCTGATGAACCGGCCATTGCCGGCCAGCGACTCGCGCCTGCCGCGGGTGGCGCCGGTAGCCCCCGTGGAGCCCGTCAAGCCCGTGCCTAAAATCTAGGGCAGCAGGGTGGCGTCCAGGGTGATGTTGGCTTTCAGCAGCTTCGACACGGGGCAGCCGGCCTTGGCCTTGGCCGTCAATTCCTCGAATTTCGCCTGGTCGGCGCCCGGTATCTTTGCTTTGAGGATCAGGTGGACGGCCGTGATGGCGAAGCCATCGTCCACCTTGTCGAGGGTCACTTCGGCCGTCGTGTCCATTTTTTCCGCCGTCAGGCCCGCTTCGCCGAGGATCAGCGACAAGGCCATGGTGAAGCAGCCCGCGTGCGCGGCGCCGATCAATTCCTCGGGATTCGTGCCGGGCTTGCCTTCGAAGCGGCTGGCAAAGCCGTAGGGATATTCCTGCAAGGCGCCGCTGCGCGTGCTGATGGCGCCCTTGCCATCCTTGATGCCGCCTGACCAGATAGCCGATCCATTGGTTTTCATATTGCCGCTCCTGTGTGGGGTGTCGCTGCGAGTGGGTATCAGCGCCGTGGCGGTGACAGTCTGATCTTATGCTCTTTGCAAGGCCGGCGGCGCGCGCTTTGCCGCCGCCGCGTGCGCAGGATCGGGGAATCGGCGCTTTCCCGGGCCTGCTGCGGCATCCGTGCCGCAAAGCTGTCTTATTTCAGGTCTGCAAGCGCTAAATCCTTTAAAATAGCAGGTTATAAGAAAATTCCCGGAAATCCGAGGAATATTCGTGCTTGATGTTTCAGTTTTAGTTTCACTAACAACGCCCGGCAAAACCGTCGCGAGCGGAAGGGAGAGGTGGCCGAGACGCGCAACCGTACGAAGGTACGGTGAGCATCGCAGGCCGCCTATACCGACGCGCAGCAGGTTTGGCCAGGCGTCATACGAGGATGAACAATGTCTATATCCAGCACCGAAGAGATCGTCGCTGAATTGCGCGCCGGCCGCATGGTGATACTGGTCGATGAAGAAGACCGGGAAAATGAAGGCGATCTGGTGCTTGCCGCCGATTTCGTGACGCCTGAAGCCATCAATTTCATGATCACGCATGCGCGTGGCCTGGTCTGCCTGACCCTGACGGAAGAGCGTTGCGACGAGCTGAACCTGTCGATGATGACGTCGCGCAACGGCACGGCTTACGGCACCAATTTCACGGTCTCGATCGAAGCGGCCGAAGGCGTGACGACGGGCATTTCCGCCGCCGACCGCGCCAAGACCATCCAGGTGGCTGTTGCCAAGGGCACGCAGCCCAGCGATATCGTCCAGCCTGGCCATATCTTCCCGCTGAAAGCGCAGAAAGGCGGCGTGCTGATGCGCGCAGGCCATACGGAAGCCGGTTGCGACCTGACGGCCATGGCCGGCTTGACGCCCGCGTCCGTGATTTGCGAAATCATGAAGGATGACGGCACCATGGCGCGTCTGCCGGACTTGCTGGTGTTTGCCGAGCAGCATGGCCTGAAGATCGGCACGATTGCCGACCTGATCCATTACCGCAGCCAGACCGAGTCCCTGGTCGAGCGCGTTGCCGAGCGCACCCTGCACACGGCGCACGGCGAATTCCGTCTGATCGCCTTCCGCGACAAGCCCAGCGCATCGGCCCACCTGGCCCTCGTGCATGGCGACCTGGCTCCCGGCCTGGAAGCGCTGGTGCGCGTGCACCAGCCCGTTTCCCTGCTGGACGTGCTGGAAAGCGAAGCGACCACCCACTCGTGGACGGTGGCCGCCTCGATGGCCGCCATCAAGCAGGCCGAGCGTGGCGTGATGGTCCTGCTGAACTGCGGCGAGACGTCGAGCGAGCTGTTTGCCCAGTTCGCCGCGCTTGATACGCCGCAAGCCAAGCCAAAAGGCCGCGCCGCCAGCATGGACTTGCGCAGCTATGGCATCGGCGCGCAAATCCTGCGCGACCTGGGCGTGAGCAAGATGCAATTGCTGGCCAGCCCCCGCAAGATGCCGTCGATGGTCGGTTTCGACCTGGAGGTGACCGGTTTTCAGTGCCATCCTGGCCAGCAGTAATTAAATAATTTCGGCGGCCTGGCGCATGGCTGGCCGCTGATCACCTGATAAAGAGGCATATGATGACCGTAGGAGCATACGAAACCAATTTTGCCGGCGAAGGTTTGCGCGTCGGTATCGTCCAGGCACGATTCAATGAAATCGTCGGTGGTGGCTTGCTGTCGGCATGCCTGGAAGAGTTGAGCAAGCTGGGCGTGGCCGATGAAGATATCCTGCACGTGACCGTGCCGGGCGCCCTGGAAATCCCACTGATTCTGCAAAAAATGGCGGAAACCGAGCAATTCGACGCCCTGATCGCACTGGGCGCCGTGATTCGCGGTGAAACCTACCACTTCGAGCTGGTATCGAACGAATCGGGCGCGGGCATCACGCGCGTCGGTCTCGATTACGGCATCCCCATCGCCAACGCAGTGTTGACGACCGAAAACGACGAGCAGGCGGAAGTGCGCATGCTGGTCAAGGGAGCGGAAGCGGCACGCGTGGCAGTGGAAATGGCCAATCTGGCGCAAGCGCTGGAAGAGTTGCAAGACACAGACGAGGATTAATCGTGCTTGCGCCGCAGTGTGCTGCCTGGCAGCGCACCGCGGTATTCGTCACTATCTGCAGTAAATACGTATTTAAGAACAGGTAACAATCATGACTGAGAAAAATTTGCTCGCCAATCCCAGCAAAAACCGCACGCCGCGTCACCGCGCGCGCGAGTTTGCGCTGCAGGGCTTGTACCAGTGGCTGCTGAACAATGAAGACGCGACCACCGTCGTGAACAATATTCGCGCGGCCCACGGTTTCGACAAGGCCGATGGCGATCATTTCACGGTGCTGCTGTACGGCGCCATCAAGGATTCGCTGGCGCTGCGCGAAAGCATGGCGCCCTTGATCGACCGCAATATCGCGGAACTGTCGCCGATCGAACACGGCATCCTGCTGATCGGCGCGTTCGAGCTGAAGAACAACATGGAAATCCCGTACCGCGTCGTCATCAACGAAGCGGTCGAGCTGGCCAAGTCGTTTGGCGGTATCGACGGCCACAAGTATGTGAACGGCGTGCTCGACAAGTTGGCAGTGAAATTCCGCGAGGAAGAAGTCAACGCCAACAAGCGCAAGTAATATAGCGTAATCCCTGCGGCTGCTGCCGCAGGGCAATAAAAAAGCCACCGGCACTTGCGTGCGGTGGCTTTTTTACTGGGTGCTGCTTTTTGGATGCCCCTGTGAGGGCTTTTAAAGGGTCACAGGCCGGCGATCTCGTTGTGGGGCAGTACTTTGATGGTGATGCCGCTTTCCGCTACCGCTGTCGGCGCCTTGGCTGGCGCTGGCGTGTTCGATGCCATCACCGGCGTCGTGGTCGGCACGCGCTGGCCGGCCGACACTTGCTTCAGGCGGCGGTATTCGGCCAGCACGCGCGAGCCGTAGCCCGAGTCGGTGGCGAAGTTGGCGGCGCCCACGTAGGTTTTCAGGCCCGCTTCGACGGAACCGCCACGCGTGACGTAGTCTTTCAGGATCAGGGAGCCGACGCGGATGTTGGCGACCGGGTTCAGGGCTGCCTGCACGCCGCCCATTTCCTGGAAGCGCTCATGGTGCACTTTCGACATGACTTGCATCAAGCCTTGCGCGCCGACGGGGCTTTCCGCGAACGGGTTCAAACCCGATTCGATGGCCATCACGGCCAGGATCAGCAGCGGGTCCAGCTTGATTTCGCGGGCCGTCAGGTAGGCCGTCGACACGAGCATATTGGTCGCGTCGTTGGCCACGCGGTAGCGCTTGGAGAGCCAGTTGGTCACCCATTGCTGCTGCTTTTGCGTACCCAGCAAGGCTTTTTCTTCCTTGGTCAAAGGTGCTTCGCTGGCGGCGGCCGTTTGCACGGAGGCGGGCGCTTCCATCAGTGCCGACAGGGCCGGCGCTTCGACGGCTTGCGCTTCCGCCATCGGCAGCGGGAACAGGCTGTGTGTCAGTTGCTTGCCCAGGTCCGGGCGGAACATCAGCAGGGCGATCAGTGCCAGGGCGGAAATGCCGAAGACTGTCAGTGTGTGTTGCGCCGTGGTCAATACGCCACGTGCTGAAATGGCCTTCGCGCGGGCGCGCAAACGCGCCAATGCTGGCTGGCCAGCCACGGTTGAAGCAGGCAATGCTGCTTCAGTGCTACGATGAGTCATAGAGTTCCCCGAAATGTCGCGTCAACAGGCGGTCCCTCCGCGGTGTCGCGGTGTTGTGGGTACTGCCAATGCCGTGCATCAGAAATATCATCGTTTCCGCCGCGTATGGATGCGTGCGAGAAACGCCGTCATTGCTTGCTTGAGCTGATCGGTCCCATTCTGGTATTGGATCAGTCGCAATACAACTTTTACCGGGGGTAAGGCAGACGCCTTTTGAAAACACTCCTTAAAATGTCATGTGGAGCCCCGACTCCGTGAATGAAAGAGAAACGCTAAAATCAAGCTCTGGGCCGGCGTGCTCTTTCAAGTTGGGCGAATTGTAGAAGCCGTTTTATATCAAGTCAATACTAACGAATCGTTTCTTTATTACTTTTATGTCTTACTTTTTGACTTGCATTGTGCCAAAAGCCAATAAAATCAATTACTTGGCATAGATCCTTCAGCAACGGCGTCCGACGTCAAAAAAAATTAAAAACACATGAAATATTCAGATTTACGAGATTTTATTTCTCAACTGCAACAAATGGGTGAACTTAAGCCCATTTCGACCCCCATTTCACCGATTTTGGAGATGACGGAAGTCTGCGACCGCACCTTGCGCGCGGGCGGGCCGGCCTTGCTGTTCAATAATCCGACGGGACACGCCATGCCGGTGCTGGGCAACCTGTTCGGCACCACGCGCCGCGTGGCGCTGGGCATGGGTGCGGAAGACGTCAGCGAGTTGCGCAAGATCGGCCATGTGCTGGCGCGCCTGAAGGAGCCGGAACCGCCGAAAGATTTCAAGGATCTGCTGGGCCTCGGTTCGCTGGTGAAATCCGTGTGGGACATGTCGCCGAAGGAGTTGCGCGGCGCGAAGTGCCAGGAAATCGTCTGGGAAGGCAACGACGTCGACCTGGCGCGCCTGCCTATTCAACACTGCTGGCCAGGCGACGTCGCCCCTCTGATCACTTGGGGCCTGGTGATTACCAAGGGCCCGAACAAGAAGCGGCAAAACCTCGGCATCTACCGCCAGCAAGTGCTGGGACGCAATAAGGTCATCATGCGCTGGCTGGCGCACCGGGGCGGGGCGCTGGACTTCCGCGAGCACGCGATTCAAAGCAAGGGTAAGCCGTATCCGATCGCCGTCGCGCTCGGCGCCGATCCCGCTACTATATTAGGGGCCGTCACGCCGGTGCCCGACAGCCTGTCCGAATACCAGTTCGCCGGCCTGCTGCGCGGCAGCCGCACGGAGCTGGTGAAAGCCATCGGCAGCGAGCTGCGCGTGCCTGCGTCGGCCGAAATTGTGCTCGAAGGCCATATCTATCCGGACGAAAACCATCCGAGCGGCTACGAGCATGCGCTGGAAGGGCCGTATGGCGACCACACGGGCTACTATAATGAGCAGGACAGTTTCCCCGTGTTTACCATCGACCGCATCACCATGCGCCGCGACCCGATCTACCATTCCACGTACACGGGCAAACCGCCGGACGAGCCGGCCGTGCTGGGCCTGGCGCTGAACGAGGTGTTCGTGCCGCTGCTGCAAAAGCAGTTCAGTGAAATCACCGATTTCTACCTGCCGCCCGAAGGCTGCAGCTACCGCATGGCCGTGGTGCAGATCAAGAAGCAGTACGCAGGCCATGCCAAGCGCGTGATGTTCGGCGTGTGGAGCTTCTTGCGCCAGTTCATGTATACCAAGTTCATCGTCGTGGTTGATGAAGACGTCAATATCCGCGACTGGAAAGAAGTCATCTGGGCCATCACCACGCGTGTCGACCCCATCCGCGACACGACCCTGGTCGACAACACGCCGATCGACTACCTGGACTTCGCTTCGCCGGTCAGCGGCTTGGGCAGCAAGATGGGCATCGATGCCACCAATAAATGGCCGGGCGAAACGACGCGCGAGTGGGGCACGACGATTGCCATGACGCCGGAAGTGAAGGCCAAGGTGGATGGGATTTGGCAGGAGCTGGGTTTATAACAGGGTAGGGCGGTAGGTCGGGTTAGCGCGCAGCGCGTAAGCCGACGTTGCGGTGCTTGCGTGTTCGGCAGCGTCTGGATACCCAGGGCCTGCATATTCAGTAGCGTCGGCTTACGGCTTACGGCCTGCGGCCTAAGCCGACCTACGCCGACCTACGCAGCATTGACACGGCAATTTCCCAATCTTGCGCAGGTCGGTTATAATTGTCCCTGGCGGGCCCCTGCGCATCGTGGCATGGCTAACCTGGTCAGGTCGGGAACGAAGCAGCCACGGCTATTAACCATGAGTGCCGCAGATCAGGCTCGCCTCCTTCGGGAATGTTTTATCAGGATCAACAATCAAGCTGCCAAGGGCAGCTTTTTTGCTTTTACGGCTCCATTTTCTTGCCGATCCACTGCATTGCCCGGCTTGCCGTGTTTTCACTGTTTCTAGCTGGCCATGTTATACAATTGCTGCTTTGCCGCGTCTGCCATATTGGAATGGCCCGGCCATGAGGCTTGCGCCCGCCGCGCAGGATCACCCGCAAAATCGCATGGTAAAATCTCAGCATGTCCTATCAAGTCCTCGCCCGTAAATACCGCCCCAAGAATTTCGAGACGCTCGTCGGCCAGGAGCACGTCGTGCGCGCGCTCACGCATGCCTTGCACAGCGGCCGATTGCATCATGCTTACCTGTTCACGGGCACGCGCGGCGTCGGCAAGACGACCCTGTCGCGCATCCTGGCCAAGTCGCTCAATTGCATCGGCCCCGACGGCACGGGCGGCATCACGGCCCAGCCTTGCGGCGTGTGCGAAGCGTGCACGGCGATCGATGCGGGACGCTTTGTCGACTATATAGAGATGGATGCGGCGTCGAACCGCGGCGTCGATGAAATGGCGCAGCTGCTCGAGCAAGCCGTGTATGCGCCGAGCAATGCGCGCTTCAAGGTCTATATGATCGATGAGGTGCACATGCTGACGAACCATGCGTTCAATTCCATGCTGAAAACCCTGGAAGAGCCGCCCGAGCACGTCAAGTTCATCCTGGCCACGACGGACCCGCAAAAGATACCCGTGACCGTGCTGTCGCGCTGCCTGCAGTTCAACCTCAAGCAGATGCCGCCCGGCCACATCATCAGTCACCTGGACAATATCCTTGGGCAGGAAGGCATCGTCTTCGAACAGCCGGCCTTGCGCCTGCTGGCCCAGGGCGCCCACGGTTCCATGCGCGACGCGCTGTCGCTGACGGACCAGGCCATCGCGTATGCGGCCGGCGCAGTGACGCTCGACGCCGTGCAAGGCATGCTCGGCGCGCTCGATCAGTCCTACCTGGTGCGCCTGCTCGACGCGCTGGCGCAGCAGGATGGCGCCGATCTGCTGGCTGTGGCCGACGAAATGGCCTCGCGCAGCCTGTCGTACAACGGCGCCCTGCAAGACCTGGGCACCTTGCTGCATCGCATTGCGCTGGCGCAAACCGTACCCGCCGCCTTGCCGCAGGATCTGCCTGAATACGCGGACATCGTGCGTCTGGCTGCCGCGTTTGACGCGGAAGAAGTCCAGCTGTTTTACCAGATCGTCGTGCATGGCCGCAATGAACTGGGCTTGGCGCCCGATGAATACGCGGGCTTTACCATGACCTTGCTGCGCATGCTGGCCTTTCGGCCCGGCATAGGCGGTGCCGAAGGCGTGCCGGCTGCGGCACCAACATCGGTACCAGGCAACCGTCCCGCGGCCGTGGCCGCCGCGCGCGCCGCCGCTGGCGCATCTGCGCCGGCCGCCCGCGCCGCCACGAACAGCGTGGCCAGCCATGCAGCCGTGACACCGCCCGCCGTCGTGGCAGCAGCCGCCGCCAGCATGGCGCGCAGCGAAGCGCCGCCGCCACGCCCGGCCGCTCCGGCACCGGCACCCGTCGCCGCCCCGGCACCAGCACCTGCGGCGCCGCCGCCTGCCGCCGCTCCCGCTGCGGCTGCCCCGGCCGCCTCGGGCGCCCCGATCAGTTCCGCCCGCGCCGCCATCAATGCGGCGCTGGAAGCGGCCCGCGCCGCATCGAAGGGCCGTCCGGGCAGCGCGCCCTCTGCGCCATCGTCGGCGCCCAAGCCGGTGGCTCCTGCACCGGAACCTGTCGCCGCCGCGCCAGTGGCACCTGCAGCACCACCAGCACCTGTAGCGCCACCACCGCCCGCCGCCGCGAAAGCGCCGGCGCCGTGGGACGATGCGCCGCCCGTGGCCGTGATGGAAGCTCCCGTGGCCGCTGCCGCGCCCGTGCAGCAAACGCGTCCTGCCGCGCCGCCGCCACAGCAGGCGCCCGCCGACGACGACTTGCCGCCGTGGGTCACCGAATTTTCCGACGACAGTGCTTCGGCTGCCGTGTCGGCGCCCGCCGCGCAAAGCAGCGAGCAGCCGGCCGTCGTCATGCCGCAGCGTGCCGCCAAGCAAGCCGCACCGAGCGGGCCGTATGTGATCACGCCCGTGCCGGGCCTGGACTGGGACGGCAACTGGCCGGCCGTCGCCGCCGTGCTGCCCCTGCGTGGCATAGCCCAGCAGCTGGCCGTGCAGGCCGAGCTGATCGAATGCCTGCACGACGGCCACAGCACCACGTTCCGCTTGCGCGTGCCGATCGACACGTGGCGCAGTCCTGCCAACGTGGAAAAACTGGCGGCCGTGCTGACCGAGCGTTTTGGCCGCAAGGTCAATGTCGACACGGAACTGGGCGCCGTCTGGTACACGGCCAGCGCGGAAGCGCAGGCCCACCGCGAGGCGTGCCAGCTGCAAGCGGAAGAAACCATTGCCAGCGATCCCTTCGTGCTCGACATGAAGCGTGCATTCGACGCTTTTGTTGTGCCGGGAACGATTACCCCTGCACCGGCCGGCTCCGCCGCGCCGACCCTGCATTAATGATTAACAAAACTCATAAACTGAATTGAACGGAGCATTCTCATGATGAAAAATCAACTGGCTGGCCTGATGAAGCAGGCGCAAGCAATGCAAGACAACATGAAAAAAGCCCAGGAACAACTGGCGCTGGTGGAAGTGGAAGGCCAGTCCGGCGCCGGCCTGGTGAAAATCGTCATGACGTGCAAGAACGACGTCAAGCGCGTGTCCATCGACCCGTCGCTGCTGGCCGACGACAAGGACATGCTGGAAGACCTGGTGGCCGCCGCCTTCAACGACGCCGTGCGCAAGGCGGAAGCGACGTCCGCTGAAAAAATGGCAGGTTTGACCGGTGGCATGAACTTGCCAGCCGGCTTCAAAATGCCATTCTGATGCACTGTCGCATGCGCTCGATCTATGGCACGGGGCAAGGTTGATCCATGTCCAAGTCGCTTGAATTCTTGACCGAGGCGCTGCGGCGCCTGCCCGGCGTCGGCCCCAAGTCGGCGCAGCGGATGGCGTTTCATTTGTTGCAGCACGATAGGGAAGGCGCGGCCATGCTGTCGCGCGCCCTGTTCCAGGCCGTCGATGCCGTGCATCACTGCGGCCTGTGCAATACCTTTACCGAACATGAAGTGTGCGAGACCTGTCTCGACGAAGAGCGCGACAAGCGCTTGCTGTGCGTGGTGGAAACGCCCGCCGACCAGCTGATGATCGAGCAGACGCTCACCTACAAGGGCCTGTATTTCGTCCTGATGGGGCGGCTCTCTCCGCTGGACGGCATCGGCCCGAAAGACATCCACCTCGAAAAATTGCTGAACCGCGCCAACGATGGCGTGGTCGGCGAAGTGGTGCTGGCCACCAACTTCACCAATGAAGGCGAAGCGACGGCCCACTACATCAGCGAAATGCTGAAAGCGCGGGGCTTGCGCGTGAGCCGCCTGGCCCGCGGCGTGCCCGTGGGCGGCGAACTGGAATACGTCGACGCGGGCACGATTGCCCGCGCGATGCTCGACCGCAGGGCAACCTGATTACAACATGACAGAATCCTCCGCGACCACTGGTCCATTGCAAGGCATTAAAGTGCTGGAACTGGGCACCCTGATCGCGGGGCCGTTCTGCGCCCGCATGCTGGCCGAATTCGGTGCCGACGTGATCAAGATCGAGTCGCCCGATGGCGGCGACCCCATCCGTACTTGGCGCGTGCTGAAGGATGGCACCTCGCTGTGGTGGTCGGTGCAGGCGCGCAACAAGAAAAGCGTCACCCTGAACCTGAAGTCGCCGGAAGGGCGCGCCATCGCGCGCCAGCTGGCCCTGGAAGCGGACATCATCATCGAGAACTACCGCCCCGGCGTGCTGGAAAAGTGGGATCTCGGCTACGAACAGCTCAAGCAGATCAAACCGTCCATCATCATGGTGCGCCTGTCCGGCTTTGGCCAGACGGGCCCGATGAAGGATTTGCCCGGCTTCGGCGCCATCGGCGAGTCGATGGGCGGCTTGCGCTATGTGTCCGGCTTTGCCGACCGTCCGCCCGTGCGCGTCGGCGTATCGATCGGCGACTCCGTGGCGGCCCTGCACGGCGTGATCGGCGCCATGATGGCCTTGCGCCACCGGGACGTGACGGGCGGGGCGGCCGCTGGCGAAGGCCAGATGGTCGACGTGGCCCTGTACGAATCCGTGTTCAACCTGATGGAATCCTTGGTGCCCGAGTACGACCAGGCGGGCGTCGTGCGCGAGCGCACGGGCGGCTCGCTGCCCGGCATCGTGCCCTCGAATACCTACACGACGGGCGACGGCGAAAACATCGTGATTGCCGGCAATGGCGACGCCATCTTCAAGCGTTTGATGCTGGCCATGGGTCGCATCGACATGGCGGGCGACCCGCAACTGGCGCGCAATGACGGCAGGGTGGCGCGCACGCAGGAAATCGACGACGCCATCGGCGCCTGGTGCGCCACGCACACGATAGACAGCGCGCTGGCCGTGCTCAAGGCAGCCGACGTGCCGGCCGGCAAAATCTACTCCGTGCGCGACATGATGAGCGACCCGCAATTCCTTGCCCGCGAGATGTTCGAACAGCACCAGTTCCCCGACGGCACGCCCGTCAAATTGCCCGCCATCAGTCCGAAACTGTCCGCCACGCCGGGCAAGACGCAATGGCTGGGGCCGACCTTGGGCCAGCATAACGACGAGGTGCTGGCGTCGCTGGGATTTGATGCCGCCGCCATCGCGCGGCTGAAGGCCGATGGGGTGGTGTAGTGGAATGATGTCGGCAAGGTAGGTCGGATTAGCGGCGGCACGCCGCGTAATCCGACGCCACCACCGGCCAAGTTAACAATGTTGTCGGCTTACGCGCTTCGCGCTAAGCCGACCTACGCAACTCATCTGATATTTATCATGCATCGTTTTTTGCACCGTGCGCTTGTCCTGGCATCCAGCACTATCCTCCTCTCCGCCTGCGCCAGCTTCCCCCACGACGCGCCGATTATGGGCCTGCGCCTGATCGGCGAGCAGCGCATCGCGCTCAGGCAGGCGTTCGAGGGCACCACCGTAGGCGGCTTGTCCGGCATCGATTACGATGCGGCCAACAAGAGCTGGGTGATGGAAAGCGATGACCGCTCGGAAATCAATCCGGCCCGTTTCTACCGTGCCACCTTGAATTACGACAGCAAGGCGTTTACGGGCGTGACCTTGAACAGCGTGCATTTCTTCACGCAACCCGACGGCAGCCGCTATCCGAATCTGGCGCATGCCAAGCTGGAGCAGGGCGAGCAGGTGGCCGACATCGAAACCATCCGCGTCGATCCGCAGGACGGCAGCCTGTGGTACGGCAGCGAAGGCAACCGCAAGGTGGGCTTGCACCCGTTCGTGCGCCACGCCGACAGCGGCGGCCACTACCTGGCCACCTTGCCCACGCCTGCCATGTTCAAGGTCTCGCAGGAAGCAACGGGATCGCGCAACAACATGAGTTTTGAAGCGCTGTCGTTTGCCAGCGATGGCAAGAGTTTGTGGCTGGGTATGGAAGCGGCCCTGTACCAGGATGGCCCGCTGGCCACGCCCGACCATGGCTCCGTCGTGCGCATCACGCGCCTGGACCGCGCGGGTACCGTGCTGGGCCAGTACGCGTATGCTATCGAGCCCATCGCGTCGCGGCCCGCGCCGGGGCGCGAGGCGGACAATGGCGTGTCGGAAATCCTCGCCGTCAACGATCACCAGTTGCTGGTGGTGGAGCGGGCCGGCGTGGCCAACGCGGACGGCGTCTACACCAACCACGTGCGCATCTACGAAATGGAAACGGATGGCGCCACTGATGTGCAGGCCATGCCGGCCCTGGCGGGCGCGGCTTACGTGCCGGCGCGCAAGCGCCTGTTGCTGGACCTGGAAAAGACCGGTCTCAAAAGAATCGACAATATCGAAGGCATCAGCTGGGGGCCGCGTCTGGAAAACGGCCGCCGCAGCCTGGTGTTGATTTCCGACGACAATTTTAATCCGCAGCAAGTCACGCAAATCCTTGCCTTCGAAGTGCTCTAGTTTCCACGCTGGCCAGCTGCTTCGCCTGCCTGGCCAGCATGGCCGTGATCGTGTCGTGCGGCGACGGGTGGCCCAGGAAATAGCCTTGCACCATGTCGCAGCCGTATTCTTCCAGCATCACCAGCTGCTCGTCCGTTTCCACGCCTTCGGCCACCACCACCATCTTCAAGCCATGCGCCATGGCGATGATGGCGCGCGTGATGGCCGCGTTTTCCGCATCCTGCGGCAGGCCGGCGATAAAGCTCTTGTCGATTTTTAATGCCCGCACGTCGAAGCGTTTCAGATAATTCATTGACGAATAGCCCGTGCCGAAGTCGTCGATCGACAGGTACACGCCGATGCCGCGCAATTGCTCCAGGGTCGCCATGGTGGCGCGCGCATCGTCCATCAAGGTGCCTTCCGTCAATTCCAGTTCCAGCAGGCGCGCATCGAGGCCCGTGTCGGCCAGGGCCGAGAGCACGATCTGCATCAGGTTTTCATCCTTGAATTGCTTGGCCGACAGGTTGACGGCCATGCGGATGGCGCGCCCGCTACCGTTTTGCCACGCCTTGGCCTGGTTGCACGCCGTGCGCAGCACCCATTCGCCGATGGGCACGATCAGCCCCGTCTCTTCGGCCAGCGGGATGAATTCCGTGGGCGAGATGATGCCCCGTTCCGGATGGCGCCACCGCACCAGCGCTTCCACGCCGACGATCTGCGTGCTGGGCACGTCGATCTGCGGCTGGTACAGCAAATACAGCTCGTTGTTCTGCAAGGCTTTGCGCAGACCCACTTCCATCTTGACGTGGCTCATGATTTCCATCGTCAGCGAGGAGCTGTACAGCTTGGCGTTGTTCTTGCCGCAGTTCTTCGCGTGGTACATGGCCGTGTCCGCATATTTGAGCAGCGAATTGCAATCCTCGCCGTCTTCCGGATACAGCGAAATGCCGATGCTGGCCGTGACGAAAATCTCGTGCGCCTCGATCATGAATGGCCGGCGCATGGCTTCTTTTACGCGATGCGCCACGTTCAGCGCGTCTTCCACGCGCTCCAGGTCGGGTATCAAAATCGTGAATTCATCGCCGCCCAGGCGCGCCAGGTTGCTGCTGCGGAAAGTGGCTTCAAAGTCGTGCTCGGCACGCAGTACCAGGTCGCTGGGGCGGATGGTTTCGCGCAGGCGCTCGGACACGACCTTGAGCAAATGGTCGCCCACGTCGTGGCCCAGGGTGTCGTTGATGCGCTTGAAGGCGTCGAGGTCCATGAACAGCACGGCGAATTTCTTGTCGTGCTCTTTCGAGCGCACCAGTTCGCGCTCCAGGGTTTCCAGGAACGCTTGCCGGTTGGGGATGCCCGTCAGGCTGTCGCAATAGGCGAGGCGGCGGATCTGCTCTTCCGTACGCTTGCGCTCGCTGATGTCGCGCACCAGGCCCAGCACTTCATCGGCCCCCGTCGCCACCAGGCGCGCTTCGAAATGGCGCGTGCTGTCTTCGTGCGTGAGCGTGTAGTCGACCGAGCCGATGTGCTGCGTGGCCAGCACGGCGTGCGCCTGGTCGAGCAGGCGCGCGGCGATTTCGGGCGGCAGCACGTCGCGGATATGGCTGCCCACGCAGTCGCTGAGGGAAAAGCCGGCGCTGGCGTCGTGTCCCTGTTCGTAGTCGAGATAAAAGCCTTCGCGGTTGAGACGAAAGAAAGTGTCGGGGATGGCGGCCAGCACGGCGCGGTTGTGCGCGTCGGCGATGCGCAGGCGGGCGATGGCGTCGCTGGCGCGCAGCACGTACAGCACGCGGTGTCCGAGGATGGGCCAGTTGATGGGCTTGGAAATGAAGTCGGTGGCGCCCACCTCGTAGGCGCGCGTGACGGCTTCCAGCTCGTCGCCGCCCGTGACCATGATGATGGGCACCGTGCCGCCCACTTCCTGGTGGCGGATTGCGCGGCACACGGCAAAGCCGTCCATGGCCGGCATGTCGACGTCGAGCATGACGAGGTCCGGGCCGCTGTGCTTGTAGCTGGCCAGCGCCTGCACGCCGTCTTCGGCTTCGATCACGTCCAGGCCCACCTGCGTGAGCATTTGCCGCATCAGCAGGCGCATCACGGGATCGTCGTCGGCCACCAGCACCAGGCCGCGGAGAGGGGAAAGGGGCGCTGTCATGTCAGTGTTCCTTCACGAGGATGGCGTTCAGCGATTCGCGTACGGTCAGGAACGCTTGCCGCATCTGCCGCAGCAGGGCAGCTGCGCCCTCGGTGCTGCCGGCGCGGCCCAGTTTTTCCATTTCCTTGCACAGCTGCGCCAGGCCGTCGGCGCCCACGTTGGCGCTGCTTGACTTCAGGCTGTGCGCCGCCTTGCGCAGCGCTTCCGCATCCGCGCCGGCAATCGCCTCGCGCATGGCCGTCAACTGGCGCGGCGTCTCGCCGGCAAAGGCGAGGATGACGCGCTCGAGCAGCGCATCGCCGTCGGTGCCGGACAGGGCGCGGATGTTTTCCAGCGCCTGCCGGTTCAGCGGCTGACCGGCGGGCGCGGTCTCGGGCGCGGCTTCGGGCGTGAGGGGCGGCGCCGCTGGTGGCGTCAGCAGCTCCGGCGCTTCGCTGTGGTGCACGGTGGCTGCGCGCGGCAGGGTGATCCAGCGCGCGATCGTGTGGCCCAGGTCCTGCTGCGTGAACGGTTTGCTCAGGTAATCGTCCATGCCGGCCGCCAGGCACGCTTCGCGGTCGCCCTGCAGCGCATTGGCCGTGATGGCGACGATGGGCAGCACGCGCGCGTGGCCGCACTGCTGTTCGTGGCGGCGGATTTCCTCCGTGGCGGCAAAGCCATCCATCACGGGCATCTGGCAATCCATCAGGATCAGATCGAAATCCTCGGCCTGCGCCGCCTGCAAGGCTTCCTCGCCATTGCGCGCGCAGACCACGTCCAGGCCCAGGCTGTCGAGCATGGCCAGCGCCACTTCCACGTTGACGGGATTGTCCTCGGCCAGCAGCACGCGGCGGCGCTGGCGCCGGCCGGGGTGGCGTACGGCATGGCGCCCCGTGTGCGGTGGATGGATGCGCAGGCTATCGCTGGCGCGCGGCGGCGTGACGATGCAGTCGAACAGGTCGCATTCGCGGGCCGGTTTGATCAGCTGGAAGGCCACGCCCGCTTCGCGCCGCTGCACCGGGTCGGCCGCCGCCGGTTCCGTGCTCAGCAGCAGAAGCTTGAGGTCGGCCAGCAGCGGGTCGCTCTTGATGGTGGCGGCCAGGGCCAGGCCGCTGGTGCGCGGCAATTCCATGTCGAGCAGGGCCACGCCATACGGCGTGCCCGCCTGGGCGGCCGCGTGCAGCTTGGCCAGACAGTCGCCGGCCGTGCCGGCGCTGTCGCTGACGATGTGCCAGCTGGCCAGTTGCCGCTCCAGCACGGCGCGCGTGGCCGGTGTGTGGTCGACGATCAAGGCGCGTAATCCTCGCGTGGTTTTCAGGTTGAAGGACGGGTCGTCGCTGTCGACCCGCCGCTTATCGAAATTTACTTCGAACCAGAAGATCGATCCTTGCGTTAAAGCATTATCAACGCCGATAGTGCCGCCCATCAGCTCCACCAGCTGCTTCGAGATCGTCAGCCCCAGGCCCGTGCCGCCGTGCTTGCGCGTGGTCGAGCCGTCTGCCTGCGAGAACGATTCGAAGATGCGCGTCTGCGCCTCGCTCGATACGCCGATGCCCGTGTCGTGCACCTCGAAGCGCAAGCCCACGCTGGGCGCGTCTTCGCTGCAGACGGTCACTTTCACGGTGACCTTGCCCGTTTCCGTGAACTTGATGGCATTGCCCAGCAGATTGACGATGATCTGGCGCAAACGGTTCGGGTCGCCGCAGATGGCGATGGGAATGTCGTACGCGATGTCGAATTCCAGGCTGATGTTTTTCGCTTGCGCCTGCGGCGCGAACACGTGTTCTATATCGTCGAGCAATTCGCGGAAATTGAAGCGGATGTATTCCACGCTCAGCTTGCCTGCCTCGATCTTGGAAAAGTCGAGGATGTCGTTGATGATCACCAGCAAATTCTGTCCCGAGCGCTGCACCATGCTCGTGTAGTGGCGCTGCTGCGGGCTCAAAGGGCTGGCCAGCAGCAGCTCCGTCATGCCCAGCACGCCATTCATGGGCGTGCGGATTTCATGGCTCATGGTGGCAAGAAACGCGCTTTTCGCCTGGCTGGCCGCCTCGGCCGCGTCCTTGGCCTTTTCCAGCTGCGCCGTGCGCACGCCCACCTGGCGCTCGAGCTGGTCGCGGTAGTTGGCCAGGGTGCTGTCGCGGCTGTCGATCTGCGCCAGCATGTCGTTGAAACTGTCGATCAGCACGCCCAGCTCGTCGCTGCGCTGGTGCGCGATGCGGTGGCTGTAGGTCTGGCTGCTCGATACTTTTTGCGCCGTGTCGATCAGCTTGGTGATGGGTTCGGCGATCACGCTTTTGAAGCGCCGCGCGAGGAACACGGCGATCAGGAAGGACAGCACGGTGGCGCCGCCGATGGCGCCCACGTGGCGGCCGATGTCGCGCCACATGTGGTTCAGGTCGGCCTCGATCAGCACGGCGCCGATCAGCTGCTGCTGCTCGCCTGGCCGGTAGACGGGACGGTACAGACGCATCGCGGGCGCCAGGGCCGTGCCCGTGCCTTGCGTGAGGGGCTGCACGGCCATGTCGGCCAGCAGGGTTGGGTCCAGGTCTTCCGGTGCCGCCAGGCCATCGGCATGCTGCGGTGCCCGGTACAGGGCGAACAGGCGTCCGCCCCGGTCGAACAGGGCTGCCTGGGCGACCTCGTCGCGCGCGGCCAGCGCGGCCAGCACCTGTTCCGCCTGCGGCTGTGCCGATTTCCCCGCCAGCAGGGGCGCCGCGCCGGCCGCACCGATCACGCCCGCCAGCGACAGCAGCTGCTTGCCTTCATCGTCCTTGTGGCTGAGCACGGACGTCAGCGCAAACGCCACGAACACCAGCAGCAGCGCGCAGCCCGACGACAGTACCGAAATCATGGTCAGCTTCTGGCTGATGCTGGAGCGTTGAAAATTGAACATGGTGGCGGCGCTTCTCCGGTCGGCCTGTTGACTGTTTTTTAATTTCCTATTGGAAAAATATAGACGCGAAGACACACCATGATATTGATGTGGGTCTAAGGGAGGAGAGGGGGAGGGGAACTAAATATGGCCGGGGTCGGACCCTTCGGGGACATGTGCCCCAATGGGGCACATGTCGATCCCGCAGGGACTGACCCCAGTATTTGCTTTGGGGCTTACACGGTTAAACCCCTGAGAAGCTGGGGTCAGACCCGGCGGGTCTGACCCCGGTGCTGGCCCGGTATTAGCAACAACCACCACGCTTACCGGCGCCGCCATAACGCGCTTCCTGCCGTTCGCGGAAGAACTCTTCATACGTCATCATCGGCTCGCCGGGATGGGTGACTTCCCGGTGCGCCACATAGGTGTCGTACTCGGGCAAGCCGCACATGAGCCGCATGCTTTGCCCCAGATACCGTCCAGCCTTGATGATATCGGCTATCATCATTGCACCGTGGGCAAGGCCTGGAACGGCGTTTCCTTGGTGCTTGGACGGCTGTCGGCGCGCGCCTTCATGATGGTGCGGATGCCGAAGAACAGCACGCTGACGACGACCACCACGAAGAAGGCGGCCAGGCCGGCGTCCAGGTAATCGTTGAAGATGATCTGCTGCATCTGCGCCACCGACTTGGCCGGCGCCAGCAGGGTGCCTTCATCGAGTGCCGCCGAGTATTTCTTGGCGTGCGCGAGGAAGCCGACGCGCGGATTGGCGTCGAAAATCTTTTGCCAGCCCGCCGTCAGGGTGCACAGCAGCAGCCAGATCGTCGGCGTGATGGTGACCCATGCATACTGGCCACGTTTCATCTTGAACAGCACGCACGTGCCGAGGATCAGCGCGATGGCCGCCAGCATCTGGTTGGCGATGCCGAACAGCGGCCACAGGGTGTTGATGCCGCCCAATGGATCGACGACGCCCTGGTACAGGAAGTAGCCCCAGGCCGCCACGCACAGGCCCGTCGCCAGCAGGTTGGCGATGACGTTTTCCGTCTGTTTCAGCGCTGGCACGAAGCTGCCCAGCAAGTCTTGCAGCATGAAGCGGCCGGCACGCGTGCCCGCATCGACTGCCGTCAGGATGAACAGCGCTTCGAACAGGATGGCGAAGTGGTACCAGAAGGCCATCATGGCCTTGCCGCCGATGGCGCCGGACAGGATCTGCGCCATGCCGACGGCCAGGGTCGGTGCGCCGCCCGCGCGCGAGATGATGCTGTGCTCGCCAACGTCCTTGGCCGTTTGCGTCAGCATGTCCGGCGTCACATAGAAGCCCCATTGCGAGATTGCCTGTGCGGCCGACTCGGCCGTGGTGCCGATCAGGGCGGCCGGGCTGTTCATGGCGAAATAGATGCCCGGCTCGATGGTCGAGGCGGCCACCAGGGCCATGATGGCAACGAACGATTCCATCAGCATGGCGCCATAGCCGATGAAGCGGGCGTGGCTTTCGTTTTCAATCATCTTCGGCGTGGTGCCCGAGGAAATCAGGGCGTGGAAGCCGGAGACGGCGCCGCAGGCGATCGTGATGAACAGGAAGGGGAACAGATTGCCCGACCAGACGGGGCCGGAGCCGTCGATGAACTTGGTCATGGCCGGCATTTTCAGGTAAGGCGCGACGACGATGATGCCGATGGCCAGGCCCAGGATGGTGCCGATCTTGAGGAAGGTCGACAGATAGTCGCGCGGCGCCAGCAGCAGCCACACGGGCAGGACCGAGGCGATGAAGCCGTAGCCGATCAGCATCCACGTCAGTTCCGTGCCCGTGAACGTGAACATCGGGCCCAGTACGGCGTGTTCCTGCACGTACTGGCCGCCGATGATGGCCAGCATCAGCAGGACGAAGCCGATGATGGAAATTTCGCCGATGCGGCCCACGCGGATGAAGCGCGAGTACACGCCCATGAACAGGGCGATGGGGATCGTCGCCATCACGGTGAAGCTGCCCCATGGGGAGCCGGTCAGCGCCTTGACGACGATCAATGCCAGCACGGCCAGGATGATGACCATGATCATGAAGCAGCCCAAGAGCGCAATCATGCCGGGAATCTCGCCCAGTTCAGCCTTGATC
Organism: Janthinobacterium sp. OK676; assembly: GCF_900103595.1. Classification (NCBI taxonomy): domain Bacteria; kingdom Pseudomonadati; phylum Pseudomonadota; class Betaproteobacteria; order Burkholderiales; family Oxalobacteraceae; genus Janthinobacterium; species Janthinobacterium sp. OK676. Next base: position 110,007 of record NZ_FNHA01000014.1, read on the forward strand.
AGGTCGCCCAGCGAGCGGCCGTCACGGCGCATGGAAATGAACAGCACGATGAAATCCTGCACGGCGCCGGCAAACACGACGCCAGCAAGAATCCACAGCATGCCGGGCAGATAGCCCATCTGCGCGGCCAGCACGGGGCCGACGAGGGGACCGGCGCCGGCAATCGCTGCGAAATGGTGGCCGAACAGCACATATTTGTTGGTCGGCACATGGTCGAGGCCATCGTTGTGCTTGAACGCCGGCGTCATGCGGCGCGGGTCCAGGCTCAGCACCTTGTCGGCGATGAACAGGCTGTAGAAACGATAGGCGATCAGATAGACGCAGACGGCGGCGATGACGATCCAGATCGCGCTGATCGGTTCGCCACGTTGCAGGGCGACGACGCCCAGGGACCCGGCGCCTGCCAGCGCAAGCGCTGCCCAGCCGAGCTGTTTGAAAATGCGGTTCATGCTTCCTCCAGAGATGTGACGGGCGCTGTGCCGTGCGATGATGTGTGCTGCCGAGCCTGGTCGTCGCCAGTTTGGGTGTGAATCGGGTGTATCTGCAGCTTATGGCGAGTATTCAGGAATCGTATAATCGATGCAAGCGCAGCACTACGCAGTAACGCTCAGTATTACTACGCAGACCGATCGCCGCGCCGCGACGTAAAATCACGCATTCCCACCAGCATCGACGCCGCCGGAGCGCCAGGCCATGAAACTCAGACAGAAAGTCATCTTCCTGGCCCTCACGCCGCTCATCCTCGCCCTGTGCGCGATCGCGTTTGCCGTGCGGCACCAGGCGATTACCCTGGCCGAGCAGCAGCGCGCCACCATCCAGCAAGCGTATCTGGCCAGCAAGGAAGCCGAACTCAAGCATTACGTGACCCTGGCCAGCCATTCCATCGCTTCCCTGTACCAGTCGGGGCGCAAGGATGACGCCACGCAAGAGGAGGCCAAGCGCATCCTGTCCGCCCTCAGCTATGGCGACGACGGCTATTTCTTCATCTATGATTTGCAGGGCAAGTCGCTGATGCATCCGCGCCAGCCTGAACTGGTGGGGCAGAACCTGTGGCAGTTGCGCGACGCCGAAGGCAATCTGACCATCCAGCGCCTGATGCAGCGGGCCAGGAGCGGCGGCGGTTTCGAGCGCTACAACTGGATCAAGCCGTCGACGAACAAGTCCGCGCCCAAGCTCGGCTATGTGATCCTGATGCCGGAATGGGGCTGGATGATGGGTACCGGCATCTACATGGACGACGTGGACCAGGCGCTGGCCAAGGTCGACGCCCAGCAGTCGCGCAACATCCGCTCGACCATGGAGCTGATCGCCGCCATCGCCATCCTCGGCTCCCTGCTGGTGGCCGCCTGCGGATTGGTACTGAACTTGCGCGAATTGCGCGTGGCCGACGCCAAGCTGAAAGTGCTGGCGCAGAGGGTGGTCGAGTCGCAGGAGGAGGAGCGGGCGCGGCTGTCTCGCGACTTGCATGACGGCATCAGCCAGTGGCTCGTGTCGATCAAGCTGCAGATCGAGGCGGGCATCGCGCGCCTGGCCGGCAATGCCGAGCAGAAAGACAAGGCGCCGGCCACCTTCGAGCGGGCCGCCGAGCAGCTGAACAAGGTGCTGGGCGAGGTGCGGCGCATTTCGCACAACCTGCGCCCGGCCATTCTGGATGACCTGGGCCTGGCCGCCGCGCTCGACCACCTCGTGCATGAATTTAATGACAGCAGCAGCGCGCAAGCCAGTTTCACGGCCAGTCCGGCGGCGGCGGGCGAGGGCTTGCCCGATATGGTCAATACCGTGCTGTTCCGCATTGCCCAGGAAGCGCTGACCAATTGCGAGCGCCATGCCCACGCCCGCGGCGTGGAAGTGAGCTTGCACGAGGCGGGCAAGGCCGTGGAATTGCGCATCGGGGATAATGGCGGCGGCTTCGATTTCGACGGTATCGCCCTGCATCCGCAGCGCGGCATCGGCCTGCGCAACATGACGGAACGCATGGAAGCCATCGGTGGCAGCCTGCGCATCACCTCGTCACCGTCCGGCACCGTGGTGCTGGCGCGGCTCGAGCTTTCTTCCACACATTAAAATAGAAAACCATGACGGACACGATCAAGATACTGCTGGTGGACGACCACCCCCTCGTGCGCGACGGCTTGCGCGCGCGCCTGGAAGCGGTGGCGCATTTCGACGTGGTGGCCGAGGCGGGCGGCGCCGATGAAGCATTGAATCAGGCGCGTGCGCACCAGGTGGATCTCGTGTTGATGGATATCAATATGCGCGGCACGAACGGCATCGAAGCGACGGCACTGTTCAAGCAGGCGTTTCCGCAGATCGCCGTGCTGATCCTGTCCATGCACGACAAGCTCGAATATGTGTCGCAAGCCATCGCCGCCGGCGCGCGCGGCTATGTGCTCAAGGATGCCCCCGGCAAGGACATCGTCTTCGCCATCGAAACGGTGATGTCCGGCGGCATTTATTACAGCGCCGCCCTGGCGCGGCAGCTATCTCGTCCGCAAGTCCACGATTCCTTCCTCACCACGCGCGAGCAGCAGGTGCTGCAGCACATCGCGGCGGGCCAGGCGAACAAGCAGATCGCCCGCGCGCTCGACCTGAGCGTGCGCACGGTGGAGACGCACCGGCTGAACATCAAGCGCAAGCTCGGCATCGAAGGGCAGGCCGAATTGATCAAATACGCGGTCGAGCACGCTCACGGCGGCAGCGCCTGAGCTTGCGTGCGCCGCGCCATGTTGTTGCCTAAGCCGCATGCCAGGCGGGTCTCGCGGGGGAATGTTCTTTTTGAAAATTTATTGCCAAAATTAAACTGTTTCGTGGGTGAGATTCGGATAGAATGATTCTCGCTGTCGAGGGCATCCCTGTCGGGCCAGGGTTGCCAATGCTGGTCAGTTTATTTACTATGGCGCCCTACCCACACTGAGATACCGATGTCAGCGTCTGAATCAAACCTGTTTCCGTTGGTGGGATTACAAGCAGTGGCCAATGCTCATAACGAGTGGGTCGCTGTCACCCTGCATGTGCCGCAGGCCTCGACGGCGCCGCTGCTGGCGGCGCTGGCCGCCGCCGATGCGTATGCCTTCCTGGCGCCGCTCGATTGCATCATTCCCCTGGCCGACCCGCATGGCGTGGACGAGGCCGTGCTGGCGCAACTGGCGCCGCAACGCACCATCTTCCGTTTGCCGGCCCAGCTTGCCGGCGACAAGCAACTCCAGAAAAAATGCCGGCAATGGCGCGACGCCGGCTACCGCATCCATCTTGATGGCGCCGATGCCAGTCCCGTGGTGGCGGCGCAAGTCGACGCGCGCGCACTGAGCTTTGACGCGGCCGGCGCCCGCCCGGCCCTGCATCAGCTGCTGCCCTTGCCGGGGCCGCACCTGGCCTACAACATCGCCGATGGGGGGCAGATTGCCGCATTGCAAGAACTTGGCGTCAGCTGGTTTGCCGGCGATTACGCCTTGCAGCATGCGCGCCAGCAAGGCGAGTCGGAAGACGCCACGTCGCGCAAGCGCCTGCTGGCGCTGCTGGGCCTGCTGGCGCGCGATGCCGACGCGCACGAGCTGGAAGTGCCGCTCAAGCAAGACCCGGCCCTCAGCTATCATTTGTTGAAACTGGTCAATTCAGCCGCCTTCGGTTTCACGGCGCCCATTACCAGCTTCAGCCAGGCCATCACCCTGCTGGGCCGGCGCCAGCTGCAGCGCTGGCTGCAACTGCTGCTGTATGCGCGCCAGCAAGATGACGGCAAGATCCACGCGCTGCTGCCGCTGGCGGCCGTGCGCGCGGCGCAGATGGAAGCGCTGTGCCAGCTGCGCGGCGGCGACCGCGACGCGCAGGACCTGGCCTTCATGGCGGGCGTGTTCTCGCTGCTCGACGTCCTGCTGGGCATGCCGATGGAAGAGATCATCGCCACCCTGAACCTGGCGCCCGAAGTGAGCGCCGCCTTGCTTGAACGCAATGGCGAGCTGGGCACCTTGCTGGCGCTGGTCGAAAGCGCCACGCCGTCGCCCGAGGGCTTGCGCCGCGCCGGCATCGATGGAGAAACCTATTGGCGCAGCCTGCTGCAGGCCTACCAATGGGCCATCCAGGTCAGCCGGAATATCTAGCATGGCCCTGTTTCCGGTGTCGGATTTCCTTGGTGACAGCGCCGCCCTGTGCGACGCCGTCGTGCGTTTGCGCGGCCCAGCGCTGGTAGCCGAGCTGGGCCGTATCGCCAGCACCGTGATGGCCAGCCCGCATGGCCAGTTCCTGCCCGCGGCCAGCACGGACGCCGCCGCGCCGGTGGCGCCATTTCCCCGCGATACGCCCGCCTTGCTGCAGGAAATCAGTTTCGACGGCCATTGTTTCGGCCATTACGCCGTGGCCGGCCGCCCGCTGTATAACGACGCCGACCGCCGCCACCTGGCCAGCCTGGCCTCGTTGACGGCCGGCGTCCTGCAGGTCCATTCGCTGGCGCAACGCTCGACTCATGCCTACGCGCAAGTCGAAGCCTTGCTGGCGCAGCAGACGCAAATCCTCGACCAGTTGCACGAATCCGTACTGACGATGGACTTGACCGGTTACATCACGAGCTGGAACAAGGGCGCCGAGCGCCTGTTCGGCTACACCTCGGTGGAAGCCGTGGGGCGCAACATTTTGTTCCTGTACGACGACGAAGACACGGGTTTCCACGACGCCTTCCTGGAGCAGGGAGGGCGCCTGATGGAGGTGCGCCGCCGAAAGAAGTCGGGCGAGATCTTCTGGGCCAGCTTGTCCCTGTCGCCGCTGCAAGACCTGGACGACAAGCCCATCGGACTCATCGCCTACCTGACCGACATCACGGAACGCAAGCTGGCCGAAGAGCGGCTGCACCACCTGGCCTATTACGACCCGCTGACCAGCCTGCCCAACCGCACCTTGCTGGCCAAGCTGGTCGACCAGGCCCTCTCCGTGGCGCAGCGCAGCAAGATGCTCGGCTGCGTGCTGTTCATCGACCTGAACCGTTTTAAACTGATCAACGACACCCTGGGCCGGCGCATCGGCGACGAACTGCTGCGCCAGGTTTCCCTGCGTTTCCGCCAGGTATTGCGCGACCAGGACCTGGTGGCGCGCCTGGGCGGCGACGAGTTCGCCGTCGGCCTGTTCGACATCGGCCAGCATTTCGAAGCGAGCATGGTGGCGCAAAAGCTCTTGGCCTCGCTGGTGGAGCCGTTCCTGATCGAAGGCCACGACTTGCGCGTGGGCGCCAGCATCGGCATCAGCGTTTATCCGCAGGACGCGCACGACGCGGAAACCCTGCTGCGCCTGGCTGACATCGCCATGTACCGCGCCAAGCAGGACAGCGGCGGCGAAGCGGAAAGCGTGGCCTTCTACAGCCAGGACATGAATGTGGGCATGCAGGCCCGCATGCGCCTGGAAACAGGCTTGCGCCAGGCTTTGTCTGAACAGCAACTGCTGCTGCACTACCAGCCGAAATACGCGCTGGGCAGCGGCCGCATCATCGGCGCCGAAGCCCTGGTGCGCTGGCACCACCCGCAGCACGGCATGATCCCGCCCGCCGAGTTCATCCCCCTGGCCGAATCGACGGGCCTGGTGGTGCAAGTGGGCGAATGGGTGCTGGAAGCGGCCTGCGCCCAGGCGCAAGCGTGGAAACTGGCCGGCCTGCCGCCGATCCGCCTGGCCGTCAACGTCTCCGCCCGCGAATTCACGGCAGCCTTGCCCGCCAGGGTAGCGGCGACCCTGGCCCGCTACGGCCTGGAAGCAGCCTGGCTGGAACTGGAAATCACGGAAAGCACACTGATGCACAACATCGAGCGCGTGATCGGCATCATGGACCGCATCACGGCCCTGGGCGTGGCCCTGTCGCTGGACGATTTCGGCACCGGCTACTCAAGCCTGTCCTATCTGAAACGCTTTCCCATCGATACATTAAAGATCGACCGGTCGTTCACCACCGGCATCCCCACCGACGCCAGCGACTGCGCCATCGCCAGCACCATCATCAGCATCGCCCAGCAGCTGCACCATAAAGTCATCGCGGAAGGTGTGGAAACGGCCGAGCAACTGGCCTTCCTGAAGAGCTCAGGCTGCGACGAAGTGCAGGGCTACCTGTTCTCGCGCCCGCTGCCGGCGGGAGAGTTCGAGCGCGCGCTGCGGGAAAACTGGGGCGTATAAGGCAAGCGTGCCCGCTCTTTCCTGTCAGGCAAACGGTGCTAGCCATTGGTAAGCCACCGACCTTTATGTATAATGCTGCCATCTGGAAGCGTGGCCGAGTGGTTGAAGGCACTAGTCTTGAAAACTAGCGACGGGTTAAACTGTTCGTGAGTTCGAATCTCACCGCTTCCGCCAAGTACATAAAAAATTCGTGAGTATACTCAACCTATATTCCACCGAATTTCATTGAAAATCAACGACTTAGCTTGATTTTTGTCCCGCCGAGTCACAGATTCGGTGATATCCAAAAACGCTCTCGCAGAATGATGCGTAGGCTAAATTGTAGGTATGATGCGGTTTTTCTCAAAACCGTACCTACAGGATATCGCATGGCCATCAATACCCTTACCGACGCAGACTGCCGCCGCGCAACGCCAAACGATGGCAAGCTGCGCAAGCTCTTCGATGGCCACGGCCTGATGCTGGCAGTCCTGCCAAGCGGAAACAAGGTTTGGCGCATGGCCTATCGTAACGACGAGGGCAAGCAGCAAACTGCCGTCATCGGCCCGTATCCCCTGATCGGTCTCAAGGAAGCCCGCGAGCGCCGGGATGTTTTGCGGTTGAAACTGATCGACGGGGAAGACCTCAAGCCCAAGCGCAAGACAAGCAGCCCATCCATTGCCCTTGATACCGCAATCGATACCTACTGGGCGGGCCGCACGGACATCAGCGCCGGCTACAAGGCAAATGCACTGCGCGCGCTGGCCATGTACGTCTCGCCGACGCTGGGCGCGAAAACGGTGCGTGAAATTACCAAGGAAGACTTGATGGCCGCGCTGCGCCCGATGGATGCCGCCGGCCTTTCCGTGTATGTCCGGCGGGTGCGCATGTGGGTGGGCCAGGTTCTTGACTGGGCCATCCAGCATGGCCACTGCGAGGAGAACCCTGCATCGAACATCAATTCGAAGGTCGCCTTTTCCCGCAAGCCGCGCGAAGGGTTCGCCGCCCTGGCATTGGCCGAGGTGCATCCATTCATGGAGCGCCTGGACCTGGAAGATGAAATTCAGTCTGTGCTGGCCTGCAAGCTGTTGGCGTTGACGTGGACGCGCACGGACGAGCTGCGGCGCATGACCTGGGCGGAAGTGGAGGGCGAAGTCTGGCGGATACCGGGCAAGCGCATGAAGAAGGGCCGCGAGCACCTGGTGCCGCTGTCTTCGCAGGCGCTGGAACTGCTGGCTGAAATGAAGCTGCGTTCGCGCGGCAGCATCTATGTTTTCCCGAATGATCGGGGCGGCAGCCGCCCCATGAGTGAAAACGCGATTCTTTACCTCATTCACCGTATCGGCTTCAAGGGCAAGATGACCGGCCACGGTTGGCGCAAGGTCGGCTCCACCTGGGCGAACGAGCACGAATACAACTCGGATCACGTCGAGGTGCAGCTCGCGCACAAGGACGGCGGCGTGCGCGGGGTCTACAATTCGGCGGAGTACCTGAAGCAGCGCCGCGTGATGCTTCAGGCCTTCGCTGACTGGCTGTTAAAGCAGCCTGATCCCAGCAGCTTGGAGCGTTGACAGGCGCCATCCCAGGGTGCGCTGGGTGATGGCAACGTCCGCTGGCGGTAGCTTGTTTTCCTTCACCCATCTGCGCAGCGTCTCCGAGGTGACGCCCAGCATTTTGTATAAGTCCTGGCGGTAGATAATTCGGTCTTCGTTCATTGGATTTTACCTTTCGTGGATTGGTTTTTCTTGCGCTGGGCTGGTTTTGTATGGCTGGCTTTGCTTTGCACCGCCAAGGCGAATGCTTCGGCCTCGGTGTGGTGTGCTACTTCGACGCCAGGCTTGCGGTAGTCGCGCAGCCGGCAGAATTCTTTGTATTGGTCCATTTTTTACTCTCCGTTCTAATCCGTGCATCCACAATCGGTTAAGGCATCATCGAAGGGGAACAGCTCCCCGTGATTCATCGCCATGTCATACATCGCCTGATAGCTGGGCCTGTCCTTGCGGAACCAGCCGCCAGCACCTGATCCTGCCGTCTGAGCGTTCTTTTCCTGCTGTATCCACCACAGGGCACGGCTGGGCTTTTCGCGGATCAGGGATAGCACCTGGTTGCCGCCTTTCAGGAAGCACAGATCGCAGTTGCCGTGCATCGTCTTGCCGCTCATGTTCGGCAGGCCCAGGTCAAAATCTTGTTCCGCCCAAAACGCGCTGACGTCGGCCACGGTCAGGCCTGCCGCCGCCAAGGGTGCCTCTTTCACTTCGTGCTTGCCGTAATCCTGGTTTGCCAGCCGCGCCACGCGCAAGGGCTCGTCGGCGCGCATGCCGATAAACGTGGTCCACTCGATCAGGCCTATCGATTTCAAGTAGCGCTGCATCGGGCGCACCTTGAGTTCCGCCGTGCAAAAGCGCGCAACAGGGTTCGGAAGAAATTTCTTTTCGTCGTGCAGATCAGCGAATGGCTCGCCATTGCGGCTGGCCGTTGCAAAGTTCACGATGGCAAATTCCTTGCCGCGCGTTTCATTGCGAGGACGGTTTTCTATCCAGACGATGGGAACGCCCCAGCGCTCGCCGCAGTCGCGTACAAATTCAAGGGTCGCTTCCTCTTCCTTGCCAGTGTTGGCGAAGCACACCACAACGTCAGTCGGCAGCGTGCCGCCGTAGGCTTGAATCGTCATCCACAGCATCATGCCGCTGGTACGGCCACCGCTGAACGAAATAACCCCCGGGCCGTCGAACAGGAATGTCCTGTCCATGCGGGAAGCTGTCATGCTGGGCACCCGATAGGCGCGGTTTCCTTCTTGACCGCCTTGATGGCGCCCAGCGGCACTGCCCGGAACATGCCTGCCCACTGGTGATCCAGCTCCACCCACGCATGCAGCTCGCCATTGCCCACGTCGCGGCGCAGGTCGTTGACGGTGCCGGCCTGATAGCCTTCGTCGGTATCGAATGTCACGCGGTCGCCCAAGGCGACTTGCCGCGGCGAATTGGTCAGGGTGGTCAGCATTGCGGTGCTCCTTTCAGTTTGGCGGTAACGCCGCACACGCCGTAGCGGTCGATGGCGGCGTCGATCACGTCGCCGCTGGATGCTGCAACCTCAAAAAATTCAAAGCGTTCGGTTTGCGTGCGAACGATCACGGCATAGGTGCTCATGTGCCATTTCCTTCATGGGGTGGGTTGTCGGTGACGATCAGCCGGGGATAAGGGCAGGCGTTGACGGCCGCCCAGGCGGCAATGACGGCTGTTTTTGCCTCGTCAGGCAGGTCAGGCACGGGCGCCGCCGACGGCGTGGCCGGGGCAGGGCGGTCGGGGTGCGTACAGTTATTTACACGAGTCCGAGGAACGGCAACCCCAACAGCCACCGCGCGAGCGCCTGTGGCCTGTACTGGCGTCCACGTATGGCGCACGGACTTGAAGACGACGCCGATCAGGTCGCTGCAGCGCACGCCGTAGGGCGTGATGCGTTGGGTTTCGCCGTAACGGCCGATGACGGTCTTTTCGTCCTTGGCCAGGGTGACGACCAGCTCTTTGCGCGGCACCAGGGCGCCGCCCTGGGCACGCAGGTATTCGGCCCAGCAGGCGCGCTTTTCGCCGTCGATCTTTTGCACGGCGTCCCAGGCGCGGCGCATGGCGGCCGGGGCTTCGTTGAGCATGCTTTCCTCGATGCGGCGCAGTTCGCGCCACACGGTGACGGGCGCGCCGCCCCATTGCTGGAATTGGCGGATGCCCCAGCATGCAGCCCAGGACTCGACGCGCGCCGATGGCGTCAGCTCGACATCGCCTTCGGTGTCGGCTGTGACGACATAGCCTTCTTTTGTCTTGTGCTCGGCCACGCCGTCGATGTTCTTGGCCACATACTTGGCGATGTAGCCGGCGGCGCTGCCCTTGGCCCAGTCGATGCGTTTCACGTCCAGGCGGCGCGCGAAGGCGCCGGGTTCGCCTCGATCCACGCGCCAGGCGTAGCGCTTCATGATGCGGATGGCGCGGCCCGCCACGTCCAGCAGGTGGGCCGTCTTGTATTTCGCGGTCGGGCGCACGAACAGCAGCAGATGCCAATGCGGGCAGCCGTCGTGATGGGGTTCGGCGATGCGAAAGCCGTACAGACCAATACCCCGGCGCGCCAGCGCGGAGCGGCACAGCGACGTCATTTTGCCCAAATACGCATTCGCCTCGCGTGGCGTGGAGCCGTCGAACTTGTCGTTTGGCTTGCCGCTGTGCTGCATCGCGTGAAAGCGCGATGGGCACGTCCAGGTAATAAAAATGCCCTGGTCGCCGCACTCGCGGGCGATCTGCTCGAAGCCGTTGATGCGCAGCATCAGCTCGCCGCGCCGGATGGCCTTGTTGGCCGTCGTTTTCTCGGCCAGCTCGGCGATGCTGAATTGCTGGCCGTTTTCGTTTTGCACCAGCGTGGCGGCCAGCGCTGCCGCGTTGCGGCGATTTTGCGCAAGGCGCGACAGCACCGCGTCGTTGCTTGCATAGGGTTCGGCGCGATAGTTCACGTAGCCCAGACGGATATTGCCCGCTTCAAAGGCGCGCTTGACGCGCTTGCGCAGTTGGCGGCGCCACCAGCGGGCGTCCACCAGGCGGGCGATGGTGTCGGCCAGCACGTCGAACTCGGGCAGCTCGATGCCATACGAGGCGCATTCGTCTTCCATGATCTGCAGGGCGTGCGTGTCGGACACGGCCATCCACAGCATTTTGGTCACGCCGGCCGCTGCGCGTTCAGCGGTGGCCACGATGTCGGCGTCGCTCTGCGACAGGTCCACGCCAGCCGGCACGTACTGTTCGGCAAACTCGCGCAAAAAGCTGGTGGCGATGGATTCGTAGACCTTGTACCAGGACGACCAGGCCATCTTGGCCATGGCGGCCGTGATGACGCGGTTGCGCCACTTGAACGGGATGCGGGCCAGCTCGGGCGCGAACTGAGCGGATCGCAAGAAGGCTTCGTGACGCTGGGCGTCAGGCAGCAGGATTTGTTTAGATTGCATTCAACAGTCTTTCGTACACACGGATAGCGGCAGAGGTGGCGGCGCGCAGCTCGATGCGCTCTTCCTCGGTAAAGGAGTGGATGGGCGATTCCCAGCGGTCGGCGTCCATGCCGGCGGCGATCAGCACGGAACGGCGGGCGCCACGCGGCGACAATCCCCAGGCCTGGGCCATGAAGGGCGCCAGGTTGCGCGGCTTGATGCTGCGTAGCTGGGCCTTGGCTTCGGCGATGGCGGCCAGCGCATGCCCGGCGCCTGGTGGCGTCGGCATGTCCTTGTCGCGCGCGGCCAGAATCTCGGCGGCAGGCAGGAAGGACAAGTGATTGTCGATAAGGGACGCCGGCATGGTTCAGTCCTTGATGGCGCCGATGGCCCGCAAAACGTCAGGGGTAATGACGATCAGGAGTGACAGCAGCCAGATGCCGCAGGTTTTGGCCAGGCGCAGCATCAGCGTGCCTCTTGCTTTGAAAAGTACTCTGCCCAATAGGACAGCGTGCGCGAGGAGCCATTGCTGTGCCGGACGCCTTGTTCGGTGGCAAACATGTAGTGCAGCTCGATGGGCAGGCCGCCGACCAGCACACGCTGGTGCGCAGGTGTAAAGAAGCCCGCGACGTTCAGCGCTTGCGCATCGCTGATGATGAAGGTGACGTTGGCCGCGCCGAAGGCATGATAGGTTTTGGCAATCTGGTGAACGGAGTAGGACAGCGCGTCGATGCTGGAGCCAGCGCTGGCTTGCAGCAGGAAGCAAGCTGGAGCCACCGGAACAACGCATTGTTGCGGGGCAGGGCGGGCCGTGTTCGGTGCGGAAAGAATGCCGGTTTGCTTGGCGGCGTACTGTGTGGTTTCCATCGATTTCCTTATTTTTGGTTGAACGAATCCCGCACGCTCAAAAAGGAGCGCTGCAGGGCACAGCAAAGGAGGGGAGTTACAGCGGCCGGGTTACGGCGGCGCGAGGATCGGGATAGTCATCAGCAGCCCGCAGTCAGGTCCAGGGCCAGCTGGCTGGTGGCTGCCGTGCGCGCATGCTGGGACATCGGGATGCGGATATCGGCCTTGGGCATGGCGGACAGCGAGAGGGTGCGCAGTACTTCCAGGCCTGCCACGAAGGAGTGCCCGCATTCGGGGTTCTGGCACATGTAGGTGATTTCCTTGAACATGGCAGACATCGTGCGGCTTTTGACTGCGCGGACGGTGTTTTCGCAATGCGGGCAGGGCAGGCCGATGACTCTCATTTCAGCTTTCTTTCCACTTGGTACAGGGCGCGACCGCGACCTGTCATGTTTTTCGACTGTATGCGTAAGCGCGATTTGACGAGCCATTCAGCCGCCTGATCGATACTTGCCAGCCCCTGGCGTTGGCGCACGAGTTCCAGCACCGCGCGCTCTTCGTCATTGAGGTTAATTTGATGATCTGGCATTTTCTGTAACTTTAGAGTTGCTCAAAAGTGACTCGGTTTAAACGCTACGGCGCTGTACGCTGTCGATGGTGGCGTCATCCAAGGCGATCACGGCCAAGGCTTCACGCATCACGATCTGGCGCACCAGCACCGCAAGTTCTTCGCCCTGGTAATTGGCGATCGAGGAAACAAGCTGGTGCTCGTAATCGTCCAAGCGCAGCATGACGCGGTGGCTGCGGATACGTTTTGCATCGGGGTACATGACGTTGTCCTTAGTGAATGGATTTGGAAGCGAGTTCACGCTTGTAATCGGCGAGGCCGCGAAGGATCAGGAAACGGAGAAACCAGGCACGGGAGCGCTCAAGTTTCTCTGCATAGCCTTCAACTTCGTCTACTTCATCAGACGTTAGACGAACGCCAAGAGGCTTAGTCGTGACGCCCTTGGCGGTACGCCTTGCTATGGATACGTTTTTCATAATGTTATGATCTGTAATCGCTATGGTATGGCATAACTATAGCTCTCAAATGAGAGCATTGTAAAGAAGAATTTGCGCACAAATGAGATCAATTGGTGAAATACTAAAAGAAGAGCGTCAACGCTTGGGCATGAATCAAGAAGATTTTGCTGCCGTCGGCGGGTTGAAGCGACGCGCACAAACGCTGTATGAGCAAGACGAGCGTGCCCCGGATGCGCTTTACTTACGAGCGCTGGCAGGGATCGGGGTCGATGTCCACTACATACTTACGGGTGAGAGATTGCAATCAGCCGTTACCTCGGATGAGCGAGAATTGTTGGACGGCTATAGAAGTATGGATGTTCGCGGGAAAGCAGGTGTACTTGGGATGATTGGCGGCATGCGCTCGCCAACGCCCCCAGCATCCCAAGCAGGAAATGCCCCACACGTTGAAACTCACGGGAAGATTGGGCAAAATTTCGTGGGGAATATCATTGGGCCGCAGACTTTTAATGTGGCCGGCAGCGGACGAAAAAAGGAAAAATAGTCTGCAAATGATTCACCTTCTTATGCTTATTGTAATTGCTGCTTGTTTGCTCTGCATAATTTTCAGCAGTTGTATTCCTCAGAAGTGAGCGCTTGAAGCGGGTGAGCCGGGTTGCTCTCTTTGCCATAATATAGTATCGCTTGCGAACGGCTACCCTCGAGCAGGGGCGGAAATTGATTTGCAACGTGAAAACCAGTAATGCTATTTGGCCAATTTATTCTAGCGTTGAAGAACGATGCAGAAATCCAATCGAAATAGATATTTATATTGGAAGGAAAGACGTGAATTCTACTTTAAAGTCGCTAACTATTAGCGGTTGGCGACAGTTTCAGAATGTCTCTATTGAGTTTCATTCTCAATTAACAGTTATTACTGGTGCGAATGGTTCAGGAAAAAGTTCTCTGCTTAACCTGCTGACTCAACATTTTGGATGGCAACGAAATTTTTTGGGAACTCCCCGAAAAAGACGAAATAATGGAAATTTGCAGTTTTTCACAGGTATTCGGAAGTTTGGTGCAATGCCTGCAGGCAGTGCGTCAATTGTGGGAACTTTGACATATACTAACGATGTAATTGCGCAACTTCAGGCGGTTCATGGTGCGCAACAATACGGTGTCGGTATTGTTAATCAACAACCATTGTCGGGGACTTTTATTTCGTCCCATCGCCCGATGCCGTTTTTCAGACCCATACAACAGATAAATACAACTCCCTTCAATGCTGATCAGGCCTATGGAATGTACCAGAATGAGTCATTGCAAAGATTTCAGGGTGGCAATACGGGTACTGGTGGGGTTTTTCGCCTTAAAGAAACTTTAGTTTCATTGGCTTTGTTAGGACCGGCAAGTCAATTGTCCCCGGGAGATGATTTCGCGCTATCCTATTATTTTGGGTTCATAGAGGTACTACGCATCGTGCTTCCAGAAAGCCTTGGCTTTACTAACATATCTATTCGCCAAAGCGATGTTGTTCTTGAAACAGCAACTGGAAATTTTCTCATAGATGCCGCCTCCGGAGGAGTGATATCTTTAATCGACTTGGCATGGCAAATTTATGCATTTTCAAAAACGGATCACGCACGTCAAGCTGAACGTTTTGTCGTAGTAATGGATGAGCCGGAAAATCATCTTCATCCATCGATGCAGAGGACTTTATTAACCAGCTTACTGTCAGCTTTCCCCCAAGCACAGTTTATAGTTGCTACCCACAGTCCATTCATGGTTTCATCGGTCAAGGAGTCAGCAGTCTATGCGCTTCGCTATGCAGCCGTTACGCCGGAGTCATCGGATGGGGAGAGCGATGAGGGACCAGACCCGACCAAGCAGGTATTTAGCGAACGGCTCGACGTTGTTAATCGTGCCGGCAGTGCTGCTGAAATATTGCGCGATGTTCTGGGTGTGCCTGTTACTGTTCCTTTATGGGTGGAAACTCAATTGAGTTCGCTGGTTGATGAGTATCGAGATCGGGAGATAACAGTTGAAAGTCTTAAGGAATTGCGCACCCGCATGACCGAACTTGGATTTGGCGAGATGTATTCAACGGCCTTAGCCGAAGTGGTGGGAGTCAATGATTAAACTCACTAAATTGGAAAAGCCAGCTATTCTTAAGGATAATGCAGCAGCTTGGACGCAAGTGTTGCTGGATCGTGTGGCAAACGGCACTAAACCTTCTGATTCGGAAAAGAATAAATATCGACACCCAGACGTAAAGTCAGTTTTAATATTGGAAACGAACGGTAAATGCGCTTATTGTGAAAGTAAATTATTGCACTCGGGATATGGCGATGTCGAGCATGTTGCGCCAAAATCAACGAATGTCGCTGTGACTTTTGAATGGGAAAACCTAACAATTGCGTGTGATGTTTGCAATACGAATAAAGGAAGTAAGTTTTCTAACGGTGTAGGATTTGTAGATCCATATTTGCATGACCCTGCGGACCATTTCATTATTATTGGAGCCCTAATTTTAGCTAAAGCTGGAAATGATGATGCTAGACTTACCGAAGAAACGCTTAAATTGAATAGAACGGAACTGGTTGAAAGACGTGGTCAAAGGATTCGTAATCTTCGTGATCAAGTAGAAGTAATTCGAAGAGCTCCAGCTGCTCTTCGGTTTATCTTGATCGAAAATTTAAATGAGGAAATTCAAGCGGACAAAGAATTTGCAGCGATTTCACGTGCTTGCATCCCGCTATTATTGAATTAAGAAAGCGCTGATTAATTCAACCTGTAAAATTTCATCACTTTAATAATCAAATACTTACATGCTGAATTTGGGCGAAAATTTAAGATTAAGTTTTAAAATTGAACTTAATTTATCGACCAATAAGTATTTCCATAGCGAAGAGGTTTCATGGATTCAATACCTAAAGTATTCATATCTTACAGTTGGTCTAATTCGGAACATGAACAATGGGTTGTGAATTTCGCCGACGAGCTAGGTGATTCCGGTGTGCATGTGCTTCTTGATAAATTTGACCTGCGCGAAGGACAAGACTCGATCGCGTTTATGGAGCGCATGGTTAATGATCCCGACGTTAAAAAAGTTTTGCTGATATGCGATAAAGTGTATGCGGATAAGACCAACAATCGTACTGGTGGAGTAGGCACCGAGGCTCAGATTATTTCACCAAAGATATACGCAGAGACTGATCAAAACAAGTTCGTTGCGGTAGTCAAGGAGCGCGACGATCAAGGTAATGCATATTTGCCAACTTATTATTCCTCCCGTATCTATCTTGATCTTAGCAGCCAAGAAAATTACGCCACAGAGTTTGAAAAAATTGTTCGTTGGATTAATAACAAGCCGATCCATCAGCGAAAGCCCATAGGGAAGCGTCCGGCATATCTCGATGAGAATCCTGACGTCTCTCTTGGTACGACGCCTTTTTTTCGACGTGCGGTTGACTCGATAAAGGGTGGGAAGCCATTTGCTAGCGCAGCTTTAGTGGAGTACTTTACAACGATAACTTCAAATTTTGAGCGTCTTCGGATCATTAGGAGTACAGAGATGATCTGGGACGAACAGTTCATCGAAAATTTGCATTCCACAATTCCTTTGAGGAATGAGTTAACTCAAGTTTTTGAAACTATCGCTATCTATGACATTAAAGGTGATTTCGGTTCAAAAATTCATCGTTTTTTTGAATCCCTGATTCCTTATTTTGATAGACCCGCTAATGTTACTTCATGGAATGGGCTAGATTTCGATAACTTCAAGTTTCTAGGATATGAATTTTTCCTTCTTGCTATGACGATTTTCATTTCGCATGAGCGTTTCGACTTGTGTGGGAACCTTCTTAACGATGGATATTATTACGAGGGGAATCAAGATTCTGATAAAGAAAAAATAGTCGACTTCTCTCTTTTTAATGGACATATCCAGACTCTCGACATTCGAAACGATCGTATGGAAACGCGATACTTGTCACCTATCGGTATGTTAATGAAGGAACGGTTGACTGGTACAGGAATTACCGAGGTAAAACTAGCACAGGCAGAGTTTGTTGTGTATCTCCGCAGTGAGATATTATCTGTCGCGAAAGAATCGTGGCATAGTTCCTGGTGGCCTAATATGTTTATTTTCGCTAAGTCATCTAATGGTGCATTCGAGATATTCGCTCGTGCGCAGTCAAGAGCTTACTTTGATCGCATCAAGGGGATGTTGGGCGTGAAGCAACTGATTGACTTCGATCCAGTGTTGGAAGCGCACAAAAGTACTCAACGCACCCCTCGGTTTGGTTACAAGATGATGAACATCTCCCAACTGATTGGTTTAGAAAAACTTGCAACGCGTGATTGAAAACCTGCACCGACTTGGGATTTTCAGTAGGTACTAGCACCAGTTTTTTCTGCAGCCTCAGGTTCCTCGCGGTTTTCCCTGATGATGTCTCGCACCTCCTTGATATGCTGCCATGCATGCAGCGCCGCCCGCTTCGCTGCCTGTTTGCTTTTATAAAGATGTTCCAGCGTCTTGAGTGTGCCCGAGGCGCCGGCCAGCTCCTGCCCCGTCTTTTTCTTCTTCGCCGCCACGTCCTTCCATTTGGCCAGCACGCCCGTGACGCCTTCGTCCGGGTCTTTCTCGTCCTCGCGTTCTGCCTCCACCGCTTCCGTCTTCGTCTCAAACTCCACGCGCGTGGTAAAGCCGCTGCCGCCCAGGCTGTGCGTGACCTTGACCGATAGCCATTCGGTGGCGTCGATCTCGGGCTTGAAGCCCTGCACGGTGACGGGCGATTGCGGGAACACGGCCGGGTTGCCCAGGGCCAGGCTCATTTCGAAGGTGGCCAGGCCGCGCAGGATGCGCTGCCATTCGGCGACGGCCGCCGCGCGTGCGTCCGTTTCGTTGGCAAAGGTGGTGCGCAGGCGCTTGCTGTTGCCGGGCACGCCGGCTACGACGCTGCGGCGGCGCGCGTAGCGCTCGTCGTGCCAGAAGGCGCGCACGCCCGTGTAGGCATCGCTTTCGGCGCTGTGGTAGCGGTGGCCATCGCCCAGGGCGCGTGTGATGGGAATGACGGGCAACGCCTTGCCGCTGGCGGTGCGGCTCTGGTTGATGGGGATGAAGAGCAAGGTGTCGTTCTTGACGGTGGCCACCGCATCGTATTTCCTCCCCAGCCGGCGCAGGAAGGCCGCATCGCTTTCGTGGGTCTGGTCGATGTGCTCGACGGCGGTGTCGCGCAGGCGCGCCGAGACGCCCGACGCCAGCTCGTTGCGAAAGGCAATCGCCTCGATGATGGCGCCCAGGGTGGTCTTGTGAAAGCTGTGTTCCTGCTGCTGCTTGAAGGTGTCGATCAGGTTGGCCGACCTGGCGCGCAGGGTGATGGTGTCGGGCGCGCCGCTGTGCTCCACCTCGTCGACGGTGAACTTGCCCATATCCACCAGGCCGGTGGCTTGCCAGCCCAGCGCCAGGGCGATCTGCGCGCCGCGCGGCGGCAGGGCCAGCTTGCCGTCGCTGTCGTCAAGCGAGATATCGAGCTGGTCGCTCTCGTCGCCACGGCACAGGGTCAAGGTGAGATTGATGAGCCGCGGCGAGACGATGGCCGTCAAATCCTTGTCCTCGATGCTGACCTTGAATGCGGGGATATGCTCGCTCATTTGAACTTGTCCGCCGCGCTGCCGATGGCGCCGCTGATGCTGCCGCCGATCTTGTCTTTCATCTCGCTGACCACGCCGCCGTATTTCGACGTGATGCCGCCGACCACATTGCCCACCACGCTGCCAACGGCATTCTTGGCCGCGCCGGCAATGCTGCTGGTCATGCCGTCGATGCTGAGCATGTTTTTCAGGTCGCCGATGTCGCCCAGGCCCACCATGGCCAGCACGCCGTCGTCGTCGCGCTTGAGCGCAATCGAGAATTCGACGCGGCGCGCGCCGCCGCTGCCGTCCAGAATGCTTCGGCCTTCCATTATGCTGGTGATGCGATACGAGCCGAGAATGCGGCCCGTGCCCTGGATCAGAATCCACGATTTACCTGTGTCGGCCATCATTCGCAGCGCATCGAGCGAGTACAGGGAGCCGGTCAGTTCTGGCGCCACCCAGCCCGACAGGGTAATCGTGTCGTCGCCTGGCCCCACGTACTGGTGCGCGTCGCGCAGGCCCACGCGCGCCGTGCTGGCGTGCTTCCATTCCGTTTGCCGCTGCAGCTCGTGATAGGCGAGCGTGGGCAGACTGAATACGAACATTCCTAAAATCATCATCATGGTGTGCATCTTTCTTAATCGTGGTCGCGCAAGGAAGAGCGGATGCGTGCCGCCTTTTCGCGGTCGCGCTGTTCCATGGCCGCATACACGGCGCGGGCGATTGCCTGGGGATCGGAACCGGCTTGCGCCTGGATGGTGATTTCGATCTTGTCGCCCTGGATCGTCATGCCGGCGCCGAGCCCGCCCTTGGCCAGCGGCGCGCGTGTATCGAAGGCGCTGGCGGGCAGGGCGGTGGCCGTGCCGATGGCGATGCCGGCGCCCAATTGCGTCAGGCGCTGCGCCAGGCCCGATACCTTGGCAATCGGCGCGCCCTCGCTGCGATCCAGGCCCACGGCCAGGCCTTGCATGGTGTAGTCGCCGAGCTGGGCAAACACGCGACTCGGGCTGTGGATGCCCAGCTTTTCCTTGAACCAGGCAATGGTGCTGGAACCGGCATTGCTGATGGCATCCTTGACGGCGCCCATGGACCCGGTGATGCCGTTGACCAGGCCGCGCAGAATGTTGGCGCCGCACTCGGTGAACTGGGCCGGCAGCTTGATGCCGAACCAGCTCAGCACGCCCGCGAATGCCTGGTAAAACATGCCGACGGGCGACCAGTTGATGATCAGGGCCGTGATGCTGCCCATGCCGCCAGCGCAGACGGTGCGCAGGCGCGACCAGATATCGGCAAAGAATGCGGAAATAGGCGCCCAGGACGCGGTGATGCGCTGCAGGATGCTGGCGCCGAAGTCGGTGAACTTGGCGGGCAGCGCGATGCCGAACCAGCCTAGCACGCCAGCGAAAGCGCGATAGAACAGGGCGAGCGGTGTCCAGTTGCCGATCAGGGCGCTGACGCCACCGATGCCGCCGGCAAAGGCCATCTTGATCTGCGACCAGATGCCGGTAAAGAAGCCGGCCAGCGGCGCCAGTCCCTTGGCGAGGCGGCCCCGGATACCGGCGGCAAAGTCGGTGAACCTGGCCGGCAGCGCAACACCGAACCAGCCCAGCACGCCCGCGAAGGCGCGATAGAACAGGCCCAGCGGCGACCAGTTGGCGATCAGGTTATTGATGCCGACGAAGCCGCCGGCAAACGCCGCCTTGACGTCTGACCACAGGCCGCCAAAGAAACCCTTAATCGGCTCCCAGTATTTGTAGATCAGGAAGGCGGCGCCGGCGATGACCGTGATGGCAATACCAATCGGGTTGAGCATCAGCGCGCGGCCCAGCCACAGCACGGCGCGGCCCGCCCACATGAAGGCGCCACCCAGGCCGCGCAGGATGGGCGTGAGCACGCCGCCTGTCACACCCATTTTGGCAAACATGACGTGCAGCATGGCATACGGGCCGATCATGGCGGCAATGCCCAGCATCAGCGGGCCGAGCACCAGCAGCAGGCCGGCCAGCACGGCAAAGGCGGCAATCATGACCTTGGCCACGGTTGGGTTGCGTTCCATGAAGCCGTTCAGGCGCGTGATGGCACTGATGGCCATTTCCAGTCCCTGCGCATACAGCGGCAGGATTTTTTCGCCCATGGTGAGTTTCAAGTTGGCCAGCCTGGCCGTCGCTTCCAATTCGGCGCCGCCGGCCTGCTGCTTGCCCAAGTCATAAATCTGCTCGATGTCATACGCACCTTCGTTCAGCTTGGCATTTTTGTGCATCTGGATGCGCTGGCGGAACATGTCCAGAAACTGATTACCGGCCGTACGGTTTGAAAACAAACTGCCGATGGTGTCCTCAATTTGTTTAGGATCGGTGATGCCTTTCTTTTCCAGTTGTGGCAGCAAGACGGTTTCCAGCCACTCAAATTGGCTGCGTCGGAAAATGTCACTGCCCAGCAGGGCCCCTGGGCCAAGGGTGGCGCTTTGCGCAACTTTGTCATGCTTGACCTGACGACGATCTTTAATCAGCCCCAGTTTTTCCATGTTGCTGACGGCGCGCTTGGTGGTGCGCCCCTGGTACAGGTTCGAATAGCCGGACATCAGGGCCGTGCCGGCGCGGTGGCCGCCGACTTCCTGCACCAGTGGTTCCATCTGGTAATAGAACTGCTTGTCGTCCATGATCTTGGCAGCGATGCCACCCGTCTTGATGAAGTTCAGCCATTCCGTTGGCCCGACGCGCCCGCCCGTGGCCGTGATGACCTTTTGCATCATGTTGGCCTGGTCGTGGAATTTCTCCGAGCTGGCCGTGCCGCCGCGCTGCTCGATGACTTTGAGCAAGTCCATGAAGACGCGTTCGTTCTCTTCGCCCGACTCGGCGCCGAAAAATGCCTTGTTGGCAAACTTCATCTTGGCCAGGGTGGGCGCGACCATTTCCGCGTGGTGCAGATCGCCAAAGATCGACATCGCGTCGCGCACCAGTTCCAGGTTTTCGTTTTGGCTGGTGCCGTAGGTTTTCATGTTTTGGGCGAACTGGATCGCCTGCTGGCTGGTTTTCGGCCCCAGCCCCAAGGCATTCACGCGGGCCTTTTCCAGCTGGTAGTGCTTCGCCTCGTGCAGCCCTTTGGCCATGGGCATGGCCATGACCGCACCGGCCGCCGTTGCGCCAGCGCCGGCCATGGCCATATTGCCCGCCTTATTGCGCAGTTTGTCGGCATGCTGGGTGGCATTGGTGACGCGCTGCTGCTTGGCGTTTGCATTGGCCAGCTTCTGCTGCTGCAGCGTCATGGTTTTGTTGGTGGCCTCGATTTCGCGGCGCAGGGTGCGCTCATGGTTGGCCAGGTCTTTGGTGCCGATGCCGGCCGCGCCCAGGCGCTCGCGCATGACCTGCAGTTGTTGGGCCTGCTGCTGGCCGGCGGTCTTCAAGGCGCCGGCCGCTTTGGTGGCGGCGTTAAACTCGCGCGTCATGGCCCGCGTGGGCGTCTCCACCTGTTTCATCTTGGCGGCCAGGCTGGTCACCTTCTGCTGTGCCGCTTCCAGCTTGGTGCGGGTCGCGTCCAGGCCGCCATGCAGCTCGCGGAATTTGCTGATGCTTTTTTGCTGGGCGTTCAAGTCGCGCAAGCGGTCGCTGGTCGCCTTCAATGCCTTGGCCGTGTCGCTGGACCCGCCCATGATTTTTTTCAGCGGGCCGGTGATTTTGTCCAGTGCCGCAAACACTACCTGTAACTTCAAATCCCGACCAGCCATTTATTCCGCTCCGCTTCGCTGCCGGGCGCGTTCGCGCCAGGCCATCAGTTCATCAATCGTAAAACCGTCCATCGCTGCCGGCGTCCAGTGAAAGACGCCCGCAATGTCGGCCATGGCGTCTTCTACTTCGCCGGGGATACCGAAAGGCGATCTGCTTTGCTCGCCAAAAAACCGGCAACCTCGGCGCCCACGGCCAGCAGGTCGGCCGGGTCCATGTTGGCGATGTCTTGCGCGGTCAGGGTCGGCTCGGTGATGCGCGGCAGCACGATCTGCAGGGCCGACACGTTCAGGTTGGCCAGCTCGATCAGGGAAATGCCGCGCAGGGCGCCCGCCTTGGGTTTGCGCACGGTCAGCGCGGTGATGAAGCTATCGCCGCGTTTGATCGGGTCGTCCAGTTCGATGACGGCTTGGTTTTGGGTATCGTTGTTCATGCTGTGTTCCTTGTGGTGGGGTGGTCAGTAAAAGGGGATTACAGGCCGATGGCTTTGCGGATGGCCGCGTTGGTGTCGCCGCCGCCGAAGTTTTCGGTGCCGCTCATGAAGTCCAGTTCGATGACGGTGGCGCCGTCAATCATCAGCTTGTAATAGCTGCAGGCCATCGTGTATTTGTGCGTGGTGTCGTCGCCCATCTTGGCGCCGCCCATGTCGATTTCCTTGTAACGGCCGCGCACGACGACCTCGACGGCGGCGACCGTGCCATCGTCGTCTTCCTGGTAGGCGCCGGCAAAGCGCAGTTGCACGGCGCCGTGCGTGTGCGCGCCGTACTGTTTCAGGGCTTCGGCGATCAGGCCGCCGCCGCTCCATTCCAGCGACAGCGCCTCATTGCCGAAGTCGACGGACACGGGGCCGCTCATGCCGCCGGCGCGGTACTCTTCCATCTTGCGGCTGAGTTTCGGCAAGGTGACTTCGGGCACCATGCCCATGAAGGAGACGCCGTTTTGGAACAAGTTAAAATTTTTCAGTTTGCGGGGCAGGCCCATAATTTCTCCAGTATTTCAATGCGCCCGCGCAGGGGCGGGCAGGGTGGTGATGGCAATTACGCGGCGATGCGCGAGGCGAAGTCGGCCAGGTAGCGGTCGGTAATGCGCTGCTGGAATTTCAGGTTTTCCAGCGGCGGCACGGGCGTGTAGTCGTAATCGATGGCCAGCTTGCCGTCTTTCAGCGCCGTCTTGTCGTTGTATTGCTCGTCATACCAGGCATGGCCGTCGATGATGTAGCCCTGCAATTTCAAGTCGCGGAACTTGGCGTTGATGCTTTCCAGCAGGTCGCGCACCAGGGACGGATGCAAGGGCAGGTCGACAAAGGTGAAATGCGCCTCGGCGATGGTGTCGGCCAGCACCTGGGCCGTGCGCGTGTAGCTTTCGAAATAGAAGAAGCCGCCCGGCGCCTCGCAGGTACGCGAACCCCAGAAGCGGTAGCCGCCCATGTTGATCAGGGTGGTCACTTCCTTGGCGTTGAGCACGCCGGCGTCGGTGGCCGGGTCTTGCAAGTCGAAAAATACGTCCTTGGTGATGCCGGTCGGGCCGTTGATGACGACGTTGGACAGGGTCTTGTGCCAGCCCGTTTCCTCGTCAATCTTGGCGCGCAGGCCCATGGCGTAGGCCACGGCGGAAATGCTCGCCTCCTCATCGATGGCGGTGTTCCAGTCGACAAAATCGGGCCAGATGATCATGACTTCGCGCTGGCCGAACTGGCCGCGATAAGTGGTGGCCGCGGTGACGGTGGCGCAGCCGTAGGCCGACGCATACACGAAGCCGCGCAGCCGCTGCGCCACGCTGGCCAGGGCGTTTGTCACGGCCTGGGTATCGAGGCCCGGCGCGCCCAGAATGCGCGGTTTGACGCCCAGTTTGCTTTGCGCGGCCAGCAGCGCCTGGGCGCCCAGGTACTTGCCATCGGGCGACACGCCGCCCACGGCATTGCTGGTGGTTTCCGCTTCCGTCTCGCCTTCGGCCACGCGCACGACGATGGTCAGCGGTTTGGTCTGCGCGGCAATGGCCTGCAGGCTGCGGTACAGGGTCCCCGTCTTGCCGGCCTTGCCCATGGCGGCCAGCACGTTGGTAACGAGCACGGGCGTGTCGAGCGGGAAGGCCGCCGGGTCGGCGTCGTCGGCCGTGGCGATCAGGCCCAGCACGGCCGTGGAAACGGTGCGGATGGGGCGCGAACCCTCGTTGATTTCAATGACGCGCACGCCATGGTGGTAGTCAGTTGCCATGTGGTTCTCCTTGGTAAATGTGAAAATGTCGGTTGGCGCTTCGGCGCAAGGGCGTTAGCTGCCTGGCACCGCTATAACTGGATGCCTAAAAAGGCCACCTGCATTTGCTCCGGCGCCGCAGCGACAATCACCTGATAGGCTGCGCTGACAGCATTGCGCAGCTGGTCGATGTCGGTTGCCGCAACGACCGCAGGGGCTTCGGTAATGTCCCGCAACGCCCGGCGGGCCGTGTGGATGGCCATCACCATGTCGTTGTCACCCTCGTTCAAGGCGTCATAGCCGAGTCCACACAGGCGATTGAGCAATTGCTCTCGCAAGATCCGCGTGGCATTCAAATGCGCCAGGGCTTTGCCCTGAAAGAGGGTGCCGTCCTGGTCGGGACGAACGGCCCACATGGCTGTCTCACGATCCCAGGACTCGTTTTCCTCGGGCGGGCGGCTGCAATCGACCATGCCGGCGGCCAGCGCCTTGTCAATGAATGCCAAGGCTTCGCGCTCAAAAGCACAGACGGCGGATGTGACGGGATCAATCAGATAGCGCATTGTGTTCATCAGTATGTCTCCCGCCAGAATTGAAGTGTCGGAACGGTTAATTGCACGTTGTAGTTCCATTGATAGGTTTCACCTGGCAGAACGATGACGCTTGCCTTGGTGCCGTAGCCGCCGTTTGAATTGGATATATCGCCGTCGGCATGGACTTCCCCGCCGCTGTCCCTGACGAGCACCATTGCGTGGAACTGACTGTTCGTAAGGTGAATGAAGCCGGCATTGATATGCATCACGCGGCCGGTGCTATTGGTGTAGTTCACGTTGGGCAGGCGACTGGCCGGGGCGACGTTATGGCGCCGCAGATCGCCTGGCGCCTTGCCGGCCAGCGCTTCCTGCAGGCCGGTGATGCGGCTGATGGCCAGTTGCGGAATGCGTGCGATGGAGAGCACGCCGCTGATGACATCAGCCGCGTCGTGCTGGTGCCCAAGTTTCGCGGCGTATTGTTCGACATAGCCCCGCGTCGCCAGCACGATGCTGGGATCAATCTTCAGCTCGATGGCGGCCGTGCTGGCGACGATCAGCACCACACGTACCACCTGCGTGCGCGCGCTGCCTTCGGCCATGACGGGCTTGTAGCTTGGCGGGCAGTTGGCCACCGCGCACAGATCGCCCGCCTCGTCGTAAAGACCGATTTCGCGTATCCACCAGCCGCCCACCTCTTCGGGCAGCACCTGTTCGGCGATGATCTGGCTGGGGTTGGCCGGGTCGATGGCAAGCTGGTTCAGGTCGGCGCGGCGCACTTCGCGTACCAGCGCCTTTTGCATGCGGTCGGGGATCGGCAAGGCGCCGTTACCGTCGCCCACGCCCATTTTTTTCAGTTTCAGGGTTTGGCCCAGGGCGATGGCGTTCGCCAGCTTGGCCTCGCCTACCTGCGTCAGAATGGCAAAGTATGTGCTCATGGATAGATGGTCATGGTGTCAATGGTATGGGATGCGCCGGCTTGCAACAGCGTGCCGCGCACTTCGATTTCTTCGGCGATCCACGGGTAGACCGTCATCGCATCGCCGTGGTAGGTGGCCAGGCCGATCTGCACCTGGCCCCGGCTTTCCAGATACAGCGCCAGGCCCGTCAAATGCCGGCTGACGGGCTTGGCATCGGCGATCAGGCGTTCCATTTCCTGAAACATCGCGTCCGTGATGCCCGTGTCGAGCACGCCCACGTCGAGACGGAAGGTGCCCGGCACGCCGGGCGGCGTGGTCTGCCACCATTCGGTGATACGGATCAGGTAGCCCAGGGACTCCACTACGCGGCGCACCGCGGCAATGGTGCCCTTGTGCTTGTGGATGAAGTAGGACGCCTTGATCGTGCCGCGCTTGATCGACTCGGGCCAGACGTCATCCCAGCGGTCGACGGAACAGGCCCAGGCCAGGAACGGCAGCAGATTGACGGGGCAGCGGTCGGCGTTCCACAGGTCGCGCAGCGGCACGGGCACCTTGACCAGCTCGGCGCAGGCCACGGCAATGGCGCGCTCCAGCGCCGTGGTGTTGGGCGGCAGGGTCGGCACGATGCTATTCATCGAGCACCACCACGTTCAAGTTGATGCCGGTGCAGCGCGCGGCCTGGGTGGCGTCCAGTTCGATATCTGCGGCCGGGCTGGCCAGCACCACCTTGCGCACGCCCTCGACGTGGACGGCGGCGCTGCAGGCGGAACGATAGATGCTGTGGCCCAGCGGGCGGCGCGGCTGCGACACGCGCGCGGCGTTGGCGCGCGCGGCGTCCAGCAGAATCGGCACTTCCGGGCCGACGCCGATAAACAGGGTGGCTTCGATCTGGTAATCGATGACCTGGGCGGCCTGTACCGTGAGGCGGTCGCCCAGGGGGCGCACTTCCTCGGCGTTGAGCGCGCGCGCCACGGTGCCCAGCAGCGCGGCATCGGCAATGCCGGTGACGTTGTTGGCCAGCACGGTGACGATGACGTGCGCCGGCGCCGGGCTGGTGGCACTGGCGTCCTTGACCTGGCCATCGCTGCTGCGCGCATGAAATTCATACGACGCTTTCGGGCCGGCCACGGACAGGCCGTCCGGCGCTTCCTGGATGCGCAGGCGGTAGGCGTCGTTGTCTTCCATGACAGCGGCCACGGGCGGCAGGGCATTGGGATTGGCCGGCGTGATGACCAGGCGCGCCACGTTGACGTTGGCGCCCAGTTGATCGAGGTCGCCGTCTAACGCAAACGCCAACATGACGGCCTTGCCGGCGTCGTTGACGCGGTTGCGCAGGATGGTTTCCTGATAGCTGTTTTCTTCCAGCAGCTTGGTGGCTGGCTCCGATTCCAGTTCAAGCAAGGCCGTGACGGCTTCGCGCTCGGCTTCCGGTAGCAGGCTGACCAGGTGGGCTTTGCGCATGGCCAGGATGGTTTCGAAGTCCAGGGCTTCCACCACGCTGGGCGCCGGCAACTGGGTCAGATCGATGGGCGTGCTCATACGCTGCCGCCTTGCTTGACAGGCACGGATAGGGTGATGCCCTGGCCATTCGCCGTGCCGTCCAGCAGCAGGGCGATGGCGCCGTCCGTATCGCGCGTGAGCTGCACGCTGGCGAGCTGCAGGCGCGGCTCCCAGCGGCGCAGGGCAAAGGCGGTGGCGGCGTAGATGCGCAATTGCGTGGCACTGTTCAGGGGCTGGTCGATCAGCTCAGGCACTTCGGAACCATACCGGCGGCGCCGGATGCGCGAGCCGATGGGCGTGGTGAGGATGTCGGTCACGGACTGGCGCAGGTGGCCCAGGCCCGTCAAGCTGCGCCCGGTGGCGGCGTGCATGCCCATCATGATTGCGGCCCGCCCGACTGGTCGCCACCGGCTTTGACGCCGCCGTGCGGGTGCTTGGCCAGGCTGATGGCGCCGGCCAGCACGTCTTCGCTGGCTTTGACGGTGCCTTGCACGGCCATGGCCACGCCGCCAGCGGCGCCGGCCTTGGCGTTCACGCCGCCGTTCAGGGCGGTGGCGCCGTTGACGATCAGGTTTTTCATGACGGTCAGGTCGCCCGTGCAGATAGTGCTGGGCGCGTTGGACGTCACCTTTTCGGCGGTGATGGTGGCGGTACCACCGGGAATAAGTGCCGTCAGGGCGTGGTCCGCGTGGTCATACTGCACCACGGCGCCGTCGGGGTAGTGCGTGGTGTGGATGGTGTCGCTGGTTTCGGGAGCGTCAAATTCCTGCGAGTACAGGGCGGGCAGAATGATGCCGCGCGTCAGGTCGCCGCCCGGGGAAAAGACGATCACTTGTTCGCCGACGGTGGGCGCCGACCAGGTGCGCGTGCTGCCGGCGCGCCGGGTGGCCCATTTCAGCCATTCCGTGGTGAGTGTCGGCCCGAGCCGCACACGCGCCTTGGCCCCTTTGACCTCGGCAATGGTGCCCAGGCGGATCAGGTTTTGCAGCAAGCGGAGGAGGTCGGACAGGTCGGCGTTCATGCAATGCATGTTGCCGAAGTCCGCGTGCGGATGCACGCGGGGGCGGGTTGATATGTGGCTTAGCGACTATGGCAGCTCGTGATGCATAAACGTATATTTCGCAAGTAGGTGGCAATGTGGCGAAGTCCGAGGCTTTTCGTGCCGGTTCGACTGATTGCAGAATTAGGCATCATTGTCATATTGCGCGGATGTTCTTTTAAAAGAACGCCCTAAATTGAGAGGCAACGAGATTGGTGTACTGGTGCAATGCTTGTAATGTCTGAACGACTGCCACCGGCCCGCTTGGTGTCTCGATTGCCACAATCGCATGTCCCTCAAATGCTCCATTCACAGACTTAAGAGGACTGTTGGTTCTTAATTCCATAAGCACGGTTCCTGGAAGTAGTGGGCCTACCCACACCGTTACATCTGGCTGTACGTTTGCCGACGCGTCTTCGTCGGAATAAAACGAAACATCGAAGTCATGGCCCATTTCCGTGGGAGCTAAAACAACGACAGACGGAACTTTATGCTTGTCATCATTGCTTAGTGATTGAAGCAGAACAAGTGCATCGCGCTCAGGAGTTCCAAACTTGTGTGAGCCGTCTCGTTGAAACGGCTGCAACTTTTCAATCAATTCGGCGGCAGCCATAGGGAGTTGGTTGATTTTTTTTCGCCCGTCCTTTTCGAATTTTTCTCGATCCTGGTAGATTGGAAATGCGATACTGATGGGTTTCTCTGGAGGATCGCACTTGACTCGTGCAAGTGCGAAGACAAGATTATCAAGAGCGCTGCGAAGGTTATGCACACACTCCCCGAACTGGAGACTCCATTCGTCAAGTGATGGCGCTATTGTGAAATCCTTCTGTATTAGCTGGAACCCCAGACGTCCATCGCTTAGCTTGCAGTCAGCAGTAACTGGATTGTTGGCAGCCCAGTCAGAAATTGAGTGGGAGAGCAATTGCACTTGCTCACAAGCGCGATTCAACTTCAGCTCAACGGATCGTATTAGTGCCGACATTCTTGCCCCCTGAATACTAAAGTTAAATATAACTGGCGCACATGATCGAGGCCTTGTTAATTGGAAGAAAATCGCACTCATACGTAATGAGTACGCTCGTGCCTGCTGGGAAATATGGAATGTTTGGTCCGATTTTATGGAAAAATAAATATGACATCGGACAAATAACCGCTCGTGGTCTGTCGCGGTTGGATTCATGTGACTTTAACGCATTTGATAATAAATGTCAGTTGAAGTTTGCATTGAAGCATCTTGGTTTTTTTTCCATGTGACGCAGCAGCGATTCGCGTATCAACGTCCGATCCGGCTCACTTATGCCCAGTAGCGGCCGCTCCGGATACTTGTAGACGGGCCCTTTTTTGGTAACGCGGTCTTGCTGGCCAAACTGATGCACATGCGCCACGCGCGCCACCCAGCCAAAGAACCCGACCTCGATCTGGTCGCCGGTCGCCTTTATTTTCAGGTGTTTGGCGGTGCGAATCTTGGCGAACATTGCCGCTTTCTGCCGCTTGATCCGTCCATTCTTGCCCTTGAATTCCTTGCGCCGCTTGCGCGCCGGATACGCGGCGCCATCAGGCCCCTGCTGTGCCTTGATGCGCTGCGCCTGGCTGCGGCGCAGGTCGATGGCCACCTTGTGATTGATGGCGCGGCGCTGGGCCGGCTGTAGCTTGGCCAACAGGGCGCCGGCCCAGGCTTCCAGGGCGTGCAGGTCGTCGCTCATGCTGTCGCCTCTGGCGTGCGCCATTCGGCCAGCAGCTTCTCGCCGGCATACAGCTTCCAGAACTCGTCCGCGTAGGCCGGCATGTGCTGTATCTCGGCCAGGTGTTTGATGTCGAGGCGGCCGGCCTCGCCGACCTTGACGGCCACGCGCTCGGTCAGGTCCAGCTTGATGGAAATGTCGACTGTTTCATGGTTATTGAAATCCACCTCGAAGGCGATGCCGTGCTTGCGCGTTTCCTCGTTGGCCATCAGGTCGAGCTGGTGGACTTTCAGCCAGGCGATCAGGGCCACCATGATGGCGTCGGCATCGCCCGCGTAATCGGTGACGATCAGGTTGAGCTTGAAGCGGTATTCGAAGGAGAGGGAGGCGGTGGCCGACGCCACCACATTGCCCTCGTCGGCGAAGACCAGCAGACGGTCGGGATCGCGCTGCAGCTGGGGAATTGCGGCGGCCAAGTGCTGGCGCAGGCTATTCGGTTTGTACATGGTAGGTGTCTCGTACTAGGTTGTAGGCGTCGATGCAGGCGTTCAGCTGGCGGGTGGCGTCGTCGCCGTCGCCGGCAATGGCGTCAAGAGCTGCCGCAGTCGCTGCGTCAAGTTCGGCGCGCGTTTCGTGCCGATGGCCTGCGGCAGTGGCGGGATGACCGGGACCGGCGGAAGCGGCGCAGTGGTCGCTGGCAACGGGGATTGACAGGCGCACAGCGCCATTGCGCACATCAAGGTTGAAACGGTCACGTTCAGTTTTCGCATGGGTTTGTTCCTGGGTGAGGTGGTCGGCGCGCTGGGCCAGAGCGGCACCGGCGGCGCGTTCCAGCGTGAGCACGCGGGCGGTGGCTTGGGCCAGCACGGTGGCGGCCGTGGTCTTGTTGGTGGCCGCCTGCCGCTGTAGTTCGGCGATGCTGGCGTCCTTGCGCCAGCCCTGCGCCGTCCAGCCCGCGATGGCGCCACACAGCAGGCAGGCGGCCAGCGGGCGCCAGGTGGTCATGGTCACATGGCCACCCGTTCCTTGATCCAGCCGAACAGAAAACGGCGCTGGGTCTTGTTGGCCTCGGTGATTTCCAAGTAGCGCGCCGCCTGCAAGCCATTCAGGGCGCGCAGCAGCACGGCGGCGCCATCCTGGCCGCGCCATTTCAGGAACGCGGCCAACGCGCCCAGCGACTGCACGCCCAGGCGGCCATCGACAAACAGGGCGGAATAACGGGCGCCCGTGTCATTGAAACCGTTCAGCCAGCGCTGCAGGAACTCGGCCGCGCGGTGCGGCCCCATGTTCACGCCCGTGTCGATCACTTCAGCGCCAATGCTGGCATGGATGGCCAGCACCTGGTCGAACTTCGGTTCCGTGATGTAGCGCGCCGTGTAGATGGCGCGCGCCACCGCCACGGGTAAGTTGCGCATGGCGCCCTGGTAGCCGTTGGCGCGCGCCACGGCCACGGTGATGCCGTAATTGGTTTCGCCGCCCTTGTCTTGCGGGTCGTTCACATAGCCGCCTTCGGCGCGCAGGATGGCGTCGATGACGCGCGCGATCAGGGGATTTTCCATGGTGGCCATTAGTGTTCCTTCGCGTCTTTGACCAGCTCGGCGATGTCCTTGTCGCTGCGGCGCTGGAACCACAGGGCCACGGCGCGCGATACCCACCAGCCGGGCGCGCCGACGATCAGGTCGATGGCGGAGGCGTTGACCATGGCGCCAATGGCCGGGAGCTGGGCGCACAGCAGCTGATACACGGTGCCGCCCAGCAGGCACGAGAACACGCCGGCGCAGGCCAGGCGGGCGACGAATTCGCCCTTGTTGAAGGTGCCGTCGCTGTTCAACGGCGGCAGCACGATGTACAGCATGGCCGCGCCGACCATGCCCAGCGCCGCCTTGAAGCCGTACAGTTTGACCAGGGTGGCGAAACCACCAAACGATTCTGCGGACATTGCTTGTTTCTCCATGATGAGGATAAGTAGAGGTGTTGTTAAAAAAGTTAGTCCCATAGCTGCACAAGATCGGCAACGGCGGCCACGCTGGCGGTAGGTTCCGGCAGGGTGACGACCAGGCCGGCCGGCAGCACGGCGCCGTGGCGCGCCAGCGCGGGATTCATTTCCAGGGTATGCTCGACGTATCCCGCACCGTCGCCCAAGTAGCGCCACACCAGGTCGTCTACCGTGTCGTGCTGTCGCGTGCGCACCTGCATCAGATCAATTCCACGGTGAGGTGCGTGCGACCGACCATATCGGCGATGGCCCATTGCGCATTGCGCCGCTGCGCACCTGGCGCCTCGTCGAGCCACTCCATGCTTTTCTTGTCGCTGACGGACGTGGCCGTGCTGTCGTAATCGCGGTAACGCTCGATCAAATCGGCCTTCGCCGTGCTGTAGACGGCGCGCCGGTACTGCGCCAGCAGGCGCGATTCGCGGTTGATACGCGTGGTCGGCACGTCGACCAGGGCGGCGATACCGGCAGCGGCCTGCTTGCCTTGCCAGTCGGCCAGCTCGCGGTTGACCTGCAGGATGGCATCGACCACGGCTTGCACCAGGCGCGCGTCGGTGACGGTGCCGTCCAGGCGCATGGCGTCGCGCATATCGGTGAGCAGGATGTCGGGAAACCAGCCGTCGTTCTCGATGACGCCAGCGGCCGTTGCTGGTGGCGCCGGGGTGGTGCCGGGCGGGATGGACGGGGGCAGGGCCATGAAGGACATACGGGACGCTTTCAAAATGGGGCGGTGGACGGGGTTCATCAGGTCAAGGGTATGACCAGAATCCCCCGTGCCGCCGTGCTGCGGGGGATGCTCTTTACGTGGAACCGGCCGCGCGCTTGAGGCGCCGCTCCAGCCGTTCCATATCTTTCTTGACGCCGCAGGACTCCGACAGGGCGCGGGCGCGTTTCAACTGGCCCATGGCCGTTTCCGCCTGCGCCACCAACTCCGGGGCGATGTCCGTATCGTCGGCCTGATCGAGCACGGCGATCATGGCCAGGCCAATGGCCTTGTGCAGCTTGGCGCGCGCCTGGTCCGGGGCGTCGCTGGCGGCTGTCAGTTCTTCGACGCGCCCCAGCACCTGGGCCGCGTGCTGCGGATCGGCGGCCAGCTTGCCGTGCAAGTAGCCTTCGGCGAATTCGTCCAGCATCAGGGTGACGATGTCGCGGCTGTAGGTGTCGGGCAGGGTGAACTTGTGCGCCAGCGCGTATTCGGCCATGACCAGGGCGCGCGCGTACTCGCCCGTGTCGATGTGCCACACCAGCAGGGTGGCGAAGACGTCATCCTGCGCACCCTTGCCGCCAGCCAGCACGCCGTCGATCCATTGCGCGTAATCCGGCAGCAAGGTGGCCTTGACCTCGATCTTGCGTTCGACGGACTGGATGGATTTCAGACGCCGCCGGTCATCGGACAGCTTGTAGAGCATCAAGTCGTAGGCCGTGCCGGTGGTCACGCCTTGCGGCGCGGCGGCGCCGGCCGTGCGCTCGGCCAGCATGCGCGCGCGGTGGCGCAGGGCGGGGGATTGGTTGGCCATTATTTGTCTTTCAGCTCGATGTTTTCCACCAGCGCGGCCAGGCCCAGGTCTTCAATCACGTAGGCGTCGTTCGACGATTCATAGTTCTCGATGCGGTCGCGCTTGGGCTCGTCCACCACACGGCGGCGGCGCGCGCCGTCCTGGAAGTAAATCGACAGATTGTCGAAGCGGGTAATCAGGATCGCGTTGTCCGGGAAGTAGGGCACGCGCGCCGCCGGCAAGCCGCCGATACGCTTCTGGCTGATGATGATGTCGGCCGCCAGGGTTTCCGTAGGCGCCTGCTTGGTGTTGACCAATGGAAAATACTTGTCGTTCAGCAGTTTGCGCCCGACGATGGCCACCAGATTGGTGTCTTCCTGATACCACGGGTCCAGCAGGTTGACGGCGTCCGCCACGGCCGCGTCCAGGTTGGCATAGTCGGCGCCGTCCACGTCGCCGATGATGACCTTGCCCGGCATGCCTGCGGCGACCAGGCCCAGCACGCGCTCGGGCGCCTGTTCGCGCAGGTGCTGCAGCCAGCCTTTATTGACGTCCTGCAGCAGCGGATTGGCGGCCAGGTCGGTGGTGGCCATGACTTTCACGCCATTGAAGCCGATGACGATGCGATCTAACGCCTGGCGCGTAAGAATGGCATTGGCGACGCGCGATTGAAAGTCCTGGAACTTGGCCCAGGCGTCCAGCTTGGCATAGCTCAAATGCGTGTCGAAGTTGGTTTGCTCGCAGCGGTATTGGGTGCTGTCCATGGTGGACAGGTCGCGCGTTTCGCGTTCCTTGTCCTTGGTGTTGGTGCGGCTGGCAATCGGGCCGGACACGCCCAGGCCCAGCTTTTCGCCTTCCTGCTCGCCCACGCCGATGATGTTCACTTTCGACAGGAACTCGCTCGATTCCTGCATCTTGTTTTCCAGCTTTTGCTGCACGCTGGGCGTGACGCTGAAGGTCTTGGCCACGTTGTCGGTGTCGTTCAGCTGGCCCAGGCGGGTTTCATATTGGCCAAAGACCTGGCGCGTTTGTTTTTTCATAAATCAGTGCTCCGTTGTTGAGGGGGGTAGTGGAATAGCGCGGGCGCTTAAAACTCGGTCTGCACGGCGCCGTCGTTGCCGGTGGCGGCCGGGCGGCGCGGGCCGTTGCCGGGCGCTTCGTCCATCTGCGCCTTGAAGGTGGCCAGCTCTTCCTCGGTCGCTTTCTGCGCCTTTTCCGCCGCGTCGAGGCGCTTGATGGCGACGGCATAGTTGTCGTTGGCGGTGACGACGTGGCCGGCCAGCGCCTGCACGGCTTCGCTGATGTCGGCGAACTGCGCGGCGTCGGCGCCGGATTTATTCGAAAAGCGCGACAGCAGGTTTTTCACGGCGTCGGCCAGCTTGGTGCCCTGCGGCTCGTCAAATTCCAGCGTCACCTCGACGGCGGAGGTGAACAGGTTGGCGCTTTGCTGTTTGCGGCTGGCGGAGAATTTCAGCGCCTCGGTGCCCAGGCTGGCCGGGCTGTCGGTGACGCCCAGGCCGACCAGGTAGGGCTGCGCCGAGTCGGCAAAATCGGGCTGAATTTCCAGGCTGGTGTACAGCTTTTGCTTCGCCTTGTTGATGGCCACCAGTTCCGGCGTGGGTTCGATCTGCGCGAACAGGGCCAGTTTCTTGCCGTTGTCGGTGTCGACCTCTTCGGCTTTCACCGCGATCACGTCGCCGTAGGCTTTGAATTGGCTGTCGGGCAGGATGCCGCGAATGTGTTCGAGCCAGATGCGCGCGCCGTAGGTCTTTGGGTTGTAGGTGGCGGCGATCTGCTCGATGGTGGCGCGGTCGATGTTGCGGCCGTCCGTGGTGGCGCCTTCGGTGGCGACGCGGAAGAATTGGGATTTGGTTGCCATGGTGGTTTGTCTCGGTTGATCGGATAACGCCATGGTCAACGTCTTGGCGCCGCGATTCAATGCGGTGCGGGTTGCTATGGGCCATAGCGACTTCTGCCTTCCCCCGCTCCGCGCGCGCGCGGCCTACGCTGGCGGCATGCTGACAATCGAGAAAACAAGCGAACAAACCCCCGACGAGAAAATCGCCGAACTGGCCGTGCCCGAATCCGAGCCACGGCGCGCCGCGCGCGCCCTGTACTGGAAGGGCTGGCGCATTTCGTCCATCGCCCGCCACCTGGGAATCAAGCGCAGCACGATCAACAGCTGGAAAGCGCGCGACGAGTGGGACAAGGCGCAGGCCATCGAGCACGTCGAGGCAGCGGCCGAGCTGCGCCTGGTGAAACTGATCGAAAAGGAGGTCAAGAGCGGCAGCGACTACAAGGAAATCGATCTGCTGATGCGCGCTGTCGTGCAGGCGGCGCGCGTGCGCCGCTATGAGCAGCCGGGCGGCAACGAGGTCGATCTCAACCCCAAGCTGGCGAACCGCAATGCCGCACCAAAAAAGAAGCCGACCCGCAACGACTTCAGCGAAGAACAGAAAATCCAGCTGCTCGACGCCTTCCAGGATTCGCTGTTCGACTATCAAAAGGTCTGGTATCGCAACGGCGACCAGCGCACGCGCGCCATCCTCAAGAGCCGCCAGATCGGCGCCACGTGGTACTTCGCGCGCGAGGCGCTGGCCGACGCCATGGCGACGGGCCGCAATCAGATCTTCCTGTCCGCGTCCAAGAGCCAGGCCCACGTCTTCAAGCAATACATCGTGCAATTTGCGCGCGAGGCGGCCGGCATCGAGCTGACGGGCGACCCCATCGTGTTGCCGAACGGCGCCCACCTGTATTTCCTGGGCACCAACGCGCGCACGGCACAGGGCTACCACGGCAATTTCTACTTCGATGAATTCTTCTGGACGCAGAACTTCCAGGAACTCAACAAGGTGGCCTCGGGCATGGCCATCCACAAGAAGTGGCGCAAGACCTACTTTTCAACGCCATCCTCGACCACGCATCAGGCCTATCCGTTCTGGACGGGCGAACTGTTCAACAAGCGCCGCGCCAAGGCCGATCAGGTCAACATCGATGTGAGCCATGGCCGCCTGTCGTCGGGTTTTACGGGCGAGGACAAGATATGGCGCCAGATCGTCACCATCCTGGATGCCGAGCGCGGCGGCTGCAACCTGTTCGACATCGACGAGCTGCGCAACTTTGAATACAGCCCCGACCAGTTCGACAACCTGCTGATGTGCAATTTTATTGACGACTCGGCCTCGGTCTTCCCGCTGGCCGAGCTGCAGCGCTGCATGGTTGATTCCTGGGTGGAGTGGGACGACTACAAGCCCTTGCTGGGCTTGCGCCCGTTCGGCAACCGGCCCGTGTGGATCGGCTACGACCCGGCCTTGAACGGCGACAGCGCCGGCTGCGTGGTGCTGGCGCCGCCGATGACGGCCGGCGGCAAGTTCCGCATCCTGGAGCGCCACCAGTGGCGCGGGCAGAGTTTCGAAGACCACGCCGACGCCATCCGCCAAATGACGCAGCGCTACAACGTCGAATACATCGGCATCGACACCACGGGCATGGGCATCGGCGTGCTGCCCATCGTGCGCGGCTTCTTCCCGGCCGTTACGGCGCTGAACTACTCGCCCGAAGTCAAAACCCGCATGGTCTTGAAAGCCAAAAACATCATCAGCAAGGGCCGGCTGGAATTCGACGCCGGCTGGACCGACATCGCGCAGTCCTTCATGGCGATCCACAAGACGCTGACTCCAAGCGGGCGGCACGTGACCTATGTCGCCGGCCGCAGCGACGAAACCGGCCACGCCGATCTGGCGTGGGCCTGCATGCACGCCCTCGATCACGAGCCATTCGAAGGCACCACCGACAACCACCACTCTTTCATGGAGATTTATTCTTGAGAAAAGCACGACACTTGCGCGCGCGCGGCCAGCAGGGCCAAGGCGCGCCATCACCAGTAGCCACGGCGCCGGCCGCCGCCGGCATCGAGGCGTTTTCCTTCGGCGACCCGACGCCCGTGCTCGAGCATGCCGACATTCTCGACTGCTTCGAATGCTGGAAGAACGGCCACTGGTACGAGCCGCCCGTCAACCTGGCCGGCCTGGCCAAGTCGTTCAACGCGGGCGTGCACCACAGCAGCGCGATCCACTTCAAGGCCAATGTGCTGACGTCGACCTTGATGCCAACGAAGTACCTGTCGCGCGATGGCTTCAAGCGCATGGCCCTGGACTATCTGACCTTCGGCAATGCCTATCTGGAAGACCGCCCCAGCCGTAGCGGCAAGGCGCTGGCGTACCAGCACGCACTGGCCAAGTACATGCGGCGCGGCGTCGATCTGGACACGTATTTCTTCGTGAACGGCTACCAAGCCGTGCACCAGTTCGACAAGGGCCGCGTGTTTCACCTGATGGAACCGGACGTCAATCAGGAGCTGTACGGCGTGCCGCAGTACCTGAGCGCGCTGCAATCGGCTTGGCTCAACGAGGCGGCGACCCTGTTCCGCCGCAAGTATTACAAGAACGGTTCGCACGCCGGTTTCGTGTTTTACATGACGGACGCGGCGGCGAACACGCAGGACGTGGACAACCTGCGCCAGGCCATGCGTGACAGCAAGGGGCCGGGCAACTTCCGCAACCTGTTCATGTACGCGCCGAACGGCAAGAAGGACGGTATCCAGATTCTGCCCGTGTCGGACGTTGCCGCCAAGGACGAGTTTTTCAACATCAAGAGCGTCACGCGCGACGACCAGCTTGCCGCGCACCGCGTGCCGCCGCAGCTGATGGGCATCCTGCCGAACAATGCCGGCGGCTTCGGCGCCGTCGAGCCTGCCGCGCGTGTCTTCGCGCGTAACGAGCTGGTGCCGCTGCAGGCGCAGTTCGAAGCGATCAACGAGTGGGCCGGCGTGGAAGTGGTGAAGTTCGCGCCGTATGACTTGGGCCTGGGCAAGGAGACAACGCAATGAGCGACCACGTCGACAACACCGACAAGATCATCTTCGCCGAGGTGGCGCGCGGCCTGGCCGCCGTGCGCGGACGGCCCGCCCTGGTGGCGCACGGCGCCTGCCACTACTGCGACGAGCCGCTGGCGCCGGGCTTGCCGTTCTGCAACGTCGATTGCCGCGACGACTACGAGAAGGAGCAGGCGGCGAAGGCGCGCGCTGGCCGTCCAGCATGACCGCCACGCCGCGCTGACCGGCAGGGCCGGGCCGCGACAGCCCAGCCGCGCCAGAGCGCCCCAGCCACCGCACAAGCCGCCCATGAGGCGGCTTTTTCACGTCCTGACGAATGATGTTGCTTCAGAGGCAAGAAAAAGGCCCGTTTCGGCCCGGCGCGCGCAGTTGTCCCCCCTCCACACCTGCCCGCTATATAGGGCTCTTTTGACTCAAATTTGCGCCATGGCCGAAGGCGCATGAGGACTGGCGCGGCGGGGCGAAGATGGGGCATGCGATTTGACGCATTTTGACGCACTTTGAGCGGTTTTTTGCGCGGGCGGTGTTGTGACGCGGGAACGAGGTTGTTTTCGCGCTGCGCCGCATCCTGGCGCGTCTCTGGGCTATGTATGGCGCCTCTATGCTGACGATCATTCATCTTCACGCCGACGCATCATGGCCGCGTATTGCGGCCTCAAGAACTCTTGATATACTGTATGTATATACAGTATTTTATTTAGGTGTCATGATGATTGTTAAAATGTTAAAGATGCGCCTTGCTGGGGTGGAGGTGCCCAAGCGACGGCTGCATGATCGCTACAACTCGGCACGGCCCGGCACGTTGGAAGTCGTTGAAACGACAGACCAGGGCTTGCACCGGTTGGTGAAGCTGGCCCGTTTCACTTACGGCGAGGGCGGCAAATACGTTGACACACTGTTCGATGTGAATTTGCTCTGGTATCGGGACGGGCGCATGGTGCTGTCAGGGTTTGAGCGCAGTAAAGTGGATATGCAATTTTGCGATTATGCGCAGTCCTGGCTGTGTTTTGTCGGGACGGAGCCGCCGCCAGTGCCAGAAGGCAGGTAGAATAAATTGCATGTGCGCCGACTATACCCCCAGCCGTAGCGATCAAATCGAACAGCATTTCGCTGTCCGCTCCCCTCAATTTGATCTGCCGCCGGAAGCCTGGCCCGGTTACATGGCGCCGATCATTCGCGCCTCGCACGAGGTGCCCGGCGAGCTGGAAGTCGCGCCAGCATGTTTCGGGATGGTGCCACATTGGGCCGATATGAAGCTGGCGCGCCAGACGTATAACGCCCGCACCGAAACGGTGGCGCAGAAGCCATCCTTCCGCAATGCCTGGAAGCGCAAACAGTTCTGCATTATCCCTGCCGATAACTTCTTCGAACCTTGCTACGAAACAGGGAAACCGCTCCGCTGGCGCATCGAGCGCGCCGATGGCATGCCAGCCGCCATCGCCGGGATATGGGAATTCCGGCCGCAAGATTTGCTGTTGTCGTTCTCGATGCTGACGATAAATGCAGACGGGCACCCGCTCATGCAGCGCTTCCACAAGCCGCATGACGAAAAACGGATGGTGATGATCCTCGACCCGGACCAGTATCATGGCTGGCTCGATGGTTCCCTTGTGAGCGAAGAGGATTTGTTCCGGCAGTACCCGGCGGAAGGCTTGGTGGCTGTAGCTGATCCACTTCCGCCGCGTGTGAAAAAATGAACCCGGACTTTGGTGTTTGAGAGCGAGAGTAGTTTTGACCTCACTCGATGCATTCCGTACTCTCTGGGAGCGGACGTGCAGTCCAGTTATTTGCACTACCTGCTGGACAGTCAAAGCGGTGACAAGCTAGTAATTTTTCGTTGCATCGCAAAGTGACTTGATAGGGTTGCCCGATCAGAAAATCATACCCTATCAACTCCCGAAATGCAGCTTCTGCAACGCTCATATCTTGGGTGAAAGTTTCCGTCCAGTTGTAAATATATCGATCTGCAGCCGATAGATAAACTTGATACATATTGTAGAATTCTTTGGCATGAATAGTTATTAGACCACTTGATTAGAGGTCAGGTTCCGCACTCTACTATCGTCTGCGGATGCATCTGCTTTACATGAAGAACTTGGTCCCAAAATTTCCAACATGGCGCCACGTAAGATCAACTCGTGGGCATAGGCAGATGCTTCGATCTCAGCAGCTCGAATCGACTTGAATGCGCTGGGGGTCTCAATTGTTACCGGCTGGGCAAGCAACTCATTCGTATCGCCGCGCTTGATGACGACGATAACACCATGATGTAAATGTTCGAAGGATAGTGTTGTCGATACGTAAAATTCATATCCGAGTAAACAGTGTTTATTCGTACATTGCATATCGTTCTTCCTTCGAAATGCAGATAGGAGTATGCATTGTAGTGCTCGATTTGAGTCAAAAAAAGGACATTCTCTTTGATCCAGATCAACATCAATAATGCCTAAAGTACAAGTTTAATCAAACGGGTTGCAAGGTTTTGTATTATCATTATGACATCGGCATCCGGTGTGCCCGTTCCTTGAGCTGCATAACATTTCGCCGCTACGGCTGATATGGAGGCCAGGATGAATTCAGATCTACTTTTTTCAACAGGGAACACTGAAAAATTCGATATTGAACGAAATTTTTACAGTTCCCTCGGCCTAGAACTTGGCGATCTTATTGCTGCGAATGTTGCGAGTTGCGACTTGATCGAAGTCCAAAGCAGGTTGTTGTTGATTGCTGGGAAGTTTCAAAAAGAGAAGGCGCCGTCACATATCGCTGCCATGCTTACCGTTATTTTGCGAGTTATCTTGGAGCGGCAGCGGATAGAGCGTCTCTCGCGTGGAGGTGGCCGGGTGCCCGCTGCATGATCGTTACCATTCAGCACGGTCGGGAACTGTTGAAGGAGGGCGGATCAAAGGGAGGCTTCTCCCGTCCATTCTTGTAAGTGTGTATTGTGCAACTATTTTGCTTGATAATTGTTGGTAATATGTACTTTCTTGACATCATCCATCGTGTGATCTATAAAGTAATAATAGCCCGTACGTAATATTATGTTAAAGCTCCAAAGTTTCTCCAACTTTGGGGCTTTTTTTATTTTCTGTATTGGTGCTAGCGGTAAATCCAGTAACCTGGCATCCAGTTTGGAAGATATGAAAAAAGACGCCGCAGCGTCTTTTTGGGGGAGCACTCAAGATTGCTTCCGGCGCCGTGCCAGGAAGCCCAGTATGCCCAGGCCAGCCAAGAGCATGCCATAGGTTTCCGGTTCAGGAACAGGAGCCAGGTTCAGGTTGAAGACGCCGCCATAGCTGCCGCCCTTGGTATTGCCCATCACGGTCAAGACCAACGGTCCATTGAACAGGATGCTCGTTGGTGCGAGTATCTCACCTTGGGCATAGCCAAAGACGGTGGGGCCGCCAAAGCCGGTCAGTCCAATGCCGTTCAGGTCGGCGCTGGTGAACTGGATGGAGGAACTGTCCGAACCCGTGACGGACAGGTTGGCCAGGAAGGCTTGCGCGGTGGAACCGAAGGTCGCGTTCGGTGTGAACGTGAAGGTATCGGTGAAGTCGCCGAGCGGGCTGGGCACGGCGCTGAAGCCGCTGGTCCACAGATTGCCGGTGGTGTTAACGAGGTTGACGGTGTAGGCGGTAGCGCTGGCGCTACCGATGGAAGCAGCGCTCAGTACTGCCACTGCGATGAGTGACTTTAGTTTCATCTTGATCTCCCCTGAAAAGCAATTAATGTTTCAAAAAACCATGCTGCGATGACAAATTATCACCAATACTAACAGTTATCAATGTTATATTTTTATATCGCTACTTTCACTTAGATAGCCCGTTTCTACTATACGGGCATAAATTTCAGATAGTTGCTAAAATAAAAACACATATTATTAATATTGCACAAAAAAAGAATATTTTTGTACTGAAAATACTGTTGCATAGGTACCTAATTGCTGTTTGGAAAGAAATTATGCAATGGCATGCCGTTTCGGTTTAATGCATGCTAGATTCCGAAATGCTGATTAATGTATATCAGTCTCTTTCCGAGTCGGCGGTTGGGGAGATTATTGCTGATGGTTCTTCATCCTCCTTGGCAAGGAAGTATTGGGTGCCTGATGATGCCCAGTCAGCCAGCCGCTGTGATTGATCGATCAGCACGATGACCTGGCAGCCGGCGACCGCGCTGCCGTAGTTGAGCTGCAGCATGTCGCCTGGTGATGATGGCTGGTGCAGGTATACAAAGACTTTTTGTAGCGATCTTTATGTGTAGGTAGTATGGTAGGTACGGTTGAAGTATGGTGGCTTGAAAGCTTTATAAAACCTAGATATTTGCATTACACCGCTTCCGCCAGGAAATAAAGAAACCGCCTTCGGGCGGTTTTTTATTGCCTGGCGGAAGCGAGCAGGGCGGCACCCTGCGTGTGAGATTCGAAGGGCTGGGCCTACCGGCCCAGCCCGCCACGAATCTTCCACCTGCTGCCGCTGCGCGGCAGCTCCGCGCGCCGCAGGCGCGCGTTCGTGGTTCCAATCCGCTTTTCGGCTGAGCCAGTGTCTACGGCGCCAATGGATCAGTTCGTGTCCGAATAGCGGATCTGACCCCGGCTCGCAATAAACATAAGCATGCTTGGCTCCAATTGTAAAGGAAAAGCCCCGCGAATAAGCGGGCCTACTTTTTAAAACGAACTCAAGAGTCTAGAAACGAGGTTGTCATTATGTTGCCTTCCGTTCCCAGTACTTCTCCGCTGGCAGGACTGGAAACAATTTTTCCAGGAATTTCTGGGTGCTTTCGGGGAATAATCGGCAATATGCGTCAGCTCGTGGCGTAACCAGGCTTTGGGTCCGACGAGAGTGGCCCGATATCAAGGGTGGGCTATTTAGCAGAGAAGGTTTGCGGCAAATTCTGGACACGAAATGCCTCGACAACAAAATCGATAAAGGCGCGCGTCTTAGCCGGCAACAGTTTCTGACTGGTGAAATACAACGAGACCGCCCCGACATCCCCATACCAATTTGGCAGTAATCGCACCAGCGCACCACTTTTCAGATGTGGAGCGGCGTGTGGAACTGGTATTAACCCGACGCCAAGGCCTAGTACCACGGCGCGACTGAGTGCATCCGGATCGTTGACCAGCATTACTGGTTGCTGTTTTGCCGTGACTTCGATGCCAGTGTTATTGCGCATGGCTTGCGTCCGCATGCGACCAGTCAATGGAGAACGTATCACCACACTGGGAAACTCGGCAAGTTCAGAAGGGTCTTTCGGACGGCGCTTGCCCTGTAGTAGTGCTGGCGATACCACCGCAATCAAATGTATTCGCGCCAATTCGCGCGCCACCATACCGGGCGGTAGCTCAAAACCGGCGCCGACTGCCGCATCAAAGCCGCCTGCGATCAGGTCCAGCGGACGGCTATCGAAAACCCAATCGGGAGTTACGCCCGGATATCTTTCGAGAAACGCCGGCATGAGAGGTAACAGATAATCCATGCCGAATCCAGGTGCCGCGCTCAACTTCAACACGCCAGCCGGTTGCCCGGCATTGACCTTGATGTCGGCAATTGCACCTTGGATGCTGTCGAGACCATTCTGTACTGATTGCCGAAAACGTTCACCCGCTTCACTCAGCGTCAGGCCACGGGTGCTACGCTGGAAAAGTCGTACGCCAAGGTTCCGTTCAAGAAGCGCGACGTTCCGACTCACTGCTGCTGGCGTCAGGCCCAGCCGGCGTGCTGCAGCAGAAAAGCTACCGCTCTCGGCACTGCGGACGAATGACTCCAGATTGGCCAGAGTTTCCACGATTTCACCTTCAAGCAATAATTGAAACTGATTATAGCTGATTGATACTAACGCCATAAACGCCAAGGCCCTAAAATTCAACTCAACAAACAGTTGATTCATTTAATTTTAAAGGAAAAATCATGACTATCGGCATCATTGGCTCGGGCGCTCTCGGCTCCAACTTCGCTCGCATTCTTGCAAAAAAAGGGATATCTGCCACCATCTCTAACAGCCGTGGACCAACCTCGCTTGCTGACCTGGTTGAGGAGTTGGGGCCATCTATTAAGGCCGGTACAGTGGAAGAGGCCGCAAGCGCCGACATGGTACTAATTGCGGTCCGCTGG
Organism: Janthinobacterium sp. OK676; assembly: GCF_900103595.1. Classification (NCBI taxonomy): domain Bacteria; kingdom Pseudomonadati; phylum Pseudomonadota; class Betaproteobacteria; order Burkholderiales; family Oxalobacteraceae; genus Janthinobacterium; species Janthinobacterium sp. OK676. The sequence goes on from NZ_FNHA01000014.1 coordinate 154,653, forward strand.
GTCGATGCAGAGAAAGTACTGGGTAGCCTGCCAGCGTGGAGCGGTCGCATCGTGATCGACGGCACTAACCCGGTGGAGTTCTTCGATCCCGCAACGTCGCCGGATGCGAACGACGCGAACAATCCTCTCGCAGCATATGGGATCAAGGCGGTTGATCTTGGCGGAAAGCATTCGAGCCAGATTATCCAGCAATTCGTTCCTGGTGCACGGGTCGTCAAAGCATTCAATCATAACGACGTCAATGTGCTGAAGGAGCCGGAGAAGGCAGGTGGCAAGCGCGTATTGTTTTACTCTGGCGATGATGCTGCCGCAAAGGCCGAGGTGCGCAGTATCATGGAAGTCGCCGGATTCTTCCCGATTGACCTCGGCGCGCTGGACGTCGGTGGACCGCTGGCCTCGCTGCCCTTCGGGCCGCTGTCGACGCATAACTTGATCAGTATCTGATCGAGATCATGCGCGCATGCCCTGTATCAGCTGTAAGTAACTATTGTGCATAGGAGAAGTGCGAGGATTTTTGTGGCGATGTCTGTGCGTAGGTACGATTGTTAAATTATTCGTAAAAACTGCATAAAAACTAGCTATTCGCGTTACACCGCTTCTGCCAGGAAATAAAGAAACCGCCTTCGGGCGGTTTTTTTATTGCCTGTCGGAAGCGAGCAGGGCGGCGCCCTGCGCGTGAGATTCGAAGGACCGAGCCTACCAACCCATCACGCTCATCGACATTTCATGGCAATTCCAACAACACCGACCCGCCAGCGTAGTGTATAACTAATACATGCCACTGCAGCGAGCCTTGTGCTCGCCCGAAAACCTCAAAGGAGACTGCTATGCCAAAGTACGTTATTGAGCGTGATATTCCCGGGGCTGGAAAGTTGTCAGAGCAAGAACTTCAAGCCATTTCGCAGAAGTCATGCAGTGTATTGAACAAGATGGGACCGCAAATTCAATGGGTTCAAAGTTATGTTACCGGCGATAAAATCTACTGTGTTTACATCGCTGCAAACGAAGAGCTCGTTCGCGAACATGCGCAGCAAGGCGGCTTCCCTGCAAACCGCGTGTCGGAAGTCATCTCAGTGATTGACCCGACTACGGCAGAGTAGTGCCACCCAACAAAGTACTGTAGCTTCGTCCCTGGCCAAGCTTCGCTCTGATAATGCTGAACCTGGCCAGGCCATTGCCGCCGCGCGGCGGCTTCGCGCGCCGTGGGCGCGCATTCGATTATCTAATCAGATTTCGACTGAGCCAGCTTTCACGGCACCCAGCGCATCGGTCCGTCCCTTCAATCGTGACCTGATCATTTACGCGCGACCGGCCCCTTGTCGACCGGCACAAAGACTTCCCATTTATGTTGTGGAGTGGGCTTTACAGTCTTGTCGCAACTTACCGCAACATTCGGTCCAGACAGACCATGGCTCTTCGGAACCCATTTCACCCGCAAAGCTACCGCGCATTTCGCCACCAGAATCTTCCGGTTTGGCTCCAATACCTGCCAGCTTGTTCCATTTTTGGAATTCTCGGCAGCCATGAATTTTACTGCGGCCTCCCTGATCTCGAACAAGCCATGTATGTCACCGCGTGTGCGATCCTCGTCAAGCGTGGCAGCGAGTGCCGATGCGGCACCGGCGGAAAGAAAGCCGACAAGGGCGGTGCACACGCGTTTATTCCATCGTGACGCTAGCAACATATTTACAATCCAAATCGGCATTCCCCACCCTCGTAAAATCAAGCCGCTTCACCCCGTCGATATACAAATTCCTGACGGCCAATACCCTGCGTAACAAAATCCGCATCCGGTGGTATCGTTTCCCAGAAATATACATGTTTAAAGATGGGAATCTTGTTGAATTTTTTGGAGCGGAATATCCATCTGTTTTTCGTGAAATCGCTGTAGCGGTCGCCTTTGAACTGCTTGTGCACGGCGGTGAAGGGAAGCAGTCTTTCCGCAATGTCCGGGAAAGAATAATCGGGATGATTGTCCTTGAATTTCTCGAAAATTTCGAATTGATCCCTGCAGATAACTTGAATGGCGGTTTCCGGGAAACGATAGCGCGGCGACCACAGGACGTTCCAGCCTGATTCGATTTCATTGATAAACTTTACCAGGCGCGGTGTCATGATATAGGCGTCCGATTCGATATGGATGATTTTATCCACGCCTAATTCATTTGCCACCTTGACGGAGTGGAGAAAGCTGCGCCACCAGCCAGGGTAGTCGGCCCCGCTTTGTCGTCCCAGATTGTTGTCGAAACGAATGATGAGGTTTTTATCGTCATTCGATGCCAACGGAGCGTTATGGGAAACTGTGTTGATAATGTCTGCGGGTGGAAGGAATGGCGATCCATCATCGATCATTATCTTCTTTGCCGCATTGATAGGAATATCTTCGTAGTAATCGAGCCACCGCTGATACCGACCTTCCCATGATGGGGCATCTTTTATAAAGCTGGTGCAGAATATAATGGCTTTCATTTGCTAAGCACATTCCTTGTATTTGAAAGATTCGATTTATTCATGATTTGATCATTAAAATTTTTAACTATTTTAACAGATTGGGGGCGCCAAAATAACTGGATGGACATGCCGGCGATGTGCTTGTTTGCATCATGGCGCCCCTGGCGCCGCCTCCCGCTCGCGGTACAGGCGGTCACCCATTTGTACAGAATTGACCTCGGACAAATTCCTCACTGGAATTCGTTTGACCGCCCCTCGCGCCAGGTCTAGAGTCAACAAGAAGACTTCAACCGACTGCGTCCCCCCATGGCAAAGCCCTTTCCCCTGAATCCCAAGAACCCCGAGCGCATCTGCTGGGGCTGCGACAAGTATTGTCCGCCGGACGCCATGCGTTGTGGCAATGGTTCCGAGCGCACGCAGCATCCGATCGAGCTGTTTGGGGAAGGCTGGAATGACTGGGGCCTGGCTGCCGCCGACAAGGAGGAGGCGGAGACAAAATCTGAACAGTGATCGCAAGCGAACCGTGCTGCGACCCGCTACAATTTCCCATCGCATCCGCGCCGAGGAAATGTCCATGCAAGAAACCTTGTTCCGCTGGCTGGAAAGCCATGCCGGCGATTGCCCATTCGTCGAACACCCGGCCGTGCATACCATCGCCGAAGCACTGATCCACGTGCCGCCCATGCCTGGCCTGATGGTGAAGAATCTGTTCGTGCACGATGAGAAAGGCCGGCGGCATTTTCTCATCATCGTGCCTTTCGACAAGCGTATCGACCTGGCGGCGCTGGGACGCTTGCTGCCGGCCAGCAAGCTGAGCATGGCTTCGCCTGAACGCCTGCTGCAGCACCTGGGCATCACGCCAGGGGCCGTCAGCCTGTTTGCGCTGATCCACGATAGCGCGCAGGCGGTGGAACTGGTGCTGGACCAGGCCGTGTGGGAAGCTGACTCAGTGCAAGCTCATCCGCTGCGCAACACGGCCACGGTGGCGCTGTCGCATGCCGCCGTCGTCGATTTCCTCGCGCATGCGGGTTACGTTCCCCGCATTCTGAGTGTACCGGCAGCTATTCAATAGCGTCTTCTCAATGCCCGGCCATGGGCGCACCGCCGCTGCGCCGTCCCGGCCGGAAGCCGTGCGCGCGGGCCGACCAGGTGATCACGAATGCCAGCAGCAGCAAGCTGACCATGGCCCACGGGAAAGCGTCCGCGCCCCAGGTTTCCAGCAGGGCGCCGCCCACTACGCCGGCAGCCGCAATGGCGCCATTCCATGCCACCACATTCATCGACAAGGCCACGTCGGCACCGCTGCCGGCCGTGTCGGCCAGCGCTGTCTGCAACAGCGTTGCGGCGCCGCCAAAGGACAAGCCCCAGACGGCCATGCCCAGGTAGATCATGGTGGGGATGTGCGATGCGACACCCAGCACGAGAGCCGTCGTGGCGAACACGGCCAGGCTGGCCAGCACGGTGGTGCGCAAGTGGTGCTCGACCAATTTGCCTGTGAGCCAGATGCCGGCCATGGCGGCGGTGCCGAAGACGAGCAGGACCAGGTCGATTCGCTGCGTCAATCCGGCCGGCGCCACGAACGGGGCGATGTAGGTGTAGAGAATGTTGTGCGCCAGCATCCAGGCGATGACGACGGCCAGCACGGGGCGCACGCCCGGCGTCGTGAAGACGCGGCGCAGGGGCAGGCGCTCGTGGATGGACTGGCCAGGGTAGTCGGGCACCTTGGCCAGTACCCAGGCGATCAGGATCAATGTCAGGCCAGAAATGATCCAGAATGCGGCGCGCCAGCCGACGAGCGAGCCGAGCAAGGTGCCCAGCGGCACGCCCAGGGACAGGGCGACGGGCGCGCCCACCATGGCCAGCGCCAGGGCACGGCCTTGCTGGTGCGGTGCCACCATGCGCCGCGCGTAGCCGGCGAGCAAGCTCCACGCCAGCCCGGCCGCCATGCCGGCAAAGAAGCGGGCCGCCAGGGTCAGCCAGTAGTGGGAAGACAGGGCCGTGACGGTATTGAACACGAGAAAGCCGATGATGGTCAGCAGCAGCACGTTGCGGCGGCGCCAGCCGCGTGTGGCGATGGTGAGCGGAATGGCCGCCAGCAGGGAGCCGAGCGCGTAGGCCGTCACCATTTGCCCGGCCAGCGCGGCGCTGACGCCCAGCCCCGCGCTAATCTGTGGCAGCAAGCCGGCGGGCAAGGTTTCCGTGACGATGCAGATAAAGCCCGTCATGGCCAGGGCCAGCAGGCCGGCAACGGGGAGGCGGTCGGCCAGCGCTGGGCTGGTTCCGGTGGTAAGCGTAGCGTGATTCACGGCAAACATCCTTGTAAAGTGGACAGGCGCAGCAGTGCTCCTGACTGTCGTTGCGGCATATATGTATCGATCGGTATAAATATAGGTGATGGCGCATCGCGTTGTCAATGACTTCTGTATCGAGTAGTATGTAAGTGGCGTATCAGCAGATGAACAGGAGCGATGGATGGCGCAAATGGGACGGCCGCGCACGTTCGACCGGCAGGCGGCGGTGGAACAGGCCATGTTTTTATTCTGGCAGCAAGGGTATGAATCGACGTCCTTGAGCCAGCTCAAGGCCAGTCTGGGCGGCGGCATTTCCGCGCCCAGTTTTTATGCGGCGTTCGGGTCGAAGGAAGCGCTGTTCCGCGAAGCGGCGCAATGCTATCTGGACACGTTCGCCCGCGTGACGGAGTGCCTGTGGGACGATGGCCTGGCGCCGCGCGCAGCCATCGAGCTGGCCTTGCGCCAGTCGGCCCGCATGCAGTCCGATGCGGGACATCCTCCCGGCTGCATGGTGGCGCTCGGCTGCATGAGCGCGCCGACGGCCGAACACGCGGCCGTGGCCGTACCTCTTACGGCTTCGCGTGCCCGCACGCGCGCCGGCTTCATGCGCTGCGTCGAGCGGGCCATGGCCAGCGGTGAATTGCCCGCTGCTACGAATGCCGCGGCGCTGGCGTCCGTCTTCGACAGTTTTTTATCGGGCGTGGCGATCGAGGCCCGCGATGGGGTAGGCTACGCCGTGTTTGACGGCGCGATCAGCCAGTTGATGCGCGTGTGGGATGCCAGCCGATTGAGCGTCTAGGCCGTAAAGCGAAACTCCAGCACGTCGTCGCCATACTTGTCCGTCTCGCCCGTCGCCGTCCAGCCCAGGTAGCGGTAAAAGCCGTAGGAGCGCGAGGCGGGGTCGCTGGAGCAGCCGAGGAACAGTCGTTGGTGGCCTTGCGCGCGCAGTTCCGCCATCACCCGTTCCAGCAAGGTCTTGCCGATGCCTAAGCCTTCGAATGCGGGCGAGCTGTTTGGCGAAGGCTGGAATGACTGGGGGCTGGCGGCGGCTGACAAGGAAAAGGACGCGGACAAGAAGACGCCATAAGCCGATGGTGGCAAGGCGGCAAACTGCTTGTCGGCGGCTGAAACCGCCCACTCTTCGCTTTCCTCCGCGAAGCACGACAATCGGCGCATCGCCTGTGCGCTACGCTCATTACATATTGAGCGCGCCAAGGCCGGGCTAAGTGCCTGGGTGAACCATGGGCATCCCCCGTCTGAAAGAAAAAGGGCTGAACCCTGTGGAAGACAGGACTCAGCCCTTGGCTATCGGCGCACCATCACGCCGGCAGCAGGTGATTACATGAAGTGGTAGTTGGCGCTGATGCGGAAGTAGCGGCCTTGACCATTGTGCAGCTGTGGATTGAAACCTTCCACTGGGTAACGTGGATCGTATGGCGCCTTGATATCAAACACGTTCTTGATATTGAACGACAAGGTCAGATCCTTGAAGCCCGTGTAGGAGTACGCCATATTGGTCGTCGTCCAGCTCTTCACGTCGCAGCTGCTGATGTAGTTGCTGTACTTCGGCAAGCCGCTCAGCCCATATGCCGACTTCGGTTGACCGACGCCGTACTGGCAGTATGGTTTCTCGTAGACCACGTCGTTGTCGCTACGGCGCAGCAACGATACGGGACCGACGAAATCTACCGACGTCGTCAGGGAGTGGTCGCCACGGGTCCAGTTGACGGACAGGTTGCTGCGGTTCTTCGGATTGTCGCCGACCGAGGTCGCATAGTCGGACAGGCCGCCATTCGAGCCGGAGGTATCGGTTGCCACTTCGCCCGGGCGCTCGGCGCGCTTGAAGCTCATCAGATAGCTCCAGTTCAGGTTTGCGGTCAGACGGCCCAGATCGCCCAGCGATTTGCGGTACGCCACTTCGAAATCGATGCCCTGCACTTCGGTGCTACCCTGGTTCACATACGAACGGTTGACCTGGGAAATCGGACCGGAGTTAGGCACCACATTGCCGTTGGCATCGGTCACCAGATTGGCCGGATTGTTGTCGCGTATGACGCTGCCAGGGTAGCGGTCTTGACGATCAACCATGTACTGCGCACTAAACAAGGCGGTTTCATCCACTTTCTTGATGCGGTAGTAATCGACCAGCACGTCGATTTCCTTGGTTGGGGCCAGGATCAGACCCAGCGAGTAGCTCTTCGATGTTTCAGGACGCAGATCAGGCGTGGCCGCGGACAGGCTGGAAATGCCTTTCTTGCAATCGCTGATGTCGGCGCCGGAGGCAGGGTGAACGCCGTCCGGGCAGCGCAGCGGGTCGACCACGTTGCTGAACGACTGCACGCCGCCGGGCGAAACCTGGGTCAGCGCAGGTGCGCGGAAGCCTTCGGCATAGGTGCTGCGCACGGCCACGCGGTCGCTGATGGTCCACTTGGCGCCGACTTTCGGCACGAAGTTGCCCTTCAGGTTAGGGTATTTGTCGTAACGGCCGGCGAAGTCCATTTCAAAGTATTTCGCAAACGGCGTGCGTACTTCGATGAAGGTCGAGCTGACATTGCGGCGGCCATCGGCCGACGAGTTGGCCAAGCCAATGATGTCGCCGCGCTGCGTCGCCATGTCCGGAGTCAGACCGATTTTTTCTTGACGGAATTCGGCGCCGAATGCCACGCCAATCTGGCCGCCGGCCAACTGGCCAAATGCGGTACTGGCCTTGGCGTCGACTTGCGTTACCTGGGCATAGCCGCGGTTTTCCAGGTCGCGCGTGACGCTAGGATCGGCATTGACCTGCGCCAGGGTCCAGTTTTGCGTCATGACTTTTTCGAGGGTCGGGCGGTACAGCATGCCGTTCCAGTTTTCGGTGCGCTCGGCACGGTTCCACAGCACGGCCGTTTCCCAGTCCCACGCACCAGCCGTGCCGCGCACGCCAGCGAGCAAGCGATAGGTTTCGTTCAGATTGACAGCGCCGCCAGGGGCGCTCACGCGGTAGCCGACCGCGGCGCGCTGCGTCGGAAACGGATTGTCAGGATGACCTACCGGCAAGATCATCTGGAACTGCTGCGGTGCGCCGTTGAGTTGATACACGGTGGTCGAAGCCGTACTGCGGAAGGCCGTCGGCACGCGCAGATAGGTGCGCTCGGAACGGCTGTAGCCGGCTTCGGCAAAGGCCGTCATGTCCTGGTTGATTTCGAACGTGGCGCGCGACAGGACGTTGGCGTCCTTGCCGGCGCTTTGCACTTCGGCGTAATCGTCGATGTTGAAGTTGCAGAAGGTGCGGCCCACCAGCGGGTCGCTTGCCAGCATGTTGTGCGTCGCCATGTTGCCGGTAATTTGCTGCGACGTAGGGCAGTCCAGGCGATTGACGATTTGTGCGCGCTGGGCGTAGGTGGTAGCGAATTTCTTCGTGCCTGGCACTGTCTCAGCGTAGAAGAAAGGCGACGTGGTCAGACTGCTGGAGAACGGGTTCAGGCGGCCGTTGATGTCGGCATACATGCCTCTCTCGACGTCCTTTTCGTTCTTGATGATGGTGCTGTCGCGCTTGGCTACGTCAAAGCTGACGAAGGCATTGAATCGGTCCTTGCCAAAGCCGAAGATGCCGCTGGCGCTCTTGCGGGCAAATTCGCCGTCGTCGTTGGCGCTGATGCTGGCGCTCATTTCGGCGCCCGTGTACTTGGTTTTGGTGATGAAGTTGACTACGCCGGCGATGGCGTCGGAACCATACACGGCCGATGCGCCATCCTTGAACACTTCAACGCGTTCGATCGCCGACACGGGGATGCTGTTCAAGTCATAGACGGCCGATTTTCCCTGGTTCGGGTCGGCATACGCGGATGCGGTGATGCGGCGGCCATTGAGCAAAATCAGGGTGGAAGACGAACCCAGGCCACGCATGGAGGCGGTTGCCGCACCGCGGGCGAAGCCGCCATCGGTCACGTCCACCGACGAGCCCGAGCCGAAAGCTGGAATCGAGTGCAACAGTTCGGCCACAGTATTGGCGCCGGTAGCGGCAATCTGTTTGGCATTCAAGGTCTGGATAGGCGAGGAGCCTTCTTTTTCCGTGCGCTTGATGTTCGAACCGGTCACCAGGACTTTTTGCAGTGCCGGCTCTGCCGGTACTTCCTGGGCAAACGCCACATGGGATGAGGACAGTGTCAATGCGACAGCGACGACGCTGCGCTTCAGAACAAACTTCTTAGTCAATTCATTTCTCCGTACGAGTCATTCTCAGGACCCGTTTTATGCGAAAAACTGTTGAAACAAGCGCATTGCGATAGGCGCGCGCCTGTCAACCCGATCTAGTTTGACCGTTCAAGTGCAGTCATTTTTTGTAAAATGTGATATTCATTTTACCTAGCAGACACATAAAAACATTTCCATGTAGGAAATGTCAATTTTATCTAGCACTGTTGCTCTTATTTACAACAGTAAATATTTTCTTTACAGATCGGCGATGCTGAAATTTCCGTTTTTTTGCAGATGATGAATGGAATGAGGCGCGCTCATCGCGAGGCAGCGAGGTGGTGGGCATGAGAGAGCATGCCGCTTCAGGAGGGAAACCCGTGATTCAAAGCTGTTGTCTTGCTGGCAATTTACGTGTAACGGAAATTGTCAACAGGCGTTTTTTGATGACAGCGCGATAGCTGTCGCCAATACGCCGTAATCGCTATGACGGACGCCATGGATGGCTGAAGGAAAATGCAAGCGCCATGACGGCGCTCCTGCTGTCAGTTGAGTATGAACTCCAGCACGTCGTCGCCATACTTGTCCGTTTCGCCCGTCGCCGTCCAGCCCAGGTAGCGGTAAAAGCCGTAGGAGCGCGAAGCGGGGTCGCTGGAGCAGCCGAGGAACAGTCGTTGGTGGCCTTGCGCGCGCAGTTCCGCCATCACCCGTTCCAGCAAGGTCTTGCCGATGCCTAAGCCTTCGAATGCGGGCAGCAGGGCCAGGACGATGATTTCGCCCGTGTCGCGCTCGCCAAAACAGTAGCCGACCAATTGCCCGTCGTGATGGCAGACCTGGCCAGGCAGGCTGCCCGAGCGCATCATTTCCGCCCAGGACTCTGCCGTGATGCCCACTTCCGCCAGGCGTTCCTCGGGAATGGCGTTTTGCCGCGTCTTGCCGCGCAATGCGATGAAGGCTGGCGTATCTTCCGCCTTGGCGGGGTGGAAGGTAATCGATGCCGGGTGTGTCGTCATGGGTTGTTCGATGATGTCGGATAGTGGATAAGATCATTCCCAGGATTTGCGCATGGTTTGCGCCTGGCGCTGCCAGTCAACAACATTTGTCTTTTCGATGGCCTGCTGGCCGGGATTGCCGTTATCGATGATTTCATCCTTGACGATGATCAAATCGTTTTTTTCATTCAAGCGATATTCCCGATAGCGCTCGCAATCCTGTTCGCGCCGGGCGGTGGCGATTAATTTGTCGGCCCGCCAGGTATAGCTGTCTTCATAAAAACATTGCGCCGCGCAGCCGCAATTGGGGATGCCGCCTTCGATACCTTGACCGGCGATGCGGATATCCAGATTCGGAATGACTGATAATGGCTTGTTGAAGCTGTATTTTTTCGCCGATGCGTCCCACAGCCACACGTCGGAACAGCGGATGCGTCCCTGGCTATCCGTGTAGCCGGTCACCCACAGGTCGGCATGGCCGTCGAAATTCATGTCGACCAGCAGCGCGTGCAAATTGCCCATGCCGCTGCTGCTGCAACTGCCATTGAGCCACTGCTTGCCGATTTTCAGCTGGTAAGTCTGTTTTTCATCGTGATTCGCATAACGGATATCGGCCGCTTGCCGCACTTTGCCTGTCACCGCTTTTTCCAGGTGCAAGGTGCCGCCATAAGCCGAGGTGGAAATCAGGGATAAAAGCAGCGATAAAGACAACGCGGTCAATTTCATGGCGATATTCTTGGGCGGGTATTGGGCACAATGCGCCGATTGCATCAGGCGGGGAACGATCATAACGCATGATTTGGGCAATGCGCCACACCATTCCTATCGTGCATTCTGTGTGGAACCGTGCTGTGTACAATGAAAAAAATCCCCGAATAAGGAATTCTCATGACATCGTCTCCCGAATCGTTGAATGAAGCGGGCATCGTCGCGTATAACGATCATAATCATGCCGAGGCGTTCAGGCAATTCGACGCGGCGGCGCGCACTGGCGATCCCGCCGGCCAGCATTTATTGGCCAGCCTGTATTACCAAGGCCATGGCGTCGAGCAAAATTTGCCGAAGGCGGTGGAATTGTTCACGGCCGCCGCGCAATCGGGTTTTCCGCCGTCGCTGGCCAATCTGGCCCTGATGTATGCGAGCGGCGACGGTGTCGCGCAAGACATCGCGCAAGCGCTCGCCTATGGGCGCAAGGCGGCCGAGGCGGGCGATGGCCAGTCGCAATTCAACCTGGCGCAGGCCTACCGCAAGGGCGATGGCGTACCGCAAGACTATGCCGAGGCGGCGTTCTGGTACAAACAGGCGGCCGAAGCCGGTTCCCTGTCGGCGCAGAATGAATACGGCTTGCTGTACGCGCAAGGGCAGGGCGTGGAGCTCGATTACGTGCAGGCCTACGCGTGGATCGCCATGCCGGCCGAGGCGGGCAGCACGCAATCGATCAAGAACCGCGACCAGTTGCTGGAAATCCTCACGCCCTCACAGCAGCAGGCGGCGCGTGCGCTGGCGGTCGAGTATGCGGCGCAATACGGCGTCAATCCCCACTAAAATAACACCTGACAAAACCTACTGCGCGTCGTAATTTGCGGTCTGCGATGCTCACTGTACCTTCGTACAGTTGCGCTTCTCGACCACAACTTCCTTCCGCTGGCTACGATTTTGTCAGGCGTTGTTAATTCGGTTTTAACGGCAGTTTGATCAGCTCGCCGGCCGCATCGAGTTCATAGCTGTCGAAATCGCGTGCCAGGAATAGTTTGCCCGAGTAATGCCGCCGCGCTTCCGCTTCCAGTTCGGCCATGCCGTCCGCATTGTGATAGCGGGCGCTGAAGTGGGTGAGGATCAGGTTCGGCAGGCGCACCGCTTCGGCGAACTGCGCCACGCGCTGCACGGAGCTGTGCGTGGGGCCGGGGCCCACTTTCTGCAGCATCGCTTCCGTGTAGGTGGCTTCATGCACGAGCAATTGCGCGCCGATGCAGGCGTCCGCCAGCAGCGATGGCGTGTCGTTGTCGCCGCCGATCACGACCGTGGCGCGCTGCGTTTCCGTCTGGCGGAAGGTACCGGCCGCTAGTACCGTGCCATCGTTCAGGATCGCATCCTGACCCGCCTGCAACAATCCCCAGGCGGGGCCGGGTGGCACGCCGGCCGCCAGCAGGGCTGGCTTGTCCAGCTTCCATCGGCGCGTTTCCAGCGCAAAACGGTAAGCGACGCTGGGTGCGCGGTGCGACAGCGCGTGGCGCGAGATGGTCAAGCCTGCCTCGTCATGCACGACTTGCGCGCTGTCCACGTCGATGTGGATCAGCGGGTACGTCAGGAACAGTTCCGTGTGCAGCAAGGTCGCGTCGATCCAGGCCTTGATGGCGGCCGGGGCGATCAGCAGCAAGGGCTTCTTGCGCCCCGTCATCGAGGCGCTGGCCAGCAAGCCCGGCAGCCCATAGCTGTGGTCGCCATGCACGTGGGTGATGCAGATGCCGACCAGGTCGTGCACGGACAGGGGGATGCGCTGCAGCCGGTGCTGCGTCGCTTCGCCGCAATCGATCATCCACCAGTCGCGGTTGTGCGTGGTTTGCAGGGCCAGCGACGTGACGTTGCGGTGACGCGTGGGCACGCCGGAAGACGTGCCGAGAAAAGTCAGTTTGAACATGCCCGCATTATGCGGCAGGGCCGCGCTTTTGTGCAGGATCCAGGCAACTCGCCTGTGCCGTGTAATCGACAAAACCGTCGCGGCGGCAAAAGCTGGCCAGCTGCATGCCGGCCTGGCGCGCGATGCGGATGGCCAGCGAAGTGGGCGCCGAGATGGTGGCGACGAGCCCGATATGCATGCGCGCCGACTTGCGTACCAGTTCATAGCTGGCGCGGCTGGACAGGAAGACGAAACCGTCATGCATGGCGATGCGGTGCAGCGCCAGGTAGCCGATCAGTTTATCCAGGCCGTTATGCCGGCCCACATCCTCGAACACTTTCACGATGGCGCCCTCGGCCGTGCACCAGGCGGCCGCGTGCACGCCGCCCGTCTTGTGCATCAGTTCCTGCCAGGGCAGCAGTTCGCGCGCGGCGCGCCCGAGGATGGCGCTGCTGGCGACCAGCGGCGGCAGGGGACGCGTGATCTTTTCCGGCACCAGGTCCAGCAGGGCCAGGCTTTCGATGCCGCACACGCCGCAGCCCGTGCGCCCCGTCAGCGCGCGGCGGCGGGCCTTGAGCTTGATCAAATCCGGCTGCGCGATGGTCAGTCGTACTTCCGCGCTATCCTCGCCGCAGCATACGTCGAGGTCGTAGATGTCGCGCACGCTGCCGACGATGCCTTCCGTCAAGGTAAAGCCGACGGCGAATTCCTCGAGGTCGCGCGGCGTGGCCATCATCACGGCGTGGGCGATGCCGTTGTAGACGAGGGCCACGGGATACTCCTCGGCCACCATGTCGTGGCCCGCCGTGGCCACGCCGGCCTGATGGCGCACCATGGGAACTTCCAGGAAACCGTCGCGTTCGGTGGTAGTGGTATCAAAGTCCATGCTGTTCTCCCGTTAATTGATTTGATAGCGCGGGCAGGGCCGGATCGAGGGCGGCAGCGGGTCGCCATTCAATTCCAGCAGCGAGCGTTCCGTTTCCCGCGTCATGGCGTTCAGGGCCAGGCAGTTGGGCGCCAGGCCGAACGGTTCGGCGATCTGCTGCGCGATGGCTTCCAGCGCAAACAGGGTGTAGGCAACAAAGACGGAAATGAGGGGCGTGGCCACGCCGATGGCGTCCACCAGGCCCAGCGGCAGCAAGAAACAGTACATATAGACGGTGCGGTGCACCAGCACGCCGTACGGATACGGTATCGGCGTGTTCTTGATGCGCTCGCAGCCGGCCACGGTGGCGGCCAGGTCGTTGAGCTGCGTGTCGAGCATCCACAGCAGCTGCGTCTGGCCCGGCTGGCGCTGCACGGCGTCGTGCAGCATGGCGCGCACGGAATGGAGCACGGCGACGGGCTTGAAGGCGATGCCCTGCAGACGCTGAACTTCCTCGGCCGGCAGGTAGCGCGCCAGGTCTTGCTGCGCATCCGTCTGGCGCAGCTGGTGCTTGAGCGCGTAGACGAAGGCGATCAGGCGGCGCAGCAGCAACTCGCGGTCCAGGCCGCCCGTTTCCTGCGGCAGATACGTGAGCGCCTGCGAAGCCAGGGCGCGCGCGGCGATCAGCAATTGCCCCCAGATATGCCGCGCCTCGACAAAGCGCGCATAGCTGGCGTTGTTGCGAAAGCCGAGGAAGATCGCCAGGCTGATGCCGACCATGGGAAACGGCGCCGTATCGAGCGGAATCTTGACGCCGAAGATACGGCCATCCGTCAGCAGGGCCAGCGAACTGACGACCAGCATCAGCAGCAATTGCGGGATGATGGCTTGCAGCACCGAGCCATCCCAGACGAACAGCATGCGGAACCAGTTGGTGGTGGGGCGAATGATCATGATGGAAGACGCATGCCGTGATGCCGGTTAATGTTTCCGGGGCACGACTTTGCCCTCGAAGACGTAGTATTGGAACAGGTTGTAGCCGATCATGATCGGCAGCATGGAACCCATGCCGATCAGCATGAAGATCAGGGTCGGTTCATCCGACGCGGCCGCCGCGATGCTCAGCTTGCCCGGCACGAGATCGGGGAAGAAGCTGATGGCCAGGCCCGCGAACGAGGCCAGGAACAGCACGATGGCGCCACGGAACGGTCCGCGCACGCCGTTCACGTGCACGGCCCACAGGATATAAATAAAAGCGCTGGCGGCGATGGCTGCCAGGGCCAGCAGCACGCCGAACACGCCCGGCTGCGCCCAGCGGTCGTGGCCGATGGCGCTGAAGACCATGGTGCCGGCCGACAGCACGATGGCGGCCGCGACCGTTGCCAGCACGCTGGCCGTCGCATAGCGGCGCGCCGCCGCTTCCAGCTGGCCGCCCGTCTTCTTGATCAGATAAGTGCTGCCCAGCAGGCAATAGCCGGCCACCACGCCCAGCGCCGTGCACGCCGTGAAGATGCCGCTCAGCCATCCCGGCTGCAAGCCCGTGACGATCTCGCCCAGCACCACGCCCTGCGCCACGGCGGCCAGCAGGCTGCCCACGCCGAAGACCAGGTCCCACTGGCGCTTCTTGCCGGCCGCATGGCGGAACTCGATCGAGGCGCCGCGCATGATCAGGCTGGCGATCAGCAGCATGATGGGGATATACAGCTGTTCCAGCAAGGTGGCGTAGGCGCTGGGAAAGGCGCCGAACAGGGCGCCGCCCACCACCACCAGCCAGGTTTCGTTGGCGTCCCACACGTGCTCGATGGACTGGAAGATCAGGTTGCGTTCCTGCTCGCGGCGGGTAAACAGGCTGAGGATGCCCACGCCCAGGTCGAAGCCGTCCGTGACCACGTAAAAGATCAGCATCAGGCCGATCAGGCCGAACCAGGCATTGCCCAGCATGGCATGCGAATTGATATCCATTACAAACTCCTTGATTGGTAGCGGCGCATTTCAATACCCCACGGCATGGGCGGCGTCCGGCAGCGGCAGCGCCACGTCCGGGCCTTGTTGCAGCCATTTCTTGGCAAATACAAAGAAAGTGAGGAACAGCACGATGTAAAACACGCAGAACATCAGCATGCTGCCGGCCACGGCATGGGCCGCCACGTCGGAGACGGCGTCGCGCGTGCGCAGCAAGCCGTACACGACCCATGGCTGGCGGCCCACTTCGCGCACGATCCAGCCGCACTCGACGGCGATGTAGGGCAGCGGTATCGTCAGCACCCAGGCCAGCAGCAGTTTTCTGTTGCGCACGAACTCCTGCACCCGCCCGCCCACCTTGCGCCAGGCGACGAAGGTCCAGAACGACAGCAGCACGAACCACATGCCGATGCCGGCCATGGCGCGGAACGCGTAGTACAGCAGCGGCAGCATGGGCGGCTGGTCTGCGCGGGCGATGTCGGCCAGGCCCGTGATCTTGCCCGTCGCGCTATGCGTGGCGATCACGCTGAGCATGCCGGGCACTTCGATGGACCAGTCGTTCTTTTGGTCAAGCTGGTTGGGCCAGGCCAGCAGGGACCAGGCCGCACCCTCGCCATCGCGGTTCGTGTGCCAGTGGCCTTCGATGGCCGCGCCCTTGGCGGGCTGGGTCTTGAAGACGTCGACGCCGCTCGAATCGCCGAGCCAGACTTGCAACGGCGCGATGATGAGCAGCAGCATCAGCGCCAGCTTGAACGAGCGGGCGAAGAAGGCCGGTTCGCGGCGCTTGAACATATACCAGGCGGAAATGCCGGCGATGACGAACAAGCCCGTTTCCACGGCGGCCACCCACATGTGGCCCACGGCCCAGGCCATGTCGGGATTGAAGATGGCGGCCACGTAATCGGTGACGATGATCTTGCCGTCGACCACGCGCACGCCGGCCGGCGTCTGCATCCAGGAATTGGCGACCATGATCCAGAACGAGGAAATGCTCGATCCCAGCGCCACCATGCCGGTGGCAAGCAGGTGTACGCCCTTCGGTACGCGGCCCCAGCCGAACATCATGACGCCGATGAAGCCCGCTTCCAGCATGAAGGCCATGGCGCCCTCGAAGCCGAGGATGTTGCCGATGAACTGGCCCGAGTGGTGCGAGAACGGCGCCCAGTTGGTGCCGAACTGGAATTCCAGGGGAATGCCGCTGACGACGCCGACGGCAAAGTTCAGCACCAGCAGCTTGCTCCAGAAGCGCGCGTGGCGGTAGTAGACGGGGTCGCTGGTGCGCAGCCACAGCGCCTCGACAACGAACAGGAACAGCGACAGGCTGATCGTCAATATGGGCCACAGGATGTGGAAGATGGCCGTCATCGCAAATTGCGCGCGCGACAGGTCCAGGGTATCGAAACCGAACATGGCGTTCTCCTGATCAGCTGAGGGCGGCCGAAGGCGACAGCAGCACGGGGATGGATTTGAAGGTCGGCGTGCGCGAGCCTTCGCCCACGCTGTCGAGCGGCACCAGCGGATTGGTTTCCGGGTAGTAGGCGCCGATGCAGCCGCGCGGAATGTCGTACTCGACCAGCAGGAAGCGGTCGGCGCGGCGTTCGATGCCGTCATGCCACACGCCGATCAGGTCGACCCAGTCGCCGGCCGCAAAGCCCAGCATGGCCAGGTCGTCCTTGTTGATGAAAACGACCCGGCGCTGGCCGAACACGCCGCGGTAGCGGTCGTCCATGGCGTAGATCGTCGTGTTGTACTGGTCGTGCGAACGCGTCGTCATCAGCACCATCAGGCGCTCGCCATATTGCTGGCGTGCACGGTGGATCGGTGTGTCCAGTTCGATGGCGTTGACGAGGAATTGCGCCTTGCCGCTGTCCGTCTTCCATACCCGTTCACGCGAGGCGATTTTCAGATGGAAACCGCCCGGTTTGGCCACGCGCAAGTTGTAGTCGAAAAAGTCTTCAAAAACTTGTTCGATGGAATCGCGCAGCAGCGCATAGTTGCCGGCATAGCGCAGCCAGTCGATTTTTTCGCTACCGATGGTCGCTTGCGCCATGCCGGCCACGATGGCGATTTCCGAACGCAGATTGGGCGAAGCTGGCTGGTTCATGCCGAACGAGATATGCACCATGCTCATCGAGTCTTCCACCGTCACGCCTTGCGCCACGCCTTCCTGCACGTCGATTTCCGTGCGGCCCAGGGTGGGCAGGATCAGCGCATCCTTGCCGTGCACGAGGTGGCTGCGGTTGAGCTTGGTGGAGATGTGCACTGTCAGGTCGCACGAACGCAGCGCGTCCCAGGTGCGCGGCGTATCCGGCGTGGCCATCGAGAAATTGCCACCGAGCGCGACAAACACCTTGACCTTTTTTTCCAGCATGGCTGCGATGGTGCCGACGGCGTCGTAGCCGTGGTGGCGCGGCGGTTCGAAGTTGAAGACGAGGCCCAGGCGGTCGAGGAATTCCTTGGTCGGCTGTTCCTCGATGCCCATGGTGCGGTCGCCCTGCACGTTCGAGTGGCCGCGCACGGGGCACAGGCCCGCGCCGCGCTTGCCGATATTGCCGCGCATCATCATCAAGTTCGACAGGATTTGCACGGTGGCCAGCGAATTCTTGTGCTGCGTCACGCCCATGCCCCAGGTGGCGATGACGGCCTTGCCCTTCACGTAGATCTGCGTGAGTTCCTCGATCTTGTCGCGCGCCAAGCCCGATTCGGCCAGCAGCAAGTCCCAGCTTTCGGCGCGCAGGTCGGCCGCGAAGGCATCGAAGCCCGCCGTGTGTTCGGCGATGAAGGCGCAGTCGAGCACGCGCTCCTGGCCGTGGGCGATGGCCTCGTCATCGAGCTCGACGACGCGCTTGGCCATGGCCTTGATCAGCGCGAAGTCGCCGCCCAGGGTGGGGCAGATGAACAGCGAACAGATGTTCGTGCTGCCGCCCGTTAGCATTTCCAGCGGATGCTGCGGGCTCGTAAAACGCTCGAGGCCCCGTTCGTGCAATGGGTTGATGGAAACAATGGTGGCGCCGCGGCGCGACGCTTCGCGCAATTCGCCCAGCATGCGCGGGTGGTTGGTGGCGGGATTCTGGCCGAACAGCAGCAGGGTGTCCGCATGCTCGAAGTCGTCCAGCAGCACCGTGCCCTTGCCGATGCCCACGGTTTCCGGCAAGCCGCGGCTCGTCGCTTCGTGGCACAGGTTGGAACAATCGGGGAAGTTGTTCGTGCCGTAGGCGCGCACGAACAGCTGGTACAGGAAGGCCGCTTCGTTGCTGGCGCGGCCCGACGTGTAGAAGGCGGCCTGGTTCGGGTCGTCCAGCGCGTGCAGGTGGTGCGCCACGAGGGCGAACGCGTCGTCCCAGGAAATGGCCTGGTATTTGTCGCTGGCGGCGTCGTACACCATGGGGTCCGTCAAACGGCCATGTTGCTCCAGATCATAGTCCGACTGCTCCATCAGTTCGGTGACCGTGTGCTCCTGGAAAAACTCGGGACGCACGCGCTTGCTCGTCGATTCGGCGGCTACGGCCTTGACACCGTTTTCACAGAACTCGAACGTCGACGCGTGTTCGCGGTCGGGCCAGGCGCAGCCCGGGCAGTCGAAACCGTCGGGCTGGTTTTGCTCGAACAGCGAGCGGTAATTGCCCGCGCTGACTTTTTCCTTGAACAGGTTGATGGCCACGTACTTGAGGGCACCCCAGCCGGCCGCGGCATGGGTGTAGGGCGCGATGCGCGCGTCGGACTTTGGCTTGCTCATGATGACTCTCCTGGTGATGTGCGATGGGACAATCACATGGTAGGGGCGGCGGCTTGCCCCGTAGGCGCACAGTTCCGGACAAAAATACAGAGTACAGATGGCAAGACGACGATGCCGGCCGCGCCGGCGCCGGCCGTGATTTATGATGCGGGCAAGGAGAAAGAACATGCACAAGGAAGACAAGGAAGAGGGAATCGACGCGGCGCTGATCGCGCTGCTGGCGCTGCTGTGGGAAGCGCGGCGGGAGGCGCCGGAAAAACCGTGGTCGCTGGCCAAGCTGGCCAAGCGGGCGGGAATACAGATGAGCACCTTGCTGCGCCAGCTCAATGCGCTGTCCAGCGCGGGACTGGTGACAGTTGCCACGGCGGAGAGCGGCGGCGGCAGCGCTTCCTTGAGCGCGGCGGGCGCCGAGCTGTGCGCCAGCGTGTTCGCGCCGGCAGCGGATTAGCGTGCGTCTGTACTCTATCGGCTGGCGCCGGACTGTACCTCACTGAGTGCCTGCATTCGTCCTATGCTACTTCCAGACGAATGCACATCAAGGGGAAGCACAATGAACACCATCAGGTATCCGCAGCCAGACGAGAGTGAACCATGCTTGGACATGCTGGGCCGCCCCCTGACGGACTTGCGCATTTCCGTCATCGATCAGTGCAACTTCCGCTGCACCTATTGCATGCCGGCCGAGCTGTACCCGAGCGACTATCCATTCCTGCCATCGAGCGAGCGCCTGTCCTTCGAGCAGATTGAAACCATGGCGCGCGCCTTCGTGCGCCTCGGCGTGAATAAAATCCGCATCACGGGCGGCGAGCCGCTGCTGCGCAAGAACCTCGAGCAGCTGATCGAGACGCTGGCGCGGCTCACCACGCCGGACGGGCGCGCCGTAAGCATCGCGCTGACGACGAATGGCAGCTTGCTGGCGGCCAAGGCGCGCTCGCTGAAGGATGCGGGCCTGGACCGGGTCACCGTCAGCCTCGACAGCCTGGACAACGGTATTTTCCAGCGCATGAATGGCGTCGACTTTCCCGTCGAGAAAGTGCTGCACGGCATAGCGGTAGCGCAAGCCGTGGGCTTGAACCCCGTGAAGGTCAACATGGTGGTGCAGAAAGGCGTCAACGATAGCCAGATCGTGCCGCTGGCGCGCCACTTCCGCCATACGGGCGTGAACTTGCGCCTGATCGAGTTCATGGATGTGGGCGGCATCGGCGCCTGGTCGCGCACGCACATCGTCACGTCCGAGGCGGCACGCGCGCTGATCGCGGCCGAATTCCCCCTCGAGTCGCTGGGGAACGGCAAGCCCATGTCGCATGAAACGGCCAGCCGCTACCGCTATCTTGATGGCGGCGGCGAAGTAGGCTTCATTTCCAGCGTGTCCCAGCCGTTCTGCGGCGACTGCAGTCGGGTGCGCGTGTCGTCCGATGGCAAGCTGTTCACTTGTTTGTTCGCCCAGGACGGCCTCGACCTGCGGCCCCTGCTTGACTCCGCGCAAGGGTTGGAAACCGCGCTGCGCCAGCACTGGCAGCGCCGTGGCGACCGCTACTCGGAAGTGCGCGGCGCACTGGCCCAGCTTGGCGGGCGCAAGCAGTATCCCACCGTGCGCATGTCGCTGGTGGGCGGGTGAACAGTCTACAAAAACTCGGTGATGAGTTTGCCGAGCAGGATGATGGCCTGTTCCACGCCCACGCTCCACGGATAGCTGTAGTTGAGGCGGATGCAATGCCTGTAGGCCTGGCTGACGGAAAACATGCGTCCCGGGCCCACCGTGATCTTGCATTCCAGCGCGCGCCGGTACAGTTGCATGGAGTCTATGTCGCCGGGCAATTCCACCCACAGCACGTAGCCGCCCTGCGGGTGCGAGATTTTCGTCCCGGCAGGGAAGAAGCGCAGCACGGCGGCGGCCATGATGCGCGCCTGCTGGGCATAGGCTTTGCGGGTGCGGCGCAGATGCTGTTCGTAGCCATCGTTTTGCAGATATTCGGCAATCGCCAGCTGCGGGAACGAGGACGTGGCCAGGGTGTTGAGGAATTTGAGTTCCTCGACCTTGCCCCGGTAGCGTCCGGCCAGGGCCCAGCCCACGCGCTGCGCGGAACTGAGGCTCTTGGAAAACGAGGAGCAGTGCAGCACCATGCCCTTGCGGTCCCAGGATTTGAGCGAGGACGGGTGGGCGTCGCCGTAATACAGTTCGTTGTAGACGCCGTTTTCGATGGCGGGCACGTCGTGCTGCTCCAGCAGCTGGACCAGGGCGCGCTTGCGCTGGTCGGACATCTGGAAGCCCAGCGGATTCTGGAAGTTCGGCATCACCATGACGGCGGCGATCGGTTGCCGGGCCATGATGTCGGCCAGCGCTTCGATGCTGATGCCGTCGTACGGATCGGTGGATACTTCCACCACCTTCATGCCCAGCCGTTCGACGGCCATCAGCATGGCATAGAAGGTGGGCGACTCGACGGCGATGGTGTCGCCCGGCTTGGCCACGGCTTGCAGGCACAGGTTGATCGCTTCCGTGGCGCCCACGGTGACGATGATTTCGTCGGGATCGACGGCCAGCCCGTTTTCCATGTAGCGGCGGGCGATTTCGCGGATCAGTTGCGGGTTGCCCGGCGGCAGGTCGTCCGTCACGTTCCACGCGCGGTTGCGGCGCGCCACGGCGCCCGCATACTGGTTGATGCGTTCCCAGGGAAACAGTGAAGGGTCGGGGTAAGGCGAGCCCAGCGGGATGGCGTCGTGCAAGCCGATCGAGCGCAAGGTCGACAGCACCAGGCGGCTGACGTGCACTTCCGCCGGCACGGTACTGGGCTGCGACGCCTGCATGCACAGGTCGGTGGCCCGCGCATCGCCGGCGCGGGCGCGCACGAAGTAGCCGGACTGGGGCCGGCTTTCGATCACGCCCATGCTTTCCAGCTTGACGTAGGCGCGCAGCACCGTGGTGATGCTCAGCTTGTGCTGCTGGCTGGTCTGGCGCACGGAGGGTATGCGTTCGCCGGGCAGGAGCACACCCTTGGCCACCAGTTGCTCGATGTCGCCGACGAGCTTTTCATACAGTTTCATGCAATGGTATCCATTCTTTGATTCTTGCTCTACGTCATTGCATTATCGTCCAATTCATGAGGGCGGTACGGCTGCGGTCACCGCATGTTGTCGAAATGAAACTTTCATTCGACAGTTCTGGTTTAATATCTACTTAGCAAATAAAAAGGAATATTGGTCATGGCAATTCCACAAAGCATGCTGTCTGTCGTCGCGCGCGACGAAGTGCATCTGCAGTTCAATGTGAAGGCCGGCGTCGACATGCGGCAGTTGTTCAAGTTGCTGGGCAAGCTGTGGGAATCCGAAGTCACGGGCATCCTCGACCCCACCCTGAACCGCCACCATCAGTTGACGGGCGGCACGGCCAACGTGGTACTGGGATTCAAGCCCGAGCTGTGGCGCGCCGCTTGCCCCGGCTGCGTGCCGGACAACATGGCATCGTTCGCGCAAGACCTGGTGGGCGCCAACGGCAAGACGGCGCCGGCCACCCAGCACGATTTCTGGGTCTGGATCACGCAGTCGAACGCGGCCACCCTGTACGACAGCATGCGCACGACGCTCACGTTACTGAGTCCCTTCGCCGAACTGGCCAGCGAGCAGGTGTGTTTTCCGTATCACAATAACGTGACCTTCGACGGCTTTGCCGATGGCGTCGCCAATCCGAATCCGTTCCGTGCCAATGGCGTGGCCATCATTCCGGACGGCGAGGCGGGCGCGGGCGGCTCCACCGTGCTGCTGCAGAAATGGCGCATGGACGTGGAGCGCCTGCGCGCCTTGCCCGTGCACGCGGCCGAGCAGGTATGGGGCCGCAGCAAGGCCGGCAGCCATGAATTGTCGCCGCTGCCCGTCGATTCCCACGTGGGCCGCAACCAGTTCATCCGCGATGGCGAGGAAGCCGACATCGTGCGCCGCAATGCCAATTACGCCAATGCGAGCGAGGCGGGCGTCATGTTCGTCGGTTTCTGCAAGGACATCACGGTGACCATGGGCATGCTGCGGCAAATGTATGGCGTAGGCTATGATGGCGTCACCAAGACGGACAGGCTGCTGGATTTTTCCACGGCGCTGTCGTCGGCGATCTATTTCGTGCCCAGCATCGATGCCTTGCTGGCCGTGGGTATTTCGCCGGCGGATCCCGGCTAAGGGCCGCTCCGGCGGTTCCGATTTTTACTTTCACTAGGAGTTTTTCATGCGTATTCGTCCCGCCACCTTGCTGTCCGCCCTGATCTTCGGCAGCGTCGTCTTCAGCGCTTCCGCCTCCGCCGTCGGCCTGGGTTTCCTGGCCGATACGCCGATGGCTTATCTGAACAAGAATGACAAGCCCGCCTTCGTGAAGGCCGTCACCGACGTGCTCAATGACAAGAAGGATGGCGAAACCGTGCAATGGAGCAATGAAGGCTTGCGCAATTCCGTGCGCATCGCCGCCGACATCACGGCCAGCGACACGGAAAAGACGGATGCGCAAACCTGCCGCAAGGTGCAGGTGGGCTTGAGCGCCAAGGGCCAGGAACAGACGCTCAAGCTGAAGGTCTGCAAGGCCGGCACGGCCGCGTGGAAAGTGGCAAAGAGCTGATCGTCCGTGTTGCTCCCTTGCCGGTTCCGCACCGGCAAGGTGCGACTTTCCTCTAGGTAAGTCTGGCAGCGGTTAGAATCACGCTTTACCCTCACTTTTCTCACCTGCATGCAGCAAAGTCGCCTCCTGTTCTTCCGCCTGGCCGGCCAGTTTCGCCGCTATGGCGCCATCGTTGCCGCCACCTTGCTGGCCGTGGGCGTGGCGTCCGCCACCGATGTGTTGTTAATCCGTCAGTTGCAAAACGTCGTCGACGCCATGCGCGCGACGGCCAGCACGCAGGCTGCGCCCGCGTCCGGCGTGATGGGCATGTTGCAGGGCTGGGTCGACCGTTTCCTGCCGGCACAGGCGGGGCAGGTGGACTTGTGGGTGATTCCCGCCACCATCCTGGGCCTGGCCGTGCTGCGCATGGTGTCGAGCTTTGCCGGCGATTACGGTTCCGTCTGGCTCTCGAGCCGGGTGCAGGCTGATTTGCGCGAAAAAATGTTCGCCACCATCATGCGCTTGCCCAGCCGCTTTTTCGATACCACCACCACCAGTTTGACGCAGTCGCGCGTGGCTTTCGACGCCAGCCAAGTGTCGCAGGCGGGCTTGAACGTGCTTAACGTGATGGTGCGCGATTCCGTCGCCACCGTCGGCTATTTGATCTTGCTGTTCAGCATCGACGTGAAACTGGCCCTGTTCTGCATGGCGTCGATGCCCATCGTGGCCATCGTCGTGACCCTGGCGGGGCGCCGCATGCGCCACCTGAGCAAGAGTTCGCAGCAAGCCGTGGGCGAGCTGACGTCCGTGCTCGACGAAAGCATCGCCGGCCAGCGCGTCGTGAAAATCTTCGGCGGGCAGGATTACGAGCAGGCGCGCTTCGTCGACGTCGTCAAGCGCAACCGCCAGCTGGCCGTCAAGCACGCGGCTACCTCGGCCATGAATTCCGGCTTCATCATGATGCTCGTCGGTATTACCCTGTCGTCCGTGATCTATTTCGCCATGCTGCGCGCGCAAAGCGGCGCCATTACGCCGGGCGCCTTTGTTGCCTTCATGGGTGCGCTGATGGCCATGCAGTCGCCGATCAAGAATCTGACCAAGATCAATGAACCGCTGCAGCGTGGCCTGGCGGCGGCCGAGTCCGTCTTTGGCCTGATCGACACGCCGCTGGAACCGGACCCGGGCACAGTGGCCCCGGCTGCCGTGCAGGGCAATCTGTCCTTGCAAAACGTCCAATTCCGCTACAACAGCGACGACCCCGACGCGCCCACGGCCTTGAGCGACATCACGCTCGACATCCGCGCCGGCGAAACGGTGGCCCTGGTGGGCGGCTCCGGCGGCGGCAAGACGACCTTGCTGGGCTTGCTGCCCCGCTTCTACGACGTCAGCGGCGGTCGGATCCTGCTCGACGGCGTCGACGTGCGCGACTACGCCTTGCTGGCCCTGCGGCGCCAGTTCGCCCTCGTCAGCCAGGACGTGATTTTGTTCAACGACACGATGGCGGCCAATATCGCGTACGGCGACCCTGCCCCGGACCAGGCCCGTATCGAAGCGTCGGCGCGCGCCGCCTACGCGCACGACTTCATCATGCAGCTGCCGCAAGGCTACGCCACGCAGGCGGGCCAGAACGGTTCGCGCCTGTCGGGCGGGCAACGCCAGCGCCTGGCGATTGCGCGCGCCCTGTACAAGGATGCGCCGATACTCTTGCTCGACGAAGCGACCAGCGCGCTGGACACGGAGTCGGAGCGTTCCGTGCAGGCGGCGCTGGAAGTGCTGATGCGCAACCGCACCACCATCGTCATCGCCCACCGCCTGTCGACCATCGAAAGCGCCGACCGCATCGTCGTCATGCAGGGCGGGCGACTGGTGGAATCGGGCAGCCACACGGACTTGCTGCAACAGGGCGGCGCGTATGCGCGCCTGCATGCGAGCCAGTTGTCGCCCGTCAAGGACAGCGTGGGCTGAGCTGTCCCTCTCTTTTTCATTGCGTGCGGCAATCGTGCCCATGGCGCACGGCGCTTGCCTTTATGATGGTGGCCGCAAAGCAACATGAACAATGGAACAACATGAAGAATCAACAGACGCTGCGCTGGCTGCTGGCCGCCGCACTGGGCGCAGCCTTGCCCGTGGTGGCGCAGGAACAGCTGGCAGCGCCAACGCCAACGCTGCAGGAGGAAGACCACACCATGTACCTGGATCAAGATTTCATGCCCAGCAAGCAGCGCCGCGCTACCTATGCGCTGCGCACGCCGCCCGTGCGCGACGAGGCGCTGGGCGCCTGGCACGTGCGGCTCGAATTTCCCGACACGCCGGGCGTGCTGGCCTTTGAAACCTATGCCACCGACCTGGATCTGAGCCAGGTCAGGTTCGTGCGTTTTCGCAAGTACTACTACGAAAATGGTCAGTTGTTGCGCGAAACCTATTTCAATGACCAGGGCGAGGAGCTGCTCGGCGGCTGCGTGTACTTCGAGAATGGCCAGGTCAAGCAGCGGGTGACGGCCTTGCCGAACGGGCGCGACAGCATCTCGGAAACGTATCACGAGAATGGCCAGCTGATGAACCGCACCTTGTATCACGGCGACGAGATGGCCGACGGCGAGCACGTGTCATATGGCGCGAACGGGGCCGTCAGCAACCGGTCTTATCAACGCAATGGCAAGATGGATGGTGTGCAGGAATCGTTTTATGACGATGGCAAGCTGTTCCAGCGGGGACAGTTCGTCGATGGCAAGCGCGAGGGCGAGTTTGTCACGTATGCGCAGGACGGCAAGGTGCTGGCCAAAACCGTGTGGGTGCACGGCCAGCCCGACGGCTGGTCGTTTGAAAGCCATGGCAATGGCGTCATGTCGAACAAAACGCTGTACCGGAAAGGCGCCGTGCTCAGCTTGCAAACGTGGGGCCCGAGTGGCCGGCCCGTGTTTGCCTGGCAGAAAGACGCGCAGGGGCGCGACCACGGCGACACGACGGATTGGCATGCCAACGGCGTGCGCGCCAGCGTGACGCCGTTCGTCAAAGGCCAGCGCCACGGCTTGCTGCAAACCTGGTACAGCGACGGCAGCCTGCGGCAGATCGTGCCGTATGAACATGGCAAGAAGCACGGCATCGAGCGCCAGTGGGACAAGACCGGCAAGCTGGTGCTGGAACAGGCATGGCGTGACGGCCAGCCGGTGACAGGCAGTTAGTTCCGCGCCGCCATTGCAGGTATCATGCAGGGATTCCGGCCCGCCAGCAGGCGCGAAGCCGGCACGATAACGGAGGCAATGGTGGTGGAAGCGGAAGTTTCGGCGGTGGCCAGGGCGCAGGGGCTGGCCTTGCAAAACATGCGCGTCGTCATGCGCGCGGCGCAGCGGCACTCGGCGCAGATCGAGAAGCAATGCGGCGTGTCGGGCGCGCAACTGTGGGTGATGCAGGAATTGCTGGAGCGCCCAGGCCTGCGCATGGGCGAGCTGGCCGGCAAGATGTCGATCCACCAGACGACGGCCAGCAACCTGGTCGACGCGCTGGTCAAGAAAGCCTATGTGCGCAAGGCGCGCGACCAGCCCGACCAGCGCGTGGTGACATTGACCCTGACGGTGGAAGGGCAGGCCGTCATCGCCGGCGCGCCGCAGCCGGCGCGCGGCTTGCTGCCCAGTGCCCTGGCCCAGCTGGACGCCGCCAGCCTGGCGCACCTGAACCAGGGCTTGAGCGCCTTGCTGGCCGTCATCGCTCCCGATGACAGGCAGGCGGGCATGCAGCCGTTTCCGTTTACGATGTAGCTTACGATGTAGTTTCCCGGCTGGCCTGCGGCAGCCGCTGCAGCTGCAGCTGGGCCAGCGCGCCGTACAGCGGTTCGCTCAGGACGCGCGAGACCGTGCTGGCCACGACGGCGCAGGCCATCAGGCTGAGCACCATGCCGTGGCCATCGACCATTTCCATGACGATGATAAACGCCGTCAGCGGCGCCTGCGTGGCGGCGGCCAGGAAACCGACCATGCCCAGCGCGATCAGGGCCGGCGCGTGCGGGTAATGGAGCAGCACGGCGATATCGTGGCCGATGCCGGCGCCGATGGCCAGCGACGGCGCGAAGATGCCGGCCGGCACGCCCGACCACACGGTCAGCCACGTCGCCACATATTTGAAGGCGACAAAGGCGGGCGCCACGTCGGACGAGCCTTCCAGCATGGCGCGCGTGGCCACGGTGCCGCTGCCGAACGTGGCGCCATGGCTGGCGATGCCGATGGCCGCCACCAGCAGGCCACACACGGCGGCGAACAGCACGGGCCGGCCTTTTCTCCACGCGGACAATTTGCCCAGCGGATTGCCGCGGGCGGACGCCAGCAGCAGCCGCGCGAACAGGCCGCCGGCCACGCCCGCGACCAGGGTCACGAGCAAGCCCGGCAAGGCCAGCGCCAGGCCGATGGGACCCGGGTGGATGATGCCGAAGTGGGTGGCGTTGCCGTGGATGGACACGGCCATCATGCCGGCCAGCACGATGCCGGCGACGATGAGGCCGCTGTTGCGCTGCTCGGGCGAGCGCGAAAGTTCCTCGATGGCAAACATGACGCCGGCCAGCGGCGTGTTGAAGGCGGCCGCGATGCCGGCCGCGCCGCCGGCCACCAGCAGGGAATGGGCGCTCACCTGCGAATGACGGGGCAGCCAGCGGCGCGCGGACAGCATCACGCCGGCGGCGATCTGCACGGATGGCCCTTCGCGCCCCAGCGACAATCCCCCCAGCAAGCCGCCCGCCGTCAGGACGATCTTCGCGGCGCTGAGTTTCAGGGAGACAAACAATGAGCGCTGCTCGGGCGCGACAGCCGGGTCCAGTGTCGCCATCACTTGCGGGATGCCGGAACCGGCCGCACCCATCGCGTAGCGGCGCGTCAGCCAGACCAGCAGGGCGGCGCAGGCCGGCGTCCACAGCAGGGCGAACCACCAGGCCTTGCCGTTAAAAAAGAGAAACAAGTCCAGCGCTTCCTCCGCCAGCCACGTAAAGCCCACGACGACGAGCCCCGCGATGGCGGCCATGCCGACGACGACGGCGCGCGACCACCACAGGCGCGGGTTGGCAAATTCATGCTTGAAGGCAGAGGGAATATCGTGCAAATGCTTCATTGCGGCAAGTCCAGGAAGGGGCGCGCAGGGCGTCGGGGAGACTTGCCATTATATATGTGTATTTGTCCGAATGTATTTTATCGGCCTGATCCGTAGGCGGCTGGCAACAGAAGATCCGCTCCGGCCAGGAAATCGACGAGCGCCCGCACTTTCGGCGCCAGGTGCGGCCCGGATGGCCACAGCAGCCAGCAACTGTGGGCCGGATGGCCGGCGATCGCGTAGTCCCTCAGCACTTCGACCAGGCTGCCGTCGTCGATGGCGGAGCGCACATAAAAGTCGGGCAGCCAGGCGATACCCAGGCCTTGCCGCGCGAAGTGCAGCCGTGCCTCGACGTTGTTGCAGACCATGGACAGTGGCAATTCCGGCACCGGCGCCTCGGCTTGCTGGCGCAGCTGCCACTGTTCCACCTTGCCGCTGTGGCGGAAGCGGTAGTGCAGGCAAGCATGTTGTTGCAGTTCAAGGGGATGGCTGGGCGTGCCGTGGCGCGCCAGGTAGGCGGGTGAGGCCACGAGGCAGGAGCGGAACTGGCCCAGCTTGCGCGCGGCCAGGCGCGAATCGCGCGGGGCGCCGATGCGGATGACGGCGTCGAAACCGTCGCCGACGACATCGGCCAGCGCATCGGAAAAGTCCAGGTCGAGGGCGATGGCCGGGTGCTGCGCGGCGAAATCGGCCAGCGCGGGCAGGAACACGCTACCCAGTTCCGGCAAGCCCAGGCGCAGGCGTCCGCGCGGCGCCAGCTTGCCCGCCAGCTCCTCCTGCGCCGCCTGCATTTCCGCCAGGATGCGCTCGCTGCGCGCGAGGAACAGCTTGCCCTCGGCCGTCAGGCTCAGCTGGCGCGTGCTGCGCTGGAACAGGCGCGCGCCCAGCCGCTGCTCGAGTCGGGCCAGACTCTTGCTGACGGCCGATGGTGAAATGCCGGCCTGGCGCGCGGCGGCGACAAAGCTGCCCGCCTGCGCCAGTTGCACGAACAGGGCCACGCCGGAGAGATTATCGATGTCTTGCATGATTCATGACAGTTTGGTCAGGTGTGAAACGCATTGAAGCATATTTTTCTTTCTCGCGTGGCTGCTTACCATGGGGTTTTGACCTGCGGGAGCATGCAATGAAGATGATCGGTTTCAAGAAAGGCAGCAGTGTGGGCGAACAAGGCGGCCTGTTCGACATGGAAGGCCCGATGCCCGTGCCCGGCCCGCGCGAGGTGCTGGTGCAGGTGCGCGCCGTCGGTATCAATCCGCTCGACACCAAGGTGCGCGCGGGGCTGGTGACGGTACCCGATGCCGTCACGACTCTGGGCTGGGATGCGGCCGGCGTCGTGGATGTGGTGGGCAGCGAAGTGACCCTGTTTAAACCGGGGCAAGCCGTGTATTACGCGGGCTCGTTCCACCGCGCGGGTGCAAATGCCGCATATCAGCTGGTCGATGAGCGTATCGCAGGGCGCATGCCGGTGACGCTGGATTTTGCGCAGGCCGCCAGCGTGCCGCTGGCGGCGCTGACGGCGTGGCAATTGCTGTTCGAGCGTTTTGCCGTCGCGCCCGGCGACAGGCGGGAACGGGGCAGCCTGCTGGTGCTGGGCGGCGCGGGCGGCGTCGGTTCCATGCTGATCCAGCTGGCGCGCCAGTTGACGGGTTTTACGGTGATCGCCACGGCCTCGCGCGGCGACAGCGGCGACTGGTGCCGCGCCATGGGCGCCCATCACGTGATCGACCATGCACAACCCCTGCCGGCGCAGGTGGCGGCATTGAACGTGGCGCCCGTGCGCCATATCGCCGCGCTGTCGCACACGGCGCAACACGTTGCGCAACTGGTGGAGCTCATCGCGCCGCATGGCAAGCTGGCCGTCATCGACGACCACGAGCAGTTTGATGCGGCGCCGCTGAAGGGCAAGAGCATCTCCTTGCACTGGGAAATGGTGTTTACGCGGCCTTTGTTTGCCACCGAAGACATGATCGAGCAGCACCGGATACTGAACCGCGTGGCGCGCTTGCTGGAAGATGGCGTGCTGCGCCATACCGTGCGGCAGGAATTGTCGCCCATGGACGCGGCCACCTTGCGGCGCGCCCATGCGCTGCTGGAGCGGGGCGGGCAGCCGGGCAAGATCGTCGTCAGCGCCGTGTAGCGCCTAGACGAACAGCTCGCGCCGCGCGCTCTGGCTGATGGCGACGGTGGCCGGGTGGCGCAAGCGCCGTTCCGTGGTGATCGCATACACCTGCTCGACGAGGCTGTCGACCCGGCCCAGCGCCACGACGGCGTATTGCTCGCACACCTGGGGCGCGATGACGGTGGGGGCGAAGAACAGGCCGGCGCCGGACTGGCCAAAGGCCTTCATCATGGCGCTGTCGTCGAACTCGCCGACGATGCGCGGGTGCAAATTATTGTCGCCGAGCCACTGCAGCAAGCGCCCGTAGATGGCGAAGTCTTCGCCCGGCAGCAGCAGCGGCGCGCCGTCCAGACATTGCGGGAAGCCGCCCGTCAGGGTGGCGGCCAGGGCTGGCGTGCCGAACAGGGTCATGCCGCTTTCGCCGAGCAAATGGTTAAAGCCGCGCACGCTCAAGTGGGCCGGCATGGGGCGGTCCGCCATGATCAGGTCGAGCCGGTGCACGGCCAGGTCCGCCAGCAGGCTGGCCAGCCGGCCTTCGCGGCAGATGATGCGCAGCGGCTCGGCCAGGCCCAGCGCCGGCTCCACGAGACGGCAGGCGATCAGTTTCGACACGGAATCGGCGCAGCCCACGCGGAAGGTCGTCGTCGTCGTGCGCGACTGGTCGCGCACGATTTCCAGCAATTCATCGCCCGTGCTGAAAATGCTTTCGGCATGGCTGAGGATGCGCCTGCCCGTGTCCGTCAATTCCAGCTGGCGCCCGCTGCGGCGGAACAGTTCCACGCCCAGGGTGTCGGCAAACTCGCTGAGCTGGCCGGAGATCGATTGCGGCGTCAGGTGCAGCTGCTCGGCCGCGCGGGCGATGCTGCCCGTCTTGGCCACCATCCAGAAATAACGCAAGTGCTTGAAGTTGAGTGTCGACATGGGTTTTCCCGGCAGATTAATACATCGAGTTTTTCGATGTATTATTAAATTATATTCGATTTGTTCGATGTTTATATTCAGACTATGATGGCTGCTCAATTCATGCAAGGAGAGTGTCATGGACCTCAGGATACAAACGGATAGTTGCGGAGGCCGCCGATGAATGGCCTGGAAAGTATTGCGACAACACCCATGTGGGCCGGCTTCATCGCCTTTGTCCTCGTGATGCTGGCGCTGGACTTGTTCGTTTTCGGCGGCAACAAGGCGCACAAGGTCGGTGTCAAGGAAGCGGCGACGTGGTCGCTCGTGTGGGTCAGCCTGGCCCTGCTGTTCAACGGCGGTCTGTGGTGGTATCTGAACGGCACGGCCGGTCCCGAGATCGCCAACCAGAAGGCGCTGGAATTTTTCTCCGGCTACCTGATCGAGAAAGCCCTGTCGGTCGATAACGTGTTCGTCTTCCTGCTGATCTTCAGCGCCTTCCAGGTGCCGATCCAGTACCAGCGCCGGGTGTTGATCTATGGCGTGCTGGGCGCCATCGTCATGCGCGCCGTGATGATCATGGCCGGTGCGTGGGTAGTGAGCGAGTTCAGCTGGGTGCTGTACCTGTTCGGCGCCTTCCTGCTGGTAACGGGCATGCGCATGCTGGTGGCGGCCGATGCGGAACCGGACGTGGCGAACAACCCCGTGCTGCGCTTTGCCCGCCGCCATTTGCGGGTGGCCGACGGCGACCATGGCGAACGTTTCTTCGTGGCCAAGGGTGGCTTGCGCTATGTCACGCCGCTGTTCCTCGTGCTGATCCTGATCGAGGTGACGGATCTGGTATTTGCGGTCGATTCGATCCCGGCGATTTTCGCCATCACGACGGACCCGTTCATCGTCTTCACGTCGAACCTGTTCGCCATCATGGGATTGCGCGCCCTGTACTTCCTGCTGGTGGACGTGGCTGACCGCTTCCACATGCTCAAGTATGGCCTGGCGATGGTGCTGGTGTTCATCGGCGCCAAGATGCTGATCATGCCGTGGTACCACGTGCCGGTGGAAGCATCGTTGCTGGTGGTGGCGGTCCTGATCGTGGCTAGCTGCGTGGCGAGCGTATTCATCACCCGCGGCGACAAGAAGTAAATGCCGTACCGCGCGCCCTGCAATGGCGGGGCGCGTTTTTTAACCGAGAATGGAAGGTGAACTATGCGTACCTATGCAATGAACAGTCCCCAGGCAGCGGGACGTATTCTGGCCTTGATGATGGTGGTCGATGGCAACCTGGCCAGCGCCGAGCTGCAAGCCATGCACCGCAGCAAGATCCTCGAGCACATCGACCTCGAACCGGCCGCTTTCCAGCAATTGCTGCAAGACCTGTGCGACGACATGCTGACGTCGACCGTGCATGGCGCCGTGCAACTGGCCCATGGCGTGATCGACAGCCTGCTCGATGAAATCACCGAGCCGGACCTGCGCCGCCAGTTGCTGCAAGCCATGTGGAAGATCGCCGATGCGGACGACTGGCTGGCCGATGGCGAAGCCGTGTTGCTGGCCCGCGCCAACGCGGTGTGGTCGGCGGAAACGAATTTCCGCGCGCATGCCGCCTGATGCACGTCAAGCCGCTTTGTGCCCCATGGCAATGACGGCGGCGCCAGCCAGGGCCAGGCCCACGCCGGCGATGTCGGTCCAGGCGGGCGTGACGCCGTCCACCAGCCACAGCCAGCCCAGCGCCGTGGCGATGTAGATGGCGCCATACGTGGCATACACGCGGCCGCTGGCGGCCGGATGCAAGGTCAGCAGCCAGACGAAGACGAGCAGGCTGAGGGCGGCCGGCACCAGCAGCCAGGCGCTGCCCTTGTTGCTCAGCCATAGCATGGGCAGGTAGCAGCCCAGCAGTTCGGCCACGGCCGTGACGGTAAACAGCCCGAAAGTGCGGGCAAGACTGGTCCATTCGATGGCGTCGTTCATGCTATTCCTGTTGTGCGGTCAGCCGTCATTGTAGACGGGGGCGTCAATTGAGCTGCAGGGCGACATACAGCAGCAAACGGTCATCCGTGTCGTCCAGGTCCAGCCCCGTCAGTTCGGCGATCTTTTGCAGCCGGTAATCGAGCGTGTTGCGGTGGATGTGCAGGGCCTTGGCCGTGGCCATCGGGTGGCTGTGGTGGCGGAACCAGGCGGCCAGGGTGCGCATCAGGGTGCCCGACTTGCGGTCGTGCGCCAGCAGGCGCGCCAGGGTCTGGCGCAATTGCTCGGCCTGCCAACCCGCTTGCAGGCCGGACAACAGCACGGGCAGGCTCAGTTCCAGATAGGAAAAAGTGGATTGCCCGCCATCGCGGGTACGCCCCACGCGCGCCGTCTGCTTTGCCGATTCATACGAGGCCGTCGCGCCATCGAGGCCCGGCAAGGCCACGCCCATGGACAGGGTGGCGCTCGGCGTGAGCGCCTGCTGCGCCACTTGGTGCAGTTCGAGCAGGCGCTGCCTGGCTTGCGCCGCGCGCGCCTGCTGCGGGCCGCTGGCGGGAAAGGCGTCGAGCAGCACCAGTTCTCCCGGCGAGACGACGGCCATCAGCAGCGAGGGCCAGCGGGCGGACAGGTCGGACTGCACTTGCTGCAGCTGTGTCAGCACCTGGTCCAGCCGCTCGCCCGGGCCTTCGCCCGCATCGGGTATTTCCAGCACGAACATGGCGCGCGGCACGCGCAAATCGACGGCCAGGCGCGCCGCCCATGCCTGCATGCTGGCGTCCGAAATGCCCGTGCGGTAGACGAGCTGGAACACGAATTCCTCGCGGTAGCGCTTTTCGTGCTGCAATTCGCTGACCAGCCGCGCCTGCTCCAGCATCATTTCCGCCATGGCCCGCACCAGTTCGCCGAACTGGCGCACGGCGTCCGGCTCGCCCGTCAGGCCCAGCACGCCGCAAATCTCGCCGCGCACCGTCAGGGGCAGGTTGATGCCGGCCCGCGTGCCGGGCAGCCGGGCCATGTCGGCCGCGCCGATTTCCACGCTGGCGCGCCGGGCTAGCGCCAGTTGCGCGCCCGGATGCAGGTCGCCCACGCGCTGCGGATCGCCGCTGGCCAGGATCACGCCGCGCGCATCGATGACGTTCACGCTGAAGGGAATGATGTGCATGGTGCGCCGGACGATGTCCTGCGCCAGGGGGAGGTCAATATTCGGCATATGGTGGTCCGTCTTGTGCATTTGCATGGAATCATCGTATCAAGCACCATATTTTTTCATGCATCCGCACGATGACTGTTTCTGCCGGCGATTGTACGATGGGCTGGCCGTATCCCATAAAAAAATAGTCAGGAGACACCCATGACCACCCATCCAGGCGCCAGCCTGTCCGCCGGCGCGTCCGCGCAGGACGGCGTGCGCGAAGGCGCCTACCGCAAGGTCACCTTGCATCTGATCCCCTTCATCTTCATCTGCTATCTGTTCAATTACCTGGACCGCGTGAATGTCGGCTTTGCCAAGCTGCAAATGCTCGATGCGCTGCAATGGAGCGAAAGCGTGTACGGCCTGGGCGCCGGCATTTTCTTCATCGGCTACGTGGCCAGTGGCGTGCCCAGCAATCTGCTGCTGCACCGCCTGGGCGCGCGCAAGGTCATCGGCACCCTGATGATCGCCTGGGGCATCGCCTCGGCCTGCCTGATGTTCGTCACCACGCCGGCCGCGTTCTATTCGCTGCGCTTCATCACGGGCGTGTTCGAGGCGGGCTTCTTCCCCGGCATCGTGCTGTACTTTACGAACTGGTATCCCGCTTCGCGCCGGGGCCGCATCATGGGCCTGTTCATGTCGGCCATTCCCATTTCCGGCTTGCTGGGCAGCCCCTTGTCGGGCTGGATGATGCAATCGTTCGCCGGTCACGGCGGACTGGCCGGCTGGCAATGGATGTTCTTGATGCAAGGCATCCCCACCGTGCTGCTGGGCTTGCTTGTGTACGTGCTGCTGAACGACGGCATCGCCCAGGCGAAATGGCTCAATGCGGAAGAAAAGCAGCTGCTGCGCGCCGACCTCGACGAGGACGAACGCCAGCGCCGCAACAGCGCGAATACGGCCGACACCTTTGCCAGCGTGCTGCGCAACAAGCATGTGTGGATGCTGGGCCTTGTGTATTTCTGCATCCAGATGGGCGTGTACGCGATCAACTTCTGGTTGCCCACCATCGTCAAGTCGCTCGGTTTCGCCAGCCCCGTGGCCGTGGGCTGGGTCAGCGCCATTCCCTACCTGTGCGCCAGCATCTTCATGATCTGGGTGGGCCGTTCGGCCGACAGGCACAAGGAACGCCGCTGGCACTTGAGCGGCCCTTTGCTGATGGCGCTGTGCGGCTTGCTGCTGGCGACACAGGCGCACGGCAACGTGGTCGTCGCCCTCATCGGCCTGTCGCTGGCGACCATGGGCGCGCTGTCCGGCCTGCCCATGTTCTGGCCCTTGCCGACGGCGTTTCTCGGCAGCGCGGCGGCGGCCGGCGGCCTGGCGCTGATCAATTCGCTGGGCCAGGTGGCCGGTTTCGTCAGTCCTTTCCTCGTCGGCTGGATCAAGGATGCGACGGGCGGCACCGACGTGGCACTGTATATTCTTTCCGCAGTCCTGCTGCTGGGCGCCATACTGGTGCTGCGCGTTCCCGCGCGGATTGTGAACCGTTGAGTGAACCGCTGATGCCATCGAACCGGAGGAATTGACCATGACGACGACCCCACCGCCACGCGCCTTGCTGCAAGCGATGTTCCAGGCCGCCATCGCAGCGGCCCAGCCATCGCACTGCATACCGCCCCATCTGCCGCCCGCGCCCAAGGGTCGGCTGATCGTCATCGGCGCGGGCAAGGCGTCGGCCGCCATGGCGCAAGCCGTGGAGCGGCACTGGCCGGGGCCGCTGTCGGGATTGGTGGTGACGCGCTACGGCTATGCCGTGCCGTGTGAACGCATCGAGATCGTCGAAGCGTCGCACCCCGTGCCCGACCAGGCAGGCATGGACGCGGCGCGCCGCATGCTCGAGCTGGTCGGCAATTTGCACGCTGACGATACGGTGCTGTGCCTGATTTCGGGAGGGGGGTCGTCCCTGCTGGCCTTGCCACTTGACGGCATCAGCCTGGAAGACAAGCAGGCATTGAACCGCGCGCTGCTGGCGTCGGGCGCCACCATCGGCGAAATGAATTGCGTGCGCCGGCATTTGTCCGCCATCAAGGGTGGGCGCTTGGCGGCCGCCTGCCATCCGGCGCAAGTCATCACGTTGGCGATTTCCGACGTGCCCGGCGACAAGCTCGGCGACATCGCGTCCGGCCCCACGGTGGGCGACGCGACGACGTGCGACGACGCGCTGGCCATCGTGCGCCGCTATGGCATGGACTTGCCGGACAGCATACGAAAGACCCTGGAAAGCGGGCGCGGCGAATCCATGAAACCCGACGATCCACGGCTGGCGCGCACGCGCACGAGCCTGATCGCCACGCCGCAGATGGCGCTGGAAGCGGCCGCTGGCGTGGCGCGCGCGGCCGGCTTCACGCCGTATATCCTGGGCGACAGCCTGGAAGGCGAGGCGCGCGACGTGGGCAAGGTGATGGCCGGCATCGCGCTGCAAACGGCCCTTAGGGGCCAGCCGTTTCCCGCCCCGTGCGTGCTGCTGTCGGGCGGCGAAACGACGGTCACCGTGCGCGGCGACGGGCGCGGCGGGCGCAACGTGGAATTCCTGCTGGCGCTGGGCATCGCGCTGGACGGCCACGAGGGCATCCACGCGCTGGCCGGCGACACGGATGGCGTCGACGGCCAGGAAGATATCGCCGGCGCGGTTCTGGCGCCCGACACCCTGCAACGGGCCTGGGCGCAAGGCATCAAGCCACGCGACAGCCTGGACAACAACGATGGCCACGGCTTCTTCCAGGCGCTGGGAGATAGCGTGATCACTGGCCCAACCTTGACGAACGTCAATGATTTCCGGGCCATTTTGATTGCCTGATTAATTAAAACTTTCCAGTACGATTTTCCCTTTCGCGGTATTGCTTTCCAGCAGGGCATGCGCGCGCTTCAGGTTTGCCGCATTGATCGTGCCGAAGCGCTCGGCCAGGGTGGTCTTGATGACGCCCGCATCGACCAGCTGCGCCAGTTCCTCGAGCAATTCATGCTGCTTGATCATGTCGGCCGTCTGGAACAGCGAACGGGTAAACATCAGTTCCCAGTGCAACGACACGCTCTTGCCCTTGAACTTGCGCACGTCGATGTGCTCGGGGTCGTCGATCAGGGCAAACTTGCCCTGCGGCGCGATCAGTTCCACGATTTGCTCGAAATGCCTGTCCGTCTGGTTCAGGCTGATTACATAATCGACGGGTGGCAAGCCCAGGCGCGTGATTTCCTGCGCCAGCGGCAGGCTGTGGTCGATCACGTGGTGGGCGCCCAGCTCCCTGACCCAGTCCGCCGTTTCCGCGCGCGACGCCGTGCCGATGATGGTCACGCCCGTCAATTGCCGCGCCAGTTGCACGAGTACGGAACCGACGCCACCGGCCGCGCCGATCACCAGCAGCGACTTGCCGGTATGACTCTTGTCACGGCTGATCTGCAGGCGGTCGAACAGCAATTCCCAGGCCGTGATGGCGGTTAAAGGCAGGGCGGCGGCCGGGGCGAAGTCGAGGCTGGCCGGCATGTGGCCCACGATGCGCTCGTCGACCAGCTGGAATTCGCTGTTGCTGCCGGGACGGTTGATGGCGCCCGCGTACCAGACTTTGTCTCCCACCTGGAACAGGCTCACGTCGGGGCCGACGGCGGTGACGACGCCGGCCGCATCCCAGCCCAGCACTTCCGGCTGGCCGTCTTTCGGCGCCCGGTTTTTGCGCACCTTGGTGTCGACGGGGTTGACGGAAATGGCCTTGACGGCGACGAGCAGGTCGCGCCCCGTGGCGGCGGGCACGGGCAGCTCGATATCGAGCAGGGCGTCGGCATCCGTGATGGGCCGGCTGTGGTGGTAGGCGATGGCTTTCATGGGTGTTCTTTCGGTAAACAGTGATGGAGTCGGCGTAGGTCGGATCAGGTCCGAAGGACCGTAATCCGACACCATTGTTGGCGTGGCCATACGGGCTTGACGTATCATGGCCATTTTCTCGCCCTGGAAACAGGGGGCGCGTACCGAAACACTTTCAAAGGAATGCTGAAAATTGCTGCGACTCGATGACTTGCAGGTATTTGTGCGCACGGCCGACCGGGGCAGTTTGTCGGCGGCCGCGCGCGAGATCGGCATTTCGCCCGCGCTGGCCAGCGCCGCCGTCAAGCGCCTGGAAGGGGAACTGGGCTTGCGCCTGCTGGCCCGCACGACCCGTTCGCTGAGCCTGACGGCGGAAGGCACGCAATACCTGGAACATGCGCGCGAAGCCTTGCGCCTGCTGCGCGCCGGTCACGATGCGCTGCTGGCAGGCAAGGACAGTTTCGGCGGAACCTTGAAAATTGCCATGCCTTCGGACCTGGGCCGCAACCTGATGCTGGGCTGGCTCGACGAATTCCAGTCGCGCCATCCGAAGCTGCACTACCAGCTCAGCGTCAGCGACCGGGTGGCCGACATGGTGCGCCAGCAAGTCGACGTGGCCATCCGCTATGGCCGGCAGGACGATTCGAGCATGGTCGCCATGCCGGTCGCGCCTGCCAACGACCGGGTGCTGGTGGCGTCGCCCGCCTATTTGCGCGAACAAGGCCCCCTGCAGGCGCTGGAAGATTTGGCGCAGCACAATTGCCTGCGCTTTGCGCTGGAAGACGGCTTGCACGACCGCTGGACCTTTTACCGCCTGCCGCAGCGCGAGCAGGTGACGATAACCGTGAGCGGCAACCGCAGCGCCGACGATGCCGACCTGGTGCGCCGCTGGGCCGTGGCGGGCCTGGGCATCGCCTACAAGTCGCGGCTCGACGTATCCGGCGACGTGGCCTCCGGCCGGCTGCAAGTGCTGCTGCCCGAGGTGGCGGGCGAGGCCGCGCCCTTGCAGCTGCTGTGCATGCACCGGGCGCAAGTGACGCCGCTCGTGCTGCAGTTGCGCGATTTTCTGCGCGACAAGTGCGCGGAGCGAACAGCATGATTGACCGTGGATGGTTCATTTCCGATGTGCGCGCCGCCGATCTGCGCATCATCGATTCTTTAAAATCACCTCGCTCATGTATTGATTCAAATCGCGAAAATCCTTTACCCGCCACGCATAGGGCGCGATCTTGACGCCATTCTCTTTCAAGGTCTTTGGAATCAAGTCGCCATTCGGGCGAAGGATGACCGACGATACAATCACGCCGGGATAATCCTTGAGGCGTTTTTTGAACGCGGCTGTTGTCAGGTCCGGCGTGGGAGGATTGCTTTTATTTGCCAATGGCCCCGTTCCCTTGATATCTGCTCCGTGGCAGACGGCACATCTCTGTACATACAGCGTTTTTCCATTGAGATTATCCGCGAAGGATGACGGCGTTTGCATCAGCGATAACATTCCCAGTGCGGCGATAAATAATATTTTCATTTCATTTTTAATGTGGACTTATTGTATGGATAATGCCTGGATCGAGAGAAAATACGGCAGTGCCATTGCAATACGCAGTTCTCTCGATAATATTTTATCCGAGATTGTTCATTGCTAATGTGCCCGCGCCCGAGGGAAATCGGCAGGCAAACCGTCGCGCTTGATTACAACTCGTTGCAAATGGCAATCATGCGCAGGTCAACCTGGGCGTACCCTCAGGCATTCTGGTTGAAACCGCTTGAAGGACTGCCATGACCCCTCGCCGAATATTGCCCACGACCTTGATTTCCCTGCTGTTGCTGGCCAGCTGCGCCGCCACCGGACCTGCCGTCCAGGCCGACCATCGCGCGCAGACCAGTTCCTCGCAGGACATTGCCTTGCTGGAAAGGGTCAGCTGGGGCGTCAATGCCGGCAGCGCGCGCCAGGTGCAGGCGCAAGGCTGGCAGCGCTACCTGCAGGCGCAATTGCATCCGGGCAAAGCCAGCCTGCCGCCCGCCGTGCAGGCGCAGATCGACGCCATGACCATCAGTCAGGTGCCGCTGGATCAATTGGTGGTTTCTATGGAGCAAAAACGCAAGGAGTCGGCCGCCGTCATGGATGACATGGCCAAGCAGCAGGCGCAAAAGGATTACCAGCAGGAACTCAACCGCCTGGCGCGCGAGGCGGCCACGCGCTCCTTGCTGTTGGACGTGTATTCGACTAACCAGCTGCAACAGCAACTGAGCTGGTTCTGGCTCAACCATTTCAGCGTGCACCAGGGCAAGCACAACTTGCGCGCCATGGTCGGCGATTATGAGGCGAACGCCATCGCCCCGCATGCGCTGGGGAAATTCCGCGACTTGCTGGGCGCCACCGTCCACCATCCGGCCATGCTGCGCTACCTGGACAATGAAGCCAACGCTGCCAAGCGCATCAATGAAAACTATGCGCGTGAACTGATGGAGCTGCACACCCTTGGCGTCAATGGCGGCTACAGCCAGGCGGACGTGCAGGAGCTGGCGCGCATCCTGACGGGCGTGGGCGTGAACCTGGGACCGGATACGCCGAAGGTGAAACCGGCCTTGCAGTCGCAATACGTGCGCCAGGGCTTGTTCGAGTTCAACCCGAACCGCCACGATTACGGCGATAAGCAATTCCTCGGCAAAACGGTGAAGGGCAGGGGACTGGCCGAGCTCGATGAAGCGCTGGACCGCCTCAGCCGCAGTCCCGCCACCGCGCACTTTATCAGCGGCAAGCTGGCCCAGTATTTCGTCGGCGACAATCCGCCCGCGCCCCTGGTGGCGCGCATGGCGGCCACCTTCCAGCAGAGCGACGGCATGATCGCCGACGTGCTGCAAACCATGTTCAACAGCCCCGAATTCACGCAATCGCTGGGCAAGAAATTCAAGGACCCCATGCATTACGTGGTGTCGGCCGTGCGCCTCAGCTATGACGATAAGCCCATCCTGAACGCGGGCCCCATGCTGAACTGGCTTTCGCGCATGGGCCAACCCCTGTACGGACGCCAGACGCCGGACGGCTATCCCTTGACGGATGCTTCCTGGGCCAGCCCCGGACAGATGACGACGCGCTTCGATATCGCCCGCACCATCGGTTCGGGCAGCGCCGGCCTGTTCAAGACGGATGGCCCGCAGCCGCAGGAAAAGGTCGCGTTTCCCCAGTTGGCCAGCGCCCTGTATTACCAGTCGCTGCAGCCAACCTTGAGTCCCGCCACGCGCCAGGCCCTGGAACAGGCCGCTTCGCCGCAGGAGTGGAACACCTTCCTGCTCTCGTCGCCCGAAATGATGCACCGCTGAAAGGAATTGTCATGAACCGTCGTGACCTGTTGAAAGCCCTGGCCGCCGCGCCGCTGTTGTCGCATGCGGGCAGCTTGCTGGCCGCGCCCGCCACGAATGCGAAGCTGCTGTTCGTCTTTTTGCGCGGCGGTTATGACGCGAACAACTTGCTGGTGCCCATCGGCAGCGATTTTTACTATGCATCGCGGCCGAATATCGCCATCGCGAAACCAGGCGAGGAAAACGGCGCGTTGGCCTTGAACGCCGACTGGGCCCTGCATCCGGCCTTGCGCGAAACCATCTATCCCATGTTTACGAGCGGCGAGGCGGCCTTCATCCCATTTGCGGGCACGACGGATTTGACGCGCAGCCATTTCGAGACGCAGGACAGCATCGAACTGGGGCAGGAACTCGGTGGGCGCCGAGATTTCCGCTCGGGCTTTTTGAACCGGCTGGCGCAAAGCCTCAATAGCAAGCAAGGCAACCACGCCATTTCCTTCACGGACCAGTTGCCGCTGATCTTCCAGGGCGGCGTGCAAGTGCCGAACATGGCACTGCGCTCCGTGGGCAAGTCGGGCATAGATGCGCGTCAAAGCCAGGTCATCGCCGCCATGTACAAGGGCACGCCCCTGCAGCAGCCGGTCAGCGCGGGCTTTGCCGTGCGCGACGATGTAACGAAGGAATTGACGGGAGAGATGCAGGCGGCCAACCGCAACGCCATCAGTACCAAGGGCTTTGAACTGGAAGCGCAGCGCATTGCCCGCTTGATGAAGGACAAATACAAGCTGGGCTTTGTGGACGTGGGCGGCTGGGATACGCACGTGGGACAGGGCGGCGCCAACGGCTACCTGGCGGGGCGCTTCGACGAGCTGGGGCGTGGTCTGGCCGCGTTTTCGCAGGAAATGGGCAGCGAGTGGCGCAATACCGTCGTCGTCGTGGTCAGCGAATTTGGCCGCACCTTCCGCGAAAACGGCAACCGCGGCACGGACCATGGCCACGGCAGCGTCTTCTGGGTGCTGGGCGGGGCGATCCATGGCAAGCAGGTGGCGGGCGAGCAGGTGGCGATTTCGCAGGCGAACCTGTTCCAGAACCGCGACATGCCCGTGCTCAATGAATACCGGGCCGTGCTGGGCGGCCTGCTGCGCCGCACTTTCGGTTTGACCCCGGCGCAGCTTGACCACGTGTTTGCCGGCGTGAAACCGGTGGAACTGGGCCTCGTGTAAATCGCCATGCCGCCGTGTTACGCTACGCCTGCGCGACTGGCGCGTAGCGTATCCTGGCCGCGCTTGGCGCCGGGCACGAATGGAGTGGCATGAACGATACCCAGCGCGACATCGTCAGCGCAGGCTTTTCCCTGGCCCTGGTCGCCGTGACGGCCTTCGTCATGCAGCGTTTCTTTTTGCCGCTCGTGTGGGCCGGCATCCTGTGCGTGGCCACCTGGCCCTTGTACCTGCGCGTGCGCGCGGCCCTGGGCCAGCGTCCCATCGTGGCGGCCGCCGTGCTGACCCTGGCGTTTGCCTGCATCTTCATCATTCCCGTGCTGTTCGGCGTGGCACAGGCGGCGCGCGAAGTGCCCGTGCTGGCCAATTTCGTCGTCCATGCGAATACCGACGGCTTGCCCGTGCCGGACTGGGTGGCGCACATTCCCCTGGCCGGCAGTGCCATCGGCGACTGGTGGCAAGCCACCCTGAGCCAGCCCCATGGCCTCGGCCACTTCTTTGCTGGCAGCGCCGTGGGCGGCTTTCATTCGGCGCGCGACATGCTCAAGGTGCTGGGCGCGGACGTGTTCCACCGCCTGGTCGACTTCGGCCTGGCGTTTTTATGCCTGTTTTTCTTCTACAAGGATGGCGAAGCGCTGACGCGCCAGATCACGGCTGTCGGCAGCCATTTCCTGCGCCCCGAACGGTGGGGCCGCTATGCGCAAAAGATCCCGACCGCCATCCGCGCGACAGTCAACGGCCTGGTGCTGGTGGGCCTGGCCGAAGGCGTGCTGATCGGCATTGCCTACGCCATCGCCGGCTTGCCGTCGCCCGCCCTGTGGGCCTTTGCCACGGGCATCCTGGCCATCATCCCCTTTGGCGCGCCGCTCGCCTACTTGTGTGCGGCCGCCTTGCTGGTTTTCCAGGGTAATGTCGGCGCCGCCATCGGCGTGGCCGTGTGGGGCACGGTGGTGCTGTTCGTGGCCGACCATTTCGTGCGTCCCGGCATGATCGGTAACGCCACCCGCTTGCCTTTCCTGGCCGTGCTGTTCGGCATCCTGGGCGGCGTGGAAACCCTGGGACTCGTGGGCCTGTTCATCGGCCCTGTCGTCATGGTGCTGTTCGTGACCTTGTGGTACGAAGCGAACGTGTCTGACAAGGCACTGCCAGTGCAAACACCTGCCAGCCCGGCCGCACCGGAACGCACACAGTAATGAGGGGTTGGCCAGCGTTGCCGCTGGCCAGTACTGGCGCGCTCCCGGCGTGGCCGGGCGGAGCTGACTTTACAACAGGGTGCGAGCACCTTGTTTTAAAGTCATTCTTAATGTGCCTTGGATAGAATGAGCAACCAACGGCGCATCAGCAGCACTTCAACATAGCCCGGCTCGATGCCCGTACCGCACTCGATCAAGGGATTGACGGTGTAGTAGCGCTTGCGGAAGTCGCGGCAGACGAGGATTTCGCGCTTGCCCATGCGGACGAGGAAAGAGCTTGGGGCGTATTCCAGGCCGAACCGTGAGCCAAAACCGCTATTCAATGTTGCCATGACAATTCCTTTGAGGGAGATGTGTTGAACGAGTCATCAGAATAGCATAACTACTGTATGAATACACAGCTACTGTATGAATAAACAGTATTTTTTTACTGGTGTGGTTTTTTTGATCAGCACCAGGAACATGAAAGAGAGATGAGTTTGCAAGAGAAAAATGACATGAGCATGACCACGGGCTGGGCCACGAAACTGCGCCGCTTCGTCGAGGCGC
Organism: Janthinobacterium sp. OK676; assembly: GCF_900103595.1. Taxonomy (NCBI): domain Bacteria; kingdom Pseudomonadati; phylum Pseudomonadota; class Betaproteobacteria; order Burkholderiales; family Oxalobacteraceae; genus Janthinobacterium; species Janthinobacterium sp. OK676. The sequence continues at coordinate 199,617 of NZ_FNHA01000014.1, forward strand.
GTCTGTCGCCCGAAGGCGAGCTGGGCCTGCATATGACGGTGGGCGTGGCCCTGATGCTGGTGGCCATCGTGGTCTTCCACGAGATCGCCGAAGCCGTCATGGGCATGGCCCAAATTACCGTGATCGACTTGCAGGTGGCGCAGTGGTTCAACCAGCATGCCGTGCCGTGGGCTACCCGCTGCCTGCTGGTCGTCACGCACATGCATGGCGTGATCGGCGCCATTACTCTGGCCGTCTTGCTGGGCTGGTATCTGCACCGCAAGGGCGCCGATTACTGGCTGTTTACCCTGGTTATCACCATGCCGGGCGTCATGTTTTTGAACCTGCTGCTAAAGTACATTTTTGTCCGCGCTCGGCCCAGTTTTGACGAACCCATCCTGCAGACGGCCTTGAGCACGTACAGTTTTCCCAGTGGCCATACCGCCACCTCGACGGCCCTGTACGGCTTGCTGGCCGCCTACCTGATTTGCCAGACGGCGCCGGGCGCCTGGGGCAAGCGCATCGCCATCGCGCTGGCGGCATTCCTGATGGCGGCGCTCGTGGGTTTCAGCCGCATCTACCTGGGCGCGCATTACCTGAGCGATGTGCTGGCGGCCATGGCGGAAAGCTATGGCTGGCTCGCCATCTGCATCGCCGGCGTGTCGACCCTGCGCCGGCGCCGGCACATCCGGCAAACCAAATAAGGGGGAACGATCCTGAGCAAGATTGCAGTTATCATCAACGGGGGCGCCGGCTGCGGCTATGCGCCCGACTGGGCGCAGCAGCTCGAAGCGAAATTCGCCACCGTGGGGCTTGACGCCGCCATCACCCTGGCGCAAAGCGGTGTCGAGATGATCGCCACGGCCGAACAAGCGCTGCGCGATGGCGCGCCCATCGTCGTGGCCGGCGGCGGCGACGGCACCATCAATGCCGTCGCTTCCGTCGTCGTGGGCAGCGGCACGCCGTTCGGCGTCTTGCCGCTGGGTACCTTGAACCATTTCGCCAAGGATTTGACTATCCCGCTCGAGCTCGATGCGGCGATTGCCAACGTGGCGCAGGGCGTGCCGCGGCAGGTCGACGTGGGCGAAGTCAATGGCCGTATCTTCCTGAACAATTCCAGCCTGGGCCTGTATCCCGATATCGTGCGCGACCGCGAAAAGCAGCAGCGCCGGCTGGGGCGGGGCAAGTGGCTGGCCTTCAGCTGGGCCCTGGTGGCGGCCTTGCGCCGCTACCCGTTTCTCAGCGTGCAACTGACACTCAACGACGCCGTGCATGCGCGGCGCACGCCATTCGTCTTCATCGGCAATAATGAATACCTGATGGAAGGCTTGAATATCGGCGAGCGCGAACGGCTCGATGGCGGCCAGCTGAGCCTGTACGTGGCGCAGCGTCCGGGCCGATTGGGCTTGCTCAAGCTGGCCTTGCATGCGCTGTTCGGCAAGTTGTCGCAGGCCAAGGATTTTGACGTGCTGACGGCAACGGACCTGGAAATCGCCACGCATCACCGCCGCCTGCGCGTGGCCACCGATGGCGAGGTGACCATCATGAATACGCCGCTGCAGTACCGCATCCGTCCGGCCGCGCTGGACGTGATCGTGCCGGCGCCAGTCAAGGAGTAAGGCCATGCGTACCATCGTGCATTTGTCCGACTTGCATTTTGGCAGGGTCGACGCGGACTTGCTGGCACCCTTGCGCGCGCTCGTCGAGCGCCTGGAGCCGGACGTCGTGGTGGTGTCGGGCGACCTCACGCAGCGGGCCCGCAGCGTCCAGTTCCAGCAGGCGCGGCATTTTCTCGACAGCTTGCCGGGGCCGCAGATCGTCGTGCCGGGCAACCATGACGTTCCCCTGTACAACGTCTTTTCCCGCTTCCTCACGCCGCTGGTGAAGTACCGGCGCCATGTGACGGACGATTTGTCGCCTGAATATGTGGACGAGGAAATCGCCGTGCTGGGCATCAACACGGCCCGCTCCCTGACCTTCAAGGATGGGCGCATCAGCCACGAGCAGATCGATTTCCTGCGTGAACGCCTGGGCCGTTTGCCGCCCGGTTTGACGCGCATTATCGTCACGCATCACCCGTTCGACTTGCCCGAGCACTTCGACGAAGACGACCTGGTCGACCGCGCGCCGCAAGCCTTGCAAATGTTTTCCGAATGCGGCGTCGATTTGCTGCTGGCGGGACATTTGCATGCCAGCGTGGCGGGCAATACGGCCGAGCGCTACAAGATCGCCGGCTACGCCGCCCTGATGGTGCAGGCGGGCACGGCCACGTCCACGCGGGGCAGGGGCGAGTCGAACTCCTTCAACGTGCTGCGCGTGGAAAACAGCTGCATCCGGGTCGAGCGCTACAGCTGGAATGAAGATGCCGCCGACTTTGAAAAAGTCAGCACGGAAGCGTTCGAGCGCCAGGGTGGCGTGTGGGCCAGCTTGCGGCCGCTGTAGGTTTCCCGTAGGTCGGATTAGCGCGGCGAAGCCGGGCGTAATCCGACAATATTGTTGGCTTTGGTAATGGCTGTGGTGATGTCGGATTACGCTCCGCTAATCCGACCTACAGCCAGTAATTCATGAAGCGCGCCGCCCATTCCTTCATGCGGTCCGAGAGCGGCCGTGTTTCCCATTTCGATTTGGTGATTTCTTCCGAATCGCGCAAGTCTTCCTGGAAGGCGTTTTCCATTTCACGGCCGAAACTGTCACCGAGCACGATCACGTTCAGCTCGCTGTTGTGCAGGAAGCTGCGCATGTCGATATTCGTCGATCCGACGGTCGACCAGGCGCCGTCGATGACGGCCGTCTTGGCATGCAGCACGGCCAGTTTCAAATGAAAGATGCGGATGCCGCCGGCCAACAGCTGGTCGTACAGCGCGTGTCCAGCATGAAATACGAGGCCGCTGTCGGATACGCCGGGCAGCACCACGGTGACGTCCACGCCCCGCTTTGCAGCCGCGATCAGGGCGTCGACCGTCTGCTGGTCGGGCACGAAATAGGCGGACGTGATGTGGATCGATTTCTTGGCTTCCTGGATGGCCAGGATGTAGGCCTTGTAGATTTCAAAGCCGCCCTCGGGCTCGCTGGCCACGACGCGCACGAGCTTGTCGCCCACTTCGGCGAGGACAGGGAAATAATTGGCGTCCGGCAGGTCGGCCTGGTCTTGCTGGGCCCAGGTGCGGATGAACAGCCACTGGAAGGCGGCCACGGCCGGGCCTTCCACTTTCACGTGGGTATCGCGCCAGCCCACGTCCTTCTTGTCGGCGGCCTTGTTCTTGGAGCGGAACAGCGAGCTTTTTGCATAGGTATCGCTGATATTGATGCCGCCCGTAAAAGCCGTCTTGCCGTCGACGATCAGCACCTTGCGATGGTCGCGGTTGTTGATCTTCCAGTCGTCTCCCTTGAGCTTGGCCGGATTGACGGGGTTGAACGCCACCAGGTGCACGCCGGCCGCGCGCATGCGATCAAAAAACGCCTGCGGCACGCCGATGGTGCCCACGCTGTCGTAGATGACGTTGACCGTCACGCCCGCTTGCTGCTTTTCGATCAGCATGTCGGCAAATTTCAGGCCCAGCGGGTCCTGGTCGAAGATATACGTTTCCAGGTTGATGCTGGTCTTGGCGTCGCTGATGGCCTGGAACATGGCGGCCATGGTTTGCGGGCCGTCGAACAGCAAGGTTACCTTGTTGCCCTTGATCAAAGGCACGCCCGTGGCCGCCTCTTCCAGCGCGGCCTGGGTTTTCAAGTCCATGCCGGACTTGGCCCAGCGCTTGTTGAGCAGGGCGGCGCGGCTGTTGACGTTCAGCACGGCGCCCTTGCCCGTGATCACCTTGGGCTTGGCAACGGGTTCCAGGGTGGTATTGAGATTCTTGACATTGGGCAGCGAGGCGCATGCAGCCAGGGTCCAGCACAGCAATAGGGCGGTGAGGCAGGGTTGCATGCGCCTAGCGGTCATTTTTGAGCCTTGTTCGTCAGTGACAGGTTTGCCGATTCATCGGCCAATGCCAGGGGTGGCGGGTTTTTCGAGCCAAAGAAGAAGACGATGGGCGAGCGCAGGAAACGCTTGCCCAGAATCTTCAGCAATTGCATGCCGTGCTTGAAGCGCACCTGGCGCGAACGCAGGGCCACCCACAGGGCCAGGCCGAAGCTGACCAGCAGGTTGGCCGTGCCGATGGCGAAGATGCCCGACAGCGACTTGACGGCCAGCTGCCAGCTCATGTTGTGGTCGAGGCCCACGAGGGCCGTGGCGAAGTTGGCGGCCGAGAAGGTGATGTGGCGGATATCGATCGGCAGGCCGATCAAAAAGCCCAGGGTGCCGATGGAGCCGAGCAGGATGCCGAAATAGAAGTTACCCATCAGTCCGCCCAGGTTGTTTTCCAGGTACAGGCCCAGGCGCTGCAGGCGTTCCTGGCCGATCACGCGGCCCAGGCTGCGCAATTGCGCGATGCGTTGCGCCCAGCGCGTGTACAGGGCCTGGTTGTCATAGTAGCCGGAAATCAGGCCCGCCACGAACAGGCACACGCCGGCGATCATGGCGTAGAAGATGGCGGGGCTGCCGATGGGGTCGATATCATGCAGCAGGCGCATGGCTTTTTCCGGCGTCACCAGATTGTGCCCCGTGATCGCCTTGTAGCCGAGCGCGATCAGCCACGCCGTGGGAATGGCCGTGGCCAGGTTGCCCAGCACGGCCATGTTTTGCGTGCGGAAGACCTTGTTGATCAGTTCGGCCATGCTGTCGAGGTCGATGTTCCGGCCATCCTTGCTGTGCAGGCCTGCCGCGATGCGCGACGCCGTCATGGCCGGCTGCTTGGTGGCGACCGTGAAGTGCAGCAAGTGGATGAACATGAAGCCGATCGAGTAATTCATGCTGAACATGAAGGCTTCGACCAGCGGCGCCGAGCGCAGATACGACATCAGTATCTTGAACAGGGCCATGAAGCCGATGATGATGCCCGCGCCCGCCGACGAGAGGAACATGGCGCCCATTTCGCGGCGGTTTTCGGCGATGTAGTGTTCGCCCGTGCGGCTCGCGTTTTCCGTCACATTGCGCGCCAGCAAGTTGATATTGTCGGAAAACAGGTCGCTGACCTTGTATTTGTTGTTGTGCGCCTGGATCAGTTCCAGCGCCAGCCCGACGGCGCCCGCGCGGCGGCGGCTGACGGGTTGCGGGTGCAGCAGGTCTTGCGTGGCGTCGACCGTGATGGCGGCGATGTCCACGTTGTTCGACGCGGGCAGCTCGCCGCTCGTGTCGACGAGGAACAGCAGCTTGCGCAGGCGCTCGATGCTTTGCGCCAGCGCCACCAATAAATACGTGAGGGGAATGCTGGTGCCCTGGTACAGCGCCTTTTTGCGGATCTTGGCGATGACGGCGTCGCACTGGTCCAGCATCACCAGCAAATGGCGCGCATCCTCGATGTGCTCGATGTCGCCTTGCAGCAAATTCGTGTAGGCGTCGAGGTAGGCGTTCACTTCCGTGTTTTGCACCATGAATGGCGACTGGAACACTTCGATTTCACTGTGGAAACGCGTCAATTCCGGTTCCAGTCCCATCGCGCAGACGCGGTAGGACAGGGTGCGGATGGCGTCGAGCATGCCTGGCAGCATGATGTTGCCATCGCCGACGGCCAGTTCGATGTCGTCGCTGGTGAGCACGTCGAACAGTTCCAGCCAGTCCGTCGCGGGCACGTTGCTGATCCACAAATAATCGGTCTTCAGGTACAGCACCTGGTCGAGCGCGTCGTTCAGATATTCATCGCCGAGGGCGGGCGGCAGCATGCGGTAGGCGATGCGGCGTTTCAATTCCGTGAAAAAACCGCTGTTCGACAGCACGCCGATATCGGTGTAGAGGCTGGCGTGGCGGCGCGCGGCCAGCACGCGCAGCACGTATTCGTGCAGGGCGCGCGCCTGGGCGGGGTTACCTTTGAGAAGCTGGCGCAGGGTGCGCACGTTGGCAATCGCGGTAGCGCTGTCGTGAGGGCGCTTGGGACGCAGTGAGTTGAATAATTCCACCAGCAAGTCGATATTGCTGGAATTGGGGTCAATGCGTTCGAGGATAGCTAGCATGCAAAAAAACGGGCGAGCCGCTGTCGGTAAAACCAGTAGTGTACCGCCTGCATCAGATCACGCAACGTTCGCCACCGAACATTGCTGTACGGCAGGGCCTGCTATTCACGTCATTTTGCCGCAGATTGCCACACATCATGGTCATTCTTGCGTGTTGTCAGTGTACGACGCATTTCCCGGGACTAAGCTGAAGTTTCTGTTGTACAACGCACGGATGGCTGGACAAAAAGCGGGGATAAGGTAACACTGAGATCAGACACACAGCGCATGTCCTGATCAATACCGGGAAGTTTCATCCACGTTACCGAGATATTTATCATGAAGACCTCGTATTTTGCGCTTGCTGTGATAGGGATGGGGCCTTTTGCGCTGGGCGCGACGGCCCAGGCTGCCGATGGCGCGGGCAGTGCCGCATCCAGTAACGTTGCCGTGTACGGCGTGCTCGACGCGGGCATCGTCGCCGAGCGGGGCTGCGCCGCCGATTGCGCCGGCGCCAAGGTGTCCGGCGGCGTCGCGTCCGGCTCGCGCCTGGGCGTGCGGGGCCGCGAAGCGCTGGGCAACGACGTCTCCGCCGTCTTCACCCTGGAAGCGGGCATCCAGAACGACACGGGCCAGTCGGAAGAGGGCCGTCTGTTCGGCCGCCAGGCCTATGTGGGCCTCGACAGCCGCCTGGGCGCGCTGACCCTGGGACGCCAGTACAACCTGCAATACCTGACCCTGACCGACGTGGCCGACCCGTTCAAGGGCGGCATGGCCGGCAGCGCCGGCAACCTGGCCGGCTACAGCGTGAAACGCTACGACAATACCGTCAAATACGCGACACCGGCCTTGCGCGGCGTGACCGCCAGCGCCATCTACAGCTTTGGCGAGTCGCCGTACAGCAGCGCCAACAACCGCGCCTATGGCGCCACCCTCGGCTATTCGGCCGGCGCCGTGAATGTCAGCGTGTCGCACCAGCGCAAGAACAACTTCATCCTCGCCTCCGGGACCTTGCCCGCCATCGACATGTCGGCCCGCAACACCCTGATCGCGGCCAACATCGACCTGAAAGTGGCCACCGCCTTTGCCGCCGTGGGCGTGAACAAGGGCTATGGCAGTTCGCCGTGGGACCCGAACAATGCCTACAGCTCGCTGGCCCTGTCGATGTCGTCGTCGGACAGCCGCGACACCTTGCTGGGCGTGTCCGTGCCCGTGGGCGGCTTCAAGCTGCTGGCGTCCTGGGTGCGCAAGGATGACCGCGACCTGGCCAACCGCGACGCCAGCCAGGTGGCCGTGGGCCTCACGTACTCGCTGTCAAGGCGCAGCGATTTCTACGCGTCCTACGCAAAGATCCACAACAGGAACGGCGCCCGCTACACGGTGGGCAATGCCAGCGATGCGGGACGCGGCGACGCCGCCTTCAACATGGGCTTTCGTCACGGTTTCTGACCAGCAGCGCTTGATGGCGCGGGGCAGTTTGCTCCCAGCCACTTGCCGTTGCTCGTCACGTTCACCTGTTCCGGCGTACCGCGCGCGCTGGTCGTCACCGCCAGTTGCATGCTGAACGCCTGCTCGCCGCTGAATATCACCTTGCCTTCGCCGCTCGATTTCGGATTCGCGCACGTAAACGACACCTGCATTCCGCCTGCGATGTCCTTGTTCTTCGAGGTGCAATCGCCGGGCTGGCCCGTGGGAATCTGCTTGCGCGCGGCCATTTCCGGCGTCACGCACGCCGTCACGCGCACGGCGCCGCTGGCGTCCACGGTGGGCATGGCCATGCCGCGGCTGGCCGCCATGCTTTCCAGCTGCTTGCGTTGATCGGGAGGAAGGTTGCCCAGCTGCTGCAACACCATGGACATGGCGTTGTCGGTGGCGGCGTCGGGCGACGCCATCTTGCTGTCGACTTGCCACAGGCCAGGCTTGATGGTGGTCGATGGCGGGGCGGCCTGGACACTGGCTTGGGCGCCCAAGGCGGCGCAAGCCAGCAGGCTCAGGCTTAGCAAAGAGTGGTTCATGTTGGCGTCTCCAGAAAAGGCAGACCCCAGCATACGGCATGGCAAGCGGGGCACGCTTGCCATTGTGTTACAAACTGTGATCGGGTTCGATGCGGCGCACGTCGACGCTGGCGATGCGGCGCTCGTCGGCCTCGAGGATTTCATAGCGCAGATCGTCGAGTTCCAGCACTTCGCCCACGGCCGGCATGTTTTCGAAATGCGCCAGCAGGAAGCCGGCCAGCGAGTTGTACTCGCCGTCTTCGCTGACCAGGGTTTCCGTCTCGAACACTTGCTCCAGGTAATGCAAGTCCGTCGCGCCGTCGATGCGCCAGTGGCCGGGACCCAGCACTTCCACGTCGGGCTGCTCGTCCTCGTCGGGGAATTCGCCGGCGATGGCTTCCAGGATGTCGATCGGCGTGAGCACGCCCTGCACGGTGCCGAACTCGTCGACCACCAGCACCAGCTGGCCGCGCGAGCGCTTCAGCGTTTCCATGGCTTTCAGCACGCCGGCCGCTTCCGGCACGACGACGGCTTCGCGCATGCTGGCCGGGTCGATCTTGCCGTGCGATACCAGGTCTTCGATCAGGTCCTTGCTGCGCGCGATGCCGACCACATTGTCGAGGTCGTCATTGCAGACAGGAATCATGCTGTGCGGCGTTTCGCGCAGCAGTTGCAGCATCTTGTCGCTGCTGTCGTTCAGGTTGACCCACGACACGTCGCCACGCGGCGTCATGACGGAGCGGATCGAGCGCTCGGCCAGGGTCAGCACGCCGCTGACCATGTTGCGCTCTTCCACGCCGAAGGCGGAGACGTCGGGCAATTCCTTGACTTCGTGCTCTTCCACGGTTTCGCGGCCCTTGCGCCCGCCCAGCAGGCTCAGCACGGCTTGCGCCGTGCGGTCGCGCAGCGGGGCGTTCGACTGCAGCTTGAGGAAGTTGCGGCGCGCCAGCTGGTTGAAGAACTCGATGACGATGGAGAAACCGATGGCCGCATACAGATAGCCTTTCGGAATGTGGAAGCCCAAACCCTCGGCCACCAGCGACAGGCCGATCATCAGCAAAAAGCTCAGACACAGCACGACGACGGTGGGGTGGGCGTTGACGAAGCGCGTCAGCACCTTCGAGGCCAGCATCATGACGACGATGGAAATGACGACGGCCGCCATCATCACGTACAGGTTTTCCACCATGCCGACGGCCGTGATGACGGCGTCGAGCGAGAAGACGGCGTCGAGCACGACGATCTGCGCCACCACGAGGCCGAAGCCCGCGTAGACTTTCGGGCCCGTCTGGGCGTGCGTCACGCCTTCGAGGCGCTCGTGCAGCTCGCTGGTGGCCTTGAACAGCAGGAACAGGCCGCCGACGAGCAGGATCAGGTCGCGCCCCGAAAACGAGAATGTCCATATGGAAAACAATGGCGTCGTCAGGGTGACCAGCCAGGAAATCAGCGAAAGCAGGCCCAGGCGCATGACGAGGGCCAGGGTCAGGCCCAGCACTCTGGCCTTGTCGCGCTGGTGCGGCGGCAGCTTTTCGGCCAGGATGGCGATGAAGATCAGGTTGTCGATACCCAGTACGATTTCCAGTACGACCAGCGTCAGCAGGCCGACCCAGATTGTCGGGTCAAATAACCATTCCATGTGTGTAACCTTGTAAAGTCAGTAAGTATCAAGCTTGCCTGGCGGCTAGTGCCCCGGGCGGGATGGGTGCTGCCGTGTTCGTCTCAGTGGCGGACGCGCGGCGGCCGTGTGGCCAGCCGCACGTCCGCTTCGGAAAGTGCGCCCGGTCCCGCTTGCCAAATGATGGCGTAAAACGGCACGGCCTGGCGCGAGCTCGGGTACAGCGTGATGGGGTCGTTGTCGCAGTCGTCGGCGTCGCCGCTGTCGCCAGGCAGACCCGCATGGAGGCTGGCGTCGGCACTATCGATGCTGAAGGAGGGCGTGGCTGTAGTGCCGGCCGCGATTGCATGCTGGAATGGGGAAGGGCTGGCGTAGGCCATGCTGGCGAACGCCTGGGGCAAAGCGATGAAGACAAAAAGGCAGAGCAGGACGAGAGCTCGTCTCATATACAGGCAGATAGTTCTGGAACCGTGGAGTATAACACGGGCACATAACAGCTCGATGACAGGGACTTGCGTAACTGATAAGTATGCCGTAAATTGCGAGAGCAATGATTTCCCTGGGCAGCGAAGACGCAGCGCGGGCCCATGGCAATTCTTGCGTTTGTATCGCATTGCGCCCGAGCATCTTTCGCTTGCGCATCTTTAAACGTAGTGTTACCAGGACTCCGCCTTGAAACCCATTACCGCTCTCCTGCTTGCCGCCGGCATCCTGTCGCCGTCGTTCATCCTGGCCGCCACCCCGGTCGAAGCCGCGCCGACCCAGAAAACCGGCACGGCCGCACCGAACCGCGCCGCCGCCGTCAAGGTCACGTCCGTCGAAGGCATTACCGAATACCGCCTGTCCAATGGCTTGCGCGTGCTGCTGTTTCCGGACGCCAGCAAGCCGACCCTGACCACCAACATCGTCTACCTGGTCGGTTCGCGCCATGAAAACTATGGCGAAACGGGCATGGCCCACTTGCTCGAGCACTTGCTGTTCAAGCCCAGCGCCAACTTCGGCGTCAAGAAGGGCACGAAAACCCCCGTCGAGATCCTGAACTCGACGGGCGCCCAGTTCAACGGCACCACCTGGTACGACCGCACCAATTACTACGCGACCTTCCCCGCCAACGACGACAATCTGCGCCAGATGCTGGCCATGGAAGCGGACCGCATGGTCAACGCTGCCATCGACCAGAACGACCTGTGGAATCCCAAGACGCAAAAAGGCGAAATGACCGTCGTGCGCAACGAATTCGAGATGGGCGAGAGCGACCCGATCGGCGTGACGAGCGAACGCATCCAGGCCATTGCCTACGATTGGCACAACTATGGCAAGTCGACCATCGGCGCCCGTTCCGACATCGAGCAGGTGAACATTCCCCGTTTGCGCGCGTTTTACCATAAATATTATCAGCCCGATAACGCTGTGCTGATGGTGGCGGGCCGCTTCGACGAAGCGAAGGTCTTGAAGCAGATCAATGAGCTGTTCGGCAAGATCCCGAAACCGACGCGCGTGATCGAGCCGACCTACACGGCCGAGCCCGTGCAGGATGGCGAACGCGCCGTGACGGTGCGCCGCAGCGGCGGCACGCAGTTCGTCGGCGCCGGCTATCACGTGGCGCCTTCCGGCAACCCGGACGCCGTCGCCATCGAAGTGCTGGGCCACGTGCTGACGGACGCACCGGCCGGGCGCCTGCACAAGGCGCTGGTGGAAACCAAGCTGGCCAGCAAGATCGAATACAACTCGGTGAGCAACCTCGAGCCGGGCTACAACCTGTTCGGCGCGCTGGTGCCCGTCGATGGCAACCTCGACGCGGCGCAAGCGGCCATGCTGAAAGTGCTGGAAGACTTGAAATCGCAGCCAATCACGGATGCCGAAGTGGCGCGCGTGAAACAGCAGCTGAACAAGCAGGTCGAACTGATCACCTCGAACACGGCGCGCATGACGATCGCCCTGACGGAGTCCTTGGCGGCCGGCGACTGGCGTCTGTTCTTCTTGCAGCGCGACTTGCTCGACAAGCTGACGACGGCGCAGGTGCAGGCGGCGGCCGAGAAATACCTGAAGAGCTCGAACCGCACCCTGGGCCGTTTCATCCCTACCGATGCGCCGGACCGCACCGTCGTGCCGGCCTATGCCGACGTGGCGCCGCAACTGGCCGGCTACACGGGCCGCGCCGTGGTGGCGCAGGGCGAAGCGTTCGATCCGAGCCCCGACAATATCGAAGCGCGCACCACGCGCTTCACCTTGCCGAACGGCTTGAAAGGCGCTTTGCTGCCGAAGAAAACCAAGGGCGGCACCGTCAGCGTCGTGTTGAAATTGCAGCTCGGCAGCGAAGAGAGCTTGCGCGGCAAGGCGCAAGTGGGCAGCTACACGGCCAATCTGCTGTCGCGCGGTACGGATAAACTGTCGCGCCAGGAAGTGAAGGACAAATTCGACCAGCTGGGCACGCAAGTGGCCATCACGGGTGGCGCCGAGGGTGTCACCGCCATGCTGATGGGCAAGCGCGAGAACTTGCCCGCCGCCATGGACCTGCTGGCGCAAGTGTTGCAAAAGCCGGCCCTGAACGAGACGGAATTCCTGGAGTTGCAGCGCGAGCGCGTTGGCCGCGCGGAGCAGGAATTGCCGGAACCGCAGCCGCTGGCCGTGAACGCCTTCCGCCGCCTGCTCGACGCCACGCCGGAAGGCCATGTGCGCCACGTGGCCACCTTGCCGGCGGAGCTGGCGCAATGGAAAGCCATCAAGGTCACCGACGTAAAAGCTTTCCATGGCGCCTACTATGGCGCGGCGAACGCCACTTTTGCCGCCGTGGGCGACTTCGACCCGGCCGCGCTGAAGGCGCAAGTGGCCAGCCTGTACGGCAGCTGGAAGGCGCAGCAGCCATATGTGCGTATTCCTGATGCCGTCAAGCCCGTCAGCGGTGAGAAAGTCACGCTGGAAACGCCGGACAAGGCCAACAGCGTGTTGTTCGCCATCCAGCCGATTCCCCTCAAGGATGACGCCGCCAGCTATCCGGCCTTGCTGATCGCCAACCACATGCTCGGCGGCGGCGCCTTGCGCAGCCGCCTGGCCGACCGCATCCGCCAGAAGGAAGGCCTGTCGTACGGCGTCGGCTCGCAAGTGAGCATTCCGTCGCGTGAACCGGCCGGCTACTGGATGGCCTACGCCATCAGTGCGCCGCAAAATACGGTCAAGGTGGAAGCGGCCCTGCGCGAGGAAATCGCCAAGGTGCTGGCCGACGGCTACACGGAAGCGGAACTGGCCGAAGCGAAGAAGGGCTGGCTGCAATCGGAAGAAGTGGGCCGCACGCAGGACAGCGGCCTGGCGCGCGAGCTGGCCACCTACCTTGCCGAAGACCGCACCATGGCTTACGACAAGGACCTGGAAGCGAAAGTGGCTGCCTTGACCCTGGCCCAAGTGAACCAGGGCCTGCGCGAATACCTGAAGCCATCGGCCGTGTCGGTCGTGACGGCGGGCGATTTTGCCAAGGTGGCGAAAGAGGGTGAGAGCGGCGCCAAGGCAACGACGTCGAAGTAAGCTGTTTTAAATGGAAAAAACCCGCCGGCAAGTGACCTTGCCGGCGGGTTTTTTATTGAAGAATGTCAACTTAGCGTGGCGCCATTTCGGCTACGTAGATTTCCACGCGGCGGTTGCGTGCGCGTCCCGATGCATCGGCATTCGAGGCGATCGGCTCGCGCGAGCCGCGGCCTTCCGTCACGACGCGGGTCGGCGAGACGCCGCGCATGGACAGGTAGTCGCGCGTGTGGGCCGCGCGTTCCACCGACAGCGGCTCGTTGATGGAATCGCTGCCCGTGCTGTCCGTGTGGCCGATGATGCTGACCGTCGTGTTCGGGTTTTCATTCAGGGTGGCGGCAAAGCGGTCGAGGATGGGGCGGAAGTTGCCCTTGATGTCGGCACGGTTGGTGTCGAAGGAAATGTCGCTCGGGATTTCCATTTTCAGGCGGTTGTCGGCCGTTTGCGACACTTGCACACCAGTACCCTGTGTCGCTTGTTCCATCGCGCGCTTCTGGTTTTCCATGCGGTTCGACCAGATATTGCCGATGACGGCGCCCGCTGCCGCGCCGATCAGGGCGCCGCCGGCCGTGCGGCCGCTGCTGCCGCCACCGGTGGTGCCGCCGATCAAGGCGCCCAGGCCTGCGCCGACGCCGGCGCCCGTGGCCGTGCCACGTTGCGTTGCGGACATATCCGCGCAACCGCTGGCGGCCAATGCGATCACCAGCATGCCGATCAGGGATTTGGCGCCAGGGCCTTTTTTGAATGTTTCTTTCATGGATTTTCTCCTAGTTTTGTTATTGGGACATACCCAGGACTACCTGTACACGTTACTGCAAAACGGGCCTGCTTGCCAGCGCACGCAAAAGGGCGGCGCCCGTTCGCACGCGCACCGCCCCCTCCGGCCAGTCAATTGGCCTCTATAAACCGCGCCCGCTGATCAGGCGCAACAGGATCATGATGACGGCCACCACCAAGAGGATGTGAATGAAGCCGCCAATGGTATAGGAAGTTACCAGGCCCAGCAGCCAAAGAATGATGAGTACGACGGCGATTGTATACAGCATGATGTGTCCTCCGAAAGTAGTGTGTGGATGACGGCGGCTGCCTTGGCCTTGCGCCGTCATCGGTTCTTGTCATTGCGCGGCGACCGGGTCGCTGAACGCTGATGCCATGACTGATTGTCTATTTTGTTTTCCCTGCCTTCTGTACGCTGTCGTACACAAAGCTCAACTAACGGGGGCCGTTGGCGTGTTCATCGGCCATGCCCGGCACCCACGCCAGCATGCCGGCCATGCCGACGGCGCCGGCCAGGCAGCTGACCATGCCGCCCGTCAGCAGCAGCATGACGCCAAACACGGGACCGCCCGTTTCCGGCGCCAGGTCCAGCGCGCAAAAGCCCAGCGCGGTGGCCAGCAAGCCGCCGCCGATAAAGCCCAGCCAGATTTTGTTGCTGCCTGCCTTGTCGCATTCCATGGCGCCTCCTTTGATGTCGTCGTTGAAATTTCCTGAATGCATCATCTCGCGGGACGGCAAGCTCATCTGTACGCCAACGAACATTATCAAAAAGAAAACGCCCGGACAGGCCGGGCGTGTATTCAGTTTGCAACGCCTTGCAGCGCTGTCATGGCCAATTTAGCCCATGGCGCGCAAGCCGCCGTTGACGACGCGCACGCGGTCGCCCTGGCGCCAGTTCGGCGCGGCGCTCTGGTGCACGGTGCGCGTCTTGCCGTTATCGAGACGCACGACGATGTTGTAGCTGCGCGTGGCGCGCACATTGCCTTCGATCTGGTTGCCGGCCACGGCGCCGCCGACGGCGCCCAGCACGGTGGCCAGCTGCCTGCCGTGGCCGCCGCCTACCTGGTTGCCCAGCAAGCCGCCGACGACGGCGCCGCCGGCCGCGCCCACGCCGCTGCCTTCGGCGCGCGTATTGACTTCATGGATGGCTTCGATCACGCCGCAGTTGCCGCACACCTGTGGCGCAGGGGCTGCCGCGTATTGTTGCTGCTGCTGCTGTTGCTGTTGCTGCTGGCGCATGGGCTGCTGCTGTGGCTGCGGTGGCATGGCGGCCAGCGGCTGCGCGCCGGCAGGCGGCAAGGCCGCTTGCGGCTGGTTTGCCTGCAAATTGGCCATCTGTTCGGCCGAGGCGCTGGCCGGCAGGGGCTGGCTATCGCCCTGGGACGAGGGCAGCCAGCCCATCAGGGCTGCCGTGCCCACGCCGCAAAACAGCAGGACGGCAACGGCGGCGGCAAGCACCAGCGGATGGAGGGATTTGGTGGTGGTGGTCATGGAAGGCTCCTTGGTCTTTTTAAAATAATGAAATGGGTCGTGCGTGTTATCCGTGCGATTCGCGTGTATGGCCAGTGTGCTGTACCGCTTGCCGCGCTTCCGTGCGTCACCGTACATACAGGGACGGTGACGCACCGTAGGCTAGGTAAAAATTATGTCGAGTTGTAACGACACCAAGGAAAAGCAATGCCACCAACGACTGCCAGCACGACCCTGTCCCGCGATACGGGCCGATCCGGCCTGGGATCGTCCGTGGGCGCGCCCGACGCCGGCAACCGCTTGCTGGCCAGCCTGCCCGAGCACGACTTGCGGCACCTGGCGGCGCTGTTCGATACCGTCAAGGTCGAGGTGGGCGAGGTGCTGTACGAACCGGGCCAGCCCATCGGCCACATCTATTTCCCCGTCGACTGCCTGATCTCGCTGCTGGCCGTGGCGGAAGGCCGCATGACACTGGAAGTGGGCTCCGTCGGCCGTGAAGGCGTCCTGGGCGCTTCCGTCGCGCTCGGCCATGAGCTGGCGCAAGTGCGTGCCGTCGTGCAACGTTCCGGCACGGCCAGCCGCATCGCGCGGGCCGATTTCTGCGCCGAATTCGCCCAGCTCGAGTCCCTGCAGCGCCTGCTGTACCGCTACACGGATACCCTGCTGGCGCAAGCCATCCAGATTGCCGTGTGCAGCCGCTTCCACGTGCTCGAGGCGCGCCTGGCCCGTTCGCTGCTGATCACGCGCGACCGCCTGCAGTCGGAAAAATTTCACCTGACGCATGAATTCCTCGCCCATACCCTGGGCGTGCGGCGGGTCGGCGTGACCAAGGCGGCCAGCGCGCTGCAACAGCAAAAACTCATCACCTACAGCCGCGGCAATATCGAAATCCTCGATTCGGCCGGCCTGGAAGCCGTGTCCTGCCGCTGCTACGAGCTGGTCAAGGACAGCGGCACCATCGGCATGGCCAACGTCTTCGTCTGATTTCCCTGTTTTCTTTCCTGGTGCAACAGACGCAAAAAAGCGGGGCGGGCGCCTGGGCACCCACCCCGCTTTCTCGTTCAATGATTACTTCGGTTTGACCTGGTTGCCGATCACGCCGCCGACAGCGGCGCCGCCGACTGCGCCGACGGCGCTGCCGCCCGTCAGCACGGAACCGGCGACTGCGCCGACGCCGGCGCCGATGGCCGTGTTCTTATCCTGGCGCGACATGTTGGAGCAGGCCGTCAGGCTCAACAGCAGGGCGGCAACGGAAGTGGTAGCGGCGATTTTTTTAATGATTTGCATGGTAGTTCTCCTATGAATTCGGACCTCGTGGCGCCGGCATGGTATGGGCCGGATGACTTCGTGACGCCGTGTGTTTCAGGCACGATCACAGAATAGGATTGTGACAAGGCAGGGTCTGTTCGGCAACGCACATAGGGGTGTAACAATTGTAATTGTGCACGGCTGGCGATATTGTCACCATGTTTTGCGCGGCGTCTTGCCCGGCTTCGGCGCCACCGGTTTCACGCGGGCCTGGGCCAGCAGGGCGGCGCAGGCGCTGTCCTCGCCGGGGCCGGTGTTGACCAGCGGCAGCAGGGCAGCCACGGGCGCCACCACGGCCAAGGCGAGGGCGCCGCCCGCGCGCAGGGCCAGCACGCCCTTGTCGACGCTCACGTCGGGCTTGCTGAAGGTGCCGCGCACGTACAGGGGCGAGCGCAGCGAAAAGACGCGCAAGCCCTTGCTGTCCGGTTGCAATGTCAGGTCCAGCCGTTCATCGGCCAGGTTCACCGTGCCGTCGACGTGCAATATGGCATCGTCCGTGTCGACGATGAACTGACGCGTGCGCATCAGTCCCTTGGTGGCGACGAAATCGGCGGCCATGCAGTTCAGCTTGACCTGCTTGTCGCCCACCAGCTTGGTCAGCACGACACTGCCGATATTCAAGCCCATCTCTTCCAGCAGCAGCTTGCTGATGCTGCCCCGCTCGATCAGCGCGCGCACTTCGCCGTTCGAACTGCCCAGCAGGCTGGCGACGGAATTGCCCGTGGCCGACAGCGACGCGTCGCCATTGATTTCGCCGGCGCTGGCGTGCAGTGCCGACAGGCGGGGAAACAGCTGCTGGATGTGCAGATGGCGGGCGCTGGCCTTGAGTTCGGCCGCGATGCCGTTGGCGATGACCTTGCCGCTGCCGTCGAGCTTGATCTGCGACGTCAGCGTGCCGCCCGCCACGTTGAAGTTGAGTGGCGTCAAGGACAGTACGCCATCCGTCAGCACCACGTGCGTGTCGAGCTTGCTGATCGGCAAATCAGCGTCGCGCGTGATCTTGTCGGCCGTGTAGCGCACGTCGGCGTCCAGGCTGGTCCAGCGCTCCGTCTTGAAGGTTTCCACGGGCAGCACGCGGCCGGCTGGCTGCGTCGAGGCCACGCCCCGTTCCTTCTTGCTGGCGCTGGAATCGGCGCCCACCAGCGGGCCGAGGTCGGAAAATTGCAGCAGGCGCGAGTGGACTTCGCCCGTCAGGCGCTTGCGTGGCGTGCTGGCGGAAAAAGCCAGCTTGCCGCTGATGTCGCTGGACCCCACCTTGCCGCTGAACTTGTCATATACCCATTCGCCGCCGCGCGGTGCCAGGGTGCCCGTCAAATGGCCTTCCGTGCTGTAGTGCGGCGTTTCCGGCAGCAGCACGCCCGTCAATGGATACAGGCGCGCCATGCTGGGCCCGGACAGCTTCAGGCGCACGTCGAGCGCGGCCAGGTCCGCCGGGCGCGTCAGCGTGCCTTCGATGGCCATGCTGTTGCCGCCCGCCCGCATGTCGGCCTGGATGGGGAAGGGCGTGCCTTGCTGCTGCAGCGACAGCACGCCGCCCGCCTTGCCGCCGCCCTTGACGGTTTCGCCACGGTATTTGCCCGACAGCGTCCAGGCGATGCCGTAGCGCGTATCGCCCGCGATGGTGTCGACATCGGCGCGCATGGCCGTTTGCGTGACCTCATCGTCGAGCACGACCGTGCCCTTGCTGAACACCACGCTTTGCAGTTCCAGCTGCCACGGTGATGGCTGTTCCTGCTTGTCGAAGGTCCAGTTGTTCTTGCCATCCTTGTTGCGCAGCAAGCTCACCTGCGGCGTGTCGAAGCGCAATTGCGGGATGATGATTTTCTTGTCCAGCAAGGCCAGGGGATTGAGCGAGAACGCCAACTGGCTGACGGTGGCCAGCTGCGCTTCGTCATCCGTCCCTGCCATCGTGCTCGGATTGCCCAGGCGCACATCCTTGGCCTGCAGGTGCGGCCATGGCAAATAGTCGCGCCAGCCTTGTTGCCCGCCATGCGCCGGCTGCTGCCACGTCAGCGCCAGGTCGCCCTCGATGGCGAACGGCCGTCCCAGCGCTTCGCTGGCGCGCGCATTGAGCCAGGGCCTGGCGCGGTTCCAGTCCATATTCATCAGGACGATGGAAGCCGTGACGGGCAGGGCGACGAGCACGGCGGCGCTGGCGAGGGCGATTTTCTGACGGCGGGAGAGGGGCATGAGCTGATTCTTTCTGGACAAGTAGCCACGATGCTACAGGAATCGCTTCACGGCCGGGGCTGTTTCAGGTTTTGTTGGCGGACACGTGCGCTGGCGCACGTTGCCCATGCAAGTATTGTCGATTTCCTACCGTATGTGCGGCACCGAACGGATATGCGGGGAGGGGGAGCCTATAACGTCTACATCAAACGCCGTTCCTGATTCCAGAAGCACCGACGTATGAACCCCCACGCTTAACATTCTCCAGGAGAAGAAAAATGACAAACCGAGATTTCAAGATGTCCCCGCTGGCTACCCTTGCCGCTTGCGCCACCGCCGTTGTCCTGATGACGGCTTGTTCCAGCCTGAAAACGCCGGCCACGGCCGACGTTGCCGTGTCGCGCGCCGCCGTCGATAACGCGGCCAGCGCCGGCGCCGCCGACCTGGCACCCGATGAAATGCGTTCGGCCCGCGAAAAAATGCGCATGGCCAATCAAGCCCTGAAAGACCGCGACTACAAGACGGCGCGCGACCTGGCCGACCAGGCGCAAGCGGACGCCAAGCTGGCGCAAAGCAAGGCCAACTCGGCCAAGGCCACCAGCGCCGCCGATGAAATCAACGAGAACATCCGCGTCATGCGCGAAGAGCTCGACCGTGCCAACCAGCAAGCCCCAAAACAATAAGCAACAATAAGAACAGGATTCCATCATGAAAAAAGCTCACTACACCACCATTCCCGGCCTGCTGGCCATGGCTGCCTTTGTCGCCGCCTGCAGCTCCGCACCGACCACCACCAGCCTGCTCGACCAGACGCGCGGCGATTACATGGCGGCGCAATCGAATCCGCTGGTGTCGACTTATGCGCCACGCGAATTCCGCGAAGCGAGCGCTGCGCTGGAAGCGGCAAACGCGGCCGCCACGCGCCAGGACGATAGCGAAAAAGTCGACAAGCTGGCCTACCTGGCCAAGCAAAAGATAGCCACGGCGCAAGAAGTCGCCAAGCAGAAGGCGGCTGAGGCGGACATCGCCAACGCCGGCAAGCAGCGCGACCAGTTGCGTCTCGATGCGCGCACGCAGCAGGCTGACCAGGCCACGGCGCGCGCCCAGTCGGCGCAAGCCGATGCGGAAGCGGCCAAGGCCCAGGCGCAAGCGGCTGAAGCGTCGGCCCGCGATGCGCAAGCCCGCGCCGCCGGACTCGAAGCGCAACTGGCCGACCTGGCCGCCAAGAAAACCGAGCGCGGCATGGTCATCACCTTGGGCGACGTGCTGTTTGGCACGGACAAGGCGAATTTGACGGCCGATGGCGCGAATACGGCCCGCAAGCTGGCCGACGTGCTGAAAAACAATCCGCAGCGCACCGTGCTGATCGAAGGCTTTACGGATAGCACGGGCGGTTCCGCGCACAATCTGGAATTGTCGCAACGACGCGCCGAATCCGTGCGCAATGCCCTGCTGGAGCAAGGCATCAGCCGCGATCGCATCGCCACCAAAGGCTATGGCGCCGCCTATCCGGCCGCCGGCAATGATACGGCGGCAAACCGCCAGCTGAATCGCCGGGTGGAAATCGTCTTGTCCGAGGACAACACGGCGATTCCCGCCCGCCGTTAAACGCCTTCAAGCGTTGCAGTCGCTAAAGGCAGCACCGGCCGAACCTTGGCCGGTGGATACCCACGCAAGTATTGAAAGGAAGCATCATGACACCAACATCTGTTGAGATCCCAGCCGGCATCGACACGGCGGCCATCCGCGCCGCCGCGAAAAACCTGGACGACGGCGCGGTGACGGCCGGCTACCAGGCCGACCGCGAGGAGCTGATCACCCTGCTGAATGGGGCGCTGGCCACCGAACTGGTGTGTATCGCGCGCTATAAACGCCATTACTACACCGTGAGCGGACGCGACAACGGCAGCATCAAGGCCGAGTTCCTCGAGCATGCGCAGCAGGAGCAGGAACACGCCGACTGGCTGGCCGAACGCATCGTGCAATTGAATGGCAAGCCGGATTTTAATCCTGCAACATTGCTTGCGCGTAGCCATGCCGAGTATGATGACTCCGAAGACGTGCAAAGCATGGTGCGTGCCAACCTGATCGCGGAGCGGGTGGCGATCGAGTCCTACCGCCAGATGATCGTCAAAATCGGCGACAAGGATCCGACCACACGCCACTTGCTGATCAAGATCATGGCTGTCGAGGAAGAGCACGCCGATGATATGCGCGATCTGATGGAATAGTGTTTTTGAGTAAAGTAGGTATAGTAACTACATTCATCCATAGCTAAGGAGCTAAACCATGTTGGAAAACAATATCACCACCGTCAATAACGATGTCAAAACCCTGGTCAAGGATGCGCAAGCCCTGTTCAGCGCCGCTGCCGCCCTGACCGGCGAAAAGGCCGACGAAGTGCGCGTCAAGGGCATGAAAACCCTGGATGCCGCCCTGGCCAAGGCGCATGAAGCGCAAGCGTCGGCCATCGTCGCCACCAAGCAGATGGCTGCCCAGGCGGACGGCTATGTCAAGGAAAACCCATGGCGTACGGTGGCTGTCGCCGCTGGCGTCGGCGTGCTGGTCGGCTTCATCCTGGGCCGCAAGTAATCCACTGTCAGGAGCGATATGGACAAGTCTGCTACGTCTCACCAGGGGCCGGGATTGATCGGCTCGGTCGCCGGCCTGGCCAAAAACGCCGTCGGACTGATGTTGTCGCGGCTGGAACTGGCCACCATCGAACTGTCGGAAGTGCGCAATCACATGCTGCAGCTGGTTGTCATTTTCGCGCTGGCGACGGTGGCGGGCTTGTTTGCCATTGCTTACGGCAGCGTGCTGATCGTTTTCCTGGCCTGGGATAGTCTGGGCTGGAAGATCCTCGCCATCATGACGGTCGTGTTCGTACTGCTGGCCATCGCCCTGGTCCTGTATGCGCGCGCCATGCTGCGTCAAGGAAAGCTGTCCATGCCCGCCACCATGGCGGAATTGAAGGCCGACCGCGACATGCTGATGTAAGCTGCCTCACGAGGAGAATTCATGTCGGAACACGACAAACTGGCGGCGCAAGCCGCCCGCAAGCGCCTGCTGATCGCCCAGGGCGAAATGTACCGCGTGGGCATCGTGCATGCGCGTGCCAACGTGGGCTATGCATTGCGTCCTGAATCGCTGTTGCAGGGCGTCGTCGAGACGGCTGTCGGCTTTGCCGGCCACCGCGTCGAATCGCTGCTGGCGCCGGGCGGCATGCGTTTGCAAGGCGCCATGCCGTATGTGCTGACGGCGTTATCGTTTATCGGACGCAAGAAGCTGGTGAAACCGGCCCTGGTCCTCGTGGCCGTGGCCGCCGTTGCCGCCGGCTGGCTGCGCCGCAAGCGCTGACGCTGGAATCGCCCGGAACGCCGTCATCGACGGCGTTTTTTTTTGGCTCTGTCATCGGCAAGTAGGGGAAATGCCGGAATCTTCCTGTGGCCGTGCTGTCTGACTCTGCATACTCACTCTGCGGGAGCCAATCATGCGGCCAG
>NZ_FNHA01000018.1:0-70514 GCF_900103595.1 Janthinobacterium sp. OK676
TCTGAGCCAGGATCAAACTCTTCAGTTTAATCTCTGTTACTTTGCCGTTTTACCGGCACCGTCATTGCTGACGGGTCGCTCACTCAAAAAACTGACAGGCTACTTCCGAAGAAGTATCCTATTTCATTATTTCTTGTGAACATTTGATATTTTAAGTTAGACGCCAATCCGAAGATTGACGCTGCACTTACATCAAATGCCCACACTTATCGACTGTTAATTGTTAAAGAACTGTATTCGGTACTGCTTATTTACTACTCTCGCGCTATCGACAAAGCGTTGTGTTTGTCAGCTGCGAAGAAGGAAGAGTATGAAGCAATTTGCTACGTCCGTCAACTCCTTCTTTTTTACTACCCAGCCCCTGAAGGCTGTTCCTTTTGTGTCGCAAACTAGTGCGTCTCATTGGGGAGGCGAACTATAGCAAAGCGCCCCGGGAGTAGCAAGGCTTTTCCCGGGTATTTGCGGCCAACTGCTACAATTTCGCCCCCTCAGCGCAAATTCGCGTCCCACCATAGAAGATTCACCATGAAACAACAAGCTCAAGGATCAGGCCTGACCCTGAAACGGGCTGGCTTTACCACTGGCTTCGGCGTACTCGCCGCCACCCTCGGTTCCGCAGTCGGTCTCGGTAACATCTGGAAGTTCCCCTATCTGACAGGCGCCAATGGCGGCGCCGGCTTCCTGCTCATTTATTTACTCGCTACCTTATTAGTGGGACTGCCCGTGATGATCGCGGAAATCACCCTGGGACGCCGGGCCAAGGTCAATCCCATCTCGACCATGGAGCAGCTGGCACCGAAGGGCAAGCCCTGGTGGCTGGTCGGCTTCATCGGCATGATCGCCGCCTTCCTGATCGTCGCGTTCTATTCGGAAGTGGTGGGCTGGGTATTCGCCTATATTGCCAAGGCCATCGATGGCTCCATTCTCAGCAGCGACAAACTGGTGACGGAAGCGGCCTTCGCTTCGCTGATCACCAATCCCCTCCAATCGCTGTTGTGGCAATGGGGCGTGCTGCTGTTTATTGGCGGCATCTTGATGCTGGGCGTAACCAAGGGCATCGAGGCGATCGCCAAGAAACTCATGCCGCTGCTGTTCCTGTTACTCCTACTGCTCTGCGCGGTCAGCCTGTCGCTCGATAAAGCGGGCGAAGGCCTGGCATTCCTGTTCCGTCCCGATTTTTCCAAGTTGACGGCTTCCGTCGTACTGACGGCCATGGGCCTGGCTTTCTTCAAATTGTCCGTCGGCATGGGCACGATGATGACCTACGGCAGCTATTTCCGCGACGACCAGAATATTCCCGTCACGACCTTGCGCGTGATGGCGGCCGACCTCGGTGTATCGATGCTGGCGGGCATTGCCATCTTTCCCGCCGTGTTCACGTTCGGCTTCGCGCCCAGCGCAGGACCATCGCTGGTGTTCATCACCATTCCCGCCGTGTTCTCGCAAATCCCCATGGGGCAAGTCCTGATGGTGGTGTTCTTCATCCTCGCCGCCGTGGCCGCCACAGGGGCGATGCTGTCGCTGATGGAAGTGCCCGTGGTAATTTTCCATGAACGCTTCGGCTGGACCCGCACCAAGGCCACCATCGTGACCATGCTGCTGCTGGCCGTGCTCGGTTCCGTATGCGCGCTGAGCAACAGCACCCTGGCGGACTTCAAGCTGTTTGATTTGAATATGTTTGATCTGTTCGACTTCGTCTCGTCGAATATCTTCTTGCCGGTGGGCGGCATCGCGATTGCCTTGTTTACCGGCTGGGCCTGGGGCAAAGACCATTTCATCGATGCGATCAGCAATCATGGCCAGTTGCAAAATAGAAAGCTGGCGCATGTGCTGCTGTTCCTGCTGCGCTTTGTCTCGCCCGTCTTGATCCTGATCGTGATGCTGAAGGGTCTGAAGGCCTTTTAATCAGAGTACCCGGGTGTAGGTCTGGCGCACCAGCACCCGGTCGCCGCAATCGAAATGCCACCATTCGCTGTTGATGCCGAAGAAACCCGCCTGGAACATGGCGTCACGCAACAATCGGCGATGTTCCACTTGCTCCTGCGTAATTTCTCCCTTCTCCAGCATCACCAGCTCCAGTGCCGGGTGCGAGCGCTCACTCAGATCATCAAAGCCCGTGCCCATATCCAGTTCCTGCCCGTCCGGTCCGACGATGGTGATGTCGAGCGCCATGCCGAACGAGTGGATCGAGCCGCGCGACGGCTCCGCGATATAACCGAGCAACTCCGTTCCCTGCAGCGCATCCCACAGTTGCTGCTGCACCCGCTGCGGGCGCAGGGCGTCAAGTACCAGCAGATGATGATCGGGCCGCCGCTCGGCCAGCCACGCCACGGCTTTCTCCAGCGCCACTGCCGCATCGCGGTGCAGCCAGGCGCAATCGACGGGGCTGTATAAGTCGCGGCCGACAAAATTGTCGGGCGTGGCATAGCGCAAGTCGACGGCGATGCCGGCAATGCTGCTCAGGTGGCGAAATTGCGGATCGCTGCCAACTGCTTCTAATTGCAAACTTGCAACAGACATCAGACTCCTCTTTCCAGGCAATTGCGCGCCGCCACGCCGATGCTGTCGGCCAGGCGCCGCGCGCCATGCGACAGCGGCGAGTGGCTCGCCGTCAATAAATACAGTTGGATCGGTATCGTCGGCGCCCAGGGACGGCGCTGCAGCCGCTCGGGCGAACCGGACGCAGCCGTAAATGGATCGACCACGGCCATGCCGGCGCCCGCTTCCACCAGGGACCGGGCGATTTGATAGGTCTGCACCACGGTGGAAAAAACGGGGTGGATGTCCTGCGCTTCGCAGGCGGCGACCACCAGTTCGCCCAGCGGATCGTTATCCGCATGACCGATCAGCTCGCCGTTCAGGCCATGCGCCGTCAGCGGGGTGCCGCAATCGGCCCCGCGCCAGGTGCCGGCCGGTGCGATCGCCGTCATGACGCCGTGCGCCAGCGGTTCGGCCACGATGCCGGGATGGCGCGGGTCTTGCAGCGACACGGCCAGGTCCGCTTCACCGAGGCGCAAGGTATTGACGATCTCGCCCGTGTGATGGGTGGCCAGCTGGCAACGCGTGTGGGGGAAATCGCGCCGCCACTCCGTCATGGCGAACGGCAAGACGCTGATGGCAATCGTCGGCGTGGACACCAGGCGGATGGTTTCCACCGCATGGCCCTTCAGGCTGGCCGCCAGGCGGCGGATGCCCAATAAATCGCGGTTGAGCTTTTCCGTCTCGACAAACAGGCGATGCGCCTCGGGTTTCGGGTACAGCTTGCCCCGCACGCGCTCGAACAGCGGCATGCCCAGTTGCAACTCGCAATGTTGCAAGACCTTGGTCACGGCCGGTTGCGAGATATGCAGCACTTGCGCGGCGCCGCTGATGGTGCCAACTTGCATGATGGCGTGAAATACTTCGATATGACGCAGCCGCATGAGCTATTCCTTTACCTTGCCGTGGCCGCCTGGGCCGTCAACGTTCAGCATATAAGAAAAAGTCATGGGCTGGAACGGCTATGCTATTTTGCAACAACAGCCGGGGCCGGCGTCGTCAGCACTTCCAGCAGGGCCGCCGTTTCGCCGTCGGGCGTGCCGTCAAACAAGGTGTTGCGGTATTTCATCTGGAAGGCGATCAGCACATTGCGCGTCGCTTCGTCGAAAACGCCCGTATTCGGCGTCGCATAACCGTGCTGGGCCAGCTTTTTCTGGAACCAGACGGCGTCCGGTACTTGCTGCTCAAAAATGATTCGCTGCGCGGCAACGCGGTTCGCATCGGGCCAAACGATCAGGCCCGCATCGGCCAGCTGGCGCCATGGGAACAGCGGGCCCGGGTCCTGCTTGCGCTGCGGGGCGATTTCGTTATGGCCGAGGATATTTTCCGGCGCGATGTTGTAGCGGGCCTGGATATCTTTCAGCAGTGGAATCAGCTCATCGATCTGCGCCTGGGGAAACGGATACCAGAGGCGGCCTTCCGGCGTGTCCTTGTAGCCGGGGTTGACGATCTCGATGCCGATCGAGCTGACATTCAACTGTGTATAAGTCTTCCAGTTACTCACGCCCGCGTGGTTGGCCTGGCGCGATTCGTCGACCAGCACGTAAAACTTCGGCTTGTCCGTGTCCGTCAGCAAATAATGGCTGCTCACTACTTGTTCCGTCAGGATCTTGATCGAGCGTGGCAGGTCGCTGACCGTGTAATGGATGACGATGAATTTGACGCGCGGGCTCTGGCTGCGTGCATTCAAACTGTGGTCGAGGTGCGGCGCGGGCGTGGTACAGGCGGAAAGCAGGGCCACCAGCAGGGCGAGGGCGATTTTTTTCATGAAAGATCCATGTTCGGGTTAATAAAATGTTCAGTGTTGGCCTGTTTCCTGACCGCCGTCTTGACGGCTATCCTGGCCGCCGCGTCATGTGGACGGGCAACTTTCTGTTCCATCGTCAACGATACAGGCAAAGCGGCGCGCATGGCTGACGCGATGGCCGGGTGCAATTGCGCCGCGCGGCCCGCCAGCACCACGGGACGCGGACCATGGCGCGATACCAATGCCAGGGCCAGACGGGCCAGTTCCTGTCCCGCGCGCTGCAAGATGTCCAGCGCCAGCGGGTCGGCATCGGCACTGGCGGCCACGGCCAGCGCCAGCCGGCCGATGGCGCCCCGGTCCTGGCCATACATGAAGGCGCGCGACAGCGACCAGTCACTGCCGCCCAGTTGCGCAAACACGGCCTCGGCCATGGGCGAGGCTTGCCAGCTGCCGGGCGCCTCGTCTTCGCGGCGCCAGATGTGGCGCAAGGCTTCGCGCGCGATCCAGTAGCCGCCGCCGCCATCGTCGAGCAGCACGCCGCGCCCGCCTGCGCGGTGAAAGCCGCCATCCGTGTCGATCCAGGCGGCAATCGAGCCCGTGCCAGCGTAGACCAGGTAACCTTCGCCTGGTTCAAAACTGTCGCGATAGGCGATATCGATATCGTTGCCCAAGCGGACGTCGCCGGCGTCCAGCGCCAGCAAGTCGGCCAGCATGTGCGCCAGCGTCACATCGTCGCCGCCAAAGCCCGTCAAGCCCGCCACCACGGCGCGCGGCTGGCCGATGGCCAGCACAGCCCGAGACAGTTTCGCAAACGTGGCGTGCACGGCTGCGCGGCCCGCATCGCTGCTCATTTGCAAGGCAGACAAGCCTTCCACGGCACCGTCCGCCACAATGGCGCCATCCGCGCCGGCCAAAGCCCAGCGTGTTTGCGTGCCGCCCGCGTCGATGCCCAGCCCGAGCACGGCAGTGTCAGTATTGATTGCAGGGAAGGAAATCATGGCATGAGTGTAAAGCCAAGCGGAGCTTGCAGGCATGAAAGCTTGCGCATGTTTCATGCCTGCAGGTTATGGATTGCCGGTAAACCGGCAAAATTACTTGGTGGCGACTGTAAACGGTGCGCGCACGGTAACGCGGGGGCTTTCATTGCCGAGGCGGTCCACGGCGCTGACCACCACCGCATTGACTTTACCAATGGCATCGTCGACCAGGGTCAGCTCGCCTTGCACGCCCGTAACCACGGTAAAACGCCAGTCTTCGCCGTAGCGGGCCCAGACGGCGTATTGCGCCACGGGCTTGCCGCCGCCCGCCGTCAATTTGAGGTTCAGGCTGCTGGAATCGCGGCGCAACGCCAGCACGGGCGTACCGGGCGCTTCCTTGCCCAGCCACGGCGTGGCGGGAACCAGGGCAGGGCTTTGATACACGGCCGCCTTGAGTTGCTCGCTGACACCCTTGCGATTCTGCATCAGGGGCACCATGCTGAAATGCACTTGTCCATTCGCGCCGGGACGCGTGCGCGTCACTTCGATCTGCTTGATGATCTCTTGCGGCGTGAAGGACTTGGCGGAATTGTCGATGCGGCTCGTATATAAACCCGGCCACACGTGGCGGCCATACGGATTTTGCGCCAGCCAGTAGTCGAGCAGCACGCCAAACGCTTGCGGCGCCTGCGCCACGGGCCAGTACAGCTGCGGCGACAGGTAATCGAGCCAGCCCTTGGCCAGCCACAGTTCCGCGTCCGCATACAATTTATCGTACTGGCTGAAGCCGACGATGCCGGCAGGGCGGCGGTCCGGGCGGCCGATGCCGAACGGGCTGATGCCGAAGCGCACCCAGCTCTTTTCGCGGTGGATGCCTGTATACAAAGCCTCGATCAGCTGGTTGACGTTCTGGCGGCGCCAGGAAGCGCGGTCCAGCTGGCCACCGGCCAGCAGATATTGCTGCCAGGAAGGCTCATCGGGAAACGGCAATTCGCGCTTGGCGCCGCCATTGCCCGCGTCCAGCGCGGCTGTTTCGGCCCCCGCACCGGCGCCGGGCGCGTCGATCGGGTACGGGTAAAAGTAATCGTCGATGTGCACGCCATCGATATCGTAGCGGCGCACCACGTCCAGCACCACGTCCGTCGTGTGCTTGGAGGCGGCGGCGTCGCCCGGGTCCATCCACAGGTAGCGGCCGTATTGTTTGACGGACGCCGGGTTGGTGGAAGCGAAACTGTCGCGCGCCAGCGGCGACTTGGCCGTCGCGTGACGGGCCCGGTAGGGGTTGAACCAGGCATGCAATTCCAGGCCGCGCGCATGCGCTTGTGCCACCCAGAAAGCCAGCGGGTCATACATCGGTAATGGCGGCTGGCCTTGCTTGCCGGTCAGGTATTCCGA
This sequence comes from Janthinobacterium sp. OK676, assembly GCF_900103595.1. Lineage (NCBI taxonomy): Bacteria > Pseudomonadati > Pseudomonadota > Betaproteobacteria > Burkholderiales > Oxalobacteraceae > Janthinobacterium > Janthinobacterium sp. OK676. Next base: position 6,658 of record NZ_FNHA01000018.1, read on the forward strand.
CCACGGCTCCAGTTGCGATGGGTAAATCGTGTCGGCGCTGGGCCGCACTTGCAGCACAATCGCATTCAGATTCAAGGACTTGGCACGGTCGAGGATGGCCAGCGCTTCCGCTTGCTGCTTGGCGACAGGCAAATTGCTGCGGCTGGGCCAGTCGATATTGGCGACCGTCGAGACCCAGGCGGCGCGGAATTCGCGCGGCGCCGGCGGCGGCACTTCGCCCGTGATGTGCTGCACGGGCGGCACGGCAGGCAAACCCGCTTCGCCCGGTGTCACTGTCGATGGCAGCTTGGTGCTGGTACAGCTGCTGAGCAATGTGGCGGTGGCCAGCGCGGCCAATACGCCGGCGCTGGCGCCCAGGCGTTTTTTGAAAGTAGACAACAAAACAATTCCTTGCAGTGGTGGAGCGCAGGTCTATCGGTGCGGGCATTTTACTGTGCGCCCGCCATCCATGCGGGCGCACGCTTCAAAAGAATCAGGCCTCGGCCTTCTTGCCGAATTCGGGATCGATCTTGACTAGCGCAGCCATGATGAAAGCAGGAATGGTGGCGATGCAGACCCAGATGAAGAAATGCTGGTAACCGAGCATTTGCTGTATCCAGCCGCTGGCCATGCCCGGCAACATCATGCCCAGGGCCATGAAACCCGTGCAGATGGCGTAATGGGCCGTTTTATGCGCGCCATCGGAGACCATGATCATGTACAACATGTAGGAGGCGAAACCGAAGCCATAGCCAAATTGCTCCAGCGCAATGCCACCGGCGATCACATAGATGCTGCTGGGCAAGGCGCTGGCCAGGTAGACGAAGACCAGGTCGGGCAAGTGGACGGACAGCACCATGATCCACAGGCAGCGTTTCAAGCCGAAGCGGGAAATGATGAATCCGCCCAGCAAGCCACCGAGGGTGAGGGCAATCACGCCGATGGTGCCGTAGACGAGGCCCACCTGTTCCGTGCTGAGGCCCAGGCCGCCCTTGGCGACCGGATCGAGCAGGAAGGGCGCGGCCAATTTGAGCAGTTGCGCTTCGCCGAGACGGAACAGCAGCAAGAAGCCCAAGATGACGAAAATATCCTTCTTCTTGAAAAAAGAAGCAAAGGTGGCGACGAATTCTTGCAGCGGAGAAACGCCGGCGCCCTGGATGCTGGAGCGGTCGTCTTTAGGTTTCGGCAAGACAAAATAGTGGTACAGGAAGAGGGTGATGAACAGGCCCGCCAGGATGGCGAACACGACGGACCAGGCCAGCTGCACATTGCCCGTCGCATGCGTCAAATAGCCGGCCAGATACACGAGGCCGCCCTGGCCGGCGATCATGGCCAGGCGATAGAAAGTGCTGCGCACGCCGACGAAGGCTGCCTGCTGATGCTCTTCCAGGCCCAGCATATAAAAGCCGTCGGCGGCAATGTCATGCGTGGCGGAACTGAATGCCATCAGCCAGAAAATGGCCAGGCTGATCTGGAAAAAGTGCGGCAAGGACGTCGTCAGGGCCACCAGCGCCAGCGCGGCGCCGATCACCAGCTGCAAGCCGACGATCCAGAAACGCTTGGTGCGGAACATATCGATGAAAGGCGACCACAGCGGCTTGATCACCCACGGCAAGTACAGCCAACTGGTATACAGCGCGATATCGGTATTACTGAAACCGTAGTTCTTGTACATGATCACGGACAAGGTCATGACCACTACATAGGGGATGCCCTGGCCGAAATACAGGGAAGGGATCCACAGCCACGGCTTATTTGACGGCTTATTCGCGCGCGCCGAAGCGATTTGTTTCACAAGCTCCATACATCCTTCTTTGTCTCCCAGACAGAAGAATGCCGCGCCATCGGATCACGCCGCCAGTGCCGCCCGCACACTGCCGTCCGCGCCGGCCAACAATGCCTGTGCCTGGTTTGTGTTGATTTTTTTGATCAAGGCAACAATCGCCACCTTGACGTGATAGTGGCATTGCTCCAGCACGGTCCTGGCCTGCGCCTCGCTGGCGCCGGTGGCATGCATGGTCAGACGCACCGCCCGCCAGATCAGCTTGGCGTTGGTCGGCTTCAAGTCTACCATCAAGTTTCCGTAAGTCTTGTGCAAACCCACCATCAGGGCGCTGGAAATCGTGTTCAGGGTGATTTTTTGCGCCGTGCCCGCTTTCAAGCGCGTGCTGCCGGAAATGACTTCCGTGCCCGTGTCGAGCACGATGCCGCATTGCGCCTCGTGCGCCACGGGGGCATCCACATTGTTGGCGATGCCTATCGTCAAGGCACCCGCCTGGCGCGCGGCCAGCAAGGCGCCCAGCACATATGGCGTGGCGCCAGAAGCGGCCAGCAGGATCACGACATCATTTGTTTGCGGCTGCAAGGCCAGTAAATCCGCCTCGCCTTGCTGCAAATCGTCTTCCGCGCCTTCCACAGCCGTAAACATGGCGCCCGTTCCGCCGGCCAGGATGGCGACGGCCCGCTCGGGCGGCCAGGAAAACGTGGGATGCAATTCAACGCTGTCGAGTACGCCCAGGCGGCCCGACGTGCCCGCGCCCACGTACAGCAGCCGTCCGCCGGCCGCGATGCGGGGCAGGGCGGCCGTGATGGCGGCAGCGATGTCGGGCGACGCCAGCCGCACGGCCTCGACGGCCCAGAACTGGTCATCGACCAGCGCCGCCACCAGTTGCTCCACCGGATACAGGTCCAGATCCGGATGCCGCCGGCTCGGGGTTTCAGTTTTCAACATGATTTCAGAACATGGTTGAAGGTGAAACCAGTTTAATACCAACGAGCAAGATCAGCCATGAAAGGTTGGCGGGCGGGCATAACGGGCGTTTATGGCTGGCGCAGGAACGTGGTGTACCACTTGTACTTCGATACGCTCCCGTTTGTGTCTATACTTGGCTTCGACGCCAATATCAACGACATCCCCATGATCGCTCGCCAATTGCTGTTCCTGTTTAGCGCCCTTGGCGCCATCAACGGCATTTTCCTGGCCGTCTATTTTTTCAGCCGCCGGCCCCGCTGCCTGGCCGACTGCATGCTCGGGGCATTGCTGCTGGCCGTCGGGGTGCGCACCGCCAAATCCGCCTTTCTCTACTTCAACCCGGCGATCGCCATCGAATTCCGCCAGCTGGGCCTGTCGGCCTGCCTGCTGATCGGTCCCTTGACCTATCTCTATGCGCGCGCTTTCCTGGCCGGGCTCGGGCAACAACCTGCCGGACAACAATGGCGCTGGCATCTGGGCTTGTCCTTCCTGCTCATTGGCATTGGCGTTGCCTTTCCGTATTCCGCCTATCGTCCCGTGTGGGACCGTTCGAGCCATGCCATTCATGTGTTCTGGCTAGGCTATCTGCTGGCGACCGCCAGGCTGCTCTGGCAAACCCGCCGTGCATGGTGGAACGACGGACAGCGGATGGCGACCAGCAGCGTGCTCCTCTTGAGCGTCTTCGCAGGCAGCAGTGTCATGCTGGCGGCGTACGCGAGCACGCCGTTCACGTCCTATATCGTCGGCGCCTTGTCGTTCACCTTCTCGCTGCACGTCGCGGTCATGGTCTTTCTGCTGAGAAAAGAAACCTCGACGCCTGCCGAGCCGAAGCCGAAGTACCAGCATAACCGCCTGGCGCACGACGATGCGCTTGCCGTGCTCACTGCCCTGGAACAACAGATGAGCGGGCAAAAATCCTATCTGAACCCGAACCTGACCCTGGCCCAACTGGCCAAGCGGGCGGGACGCACGCAGGCGCAGGTATCGCAGGTACTCAATGACAAGCTGAGCAAGAGTTTCAACACCTACGTCAACGAATACCGTATCGCCGAAGCGAAACAGGTGTTGATGGGCGAACCGCAACTGAACATGGATCTCGTTGCCGAGCGCTGCGGCTTCAATTCCAGTTCCACCTTCTACTCGACCTTCAAGAAAGTGGCTGGGCAGACGCCCGCCAGCTTCCGGGCCCAATCCAGCCAGGCCATCAGGGCCGTTTCCGCGTAAAACCACTCCGGAATCGCCATTCCGGAGTCTGACATCCTGTTTGGCGACATCCATTCCCCTGCATTTGGCTAAATTATCGACCACCAGCGACCTGAAATGGTCGTTGCTCCGATAAACGACATTCTTCATGCAGGGTAAAACCATGATCCAGTTTTTAGTGCGAACGTTACTCGCCTGTTGCTTTTTTTTGCATCACCGCTGTCGGCACCGCCGCCACCGCGGACCAGGACGAACATGCCATTCGGGAAACCGTGCGCTTGTATCTGCATGGCACCAGTTTCAACGTGCAGGACGAGATCAAGCAGGCCTTCGATGCCAACGCCCGCCTTTACCTGGACGGTAAAGACGATGCGCAATGGCAGTTGAGCGGTCCCGAATACGCCAAACTCTTTTCCGATGAGAAAAAAGGGCAATTCAATGGACGCCACGGGCGGCTGATCAAGGTGGAGGTGAGCGGCAAGGTAGCCACCGCCAAGGCAGAGATCCACATTCCCCAGCAAGGGATCCGCTATGTGGATGTCTTTCTGTTGAAAAAGATCGCCGGCAACTGGAAGATCGTCAGCAAGTCGGCCCATCGCGAGCCAGCAGCTGCGCGCCAGGCACGCAAGGTGCTGCTGGTCGTGTCGAATGTGCATCAATATCCCGGCACAAAAATCAACGCCGGCAATAATTTTCCGGAGCTGGCCTATACCTATGATGCCTTTCGCAAAGCAGGGTACGCGGTCGACTTCGTCAGTCCCGAGGGCGGCGCCGTTCCCCTGGAAATGATCGTCACGTCGGACGAGCTGCTGAAGAAGCATCTGTACGACAGTGACTTCATGTGGGCACTGGCCCATACCAGGCCCGTCGCGGAGGTCAGGGCGGACGAGTATGCGGGCATGGCTTTCGTCGGCGGCGGCGCGGCCATCGTCGGCGTCCCGGACAACAAGCCGCTGCAGGACATCGCCTTGCGTATCTACGAACAACAGGGCGGGGTGATCGCGGCCATCTGCCATGGCACCGAGGGCATCAAGAACCTGAAGCTCAGCGACGGTACTTTCCTCATCCAGGGCAAGGTGCTTACCTCGTTCCCCGATGCGTTTCTCAACAGGGAATCGCCGATCTACAAGGCCTATCCCTTTTCGGCGGAAGGCAGCATCAAGGGCCATGGCGGCATATTCAGGCACGGCGCCAACGGCAAGAGCCACGTCGAGGTCGATGGCCGGCTGGTGACCGGCATGAGCTGGGAGTCGTCCGTCGGCGTGGCGGAATCCATGATCCGCCTGATCGAGCAGTAGTTTTATGGCGCGCGGCGCATTTCCGCCACGAAATCGTAATGGTCGCTGCGGCAATAAGAATGCGTGAGTTCCACCGCTTCGCCCGTCTCCAGGTAGGCGATGCGCGTGATGAACAGCACGGCCTGGCCATCGGGGATGCCCAGTTGCTTGGCCAGCACGTCCGTCGCATTCATGGCGCGGATGTGCTGCAAGGCGCGCACGGGGGCCTTCTTGATGCTGCTCAAGTATTCATACAGCGAGTCGCCCATGGCGTCCGGGTCAGGCACCACGCTGAACGGCAGCACGCTCACTTCATACGCCATCACCACATCGTCGGCCAGGCGCAAACGCTCGAGGCGCGCCACTTTCGTGTTCTGCGCCAGGCCCAGGCTCAGCTGTTCATCGCTGCTGGCGATGACGACTTCACGCTTGAGCCAGCGCGAGCCGGGGCGGTAGCCGCGCTGCTGCAGCTGCTCGGAAAAGCTCGACAGGTTCGACAGCGGCTGCTCGATGCGCGGGGCAATATAGTTGCCCGAACCACGGCGGCGCACGACGAGGCCTTGCTCAACGAGCTGGTCGATGGCCTTGCGGGCGGTCACGCGCGATACGTCGAGCAGTTCGGACAGGGTACGTTCAGATGGCAGGGCCTGGTCTACCTGGTAGCGGCCGTTGCGTACGTCATCGCTCAGCTTGCGGGCGATCTGCATATATAAAGGCGAATTGTCATTTAAATCGACCTTGAGTTCTACGCTGGTCTGGCTCATACAGTTCTCCTTGTCCTCCTAGTGTAATAGCGATGGCGCTTGTGCGTAGCCCGTCCACCCATGAATAAATGGAAAATGACCATAAATAACGGTTATACATTTAAAAAAACAATGTTTTACCGTACGTATAGCTTTGCATTATAGATAAATATGCAATTTTCATTGGCGTCGTGAAGCATCCCGCCCTATGCTGGCGATGCCTCCACTACGCCGTGAACAGGGAAACATGCACAATAAAATGACGGGTTTGTTGGGCTTGCTGCTGCTGGGTACGACCTGGAGCGCGCTGGCCGCCCCGCCCGGCAGCGGCAACGGCAAGGAGCAGCAGCGGGCGCTCGACACGGCCCTGGCCGCCATTGCCGATGACCCCGTCCACCCCCTGGCCAGCCTGTCCGTACTGGCCATACGCCACGGCAAAGTGTCGTATCAGCAACAATTTGGCTACCGGCACATCGGCGCCACGCCGGCGGACAGCTTGCCCGTGACGCCAGCCACCCTGTTCCGCATCGCCTCCGTTTCAAAAATGATGACCACCGTGGGGCTGATGCGGCTGGTCGAGCAGGGCAGGTTGAGCCTGGACCAGGACGTGGGCATCTACCTGGGCTTTTCCCTGCGCAACCCGCATTTCCCCCAGCAAGCGCTGACCTTGCGCAGCCTGCTCAGCCACACCTCCTCGCTGCGCGACGCGGGCGGCTATGCATGGGGACCCGAACGCAGCCTGCGCGACGTGTTTACGGCCGGTGGCGACAGCATGTGGGACAAGCAAACGGCGCCGGGCCGCTATTTTACGTACGCCAACCTGAACTGGGGCGTGATCGGCACCGTGATGGAAAAGGTCACGGGCGAGCGCTTCGACCTGCTGATGCGGCGCTTGCTGCTCGATCCCCTCGACGTGCTCGGCGGCTATCACCCGGCCGCATTTTCGGCGGAAGACGTGGCGAACACGGCCACCCTGTACCGCAAGCGCACCCTGGACACGGAAACCTGGCAGCCGCAAGGGCCGTGGATCGCCCAGGCCGACGATTTTCATGCACGCCCGCCGACCGGCCTGGCCAATTATGTGATCGGCAGCAACGCCACCGTCTTCAGCCCCACGGGCGGCTTGCGCATTTCCGCCGCAGGACTGGGCAAGGTCATGCAGATGCTGCTCGACGGCGGCCGCTACCAACATCAGCAGCTATTGCAGCCGGCCAGCATCGCGCTGATGTTTGGCCGGCAATGGCAGCTGGCGCCCGATGCCAGCAATGGCGACAGCGAGCGGGGCCTGTACCGCGCCTGGGGCCTGGGCAACCAGCAGTTCGATGCGGTGACGGGGCAGGGCAACCGTCTGGTCGAGGGTGCCAGCTTCACGGCCGCGGGCCATCTGGGTGACGCGTATGGCCTCGTCTCCGCCTTCGTGCTCGATTTCAAGAACAGGAACGGCATGGTGATGCTGGTGGGCGGCACGGGCAGCGACCCGGAACGGTATCCGGGCACGTATTCCGCCATGGGGCGCAGCGAGGAACGGATACTCACCGCCCTATACCGTGGTGCGATGGACAACAATCCATCCTTGCATTGAAATGGTGCATTCCTGAAAGTTATGGCTGCACCATGATGTTTCATTGGCTGCGTTGGCGGCCAGCCTCTAAGCTCTTCCCGAATGCTCCCGCACCATGGGAGCGCAACGCAGCGAGGCTACATGCAGCAACAAGTCATCATCATCGGCGGCGGCGTCGTCGGTCTGACATCGGCCTGGTGGCTGGCCGAGGCCGGCTACAGGGTCACCTTACTGGAGCGCAATGAACAAGTGGCGATCGCCGCCAGCTACCGCAATGGCGGCCAGCTCAGCTATCGCTATGTGGCGCCCTTGGCGGACGCGGGCGTACCCTTCAAGGCCCTGCAATGGCTGCTGCAGAAAGACGGTCCGCTGCGTTTCCGTCCCGAGGCCGACTGGCGCCAGTGGCGCTGGCTGGCCAGTTTCCTGCGCAATTGCAACAGCGCCAGCAATGCGCGCACGACGGCCAAGCTGCTGCAACTGGGAGAATGGAGCCGCGCCGGCATGGCCCAGCTGGAATTGACGGTGCCGCCGGAAGCGTATGCCCGGCGCGATGCGGGCAAGCTCATCGTCTACCGCTCGCCCGCCATCTTTCAGCGCGCTGTGGCGCGGCCCGAATCGGAAGAGGCACGCATCGTCCTGTCGCCGCAGGAAGCCGTACAGCGCGAACCGGCGCTGGCCGCCTTGCAGGGTTCCCTGGCGGGCGGCATTTTTACGCAGGGCGAAGCGGTGGCCGATTGCCACGCCTTTTGCCTGGCCCTGGAAGCGCGCCTGCTGCAGCATCCGAATTGTTCGCTCATATTAAAAGGCGAGGCGCGCCGCCTCGTCATGCACAAGGGCAGGATCACGGGCGTCGACACCAGCCTGGGCCTGTTGCAAGCGGACCATTACGTGCTGGCGGCAGGCATCCAGAGCCGCGACCTGGCCGCCACGGCGGGCATCTACCTGCCCCTGTACCCGCTGAAGGGCTACAGCCTGACGGCGCCCATCCGCGCCCAGCACCGGGCGCCCGAGATCAGCATCACGGATTTCGAGCGCAAGGTGCTGTATGCGCGCATCGGCAGCGACTTGCGCGTGGCCGCCATGGTCGACATGGTGGGCGCCGACAACAGCATAGCCTGGGGCCGCATCGCCGGCCTGACGCGGCTGGCGCGCGAAGCCATGCCGCACGGCGCCGACTACGACCAGGCCACGGCCTGGGCCGGCCTGCGCCCCGCCACGCCGAACAGCGCGCCGCTGGTGGGCGCCAGCAAAGTTGCGAACTTGTGGCTGAACGTGGGCCACGGCCCGCTGGGCTTTACCTTTGCCGCCGGCACGGCGCGCATCCTGGCCGACCTGATGGCCGGCAAGGCGCCGCCGTTCGCGCTGGACTTCCTCGCGCCTCAAAAATAGGCGAACCGGCGGCTGCGGCGACCGGCGCCGCCGTTATGGCGGATAATTGCGGAACTTTTCAGTTCCCCTATTTGCCAACGCATGCCCACACTCTCGACATCTGCCGCCTGCCCCTGTGGCGGCGCCTCCTACGCCAGCTGCTGCGGCCCGTATATCGCAGGCGAGGCCTTGCCGCCGACGGCCGAAACCCTGATGCGTTCGCGCTACACGGCGTTCACCCTGCGCGACGAGTCGTATCTGCTTGCCACCTGGCATGCCAGCACCCGTCCCACCGATGCTTTATTTGCCGAAGAAGAAAAAGTCCATTGGCTGGGACTTGAGGTAAAATCTGCTTTACGTTTACGTCAACGTAAAGCAACATCAGCAGATCAAGCCGAAGAGATACACCGTGACAGCGTCGAATTCGTGGCCCGCTACAAGGTCAACGGCCGCGCGCACCGCCTGCATGAAGTGAGCCGCTTCGTGCGTGAAGCTGGTGACGGTGGCATGCGCTGGTTTTATCTCGACGGCAGTTTTCCCGAATAGCGCGACCCGAGAGACCGGGCGATAATAAAAAGGAACCGCAATGCCGCACATCGAAAGCAAACTCAATCCGCGCAGTGAAGATTTCAAGGCCAATGCCGCGGCCATGCAAGCCATCGTCGACGATTTGCGCGACAAGGTGGAAAAGATCGCGGCCGGCGGTGGCGAAGCGGCTGCCGCCAAGCACCTGGCGCGCGGCAAGCTGCTGCCGCGCGACAGAGTGCAGATGCTGCTCGATCCCGGCACGCCCTTCCTCGAGTTTTCCCAGATGGCGGCCTACGCCATGTACCAGGACGCCAAGGGCGTCGATGCGGCGCCCGCCGCCGGCATCATCACCGGCATCGGCCGGGTCTCGGGCCAGGAATGCGTCATCGTCTGCAACGACGCCACCGTCAAGGGCGGCACGTATTATCCGATGACGGTGAAAAAACATTTGCGCGCCCAGGAAATCGCCGACCAGAACAACCTGCCGTGCATCTACCTGGTCGACTCGGGCGGCGCCAACCTGCCGAACCAGGACGACGTCTTCCCCGACCGCGACCATTTCGGGCGCATCTTCTACAACCAGGCGAATCTGTCGGCCAAGGGCATTCCGCAAATCGCCGTCGTGATGGGTTCTTGCACGGCCGGCGGCGCCTACGTGCCGGCCATGAGCGACGAATCGATCATCGTCAAGGAGCAAGGCACGATTTTCCTCGGCGGCCCGCCGCTGGTGAAAGCGGCCACCGGTGAAGTGGTGACGGCCGAAGACCTGGGCGGCGGCGACGTGCACACGCGCTTGTCCGGCGTGGTCGACCACCTGGCGCAGAACGATCTGCATGCGCTGTCGCTGGCGCGCACCATCGTCTCGAACCTGAATCGTAAAAAACCGCAGCAGATGGACTTGCGCGCATCGGTCGAACCGAAATACCCGACGCAGGAACTGTATGGCGTGATCCCCGTCGATACGCGCAAACCGTTCGACGTGCGCGAAGTGATCGCGCGCATCGTCGACGGCAGCGATTTCGACGAATTCAAGGCCCGCTACGGCACCACCCTGATCTGCGGCTTTGCGCACATCTATGGCGTCAAGGTGGGCATCATCGCCAACAACGGCATCTTGTTCTCGGAATCGGCGCTGAAAGGCACGCACTTCATTGAATTGTGCTGCCAGCGCAAGATCCCGCTGGTGTTTTTGCAAAATATCACGGGCTTCATGGTGGGCCGCAAATACGAAAACGAGGGCATCGCCCGCAACGGCGCCAAGATGGTGACGGCCGTGGCGACGGCCGCCGTGCCGAAATTCACGGTCATCATCGGCGGCAGCTTCGGCGCCGGCAATTACGGCATGTGCGGCCGCGCGTTTTCCCCGCGTTTCATGTGGATGTGGCCCAATGCGCGCATCTCCGTCATGGGCGGCGACCAGGCCGCTTCCGTGCTGGCGACCGTCAAGCGCGACGGCATCGAGGGCAAGGGCGGGCAGTGGAGCGCGGACGAGGAAGCGGCTTTCAAGCAGCCGATCAAGGATCAATACGAACACCAGGGCCACCCCTACTACGCCACCGCGCGCCTGTGGGACGATGGCGTGATCGACCCGGCCGACACCCGCATGGTGCTGGGCCTGGGCCTGTCGGCGGCGCTCAACGCCGAAATCCCGGACACGAAGTTCGGCGTATTCCGCATGTAAGGGGGAGAAGACCATGGAATTTGAAACCTTAAAGCTGGTCATCGAGGGCAATGTCGCCACCGTGACCCTGAACCGCCCCGACGTGCGCAATGCCTTCAACGAGACGACGATCGCCGAACTGGCGCGCGCCTTCGAGGGCCTGGGACGCAGCGACATGGTGCGCGCCATCGTACTGGCGGCGAATGGCGCGGCCTTCTGCGCCGGCGCGGACCTGAACTGGATGAAGAAGATGGCAGGCTACACGCATGCCGAAAATCAGGCCGACGCGCTGCAGCTGGCGCAGATGCTGCGCACGATTTACCTGTGTCCCAAGCCCGTCGTGGCGAAGATCCAGGGCGACTGTTATGCGGGCGGCATGGGCCTCGTCGCCGCATGCGATATCATTCTGGCTGCGGAAGACGTGCATTTCTGCCTGAGCGAGGTGCGCCTGGGACTGATCCCGGCCACTATTTCACCGTATGTCATCAAGGCCATGGGCGAAAACGCGGCACGCCGCTATTTCCTGACCGCGGAGCGATTCTCCGCCCAGGAAGCGCTACGCATCGGCTTTGCCCACGAGGTAGTCGCAGCGAACGCACTGGACGCGAAAACCTTTGACGTGCTCAAGGCGTTGACGGGCAACAGCCCGCACGCCGTGGCGCAAGCGAAAACGCTGGTGCGCGAGATCGTCGGCCAGCCGGTCGATGACGCGCTGCTGGCGGATACCGCCGAGCGCATCGCGCAGATCCGCGCCTCGGAGCAGGGACGCGAAGGCGTGCAGTCCTTCCTCGACAAGCGCAAGCCGAGTTGGCTCATGGGTTAGCGCATGGTCTAAGAAATATCATTGGAGCAGTTTTGAAAGCAGAAAAACAATCGGGCTGGGTCGAACGCAGTCTGCGCAGCGTGTGGCATCCGTGCACGCAAATGCAGCATCACGAGACTGTACCGCTCATCCCCGTCAGCCATGGCCGCGGCGCCTGGCTGTACGACCACGAAGGCCGACGCTACCTGGACGCCATCAGCTCCTGGTGGGTGAACCTGTTCGGCCATGCGAATCCGCGCATCAATGCGGAACTCAAGGACCAGCTGGACCGCCTGGAACACGCCATGCTGGCCGGCTTCACGCATGAACCGGTGATCGAGCTGTCGGAAAAACTCTCCGCATTAACCGGCGGCGTGCTCGGTCACAGCTTTTACGCGTCCGACGGGGCATCGGCCGTGGAAATCGCTCTGAAGATGAGTTTTCACGCCTGGCGCAACAGCGGCAAGAGCGAGAAACAGGAATTCGTCTGCCTGAAGGGCAGCTACCACGGCGAAACCATCGGCGCCCTGGCCGTCACGGACGTGGCCCTGTTCAAGGATGCCTACGGCCCCCTGCTGCGCGCCACGCAGACGGTGATGTCGCCCGACTTCCGCCAGGCAGCCGAGGGCGAGACCGCCGAGGACGTGGCGCGCCGCGCGGCCGCCGAAGTCGAGCAGCTGTTCCAGCAAAAAGCGGACAAGATCGCCGCCATCATCATCGAGCCGCTGGTGCAGTGCGCCACCGGCATGGCCATGCACGATCCGCTGTATTTGTCCCTGGTGCGCGCCTTGTGCGACCGCTATCAAGTCCATTTGATACTCGATGAAATCGCCGTCGGCTGCGGCCGCACGGGCACCTTCTTTGCGTGCGAGCAGGCCGGCATCTGGCCCGATTTCGTCTGCCTGTCGAAGGGCATCAGCGGCGGCTATCTGCCTTTATCTCTGGTGATGACGCGCGAAGACATCTACCAGGCGTTCTACAGCACCGACGTGCGCCGCGGCTTTTTGCATTCGCATTCGTACACGGGCAACCCGCTGGCCTGCCGCGCCGCGCTGGCGACCTTGTCGATTTTCGAGGAAGACGACGTGCTGGTGGCCAACCGCGCACGCGCCGCCAAGATAACGCGTGCCCTGGCGCAGCTGGCGCAGCACGAGCGCGTAAAACACTTCCGCCAGCAGGGCATGATCTGGGCCTTCGATGCGGTGGACGCGGCACCCGATTTTTCGCGCCGCTTCTTCAGCACGGCGCTGGAACACGAACTGTTGATGCGCCCCATCGGCTCCACCGTCTACCTGATGCCGCCGTACATCCTCGACGACGAGGAAATCGCGGGACTGGGCCAGCAGACCCTGGCCGTCTTCAATCATGTGATCGGAGCCTGAGATGGAACTGATCGCGCGATTACAACAGCAGCTGCAAGGGCTGGAAGAGCGTAGCCTGATCCGCCGCCGCCGCACCGTCGACACGCCGTGCGCGCCGCGCCTGACGGTCGATGGCCGCGAGATGCTGGCCTTTTGCAGCAACGACTACCTGGGCCTGGCCGCGCATCCGCGCATCGTCGCCGCGCTGAAAGAGGGCGCCGACCTGTATGGCGCCGGCAGCGGCGCTTCGCACCTGATCAGTGGTCACAGCCGTGCGCACGCACAGCTGGAAGAACGGCTGGCCGCTTTCGTGGGCGCCAACCTGGAAAACGCCCGCGCCCTGTATTTTTGCACCGGCTACATGGCCAACCTGGCCGTGCTGACGGCCCTGTCGGCGGGCGATGCGGATACCGAGATTTTTTCGGAAGCGCTGAACCACGCCTCGCTGATCGACGGCACGCGCCTGGCCCGCGTCAAGACGCGCGTGTATCCGCATGCCGACCTCGATGCCCTGGCGATCCTGCTGGCGGCCAGCACGGCACAGACGAAAATCGTCGTCACCGACAGCGTCTTCAGCATGGATGGCGACCTGGCGCCGCTGCCCGCGCTGCTGGCCCTGTGCGAACGATATGGCGCCTGGCTGGTGGTCGACGACGCGCACGGCTTCGGCGCGCTGGGAGCCGATGGCCGCGGCGCGCTCGAACACTTCGACCTGCATTCGCCCTACCTCGTATATGTGGGCACGCTGGGCAAATCGGCTGGCGTGGGTGGCGCTTTTGTGTGCGCGCACGAAGCCGTGATCGACACCCTGATCCAGAAGGCGCGCCCCTACATCTTCACGACGGCGGCCCCGCCCGCGCTCGCGCATGCACTGCTGGCCAGCCTGGATATCATCGCCGGGGAAGAAGGAAAACAACGCCGGGCTCACCTGGCCGCGCTGGTGGCGCAATGGAACGAGGGCTTGCAGCTGCGGCGCTGGCAAGCCTTGCCATCGGTGACCGCCATCCAGCCCGTCATCATCGGCGAGAATGCGGACATGCTGGCCGTCGCCGCCCAACTGTACGAACAGGGACTGTGGGTCGGCGCCATCCGCCCGCCCACCGTGCCGGCCGGGTCGGCGCGCCTGCGCGTGACCCTGTCGGCCGGCCACACGGCGCAGGAAGTGGCGCAATTGATCAACGCAGTCAACACCCTGGAAAGGACACGCCATGAGCCTTGATGATCCTATCGTGGCGGACGTGCTGGCGGACCTGGCGCCAGCCGTGCAAACGGCGCCGGCAACCACCGGCCTGCCATCGCGCTTTGCCTGTTTCGTCACCGGCACCGACACGGAAATCGGCAAGACCCTGACGTCGTCGGCCCTGCTGCACGCGCTGGTCGCGCGCGGCGTGCGCGCCTGCGGCATGAAGCCGGTCGCCGCCGGCGCCGAAATGCGCGACGGCGAACTGCATAATGAAGACGCCGACAGCCTGATCGCCGCCGGCAACGTCACCATGCTGCGCAGCCTGACGACGCCATATATGCTGAAGGAACCGGCCGCGCCGCACATCGCCGCCGCGCTCGAAGGCGTGAGCATCGAGTCCGTGCCGATCCTGGCCGCCTACCTGGAAATCGCCGCCGCCTCGGACGCCGTCGTGGTCGAAGGCGTGGGCGGCTTCCGCGTGCCGCTCTCCAGCGATTTCGATTCGGCCGACCTGGCGCAGCAGCTCGATCTGCCCGTGATCCTCGTGGTCGGCATGCGTCTGGGCTGCATCAGCCAGGCTTTGCTGACGGTGGAAGCCGTCGAAGCGCGCGGCTTGACGGTGATCGGCTGGGTCGCCAACACCCTGGAAGTGGAAATGCGCTTCCTCGACGAAAATATCGATGCGCTGATCGAGCGCATCCCGGCGCCGCTACTGGGCAGGGTGCCGCGCCTGGCGCAGCCGAGCGCGGAAGCGGCGGCCGCGTATCTCGATTTCACCGGCTTGCCCAACTGGCCGGCGCAACAGTCGAACACTTAAACCAAACAATTAATCGTATCCAAAAATAGAAGCGAAGGAATCACCATGTCCGTAGTCCAAGAAGCAGCAAAAACCGTCGAACTGCACCGTCCGACAGCGCGCATCACCCTGCCCGAAGCGGCCACCTGGCCCATCGATGATGTGCTGGCCCTGTTCGACCTGCCGTTCAATGACCTGATGTTCCAGGCCCAGCAAACGCACCGCGCCAACTTCCCGGACGGCGACGTGGAACTGGCGACCCTGTTGTCGATCAAGACGGGCGGCTGCGAGGAAGACTGCGGCTACTGCCCGCAGGCGGCCCGCTACGACACGGGCGTGGAAGCGAAAAAAATCCTCGACATCGACACGGTGCTCGACGCAGCGCGCCAGGCGAAAGCCAATGGCGCCACGCGCTTCTGCATGGGCGCCGCCTGGCGCGGCCCGAAAGACCGCGACATGGACAAAGTCGAAGAGATGGTCAGCAAAGTCAAAGCGCTGGGCCTGGAAACCTGCGCCACCCTGGGCATGCTGGAAGAAGGCCAAGCGGACCGCCTGAAGAACGCGGGCCTGGACTTCTACAACCACAACCTCGATACGGCGCCCGAGTTCTACGACAACGTCATCTCGACGCGCGAATACCAGGACCGCCTGGACACCCTGGGCCGCGTGCGTGAAGCGGGCTTGAAGGTGTGCTGCGGCGGCATCGTCGGCATGGGTGAAACGCGCCTGCAACGCGCGGGCCTGATCGCCCAGTTAGCGAACCTGAATCCATATCCGGAATCGGTGCCCGTCAACCACCTGGTGCAGGTGGAAGGCACGCCCTTGTTTGGCCTGGAAGCGCTGGATCCATTTGAATTCGTGCGCACGATCGCCGTGGCCCGCATCACCATGCCGAAAGCGCGCGTGCGTTTGTCGGCCGGCCGCCGCCAGATGGGCGAAGCCGTGCAGGCGATGTGCTTCCTGGCTGGCGCCAACTCCATCTTCTACGGCGACAAGCTGCTCACCACCGACAATCCGGAAGCGGAAGACGACCGCGTCTTGCTCGGCAAACTGGGCTTGCAGACGCGCGGCGCCATGCTCGAATCGGTGCAGAAAGAAAAGTGCGGCTGCTGATGACAGCCTTGTCGGGTTACGCCGTGCCGGCTAACCCGACCTACGATATCCAGCCTCACCATGCGTAGGTCGGTTTAGCGCGTAGCGCGTAAACCGACAAACCAGCAGACAAGGTCCGCCAAGAGACAGCTGCCCCTTTTTGAGAGAATAGAGAGAGACCATGTTCACTAAAATCCTGATCGCCAACCGCGGCGAAATCGCTTGCCGTGTCGCCGCTACCGCGCGCCGCATGGGCATCCAGACCGTCGCCGTGTATTCGGAAGCGGACGCCAACGCCAAGCACGTCGCCGTCTGCGACGAAGCCGTCTTGATCGGCCCCGCGCCGGCCAAGGAAAGCTATCTGTGCGGCGACAAGATCATCGCCGTGGCGCTGGCGACAGGGGCGCAGGCGATCCATCCCGGCTATGGTTTCCTCTCCGAGAACGCCGACTTCGCCGACGCCTGCCACGCTGCGGGCCTGGTCTTCATCGGCCCGCCGGCATCGGCCATGCGCGCCATGGGCTCGAAGTCGGCGGCCAAGTCGCTGATGGAAAAAGCCAACGTCCCCCTGGTGCCCGGCTACCACGGCGAGGAACAGGATGCTGACTTTTTGCACGGCCAAGCCGACAAGATCGGCTACCCCGTGCTGCTGAAGGCGTCGGCCGGCGGCGGCGGCAAGGGCATGAGAGTCATCGAGCATTCCGATGATTTCAAGGCCGCGCTGGCCTCGTGCAAGCGCGAAGCGATCAGCTCTTTCGGCGACGACAAGGTGCTGGCCGAAAAATACCTGTCGCGCCCGCGGCATATCGAAATCCAGGTGTTTGCCGACACCTTGGGCAACTGCATCTACCTGTTCGAGCGTGATTGCTCGGTGCAGCGCCGTCATCAGAAGGTGCTGGAAGAAGCGCCGGCGCCGGGCATGCCAGCCGAGCGCCGCGCGGCCATGGGCGAAGCGGCCGTCGCCGCCGCCAAGGCCGTCGGTTACGTGGGCGCGGGCACGGTGGAATTCATCGCCAACCAGGATGGTTCGTTCTACTTCATGGAAATGAACACGCGCCTGCAGGTCGAGCACCCGGTGACGGAAATGATCACCGGCACGGACCTCGTGGAATGGCAGTTGCGCGTCGCCTTTGGCGAGCCGCTGCCGAAAAAACAGAATGAACTGGCCATCCACGGCCACGCCATCGAAGCGCGCATTTACGCGGAAAATCCGGAGAAGGGTTTCCTGCCATCGATCGGCACCCTGCGCCACATGCAGTCGCCATCGGCCGTCACGTTCGAACTCGGTGGCACGACAGTTCCCGCCGCCGTGCGCATCGATTCGGGCGTGCGCGAAGGCGACGCGATTTCGCCATTCTACGACCCGATGATCGCCAAGCTGATCGTCTGGGGCGCGGACCGCCGCGAGGCGCTGGCGCGCATGGCGCAGGCGCTGTCCGACTACCAGATCGTCGGCCTGGCCAGCAATATCGCCTTCTTGAAACGCCTCGTCGAAGGCCAGGCATTTGCCAGCGCGGACCTCGATACGGGCCTCATCGAGCGCAATCAGGCGTCGCTGTTCCCCGCCCTGCAGGCGGCGCCCGACACGGCCCTGGCGCTGGCGTCCGTCGCCCTGCTAATGGAAGAGAAAGCGGCGGCCGAAACGCAATCGACCAACCGCGCCGACCCGTGGGGCAATGCCCTGGGCTGGCGTTTGAACAGCACCCTGGGACGCAGCCTGTCGTTCGCCGATGAATTCGCATTGGCCAGCGACAGCAAGGCCTACGTGGCGCGCATCGCCTACAAGACGGATGGCTGGCTGTTCAACGGCCAGCCGCTCTCCCTGACGGCGCACACAGGCAACGAGCTGCACATCAAGCTCGGTGAGCGTGCCGTGCACGGCACCGTGCTGCGCGACGGCGAACAGTTCCACGTATTTACCAACGGCTTGCACTACACCTTGCATTA
This sequence comes from Janthinobacterium sp. OK676, assembly GCF_900103595.1. Lineage (NCBI taxonomy): Bacteria > Pseudomonadati > Pseudomonadota > Betaproteobacteria > Burkholderiales > Oxalobacteraceae > Janthinobacterium > Janthinobacterium sp. OK676. Next base: position 24,910 of record NZ_FNHA01000018.1, read on the forward strand.
CAACGACCCGATGGCGCATGCGGGCGAAGCGGAAGCGGAGGGCGGGCGTCTGACGGCGCCGATGCCGGGCAAGGTCGTCGCCGTGCTGGTGAACAAGGGCCAGGACGTCAAGAAGGGCGAGCCTCTGGTCATCATGGAAGCGATGAAGATGGAGCACACGATCGCCGCGCCGCACGACGGCCTGGTGGAAGACGTGCTGTATGCGGTCGGCGACCAGGTGGCCGATGGCGCGCCGCTGCTGGCCTTCAAGGCCGCCGCATAGAGGTAAGCACATGCGCATCCTGTTACAACGTTCGGACGGCAAGGAAGCGGCGTGGATCAGCGACTTGCGCGACTTGCTGCCCGAGGCAGAAATCCACTTCTGGCGCGAAGGCGAAGCGGTCGCGCCCTGCGACTACGCCGTCGTGTGGCAGCCGCCCGCCGCCATGCTGCCCGAGCTGGCGAACGTCAAGGCCATCTTCAACACGGGCGCCGGCGTCGACGCGCTGCTGAAATTTGGCGACGCGCTGCCGGCCCACGTGCCGCTGATCCGTCTCGATGACGCGGGCATGGGCGTGCAGATGGCCGAATATGTGAGCCACGCCGTGCTGGGCCACTTCCGCCGTTTCGACGATTACGAGGCGCAGGGCCGCGCAGGCATCTGGCAGCCGCTGCCTGCCTTCGACAAGGCGGACTTTCCCGTCGGCGTACTGGGCATGGGCGTGCTGGGCATGCGCGTGCTGCAAGCGCTGGCGCAGTTCGAGTTCCCGCTGCGTGGATGGAGCCGCAGTCCAAAACATGCCGATGGCGTGGCGTGTTTTGCGGGCGACGAAGGACTCGAAGCGTTTTTGCGCGGCACGCGCGTGCTCGTGTGCATGCTGCCGCTCACGCCGGAGACGCACAACCTGCTCGACCGCGCGCGCCTGTCGATGCTGCTGCCGGGCGCCTACGTCATCAACGTGGCGCGCGGCGCGCATATCGCCGAACCGGATCTGCTGACCCTGATCCGCTCCGGCCATATCGCCGGCGCGACACTTGACGTGTTCCGCAACGAGCCGCTGCCGCAGCAGCACCCGTTCTGGCAAGAACCCCGCATCACCATCACGCCGCATATTTCGGCCGCCACCCTGCGCCGCGAAAGCGTGGCGCAGATCGCCGCAAAGATGCGCCGCCTGCAAGCCGGAGACTCCGTCGCCGGCATCGTCAACCGTTTGCAAGGATATTGAGATGAACCCTACTACCAGTTTGCCCAAGCAGGTCAAGATCGTCGAAGTGGGACCGCGCGACGGCCTGCAAAACGAGAAGGAAACCATCAGCGCCGCCGTCAAGATCGAGCTGGTCGACCGCCTGACGCAGGCCGGCTTCGCCAATATCGAGGCGGCGTCCTTCGTCTCGCCGAAATGGGTGCCGCAGATGGCCACCAGCGCGGAAGTGATGGAAAAAATCGCGCGCCGCGCCGGCACCATCTATTCCGCGCTGACGCCGAACATGCAGGGCTTTGATGCGGCGCTGGCGGCGAAGGCCGATGAAGTGGTGATCTTCGGTTCCGCGTCGGAGGCGTTCTCGCAAAAGAACATCAACTGCTCGATCGCCGAATCGATCGCCCGCTTCGAAGGCGTGGCGAAGGCGGCCAAGGAACACGGCCTGCGCCTGCGCGGCAGCATCAGCTGCGCCTTCGGCTGCCCCTACCAGGGAGACGTGCCGCTGGACGCCGTGGCCGACGTGGTGGGCCGCATGCGCGACCTCGGTTGCGACGAGATCGACATCGCCGACACCATCGGCGTGGCCACGCCGCGCAAGACGCAGGCGGTGATGGAGCGCGCGATTGCCGCCTTCCACGTGGGCGGCCTGTCCGGCCACTTCCACGATACCTATGGCCAGGCGCTGGCAAATATCTACGCCAGCCTGGAAACGGGCATCGCGATCTATCACTCGTCCGTCTCCGGCCTGGGCGGCTGCCCGTACGCCAAGGGCGCCACCGGCAACGTGGCCACCGAGGACGTGCTGTACATGATGCAAGGGCTGGGCATCGCCACCGGCATCGACCTGGACCTGGTGGTGGACGCGGGACAGTTCATCTCGCAGCAGCTGGGGCGCAAGGGATCGAGCCGCGCCGGCAACGCCATTGCGGCGAAGCGCGCCGCGGTGTAGGTCGGATTAGCGTGGCGACGCCACGCGTAATCCGACAATATTGTTGGCATTGCGGTGTTGTCGGGTTACGCGCTTTGCGCTAACCCGACCTACCCCGACCGTACGTAAACCGTACGGACGAAAAAAAACCCAAGAGCCGAAACTCTTGGGTTTTTTTCTACAAATTTGGTCGGAGTACAAGGATTCGAACCTTGGACCCCCTGGTCCCAAACCAGGTGCGCTACCGGGCTGCGCCACACTCCGAAGACCAAGATAATACAGGCCGTATCGACTTCGGTCAAGGGTCAGGTGAAACTCTGTGTAAATTATTTACGCGCGGCACTCGGATGCATGTATTTTTCAAAACGATTGAAGTATGCGACACTGGCTTGGCAAGTTTTCCCGATCAGACATGAAGGCGACGACGGCAATGGAGTTCAGGATAGAAAGAAGCGGCAGCGGCCAACCCATGCCGAACCGCCGCGGCATCGTGCTGGGCATCGCCGTGTCCGTGCTGCTGCATGGCGCCTTGATCACTCTGTGGCGCCACGTGCAGCCGGCAGCGCCACCGGACACGGCCCCGCGCGTGGAGTCGATCGCCGTATGGATACGTCCACTGGCCGCCAAGCCGCCCCCGCCGCCCGTCGAAGTCGTCAAGCCGAAGCGCGAACCAAAACCCATCAGCAAGCCGAAACTCTCTACGGCCCGGGAAACGCCGGCGGCAGCCACGGCGCCGACATCGAGCCCGCAAGCCATCACGGTCGTCCCGGCGTCACCGGCCACGCCGGCGGCCAGTCCCGATACCCTCACGCAAGAGACGCCGAAATTCGACATGGAAGCGGCCAGGAGGACGGCGCGCAAGATGGCCGGCGAGCGCGACCCGTCCAAGGTAGGCACGGCCGTGGGGCAAATCCCCGACAAGCCGCTGCAAACGGAAACCCAGCTGGCGCGCGACATCGCGCAGGGCAAGCGCGGCGATTGCCGCACCGCCTACTCAGGCGCAGGCTTGCTGGCACCCGTGTTGATGTTGCTGGACAAGAAGGATAGCGGCTGCAAGTGGTGATAGTTTAACAACACACCCATCAGGGGCAGGCCGCTATCAAATTATTCCTGCCCCTTCAACTGCAAGGCCCGCTCATACAACGCATTCTTCTTGCGTCCCGTGATTTGCGCCGTCAGATTCGCTGCCTGCTTGACGCTGCATTCGGCCAGCAGGATATTGAGGATGCGCTCCGCTTCCACGTCTTCCGCGTCCTGCGCTTCCGTGGCGCCTTCCAGCAGGACGACGAATTCTCCCTTTTCGCGGTGCGCGTCGGCGCGTATCCAGCTTTCCGCCTCGGACAGGGGGCAGCGGTGGATTTCCTCGAACAGTTTCGTCAGCTCGCGCGCGAACACCACCTGGCGCGTCGGTTCGAACGCTTCCGCCAGGGCCGTGGCGCAATCGAGGATGCGGTGCGGCGCTTCATAAAACACCATCGTGGCCGTCACGCCGCGCAGGCTGTGCAGCATGTTTTCGCGCTGCTTGGCTTTTGCCGGCAGGAAGCCGACAAAGTAGAACTGGTCATTCAACAGGCCGCTGGCGGAAATGGCGGTAATCGCCGCCGACGGGCCGGGCAGGGGCAGCACGCGCAGGCCGGCCGCGCGCACGGCGTCGACGATGCGCGCGCCGGGGTCGGACACGGCGGGCGTACCGGCGTCGGAAACGAGGGCGATGCGTTCGCCGGCGTGCAGGCGGGCGATCAGGGTTTGCGCCACTTCGCGCTCGTTATGTTGATGCGCCGCAATCAATGGCTTGTTCAAGCCAAAGCGCGTCAGCAGGTGCGCCGTGTTGCGCGTATCTTCACAGGCGACGGCGTCGGCAAGGCTCAGCAAGTGCAGCGCGCGCAGGCTGATATCGGTCACATTACCGATGGGCGTGGCCACTATATACAATGTTGCGATAGGATAGACCTGGTGCGCCGCCTCTGTCATGATGGGCAGGCTGGCGATGGAACTGATTTCTTGTACGGTCATTTTGGAGGTTAAATGCTTGCTAATAGTGTGAAGTTACTGCTTGTTTGTGCCGCGACCGGCATGCTGAGCGCTTGCAGCACGCCTTGCGACGCGCCCGGGCAATTGTGCGCGCCTATTGAATCTAACACAAGGGCGCTGCCGCCACCGAAGCCGCTGCCACCGCCCGTGCCGCCCAAGCCGCCCGCGCCCGAACCGGTGACGTTTGCCGTGGCCGTACCCGATATTACCGCCTACGACGGCAACGGCGCCCCGTTGGCACCCATCGATACCAAGCCGGCCACCGGCACGCCGCAGGACATGCCGGCCGCCACGGCGCCGGCGCCGTCCGACGGCAATGTCCATCACATCGGCCTGCTGCTGCCGCTGCGCTCCGCTTCCCTGGGACCGGCCGCCGAATTGCTGCGCGCCGGCTTCATGGCCGCGTACGAGCGCGACCGCAGCGGCTTTGAAGTGACGGTGATCGACACGGGCGACGGCAGTACGGACGTGCTGAACAAGTTTGCCCAAGCGCAGGAGGAACAGGACATCGTCGTCGGTCCTTTGTCGCGCTCGGCCGTGACGGCCGTGGCGAACAGCAACCTGGTGCGCAAGCCGACGATCGCCCTGAACCACCCGGACAACCGCGGCGAAGCGCGCCTGCCGGCCAAGCTGCTGGTGATGGGCCTGTCGATCGAAGCGGAAGCGCGCCAGGTCGCCGCCTGGGCCGCCAGCGAACAGCCTGGCGCCAGCGCGCTGATCCTGTCGGCCGGTTCGCCCTCGCAGCACCGCATCAGCGCCGCCTTCAAGCAGGAATGGCTGCGCCAGGGAGGCAAGATCGAGACGATGGACTTGACGGCCACGAATGGCTACCTGAGCGATGCGGAACTGGTGCAGCTGCGCGCGCGCCTGGCCGCCACGCCGCCGGGCCTGCTGTTTGCCGCGCTCGACGCCGACCAGGCACGCCAGCTGCGCGTGGCCATCGGCAGCGATCTGCCCCTGTATGGCACTTCGTCCTTGAATCCCGGCGCCGGACGCGGCGCCAGCGGCCCCGAACTCGACGGCGCGCGCCTGCTGGACTTGCCATGGCAAGTGCAGCGCGACCATCCGCAAGTGATGGTGTATCCGCAGCCGCCGCAACCGGCCGATGCCCGCCTGACGGGCGACATGGAACGCCTGTACGCGCTGGGCATCGATGCCTTCCGCGTGGCGCGCGAAGTGGCGCTGCGGCCGAACGCGCCGTTCACGCTCGATGGCGTGACGGGCCGCCTGGCCGTGCGCTTCGACGATGATCAAAGCGTGTTCGAACGCACGGAACAGGCCGCCACCTATCAGCAGGGCGTGCTGGGCACCTGGCCACCGGCCGCGCCGGCGCCTGTCTCTGTGCCGCCGGCCCAATAAGGACATGCCATGCCACCCCTGCCTTTCCAGAATAAACAGGCACGGGGACGGCAAGGGGAGGACGATGCGCTCGCGTATCTGCTGCTGCAAGGCCTGGTGCTGCTGGAACGCAATTATCTGTGCAAGGGGGGCGAGCTGGACCTGATCATGCGCGATGGCGCTTCGGTCGTCTTCGTCGAAGTGCGGCTACGCAGCAGTGCAGCCTTCGGCGGCGCCCTGGCCAGCATCACGCCAGCCAAGCAGCGGCGCATGACGGTGGCGGCGCAAACCTGGCTGCTGGGGCAGAAAACCATGCCGCCGTGCCGCTTCGACGCGCTGGCCATCGATGGCGGACGCATCAGCTGGCTGAAGAACATTCTCGATATGTAAGCATTTTTAACAGTGCTTGTCCGCCATGCCGCGCGCCTGCACTATAATCGGCAGACTATGAATAATCAACGCATCCTCTCGCACTTCCACGAAAGTGCCGAACTCAAGATCCAGGCCGCCACCGTACTGGCGCAACCCATTGCGCAGGCGATCGACCTGATGTTTTATGCATTGTCGAACGGCAACAAGATCCTCGCCTGCGGCAACGGCGGTTCCGCCGCCGACTGCCAGCATTTCGCGGCCGAGCTGGTCGGGCGCTTCGAACGCGAGCGCTTTCCGCTGCCGGCCCTGGCGCTGACGACGGATACGTCGATCCTGACGGCCGTGGCCAACGACTACAGTTACCGCGACATCTTCTCGAAGCAGGTGCAGGCTTTCGGCCAGGCTGGCGACATCCTGCTGGCCATCTCCACGTCGGGCAATTCGGCCAACGTGATGGCCGCCGTGGAAGCGGCGCTCGAGCGCGAAATGCGCGTCGTGGCGCTGACGGGCAAGGACGGCGGCGCCATCGGCAAGATGCTGACGGACGCCGACGTGCATATCTGCGTGCCGGCCGAGCGCACGGCGCGCATCCAGGAAGTCCACCTGACCACCATACATTGCATCTGCGACGGCATCGATGTCGCCCTATTCGGAGGAGACGTGAATGACTAAATTCGGTACTGGCCCAGGCTGGAAACGCGTACAACGCCCATTGGCCACCGCACTGCTGTGCGGCGCCATGCTCACTTCGCTCACCGGCTGCATCGAATTGATGGTCGGCGGCGCGGTGATGGGCGGCGTCGCCGCGGCGGACCGCCGCACCCTGGGCGCCCAGACCGAAGACAAGTCGATCGCCCTGAAAGGCGAATCGCGCATCCCCTCCGTCGTCGGCGACGTGGGACACGTGAACGTCACCAGCTTCAACCGCCGCGTCCTGCTGACGGGCGAAGTGCGCGACGAGGCGATGAAAAATGCCGTCGAGCGCGAAGTGCGCAATATCGAAGGCGTGGAATCGGTGGCCAATGAATTGATCATCGCCGGTCCGGCCAGCTACACCTCGCGCTCGAACGACGCGCTGATCACGGGCAAGGTCAAGGCCAGCCTGGTGGACATGAAAACCATCTCGGCCGCCTCGTTCAAGGTCGTCACGGAAAACGGCACCGTCTTCCTGATGGGCCGCGTGACCCAGCGCGAAGGCACCGTCGCCTCCGACGTGGCGCGCGGCGTGAGCGGCGTGCAGAAAGTGGTCAAGCTGTTCGACTACATTTCGGAAGCGGAACTGAAGCAATTGCAACCCGATCCGCCGCAGCAGCAGCGCACGAGGAGCACCGTCAGCGACACGGTGCAGCAATAAGCGCCTCCTCCGTTTGACCTACGGCTTTGATGCGGCGATACGGATATAATGGCCGCATCGTCGCGCTTTTCAAGTGAAAACCATGTCAACTTCGCCATCCGCAAGCAAGTCCTGGATCAAGCCAGCCCTCGTCGCCGTCCTCGTGGCGGGCGTGGCGGCGGCCGGCTATCTGTCGCTCAATGACAAGCAAAGCGCGCCGGACGTCACCTTCCACGGCATCCATGGCGAAAAGATTTCCTCGGCGAGCCTGCGCGGCAAGGTCGTGATGGTCAATTTCTGGGCCACCTCGTGCACCACCTGCGTGGCGGAAATGCCGGACATGGTCGACACCTACAACAAGTACAAGGGGCAGGGCCTGGAATTCGTGGCCGTGGCCATGAAATACGATCCGGCCAACTACGTGCTGAACTTTGCCGAAACGCGCCAGCTGCCGTTCAAGGTGGCGCTCGACGTCACGGGCGAGGCGGCCAAGGCCTACGGCGACGTGGCCCTCACGCCCACCACCTTCGTGCTCGACAAGCAGGGCAAGATCCTGAAACGCTACGTGGGCAAGCCGGAATTCGCCGAACTGCACAAGCTGCTCGAAACGGCCATCGCAGGATAACACCGCACAAAACCTTGTTGCCAAGTGTTATCAACCTGTTATAACCTTCCCAGGCGTGATCCCACTCACCTTGTGAAGGCCAGCCGTGCCCCTAGCCGCCCAATCGCTCGACCCGCAGCAACTGAAAACCTGGCTGCTCGCCACCGGCAACAAGGACGCCAGCGCGTTCCGCCAGCTCTATCACTCCACCTCATCGAAACTGTTTGGCTTCGCGCTGCGTATATTGCATAAGCAAGAGCTCGCTGAAGAAGCCTTGCAAGAGGGTTTCGTCGCCATCTGGAACAACGCCGCCACGTATCAAAGCCATCTGGCGGCGCCGATGACCTGGATGGCCACCATCGTGCGCAACAAGGCGTTCGATGTGCTGCGGCGCAGCGACGATACCGTGGAAATCGATGCCGAACAGTTTGATAGCGAAGTCATGAATGCACTCCGAGACCCCCAGGCCACGCCGATCGAGTCACTGCAGCTGAGCGGTGACGCCAAGGCGCTGGCGTTTTGCATGTCCGCCCTGGAAGGGCTGCACCGGCAGGTGGTCGCCCTGGCGTTCTATCATGACCTGTCGCACAGCGAAGTGGCGCAGCAGATGTCGCTGCCGATCGGCACCGTGAAGACCTGGATACGCCGCAGCCTGGAACGGCTGCGCACGTGTCTGGCGAAACGGGAGGCATCATGAATATCCGCGGCAATGACGTGCTGCGCCAGAAACTGGCGTCCGAATACGTGCTGGGCACGCTGAAAGGGGGCGCGCGGCGGCGTTTCGAAGGCTGGCTGCACAACGACGCCGACTTGCGCAATATCACGGCCGAATGGCGCCAGCGCCTGGAACCGATGGCGGAATTCGCCACGCCCGTGGCGCCGCCCAAGCGCGTGTGGCAGCAGATCGAACAGCGCTTGCACCTGGCGCCGCAAGGCGGCTGGTCGTGGTTGCGCGATTCGCTGTCGTTCTGGCGTGGTCTGGGCATGGCCTCGAGCGCCATCGCCGCCTTGCTGGTCATCGTCGTGGCCACCCGCGTGATGGACGCGCCGCAGATCAGCTATGTCGCCAGCCTGACGGACGAGAAAGCGCAAACGGCCCTGTTGCTGACGGCCGACAGCCGCCACGGCGCGCTCGAGGTGCGCATGGTGGGCAACGCACCCGTGCCGAGCGACAAGGATCTGGAACTGTGGGCCGTGCCAAAGAGCGGCAACCCGCGCTCCCTGGGTTTATTGGCCGACAAGGGCAATGTAAAACTGGCCTTGTCCCAGCGCGCCATCGGCAACGACGTGGCCCTGCTGGCCGTCACACTGGAGCCGAAAGGCGGTTCGCCGAATCCGAATGGACCGACGGGGCCGATTTTGTATAAAGGTAACTGGGTGAAAATCTAGCGAACCCAAAAGCAAGGGCTGGGGTCGTACCCTGCAGGGTACGACCCCGGATTTTGCCCTTGGGTTATTTAGGATACAGAATCATCTGCGTACAGCGGAACAAGGCTATCGTCTTGCCCGTGTCCTTGCTTTTCACCACGGCATCCCACACTTGCGTGTTGCGGCCCTTGTGCTCGACCTTGGCCGTGCAGGTGAGCGTGCCTTCGCGGGCCGTGCCCAGGTGGTTCGATTTGAGTTCGATGGTCGTGAAATTGCTGGCGCCTTCAGGCAGGTTGACGATGCAGCCGTAGCCGGAAGCCGTGTCGGCCAGGGTCACCACGCTGCCCGCGTGCAGGTAGCCGTTCGGCGCCAGCAAATGCGGCAGCACGGGCAATTCCGCCGTCAGCTGGCCGTCGCCCACTTCCGTGATGACGATGCCCAGGTGGCCGGGCAGGCGGCCCGTGCCGCGTTCATTCAACATTGCTACGGTGATGTCGGGATTGCTCATGCTGGTCCTTGTGCGGGTGAGTCCGTGATACGCCGGAAAATACTATGATGATAGCAACTTTCCCCGCATCGGTCTGGCGGCCGCTTATTTCCGGCCGCGCCGCCGTTTCCACCACACCAATGTCCCCGTCAGCAGGAACAGCAGCGGCATCAGGCCGAAGGCGGTAATAAAACCGCGGCCGGCCACGCCGAAGGCCTGGCCCGAATGCAGGGGGAATTGCCAGCCCAGGAAGACGTCGCCGGCCGGCGCCTGCAGGGGATCGCGTATGCGCAGGGGCAAGCCGCTGCGCGCGTCCAGCGTGATGCGCGTGGCACCGTCGCCCTGGGCGATTTCGCCGGGCTGGCGCACGCGCACGTCGTAGGGCTGGTCTTTTTTCGCCGGCAGCACGATGCGCGACACGCGTGCCTGCGGATACAGCTGCTGCGCGGCGGCCATGGCCTGGCCCGCATCGAGCAGGTCGCCGTCCTGCCGCAGATTTTTCAGCTTGGCCTTGTCCGGCGCCGTCGACACGAGCTCCACCAGCGGCACGATCAGCTGCGGCAAATTGAAATAAATGCCGGAAAAGGCGAGCACGGCCAGCACGGGCGCGGCAAAAAAACCGGCCGCCTTGTGCAAGGTGTAGTTGAAGCGGGGCCAGGAACCGCCATGCGACACCGTCAAAGCGCGCTTGATGGCCGTCCACTGCAGGCGCGGCCACCACAGATAGACGCCGCTCAAGGCCATCAGCAGCAGCATTACGCCCGAGATGCCCGTGATGGTCTTGCCCACTTCGCCCGACAACAAATAACGGTGCAGATGAAACATGCCCGACATCAGCAGCGGGCGCGTGAGGCCGAAACGGCCCCAGTCGCGCTCGCCTTTGACTTGCAGGGTGTAGGGGTCGACCATCACCTGGCGCACGATGGCCTGGCTGAAAGGGGACGGCTTGTCCGCCTGGCGGTACGAGGCCACGTACACGTCGCGGGCATCGGCGGGCGGATTGAGCTGGGCCGGCTTGCCGTAGGCGGGATCGGCCGCGAGCCCATCGACCACCGCTTGCACCGTGCGCGGCGTCACCTGGAACACCTGGCCGGGCGCGGGCGTACTGGCCTGCAACAAGGTCGGATTCAGATACGCGTCGAGCTCCGGCATCCAGGCGATGGCCGATCCCGTCAAGCCCAGCAGGACGAACAGGGCGCCGAACCACAGGCCCGCATACAGATGCAGTTTGCTGATCAACCACTTGCTCGGGCGTTTGGACATGGGAGGCGACTCGGGGAATTTTGGGCTGCAGAACGATAGCATGAAAGCCCGGCAGTGAAAATCATGCGCAGGCAGGAAACGGCAAACGCAACAACATGCTCATGAGAACGTTGAAATCAGGCGAAAACGAGCGTTTCGGCACCATCATCGAGCGCATCGGCATCGCCAGTCAATGTTGTACGACATACACTTTCGCCTATACTTCATCGAAAGGAAAACCATGACCACCTCCCGTTTGCTTGCCATCACGCTGGGTCTCGCTCTGCACCTGGGCGCCCACGCCGCCGATTTCACAGTCACCAGCAGCGACATCGCACCGGGCCAGACCCTGGCGCCGGCGCAAGTATTCCAGGGCTTCGGCTGCACGGGCGGCAACCTGTCGCCGCAATTGTCATGGCAGGGCGCGCCGGCCGGCACCAAAAGCTACGCCGTCACCCTGTACGACCCGGACGCGCCCACGGGCAGCGGCTGGTGGCACTGGAGCGTGTTCAATGTGCCCGCCGGCACCACGTCCTTGCCGGGCGCCGCAACGGCCAGCACCCTGCCTGCGGGCGCCATGCAAGGACGCAACGATTACGGCGACAGCGCCTACGGCGGCGCCTGCCCGCCACCGGGCGACAAGGCGCACCGTTACCAGATCACCGTGTGGGCATTGAGCGTGGACAAGTTGCCGCTGGACCGGCACGCCAGCGGCGCCATGCTCGGCTACATGCTCAACGCCAACGCACTGGGCAAGGCCCAACTGACGGGACTGTATGGCCGATGAGATGGAAGCGGTCGCCCTGAGCGAACTGCGCATCGCCCATGGCACCATCGAGGCGCGCCGCGCGCAAACCCTGCGCCGCGTGCCCGTCTTCCAGAGCGCCCTGTGCCGCGTGCGGCAGGGAACGAAGCTGCTGGAATGGGGCGCTCGCCAGGCCCGCGCCGGCACGCATGACGTGGTGCTGATGCCGGCGGGACAGGAACTGGGCGTGGCCAACCTGCCCGGCGCGCAAGGCTACCGGGCCGAAGTGCTGAGTTTTTCACCGGCCCTGATCGCCCGTTTCCGCGCGCGCCATGGCGGCCTCGTCGATGCCCAGCTGCGCCATGCGGCCACGGCCAGCCTGTGCGTGCCGCTCGATGCCCACGCGGCGCAGGCCTGGGACCAGTTGATGGCCAGCCTGGCGAGTGGCGCACCGCCCGCGCTGCTGGCGCACCAGGCGGAAGGCTTGCTGCTGGCCCTGGCCTTGGGCGGCCATTGCGGGCCGCTGTTGCTGGACCGCCGCGATCCGCTGGCCGCGCGCGTGCAGCAAGTGCTGCTGCTGGACCCGGGCGCCGACTGGAGCGTGGCCAAAGTTGCCCGCCATCTGCACCTGGGCGCGTCCACCCTGCGCCGCCAGCTGGCACTGGAACAGCGGCATTTCCGCGCCATCCTGGAAGACGTACGGCTGGGACTGGCCTTGCAGGAATTGCAATCTGGCATCTTACCCATCAGCGATATCGCGGCCGCCTGCGGCTACGCCTCGCCCTCGCGCTTCGCAGCCCGTTTCCGCCAGCACTACGGCCTGTCGCCACGCGAACTGCGCGCTACCCTGTAATGTTCGTCCAGCGCAATTGAATTGCAACAAGCGCTGACAGCGGGGCGATTTTCTTGCTACTATGCGCCCATGTCTTCCCGCCAGCCCACCCGCAAGCTTGCTCATCACGGTGCCGCCGCCTTCGCGCGCACGCCGTGGCAGTTGTGCGTGGCACTGTTCAGTGCGCTGGCCCTCGTGTTCCTGCTGTCGACGGCCGCCTCGCACCTGCACAAAACCACCCTCGACGCGGAAGAGTGCGCGCTGTGCGCCACGGTCATCGACAAGGTGGCCGACATCGCCGTGCCGCCGGCCATCGCCGAGCCGCCCGCCCAGTTACTGCCGTACCGCTTGCTGGCCATCGCGCCCGCCCCCCTGGCGCCCGTCGCCGCCCTCATCCTGCCGCCCGTGCGCGGCCCGCCTGCCGCCTCACTGTAGTTCCCACGCTGTTTTTCCTTTTTTTCAGGCTGCCCCTAGTCGCGCGTTCATGCGCGCCGGGCCGCCTGGCGTTGACTATTTTGAGGCTTACCATGCAATACACTCCCCGCCTGAGCGCGCTGTCGCTCGCCCTTGCCAGCCTGTTTACGAGTTCCGCGCATGCCGCCGAAGCCACCGCAGCGGCAGATGCCGCACCACAAGAGATGCAAAAGGTCGAAGTCACGTCCGCCCACCTGAAAAGCGCCCGCATCGAGCTGTCGCCAAAAGTCGGCACCACCATCTACAGCATCGACAGCCACATGGTCGACATGCTGGGCCAGGGCGACAACACGCCATTCAATGAAGTGCTGCTGCGTTTGCCGGGCGTATCGCAGGACTCGAAGGGTTCCGGTGCCCTGCACGTGCGCGACGACCATGCCAACGTGCAATACCGCATCAATGGCGTGCAACTGCCGGAAAGCATCACCGGCTTTGGCCAATCGATCGACACGCGATTGATCGACAAGACGGATTTCATGACGGGCGCCTTGCCGGCCCAGTTCGGCCTGCGCACGGCAGGCATCGTCGATATTGAAACGAAGGAGGGTGGCATGACGCCAGGCGGGCGCATCGGCATCATGGTCGGCAGCCACGACCACGTGGAGCCGAGTGCCGAATTTTTCGGCAGCGTGGGCAAGTTCAATTACTACCTGTCCGGCAGCTACCTCGGTAATTCCCTGGGCGTGGAAAACCCGCAAGACACGCGCAGCGCCCTGCACGACAAGACGCGCCAGAACAAATCGTTCGGCAGCTTGTCGTATTTCCTCGATGACAACACGCGCCTGGGTGCCATGTTCGGCACGTATAACGGCCGCTTCCAGATCCCGAACAACCCGAACCAGGCGCCCGCCTTCTCGCTGGCTGGCCACAGCGATGCGCAGGCGGGCACGTCCACGTTACCGTCGTCGCAGCTCAATGAAAACCAGCGCGAGGTGAACCGCTTCCTCGTGCTGTCGCTGCAAAAAAGCCTGGGCGACGTCAATTACCAGGTGTCGGCTTTCCACCAGTATTCGGAGCTGCACTTCACGCCCGACTCCATCGGCGACCTGATCTACAACGGCGTGGCCTCGGACTCGCGCCGCGCGAACAGCGCCTCCGGTGCCCAGTTCGACATCAGCTACAAATGGCACCAGGACCACACCGTGCGCGCCGGCCTGGCCTATACGCGCCAGAAGACGACGAGCGACAACACGGTGGCCGTCTTCCCCGCCATGGACGGCGCGCAAACGTCCACCACGCCCATCTCGATACTCGACAACAGCGGCAAGACGGGCACCCTGGCCAGTTTTTACCTGCAGGATGAATGGCACATCAGCAAGCCCCTGACCCTGAACTATGGCGCCCGCTTCGACAAGGTCTCGGCCTACACGAGCGAACAGCAATGGAGCCCGCGCGTCAATCTGGCCTACCAGATCGCGCCGGGCACGGCCCTGCACGCCGGCTATTCGCGCTACTTCACGCCGCCGCCGCAGGAACTGGCGGCCCAGGGCAGCATCGACCTGTACGCGAACACGACGAATGCGCCGGAAATCGGCCAGTCCGACAACGTCAAGGCCGAGCGCACGCATTACTACGACGTGGGCATCAGCCACCAGGTGAATGCGAAACTGACCGTGACGGCCGATGTGTACTACAAAAAGATCAACAACCTGCTCGACGAAGGCCAGTTCGGCCAGGCATTGATTTTGACGCCATTCAACTATGCGGACGGCTACGCCAAGGGCCTGGAGTTATCCGCCATCTACAGCGAGAAAAACTGGGGCCTGTTCCTCAACGCCAGCACGCAAAAGGCGCAGGGCCGCAACATCAATTCGGGCCAGGCCCTGTTTGGCGCCGATGAGTTGAACTACATCAGCAAGCACTATGTCTACCTCGATCATGACCAGAAATACACCTTGTCGGGCGGCGGCCACTATCACTTTGGCGATTCGCAAGTGAGCGCTGACTTCCTCTACGGCAGCGGCCTGCGCATGACCCCGGACGGCGGCGCGCCCAATTCCGGCCATCTGCCGAGCTACTTCACCGTCAACACGGCGCTCACGCACACGTGGAAGCACACGCCGCTCGGCAGAATCGAGGGACGATTGGCTCTGATCAACCTGTTCGACAAATCGTATCTGCTGCGCGACGGTTCCGGCGTGGGCGTGGGGGCGCCGCAGTACGGCGCCCGCCGCAGCATCTATGCGGGCCTGTCGACCAGCTTTTAACCGTTACGCGCGAAGACAGCGGCAGGGAGCAACGCCTGCCGCTGTCGGTTGCCGTGCCGTATCTGATTTAGGCCCAGGCGATGGGCGCCTGGCCATGCGCCTGCAAATAGGCGTTGGCCTGGCTGAACGGCTTGCTGCCAAAGAAACCTTTGCTGGCCGACAAGGGGGATGGATGCGGCGCCGCCAGCACCAGGTGCTTGCCGGGATCGATCAGGGTGCGCTTGGCTTGCGCATAGCCGCCCCACAGCATGAACACGAGATTGTTGCGCTCGGCGGACAGGTGGCGGATGGCGCTGTCCGTCAGTTTTTCCCAGCCCTTGCCCGCATGCGAACCGGCCGCGCCCGCGCGCACCGTCAGCACGCTGTTGAGCAGGAACACGCCTTGTTCGGCCCAGTCCGACAAATCCGTGCGCGTGCGCGCCACGCCCAGGTCACTCTGCAATTCCTTGAAGATATTTTGCAGGCTAGGCTGCGGCGGCGTGCCTTCGGGAATCGAAAAACACAGGCCCATGGCCGCGCCCGGCGTGTGATACGGGTCCTGCCCCAGGATCACGACCTTGACTTGCTCGAACGGCGTCAGGTCGAACGCGCGGAAGATCGTTTTACCCGGCGGAAAACACGGCCCCGCCGCATACTCTTGCTTCACGAAAGCGGCCAGGCGTTCCCAGTAGGGCTGGGCAAACTCGCCTTCCAGCCGCGCCTTCCACGATGCGTCGATGCGTACGTCCATGCGTCACCTCGTAGCTTATCCGTCAATCATGCTTTTTCAGCATGCCAGTATAGGACGCTCAGCCGCATGAGGTGGGCACGATACGAACAGGCAAAAAAAAGCCGCCCGGCTTTGCAGCGGGCGGCTTGATGCGGCACAAGTGGCTTAGAAATTCAGCGCCGATTCCACGCCGGCGCTGTGCGCCTGTTCATCCGCGTGGTAGGAGCTGCGCACCATGGCGCCCACGGCGGCGTGGGTGAAGCCCATCTTGTACGCTTCCTCTTCGAACATTTTAAAGACGTCCGGGTGCACGTAGCGGCGCACGGGCAGGTGGCTGTTCGATGGCGCCAGGTACTGGCCGATGGTCAGCATGTCGATGTCGTGCTCGCGCATGTCGCGCATGACTTGCAGGATTTCCTCGTCCGTCTCGCCCAGGCCCACCATGATGCCGGACTTGGTTTTCACGTCCGGGTACATGGCCTTGAAGTCTTTCAGCAGCTTCAGCGAGTGCATGTAATCGGAACCGGGACGCGCTTCCTTGTACAGGCGCGGCGCCGTTTCCAGGTTGTGGTTCATGACGTCAGGCAAGCCATCCTTGAACAACAGCAACGCTTTTTCCAGGCGGCCACGGAAGTCGGGCACCAGCACTTCGATGCGGGTGTTCGGCGACAGGGCGCGCGTTTGCTGGATGCACTCGACGAAATGGCCGGCGCCGCCGTCGCGCAAGTCATCGCGGTCGACGGAAGTGATGACGACGTAGTTCAGGCGCAGCTTGGCGATGGTTTTCGACAGATTCGATGGCTCGTCCTTGTCCAGCGGGTCCGGGCGGCCGTGGCCGACGTCGCAGAACGGGCAGCGGCGCGTGCACTTGTCGCCCATGATCATGAAGGTGGCCGTGCCCTTGCCGAAGCATTCGCCGATGTTCGGGCAGCTGGCTTCCTCGCACACGGTGACGAGTTTGTTTTCGCGCAGGATATCCTTGATTTCATAGAAACGGGTCGATGCCGACGCGGCCTTGACGCGGATCCAGTCCGGCTTTTTCAGGCGCTCGATCTGCTCGATCGGGACGATCTTGATCGGGATGCGCGACGTCTTGCTGGCGCCTTTTTGCTTTTCGCTCGGGTTGTAGGCGGGAGCGGCGGGTGCGGTGCTGGAAATGGTCTCAGAAGTCATGGCTGCGAGCCCTTGACGGGCATGTTGGTTTGTTTGCTCAGGCATCCGCTGCCTGAGGCGCGCCTGCGGCGCTGTTTACTTCGCTTACATCGAGTAATACGGTCAATTCATGGGCCAGGGCCCGCTGCACGTCGGCCAGCGGCGCCAACACGCCCATGCTGCGCATGTCCACCGTCTTCAGGCCGGAATAGCCGCAAGGGTTAATCCAGGAAAACGGTGCCAGGTCCATCGCCACGTTGAGCGATACGCCATGGTAGGTGCAGCCGTTGCCGCGCACTTTCAAGCCCAGCGCGGCGATCTTCGCACCCTTGCTTGGCCCGCCGGCGATATAGATGCCAGGCGCGCCATCGATGCGCTCGCCAGCGAGATTATACGCCGCCAGCACGTTGATGATGGCTTGCTCGATTTTATGCACGAACTGGCGCGCGTACAGCTTGCCGCCCGGCTTGTTGCGGCGCAAGTCCATCAGCAGGTAAATCACCACCTGGCCGGGGCCGTGGAACGTCACTTCGCCGCCCCGGTCCGTCTGCACCACGGGCACGTTTTCGGCGCCGGCCAGCAGATGGCCGCGGTCGGCCGCCAGGCCCAACGTAAACACGGGCGGATGCTCGACGATCCACAGTTCGTCGCGCGTGTCCGTCGTACGCGCATCGGTAAAGGCGCGCATGGCGGCAAAGGTGGGCTCGTAATCGACGCGGCCCAGCTCGCGGATCAGCGCCTTTTCGGTGCGGGTGGTGGTCATGACGGATTCTGTAATCAGCTGCCGGCGCCCTGCGGACGCTGCGGCGAAGCCGTGATTATAAGCCAGGCGGCCGTTTCATTCCGGGGCGGACTCTGGCAACAGCAGCAACCTGCCCAATTTTTGTGCAGCATGGCGTACCTGGGCCAGGCTCAAGGCCGTGTAGCCGAGCAGCACGGCCGGCGCCAGCCTGGCGCTGTGGCAAAAGTCGCCGAGCGGCTGCAGCGCCAGCCCGTCCTGCGCCGCGCGCGCGCAAAACGCCCGCTCGTCGCTGTCCGGCGGCAGCCACAGCACGCAATGGAAGCCCGCCTGCTGTCCAGTGATCGTGTAGCGCCCGGGCGCGGTCTGCTCGAGGCAGGCCAGCAGCAGGTCGCGCCGCTCCTTGTAGGCCAGGCGCGCCTGGCGCAAATGGCGCACGAAGGCGCCTTCCTCCATCCAGGCGGCCAGCGCCAGCTGTTCCGTCACGCCTACGGAGCGGCCCGTCAATTGCACGATGCCCAGCAACTGCGGGCGCAAGGCAGGCGGCAGCACCATGAAGCCCACGCGCAGGCCCGCAAACAGAGTCTTGTTGAAACTGCCACAGTAAATCACGCGCTGGTACTGGTCCAGCGCCTTCAGGGCCGCCAGCGGGGCGCTGTGGTAATTGAATTCGCTGTCGTAATCGTCTTCCACCACCCAGGCGCCGTGGTCGTTCGCCCATTCCAATAACGCCAGGCGGCGCGTGACGGACATGGTCACGCCCAGCGGCGACTGGTGCGCCGGCGTCACGTAGGCGAGGCAGGCGCCCGCGTGCGCGGCCAGCGCAGCGCAATCGATGCCCTCGGCGTCGACGGCAATGTCCACCGGCACGGCGCCGGCCAGGGCGAACAGGGCGCGCGCGGCCGGGTAGCCAGGTTCTTCCAAGCAGACTTTATCGCCATCGCGCACGATGCCGCGCGCCAGTAAGTCGATCGCGTGGCGGATGCCGGTCGTGACGATGATGTCTTGCGGGTCGCAGCGGATGCCGCGGTATTTGGCGAGGAAATCGGCGATCTGCTGGCGCAGCTGGAGCAGGCCGGCAGGATCGGCGCTGCACAGCTGCTCCGGCGTGGCGGCGGCCAGCGCCCGCGTGGCGCACTTGGACCAGGCGGCCATGGGAAACAGGCTGGCGTCGGCGCGCCGCGCGACAAACGGCAAGCCGTCGCGCACGCCCGTGTCCGAAGCGGGCAGGGGCACGGCGGCCGGTACGGCCGGGGCGGCATCGGCAAAGCCTGCCATCAAAAAACGTTCCGGCACGACGGCGCACACGCGCGTGCCGGAACCGGGTACGCGCGTCACGTACGCTTCCGCATGCAGACGGTCGAACACGGTTTCGATGGTGCCGCGCGACAATTCCCACCGTTCGGCCAGGGTGCGGCTGGACGGCAAGCGGCTGCCCGCCGGCAGCATCTTCGTCAGGATGGCCGAGCGCAGCGCTTCATACGCGCCATCCTGCTTGTTGACGCCCGCCTTGTCGAGCCAGCTGGTCGGGCGAGGCAAGTCCAGGGTGTGCGGTGATTTTCCTCGCGGCATGATAATCGTCCAAGTGGTCCAATGAGTTTTCTGATGACTGGCACTTCGCATTACACCACAACCATCCTATTCTCACCGTTCCGGTGCGTTTGTCATCTCTTGCATACCAAAAAACATGAATCAACGAACAACACTTCCCCTGTGGGCCTGGGGCGCCATCGTGCTGCTGCTGGTCTGCCTGTCGCGCATCAGCATCGACATCTATCTGCCTTCGCTGCCGGCCATGGCCGACGCCCTGCATGCCAGCGATGCCCAGTTGCAACTGACCCTGAGCCTGTTCATGGCCGGCTCGGCCGCCTCGATGCTCGCTTGCGGGCCGCTGGCCGACCGCTACGGACGCCGCCCCGTGCTGCTGGCCGGCACGGGCATTTTTGTGCTCGCCAGCATCGTCTGCACCGTGACCAGCGACGTGTACGTGCTCATCGGTGCGCGCGTGCTGCAGGCGTTCGGCGGCTGCAGCGGCACCATCATCGGCCGGGTCATGGTGCGCGACCGCTTCGATCCCGCCACGCAGGCGCGCATGCTGGGGAAAATCTCGATGGCGATGGGCTTGTCGCCGATCGTGGCGCCGCTGGCGGGCAGCGTGCTCGATGCGGCATTCGGCTGGCGCGCCGTGTTTGGCGTGCTGTGCGCACTGGGCGCGCTGTCGCTGGGGCTGATCGCCGCCTACGTGCCGGAAACCAGGCCGGCCAGCGTCGTACCACAAGGAAATACCCTCGCGCTGTACCGCCGCCTGCTGGGCGACAGGTATTTCCTGCGCTATGCGCTGGCCATCGGCTGTGTGTATTGCACGTATTTCCCCTTCATTGCGGAATCGTCCGTGCTGTTGCAAAGGGGTATGCATCTGTCGCCGCACGCATACGCGCTGGTATTCGCGCTGACGGTCAGCGGCTATATCGCGGGATCGAGCCTGTTTCGCGCCCTGGGACCGCGCCTGGGCGCCGATTACATGCTGGGCGTGGCGGTGCTGATCAATGTGGCGGGCGCGGCCAGCCTGTTGCTGGCGGGGACGTTGGCGCCGCAGCACGTGGCCTCGCTGGTGGCGCCCATGTTGCTGGTGATGGTGTCGGTGGGCATGGCCATTCCCGCCTGCCAGCTGGCCGTGCTGCAGCCGTATGGCGCCCAGGCGGGCAGCGCCTCGGGCCTGTTCTTCTTCGTGCAGATGCTCATCACGGCCGTGTGCGGCGCCGTCATCGCCGCCATCACGGACGGCAGCGAAAAGCCGCTGCTGTGGGTGACGGCGGCGGCCAGCGCGGCCTTTGCCCTCGTGTGGGGGCTGACTAAGCCGGCTGCGGCGACGGCACCTGCGCCAGCCACTGCCGCACGGCAGGGCGCTGCCACTGGGCCAGCGCATAGTCGCGCAGGACAGGCGGCACGGGCTCGCCGCTCTTGATCAAACGCAACAGCATCAGGGCCAGGTCCGTGTCGGCGATGCTCCAGGCGCCAGCCAGGTAGTCACCGTGCACGAGTTCGCCCGCGATGTGCAGCAGCTTGGCGGCCGCGGCCTGCGCCGCCGGCGACAGCGGCGCGTGGTCCGCGCGGGGCGGATGGAACACGACGGTGGAATCGCGCTCGTTGCGCAGCGCCAGCAGGTCGCTGCGCAGCCACGCCTGCACTTGCCTCGCCCGCGCCCGCTGCCGTACGTCGCGCGGCAGCACCGATGGATAGTCGGGCGCGGCAAAGACGTCGTCGAGGTAGTCGGCGATGGCGTTCGATTCCGTCAGGACAAAGCCGTCATGCTCGATGGCGGGCACGCGCTGCGTCAGGCTGACCTTGCTGAACGGCGGCTGGCGCGCCGCGCCCGCGTCCAGGTCGACGTCCTGCACGGTGAAGGGAAGCCGCTTTTCGCTCAGGGCGACAAAGGCGGACAGGGCATACGGGCTGATGCGGTTGCGGTCGACATACAAAACGAGGGACATGGCGGGCTTCCTGTGGATAAGTGAACAGGATTCATCATAAAGCGCCGTGCACTGCCTTCAAAACGAGTTATATTCAGCGTTCTGGTTACTTCTATTCACATCAAACGCCATGTCCCGACTGCCCAATTTTTCAGCATTGCGCGCCTTCGAGGCGGCTGCCCGCCATGGCAATTTTTCGCGCGCGGCCGAGGAACTGCACCTGACGCACGGCGCCATCAGCCACCAGGTGCGCAAGCTGGAAGAAGAACTGGGCGTGCTGCTGTTCCAGCGCAACGGCCGCCATGTGACGGTCACGCCGCAGGGGCGGCAATTTGCGCTGGTGCTGGGCAAGGCTTTCACGGAGATCGCCACGGCGGCGCAAGCGCTGCGGCCGGCGCCCGCCAATACGCGGCTGACGATCACGGCGATTCCCTCGTTTGCGGCGCGCTGGCTGGCGCCGCGCCTCGGGCATTTCATCGAACGCCATCCCGGCATCGAAGTCGTGCTGCAAACGAGCGGCGCCTTGCAAGACCTGGAAAGCGAAGGCATCGACGTGGGCATCCGCTTTGGCCGCGGCCATTATCCGGGCCTGCTGGTGCAGCCGCTGATGGGCGACGTGTATTACCCCGTCTGCAGTCCCCATTACCGGGGCGGCAACTTGCCGGCCACGCCGGGCGAACTGGCGCAGGCGACCTTGCTGCGCTCGCTCGAACCGTGGCGGCCATGGCTGGCGGCGGCCGGCTTGCCGCTGGCCGAGCCCGTGGGCGGCGTACTGTACGAGGATTTGTCGATGCTGATACGCTCGGCCATCGATGGCGACGGCGTGGCGCTGGTGCGCCATGTGGTGGCGCTGCAGGAGGTGGCGGCGGGGCGGCTGGTGCGCCTGTTCGATATGGCCGTGCCCTGCGCCGACGCGTATTACCTGGTCAGCCCGCCCGCCGCGGCGCAGCGCGAGCCAGTGCGGGCCTTCCGTGCCTGGCTGGGCGAAGAAATTGCCGCCTTCCAGGCACGCGAAGCGCCCACCTTGCTTACATGACGATCTTCACCATCGGGTGGCCCGACAGCGCCGTGTACAGGGCGTCGAGCTGCTCGCGGCTGATGGCGCGCACGGTGACGGTCAGGCCCGTGTAGTTGCCCTTGCCCGATGGACGCTCTTCCATGCGGCCCGCGTGGAAGGTCGGATCGTGGCTGATGACCAGTTCCAGCATGGTCGGGGCGAAGTCGACATGCGTCGGGCCCATGATCTTGATGGGAAAGTCGCTCGGATATTCGATCAGCGATTCGCTGGGAGGAATAATGTGTTCGGTGGGAGGCGTCGTTTGCATGGGAAATCCAATCAGTGCAGGTCAGAACAGGCAACGCTTATCGCGCGGCGGCTGCATAAAAGCGTATTGTAGCCAACTTTGAGGGCGGGCGCGCCCGCCGCCATGGCGCAGACGGCAAGGCAAAAAAAAGCCAGCTGGGTAAGCTGGCGGAAAACTATTTCGTTGAGACAAAATAGCCGGAAAAGTCGCTGCTGTGACTTGGAGGAAAAGCAGTAGTCGTACTGTAGCCAAACGACGGCCGCCTTACCTCCGGTATGTGACGAACTGCGCATTTTGCGGCGTGAACGCCGATACGGCGCGACAGACGGCACGCCCGTCAGCGCTCCACTTCCTGCATCCGGCCGTTGCGGCCGGGATTGCCGCGCTCATGGTTGCGCTCCCGGGGCGGATTGGGGCGCTCGGCACTGCGCGCTTCCTGGGGCGGCCGTGCGGCAGGGGCCGCAGGAGCCGGTGGAGGCGGCGGCGCGGGGCGCTGCACGGCCACGGGCGGCGAAGCAGGCAAGGATGGCGGCGGCGCCGTCTGCAACGCTTCGCGGCGGGGGCCACGCTCGGCGCGGTGCCAGTCGGCGCGGGGTCGCTCCTCGCCATGCCACCCGGGGTGACCCACATGATCTTGCACGGGCGGCAAGGCCGGCATGGCCGGCATCCGGGGCTGTGCCGGCACCGGCGGCTGTTGCGGCTGGGCCGGCACGGGCGGCCGGTTCGGCTGCATGGGACGGGGCGCCATGTGCGTCTGGCCATCGTCCGTCTGCAAGCGGCCGGGACGGTTGACCCAGTCGCGCCGGGGCTCCCTCGGCTCGGCGGGACGCTGCCAGTTGCCGGCCGGCGCAGGGGCCGTGCTCAAGGGCAAACTTTGCATGACAGGTGGCGGCATGGTGGTGCGGTTACGGCGCGGCACGTCGACCGTGCGCGCGCCGCCAAAACGCTCGCCGGGCAGCATCGTCATGCCTTCGCGCCGTTCGCGCTCGCCCGCCACGGGGCGGCGCCCTTCGGCCACGCGGTTGATGCGGCGTTCATACTCGGCGCTGGCGCGGTAGCCGGGCACGTAGCGCTCGTGCGGCGACAGGGGGAACCAGCCGACGCCCGGGTGCTGGCCATGCTGCTGCCAGTGGTTGCCGCCGACCCAGCCCACCAGGGCCGGCGCCCAGGGCACGCGGCCACGTTCGCGTCCCGGCGCCCAGCCCCAGCGGTGGCCCAGCAGCACCCAGCGGCCGTAGTGCGAGGGGGCATAGCCCCACGGCGCATTGTCGACCCAGGTCCAGCCCCACGGCGCGATCCACGTCCAGCGCCCGTCGCTGTACGGCGCCCAGCCGGCCGGCACGGCGCTGGGCAGCCACAAGGGGCCGTATTCCGCGTCTTCCTGCCAGGCGCCATAGCGGTCCAGCTCTTCATAGCCGGTGGTATCGTCCGTGACATAGCGCAAGGCCGGCGCGGCGGCGGGCAAGGCTTCGGGCCAGTTGTCGAAGGCGATCCGCTGCAAGGCGCCCGTGCGCAATTCCTCGTCCGTCAGCTCGGCACGCTTGCCAGCGCGCAAGGTGACGCTGCCCGTCGCGCCATCCACGTCGGCCGCGCCGTCGAGCACGCTGACGACGCTGGTGCCGGGCTGGCGCCCCGCCTCGATGCGCACCCAGCCCGGCTGCGTCAGAATCACGCGGGCCTGGGCGGTGGTCAGCTCGAAGCCGCGCAGCGCGTCGGGATTGCGCACGCGCACGCTGACCGTGCCATAGCTGAGGTGCAATTTGAAACTGTCGTCATCGAGCTCGCTCACTTCCAGCTCGGAATCGCCATCGAGACGCACGGCCGCCGCACCCACGCGAAACTCCGCCAGCGCGCCGCGCATGGTGCTCAAACGGTTATCCGTCGTGACGGGCCAGTTCAGCAGGGCGTTTTGCGCGTCGCCGTCGCCGGCGCGCACCAGCACCTGTCCTTCGACGGTGGAAATACGGCCCACGCGGGCGGGCGGATCCTCGGCCAGCACCAGCGAGCACGCCGACGACAGCAGCACGGCGCACACGGCGTTCAGAAAGGGGAAAGACAGGGTCGGACGCATGGCAGCGCTCCAGGCAGGACTTACAATGACGACATGTATCGATTACATCCGCTTCAGGCGGGCATCGCAAGCGGGCTTACAAATGTTTGCATCTTGACTTCGGTCAGGATGCCGCCTGGCCGCCGCGCTTGACGAAGAACAGGGCCGCGCCGACAGCCATCAGCAAGCCGCCAAAGAAGCGGTTCTGCTTTTTCACGGCCTTGGCGTCGTGGAAAAAGCGCTGCATTGACGAAGCGAGGAAGGCATAGCTGTGCATGACGATCTGGTCGATCGTGCACATGGTGACGGCCAGGATCAGCAGTTGCGGCAGCAGGGGCGCGGTCGGGCTGATGAATTGCGGCAACACCGCCACCATGAAGATGATGCCTTTCGGATTCGTCACGTTGGTGAGAAAACCCGTCAGCACGCGCCGGCGCCAGGACGGCACGACGGCGTCGGCGTGCAGGTCGCCCGTCACGGCCACCTTGGCGCGCCACTGCGACAGGCCCAGGTAGATCAGGTACAGGGCGCCCACCGTCTTGACGATATTGAACGCCACTTCGGAGGCCAGCAGCAGGGAACCCACCCCGGCGCCCGCGATGCCCAGCACCACCAGCAAGCCCAGTTGCAGGCCGAGAATCGTGGCGCTGGCCTTTTTCACCCCGTACGACAGGCCGTGCGACATCGACAGCACGGCGCCCGAGCCGGGCGAGACGGCGATGATGGAGGCGGCGATGACAAAGGTGATCCAGGTGGCGAATGGCATGCGGTTTCCCAAAAAATGGTAATGAAGAGCAATTTTACCCCGGTCAGTGCGGCCCTGCCGGCCATCCCTGGGGTAAGATCGCGGTCGTGTCTTACCGACCTCACTCCTTGCCGTACAACCAAGAATAACATCATGAAAAACAACACTTTCCTCGCTCCACGATTCCCTGCCACCGCCATGGGAGCGCGCTGAGATGGCCGGCTCCAGCCTGCTGGCCCTGCTCGACGACATCGCCAGCATTCTCGACGACGTTTCCCTGATGACCAAGGTGGCCGCCAAGAAGACGGCCGGCGTGCTCGGTGACGACCTGGCCCTGAACGCGCAGCAAGTGGCCGGCGTGCGCGCCGAGCGCGAACTGCCGGTTGTCTGGGCCGTCGCCGTCGGTTCGCTGAAGAACAAGGCCATCCTCGTGCCCGCAGCGCTGGCCATCAGCGCGTTTGCGCCGTGGGCCATCACGCCGCTCCTGATGGTGGGCGGCGCCTACCTGTGCTTCGAAGGCTTCGAGAAGATCGCGCACAAATACCTGCACCCGGACGACAGCCACAAGGCCGAGCTGGCCCAGGCGCTGCGCGACCCGCAGGTCGACCTCGTCGCCCTGGAAAAGGACAAGATCAAGGGCGCCATCCGCACCGATTTCATTTTGTCGGCGGAAATCATCGTCATCGCCCTCGGTACGGTGGCTGCGGCCACCTTCGCCGAGCAGGTGGCCGTCGTCGTCGGCATCGCCATCATCATGACGGTGGGCGTGTACGGCCTGGTGGCGGGCATCGTCAAGCTCGACGACGCGGGCTTTTATTTGTCCGCGCGCAAGGGCGCGGGCGCGCTGATGGACGGCGTGCGCGGCTTTGGCCGCATGCTCGTGTCGGCGGCGCCGAAACTGATGAAATTTCTGTCCGTCGTGGGTACCCTGGCCATGTTCATGGTGGGCGGCGGCATTCTGACGCACGGCTGGCCGTGGGCCAGCGGCATGCTGCACCACGCGGAAGAAGCCGTCGGCAGCGTGGCCGGCATCGGCCCCGTGCTGGCAGCCGTCACGCCCAGCCTGATCAACGCGGTGGCCGGCGTCATCGCCGGGGGCCTGGTGCTGGCCGGCGTCACGGCCGTGTCGGCTTTGTTGCGCATGGTCAAGCCAGCCAAATAAACTTTCTGGTCTGATGGGGCGGCAGGCGCATCCGTGCCTGCCGCCCCGGCCATGCCGCGGCGCCAGCCCGTCCATGGAGACCCTATGCAGACTTCCCCCATCCAACGTCCCAGCAGCGCCTTCATCGGCGCCTCCTGGGCGGCCCTGCTGATCGGCGCCATCACCTACCTGTCCGGCCTGTGGAACGCCAGCATGGCGCTCAACGAGAAGGGCTATTACTTCACCATCCTCATGTACGGCCTGTTCGCCGCCATCTCGCTGCAAAAATCCGTGCGCGACCGCGCCGAAGGCATCGCCGTGACGGGCATTTATTTTGGCCTGTGCTGGATTTCCGTGCTGCTGGCCTTGCTGCTGCTGACGGTCGGCCTGTGGAACGCCACCCTGCAAAACAGCGAAAAGGGTTTCTACGCCATGGCATTCCTGCTCAGCCTGTTTGCCGCCGTGGCCGTGCAAAAGAATGTGCGCGACGTGGCGCGCGCCTCGGCCGCAACGCCGGCGGAGGTGCCGGGAACCTAAATCGCGCCAGCGCGTCTACCTGTATATCCACGTGAGGGGGCGGCGATGAGCGACCAGCAAAAACGTTTGCAGATGGCACTGGATGCGGCGCACATGGCGATCTGGGATTCGCGCATCGTCGATGGCCAGATCATCGACGGCACGGTCAGCTGGTCGGCCAACGGCGCGGCCCTGCTGGGCCTGGAAGAGCGGCCGCTGACGCAGCCGTTCCGTGCCTTTCTCGGCTTCGTCCACGTCGATGACCAGAGCAAGGTACTCGAGGTGATGCAGGAAGCCGTGCGCCAGCACGACGGCTATGAATTGCAGTACCGCGTCGTCTGGCCCGACGGCAGCGAACGCTGGCTGGCGGCCAAGGCGCAAGTGTTCACGAATGCCGACGGTCTCCCCGACCGCACCCTGGGCATCATCTGGGATATCACCGAGCACACCTTGCGCGATCTGATGATCGCCGAAAGCAAGGAACTGGCGGAAGTGACGCTCAGCTCCATCGGCGACGGCGTGATCACCACCGATCCGCAAGGCAAGACACGCTACCTGAACCGGGTGGCCGAGCAATTGACGGGCTGGAGCAACGAACTGGCCCAGGGTCTCGACATCTGGCAAACCCTGAACCTCATCGATGAACACACGGGCGAGCCGCTCGAACACGTGGCCATCAAGTGTCTGCGCCAGCGCCAGGCCATCGGCATTTCCACGCATGCGCAGCTGGTCACGCGCGACGGGCGGCGCATTGCCGTCGAGGAGTCGGCCGCGCCCATCTGGTCGCACGACGGAAACATCCTCGGCGCCGTCGTCGTGTTCCGCGACGTCAGCCACGAGCGCAAGCTGAGCCAGCAACTGTCGTGGCACGCCACGCACGACACCCTGACGGGCCTGATCAACCGGCGCGAATTCGAACACCTGGTGGCCGGCGCCCTGCACACGGCCAAGGAAGAGGGCCACGTGCATGCGCTGCTGTACCTGGACCTGGACCAGTTCAAGGTCATCAACGACACCTGCGGCCACGGCGCAGGCGACGTGCTGCTGCAGCTGCTGGCGAAAATGCTGCAGGCGCAAATGCGCGACAGCGACATCCTGGCCCGCCTCGGTGGCGACGAACTGGGCGTGCTGCTGCCGCACTGCCCGCTCGATCACGCGCGCGTGATCGGCGAACAGCTGCGCCAGTCCATCCGCGATTTCCGCTTCGCCTGGGATAGCCGCAACTTCGAGCTGGGCGTGAGCATCGGCATGGTGGAAATCAGCCAGGACAGCAAGTCCATGAGCGAGCTGCTGAGCGCGGCCGACCAGGCCTGCTACCTGGCCAAGGAGCAGGGCCGCAACCGCATCCATGTCTACCAGGAGTCCGACGTCATGCTGGCGCAGCGGCATGGCGAAATGCTGTGGATTTCGCGTCTGAACGAAGCGTTCGCCCACGATTATTTCCGCCTGTACGCCATGCCCATCGTGCACCTGCACGACGGCCAGGAACACCACGACGAAGTGTTGATCCGCATCCGCAACAGCAAGGGCGACCTGATCTTGCCGGGCGCCTTCATCCCGGCCGCCGAACGCTACGACATGATGCTGTCCATCGACCGCTGGGTCATCCGCGCCGTCTGCGCGCATATCGAGAGCGTGCGCGACAGCCTGCCGCCGATGGAAGCGATGGCGGAAAGCCGGCGCCGCGCCCCAGCCCTGTATTCCGTCAACCTGTCGGGCATGTCGCTGGCCGACACGGGCTTGCACGACTACATCACCGAACAGTTCGTGCAATTTGCCGTTGCGCCCGAGCAAATCTGCTTTGAAATCACGGAAACGGCCGTCATCGCCAACCTGCCCAAGGCGCAAGTATTCATGCGCCAGCTCAAGGCCATGGGTTGCCGCTTCTCGCTCGACGACTTCGGCAGCGGCTTTTCCTCGTTCGGCTACCTGAAGGCGCTACCCGTCGACTATCTGAAGATCGACGGCGTCTTCGTGCGCGACATCGCCAGCAACGCCATCAACCGCGCCATGGTCAAGGCCATCAATGAAGTGGGCCACGTGATGGGCTTGAAAACGGTGGCCGAATACGTGGAAGACGATGCCACCCTGGCCGTCATCCGCGAGCTGGGCATCGACTACGCGCAAGGCTACGCCGTGGGCAGTTTGCGGCCGCTGACGGCGGGCGTGGATTAGCCGCCGCTGGCAACCAGTAGCGTTACAACAATGCCGCATTGCTATCGCTAAATGCGTACAAGCACGACCAATCTGGAGGATTTTGATCTACATCAATAAATTTGCGCAGGCGACTCCTTACACTGATCTCCATTCTTGCAATCGTGCAAGTCTTACTCACCAATTAGCTATTCAACTGATCAGGAAGCCGCGACCATGCGACAAAATTTGCCAGTGACTAACCGTGAAGTCCTCGTCCTGGACGACCAGGCCATCGTGTCGAAAACGGATATGAACGGCAATATCGTGTATGTGAATCCGTACTTCAGCCAGGTCAGCGGCTTCAGCGAGGCCGAGCTGCTCGGTTCGCCCCAGAACATCGTGCGCCACCCGGACATGCCGGCCGAAGCGTTCGCCGACCTGTGGGCCTCGGTCCAGGCCGGCACACCGTGGACGGGCCTGGTCAAGAACCGCTGCAAGAACGGCGACTTTTACTGGGTGCGCGCCAACGTCACGCCCATCCGCGAAGCGGGCAAGACCATCGGCTACATGTCCGTGCGCGTGAAAGCGGACAAGGACCAGGTAAAAGCGGCCGAGGAAGCCTACGCGGCCATCCGCAACAAGGAAGGCGGCAACATCGTCATCAAGCACGGCCAGATCGTGCGCCCGGGCCTGGCGCACCTGCTGCACAACCTGACGCACATGTCGCTCAACCTGCGCATCTGGGCCGCCACCTCCATCGTCAACTGCTTGCAGTTGCTGGTGTGCGTCATCAGCCTGTTCGCCAGCGGCGGCAAGATCACCAATTACGCCATCTTCGGCGCCACCCTGTTCGGCTTCCTGATCAACGTTTTCCTCTGGTACACCTTGCGCATGTCCGTGCTCAAGCCGCTGGGCAAGGCCCTGAACGGCGCGCGGGCGATTGCCGCCGGCGACCTGTCGGGCAGTTTCGAGACGGACAGCACGGATGAAATGGGGCAATTGCTGCGCGCGCTGCAACAGATGAACAGCAACCTGATCGCCACCATCCGCGACGTGCGCATCAACGTGGAAACCATGGCCGTGGCCACCAAGCAGATCGCCGTCGGCAATATGGACCTCTCGGGCCGCACGGAATCGCAGGCGGCCAGCCTGGAAGAGACGGCTTCGAGCATCGAGGAATTCTCGTCGACCGTGAAACAGAACGCGGACAATTCCGTGCAGGCGAACGAGCTGGCCGTGGCCGCCTCGAAAGTGGCCGTGCAGGGCGGCGAGATCGTCTCCGAAGTGATCACCACCATGGACGACATCAATACCTCGTCGAAGAAAATCGTCGACATCATCGGCCTGATTGAAGGCATCGCCTTCCAGACCAACATCCTGGCCCTGAACGCGGCCGTGGAAGCGGCCCGCGCCGGCGAGCAGGGCAGGGGCTTTGCCGTCGTGGCGGGCGAAGTGCGCAACCTGGCGCAGCGCTCGTCCGTGGCGGCCAAGGACATCAAGCAACTGATTGAAATTTCCGTCGGCAAGGTGGGCGCCGGCATGCTGCAGGTGAACCGCGCCGGCGCCACCATGGAGCAGGTGGTCAGCTCCGTCAAGCAGGTGACGGCCATCATGCAGGAAATCTCGATCGCCTCGCGCGAACAGAGCATCGGCGTCGACCAGGTCAACCAGGCCATCGCCCACATGGACCAGGTGACGCAGCAGAACGCGGCCCTGGTGGAAGAAGCCGCCGCGGCGGCCACCCGCCTGGCGGAAGAAGCGGCCAGCCTGTCGCAAGCCGTGAGCCTGTTCAATTTCGGCAAGATGCCGCCACCGCGCCGCGTCGCCATGCCCGGCGGCAAGGGCGGCGCCGCGAACGCCGGCAAGCCCACCGCCCTGAAACGCCTGGCCGCCTAAACCTTTCAAGACTTCATACACATCATGCCTACACTACTCAGCAGTGCTTCCGCCGAACTGGATGCGGTCGTCGAATTCGACCCGGTCATCATCGGCAAGATGAGCCAGTCCGGCCCGCGCTACACGTCCTATCCGACCGCCGACCGTTTCAACGGGGACTTTGGGTACGGCAACTTCCTCGAAGCGCTGGCCGCCCTGCGCATGCGCGGCGGCCGCCGTCCGCTGTCGCTGTACGTGCACGTGCCGTTCTGCGACACCCTGTGCTACTACTGCGCCTGCAACAAGATCATCACGAAAGACCGCAGCAAGGCCGCCACTTATCTCAGCTATCTGAAGCAGGAAATCGCCATGCAGGGCAAGCTGTTTGCCGGCATGAACCAGATCGAGCAATTGCACTTCGGCGGCGGCACGCCCACTTACCTGAGCGAAAAGCAGATGGACGAACTGATGGCGCATCTGCGCCAGCATTTCGAGTTCGCGTCCGATGAAGACGGCGAGTATTCGATCGAGATCGACCCGCGCACGGTGTCGCGCGAACGCGTGTTTTCCCTGCGCGCCCAAGGTTTCAACCGCATCAGCCTGGGCGTGCAGGATTTCGACGCCGACGTGCAAAAAGCCGTCAACCGCATCCAGCCGGAAGCGGAAACGGTGGCCATCATGCAGGCGGCGCGCGACGCCGGTTTCCGCTCGATCAGCATCGACCTGATCTACGGCTTGCCGAAGCAAAACCTGGAAACGATGACGGAAACCCTGCGCAAGGTGATCAACGCCAGCCCGGACCGCATCGCCCTGTACCACTACGCGCACATGCCGCACCTGTTCAAGCCGCAGCGCCGCATCCTCGACGCCGACATGCCCGACAGCGCCACCAAGCTGGCCATGCTGGGCCTGTGCATCGCGCGCCTGACGGCCGCCGGCTACGTCTACATCGGCATGGACCATTTCGCCAAGCCGACGGACGACCTGGCCGTGGCGCAGCGCCAGGGCCGCTTGCACCGCAACTTCCAGGGCTATTCCACGCGCGCGGAAGCGGACCTGATCGCCTGCGGCGTGTCGGCCATCAGTTCCGTCGGTGCCGTCTACAGCCAGAATGAAAAGACGCTCGATGCGTACTACGAAAAGCTCGACGAAGGCGTGCTGCCGATCGCGCGCGGCATCAAGCTCGACACGGACGATTTGCTGCGCCGTATCATCATCCAGATGCTGATGTGCAATTTCGAATTGTCGATCGCCAGCATCGAGCAGGCGCATCCCGTGAAATTCCGCAGCTACTTCGCCAGCGAGCTGGAAAAGCTGCGCGAACTGGCGCGTGACGGCTTGCTCGTCATCGAGGAAGACTGGTTGACGGTCACGCCGAAAGGACGCTTGCTGATCCGCAATATCTGCATGGTCTTCGACCGCTACCTGACCATGGCGCGCGCGAATGCCGCGCCGGACGCGGTGCAGCCGCTGCGCTACTCGAAAACGGTGTAGCGCCACGCGATGAACGCCCTCAGCCTCGTGCCCATGTTCCTCGTCGGCCTGGCCGGCAGCGTGCACTGCATCGGCATGTGCGGCGGCATCGTGGGCGCGTTGTCGCTGGGCGCAGGCGCACCGGCGGCGCCTGCGCGCCCGGTCATCGCCATCGCCGTGGCACGGCCCGCGCTGCGGACAAGCCTGCAATCGAACGTGCTGCGCGTGCTGGCCTACAACGGCGGGCGCATAGTCAGCTACATGCTGGCCGGCGCCCTGGCGGGCAGCCTGGCGGGCGCGGGCATGCTGCACCTGGCTTCCCTGCAAGTGGCCGGCTACTGGCTGGCCAACCTGATGCTCGTTGCTTTGGGCCTGTACCTGATGGATGCCTGGCGCGGCCTGGCCCATCTGGAAGCGGCCGGCAACGTCGTCTGGCGCCGCGTGCGCCCCCTGCTGAAACCGTTGATGCCGATGGATACGCCGTTCAAGGCGCTGGCCGTGGGCGGGTTGTGGGGCTGGATGCCGTGCGGCATGGTCTACAGCGCGCTGCTGACGGCCATGATGCAAGGTTCGGCCCTGAACAGCGCGGCCACGATGGCCGCCTTCGGCCTGGGCACCCTGCCCACTTTGCTGGGCATGGGTTTGCTGGGCACGCGCTTGCGCGCGCAGATGCAGCGCCGTCCCGTGCGCATCGCCAGCGGCTTGCTGGTGCTGGGCTTTGGCTTGCTGGGCCTGCTGCGCGCCGTCAATGGCGTCTCGCTGGGCTGGCTCGACGCCCTGTGCGTCACGGGCCATCCATGAAAAGACGCTTGAAAACAATCCTATGAATGCTGTTTTACAACCATCCGCCTGCTTCCATTGCGGCTTGCCCGTGCCAAGCGGTTCCAGCTGGAACGTCACCATCGACGACGTGCCGCGCGCCATGTGCTGCCCCGGCTGCGAAGCGGTGGCGCAAACCATCGTCGACATCGGCCAGAGCGCCTACTACCGCGACCGCGACGAATATGCCGTCAATGCGGCCGATGCGACCATGGTGCCGCCCGAACTGCGCCTGTACAGCAATGACGATGCGCAATTCGCGCGCGACGCCAGCAGCTGCGAAGCGACCCTGTCCGTCGAAGGCATCCGCTGCGCCGCCTGCGTCTGGCTGATCGAGCGCCAGCTGACGCGCCTGCCCGGCGTGCAGGCGGCCAGCCTGAACGTCGCCACGGAGCGCCTGTACGTGCGCTGGAGCCGCGCGCAGTGCGAGCCGGGCGACATTCTGCAAGCCGTGCGGCAAGTCGGCTACACCGCCTATCCGTATGACGCCGTGCGCCATGGCGAACGCCTGCAAAAAGCCAGCAAGACCCTGGGCCGCCAGCTGTTCGTGGCCGGCCTGTCGATGATGCAGGTGATGATGTACGTGGCGCCCGCCTACCTGGCCGCCGAGGATGGCACCCTGGACGACAATATGGCCAGCCTGATGCGCTGGGCCAGTTTGCTGCTGACCCTGCCTGCCATCTGTTACTCCGCCATGCCCTTCTTCCAGGGCGCCTGGGCCAGCCTGCGCGCGCGCACCCTGGGCATGGACGTACCCGTCGCGCTGGGCATCCTGGCGGCCTTCTTCGGCAGCGTGGTGGCGACCTTCACGGGCCGCGGCGAGGTGTATTACGACTCGGCCACGATGTTCATCTTCCTGCTGCTGTGCAGCCGCTATTTCGAGCTGCAGGCGCGCCGCAAGGCCGCTTCCGCGCTGGAACGGCTGCAGCACGCCTTGCCCGCGTCCGCGTCCTTGATGGCGGGCTTCCCCGACAGCCGCGCCACCACCCTGGTGCCGGCCGGCAGCCTGGCCGTGGGCGACGTCATTCTCGTCAAGCCGGGCGAAGCGATCGCCGCCGACAGCGTCATCATCGAGGGTACGAGCGCGCTCGATTTGTCGTTGCTGACGGGCGAGAGCGCGGCACAGCGCCGCAAAACGGGCGAGCGCGTGCCAGGCGGGGCCATCAACGCCAGCGCGGCGATCATCCTGCGCGTGCTGAAGCCGGCGCGCGAAAGCACGCTTTCCGATTTATTGAAACTGATCGAGCGGGCCGGCAGCGGCAAGCCGCAGATCGCGCAATGGGCCGACAAGGTGGCCGCCTGGTTCGTCCTGGGCCTGCTGCTGTTCGCCGTCGCCGTGTTCGCCTTCTGGATCTGGCACGACGCGTCGCAGGCCTGGCCCGTGGCCATCGCCGTGCTGGTTGTCTCTTGCCCGTGCGCGCTGTCGCTGGCCACGCCGACGGCGCTGGCGGCCGCCACCGACAGCCTGCTGCGGCGCGGCGTGCTGATCGTCCAGCCGCACGTGCTGGAAACCCTGCACCGCGCCACCCACATCGTCTTCGACAAGACGGGCACCCTGACGCTGGGCCGGCCCGTGCTGAAGCAGATCGAGGGCCTGGACGGCATGACGGAAGACGACTGCCTGCAGGTGGCCGCCGCGCTGGAAGCGGGCAGCGCCCATCCGCTGGCGCAGGCGATCCTGGCCGCCGCGGGAGAAACGCCGCGCACGCATGCGGAACAGCTGCAGGAAGTGCAGGGCCAGGGCCTCGAAGGCATCGTCGGCGGCGTGCGCTATCGCCTGGGCAATGCGGCCTTCGTTGCCGCCATCGCCGGTCCGCCGTTGGGCGACACGGCCGTCGGCATGCAGGGCATGACGCCGCTGTACCTGGGCACGCAGGGGCGCTGGCTGACGCGCTTTTTACTCAGCGACGCGCTGCGCCCGGAAGCGCGCGACGTGGTCGCGTATTTCCAGCGGCGCGGCAAGCAGGTCGTGCTGCTCAGCGGCGACCAGGAAGCGCTGACGCAAAGCGTGGCGACGGAACTGGGCATCAACACGGCCTGCGGCGAATGCCTGCCCGATGAAAAGCTCGATTTCGTGCAGCAATTGCAGGCGACGGGCGCCGTCGTGGCGATGGTGGGCGACGGCATCAACGACGCGGCCGTGCTGAGCGGCGCCGACGTTTCCTTCGCCATGGGTTCCGGCGCCGCCCTGGCGCAGGCCCATGCGGACACGGTACTGCTCTCAAACCAACTGGTATCCGTGCTCGACACGGCCAAGACGGCCGCGCGCAGCATGCGCATCATCCGCGAAAACCTGGGCTGGGCCACCCTGTACAATCTGACGGCCATCCCGGCCGCCGCGCTGGGTTTCTTGAACCCATGGCTGTCCGGCGTCGGCATGGCGGCCAGCTCGGCCGTCGTCATCGCCAACGCCCTGCGCCTGCGGAAAGCCTGAACATGGAAGCACTGTATCTCCTCATCCCCTTGAGCGTCGTGGTCGTCTTCATCGCCCTGTGGGTGTATTTCACGGCCTCGGACGGCGGCCAGTTCGACGACCTCGTCGGACCGGGCCTGCGCGTGCTGCAGGACGACGATACGACAACGACGCCGGCGCCCGGCGAACCGCATCCCTGAGCTCCCGGCCCGGCCGGCGTCTGCCCCGCAATCCGCCCAGATTGCAGGGATCTTGTATGGCTTTTTTGATCGTAATTTGACCGAAATACCGCTTTATTTCGATGCCAGTTCGCTACGCTTATTTCATCCGGGGAATTTTGATCCACATCAAAGTTTTTTCGCGGTCAAACACTTACTCTCTGGCCACCATCATAAATAGTAATTCCAGGGAGAGTCTTTGTGGATCAATCGCTGAACTATAACTACAAGATCGTGAAGCAATTCGCGGTCGCTACTGTGGTATGGGGCATCATCGGCATGCTGGTTGGCGTTATCATCGCCGCTCAGCTGGCCTGGCCTGCCCTGAACCTCGACATACCATGGCTGACATACGGACGCTTGCGTCCGCTGCACACGAATGCGGTGATTTTCGCCTTCGGCATCTGCGGCTTGTTCGCCACCTCGTACTACGTCGTGCAACGCACCTGCCAGGTGCGGCTGTTTTCCGACAAACTGGCCGCCTTCACCTTCTGGGGCTGGCAAGCCGTGATCCTGTGCGCCGTCGTCACCCTGCCCATGGGCATGACGCGCGGCAAGGAATACGCGGAACTGGAATGGCCTATCGCCATCCTCATCGCCGTCGTCTGGATCGCCTACGCCATCGTGTTCTTCGGTACCTTGATCAAGCGCAAGGTCAAGCACATCTACGTGGCCAACTGGTTCTTCGGCGCCTACATCCTGGCCGTGACGATTCTGCACGTGGTCAATGGCGCCGTCATGCCAGCCTCGTTCACCAAGTCGTATTCCGCCTATGCGGGCGTGCAGGACGCCATGATCCAGTGGTGGTACGGCCATAACGCGGTGGGTTTCATCCTGACCGCCGGCTACCTGGGCATGGTCTACTACTTCATCCCGAAACAGGCCGAGCGCCCCGTGTACTCGTACCGTCTGTCGATCGTCCACTTCTGGGCGCTGATCTTCACCTACATGTGGGCGGGCCCGCATCACCTGCACTACACGGCATTGCCTGACTGGACGCAATCGATCGGCATGGTCTTCTCGCTGGTCCTGCTGGCACCAAGCTGGGGCGGCATGATCAACGGCATCATGACCCTGTCGGGCGCCTGGCACAAGCTGCGCACCGATCCGATCCTGAAATTCATGATCGTCTCGCTGTCGTTCTACGGCATCGCCACCTTCGAAGGTCCGATGATGTCGATCAAGACCATCAACTCGCTGTCGCACTACACCGACTGGACCGTTGCCCACGTGCATGCGGGCGCCCTGGGCTGGGTGGGCTTCATCACCATGGGTTCGATCTACTACCTGCTGCCGCGCCTGGCTGGCCGCACGCAGATGCACAGCACGCGCCTGGTCGACGTGCACTTCTGGGTGGCCACCATCGGCATCGTGCTGTACATCGCCGCCATGTGGATCGCCGGCGTGATGCAGGGCCTGATGTGGCGCGCGGTCAATCCGGACGGCACCCTGACCTACACCTTTGTCGAGAGCGTGAAAGCAACGTATCCGTACTACGTGGTGCGCGTGGCCGGTGGCCTGCTGTACCTGTCGGGTATGTGCATCATGGGCTACAACACCTGGATGACCCTGCGCGGCAGCAAACTCCCCGTCGCCCGCATTCCGGAACTGAACGCGGCGCACGCCTGATAGGAGCAAAAGCAAATGAAATTTTCACATGCATGGATTGAGAAAAACCCCTGGCTGCTGATCGCCCTGGTCACGGTGGTGATCAGCATCGGCGGCGCCGTCGAGATCGTCCCCCTGTTCTTCCAGAAGAGCACGACGGAGCCGGTCGCCGGCCTGAAGCCGTATTCGCCGCTGCGCCTGGCGGGCCGCGACATCTACGTGCGCGAAGGCTGCTACAACTGCCACTCGCAGATGGTGCGTCCGCTGCGCGCGGAAACGGAACGCTATGGCCACTATTCGGTCGCCGGCGAGTTCGTCTACGACCGTCCGTTCCAGTGGGGTTCCAAGCGCACGGGCCCCGACCTGGCCCGCGTGGGCGCCCGCTACAGCGATGAATGGCACCGCACGCACTTGAACAACCCGCGCGACGTGGTGCCCGAGTCGAACATGCCGGCCTATCCATGGCTGGCGAAGACCAAACTGGTGCCCGACGAGATCATGCCGAAGATGCGCGCCCTGAAACGCCTGGGCCAGCCGTACAGCGATGAAGAGATCGCCGCCGGCCCCGCGCAGCTGCAGGACAAGACGGAAGAAGACGCCCTGGTCGCCTATCTGCAAGGCCTCGGTACATTAATCAAAACAAGGAATTAGCATGGCAATCGAAAACCTGTTTGACAGCGCCAGCAGCGTCATGACGGTGGTTTCCTTTATGACGTTCGTGGGCATCCTGTGGTGGACTTTCAGCCGCAGCAATGGCGACTTCGATGCGGCGGCACGCCTGCCGTTCGCCGACGAGGCGCTCGACTATCCGGCCGATGCCGCGCCGGCACAAGGGGAGCGCAACCATGGCTGACTTTACCAACGGCTTCTGGAATATCTACATCGTCGTGCTGTCCCTGCTGGGCATCATCGGCTGCGGCGTGCTGCTGTACTCGCAGTCGAAAGTGAAAGTGGCCGCCGGCGCCCCCGCCGACGGCACCACGGGCCACGTCTGGGACGAGGACTTGAAGGAACTCAATACGCCGATGCCGCGCTGGTGGATGTGGCTGTTCTACATCACCATCGTCTTCGCGCTGGCTTACCTGTTCCTGTATCCGGGCCTGGGCACCTATGCCGGCAGCCTGGGCTGGAAATCGACGGGCCAGTACGAGGAAGAACTGAAGAAGGCGGAAGCCGACTACGGTCCTTTGTTCAACAAGTACCTGAGCCAGGACATCAAGACGGTGGCGGCCGATCCGCAGGCACTGGCCATCGGCCAGCGTCTGTTCCTGACCTACTGCGCGCAATGCCACGGTTCGGATGCGCGCGGCAACAAGGGCTTCCCCAACCTGACGGACAAGGACTGGCTGTATGGCGGCGAACCCGACATCATCAAGACCACCATCCTGCACGGCCGCAATGGCCAGATGCCGCCGATGGGCGCCGCCCTGGGCTCCGAAGCGGATGTCGAGAACGTGGCCCATTATGTGCTGAGCCTGTCCGGTTCCACCTCGGACCCCGTCAAGTCCGTGCTGGGCAAGGCCAAGTTCGGCGCCTGCATGGCCTGTCACGGCGCCGATGCGAAGGGCAACCAGATGCTGGGCGCACCGAACCTGACGGACAAGACCTGGCTGTACGGCGGCAGCGCCGATACCATCATGGAAACCGTACGCAAGGGACGCAACAACACCATGCCGGCCTTCAGCGATTTCCTGGGCGAATCCAAGGTACACGTGCTGTCGGCGTATGTCTGGAGCCTGTCGAATTCCCCGACGCCCGTGAAATGATGTAATGGAACCTCAAGTCATCAAGATGTATGCGGCCCGCGAGCAGATCTACCCTCGCGAGGCCAAAGGACGCTACGCTACCTGGCGATGGGTATGCGTATGGCTTACCCAGCTGGCGTTCTACGGCTTGCCGTGGTTGACCTGGAACGGCAGGCAAGCCCTGCTGTTCGACTTGACCACGCGCAAGTTCTACATTTTCGGCGTCGTGCTGTGGCCCCAGGATTTCATCTATCTGGCGGCCCTGCTGATCATCTGTGCGTATTTGTTGTTCCTCGTCACGGCCATTGCCGGGCGGGTGTGGTGCGGGTTTTCTTGCCCGCAAACGGTATACACGGAAATCTTTCTGTGGGTCGAACGCCGCATCGAGGGCACGCGCAGCGCGCGCATGGCCCTCGACAGGCAGGGCCCGTCCGTGCGCAAGGCCTTCAAGAAGACGGCCAAGCACCTGGTATGGGGCGCCATCGCCCTGTGGACGGGCTTTACCTTTGTCGGCTACTTCACGCCGATCAAGGAACTGGCGCGCGAGGTGACCACCCTCAATTTCGGTCCCTGGGAATGGTTCTGGGTCTTGTTCTACAGCCTGGCAACCTACGGCAACGCGGGCTGGCTGCGCGAACAGGTGTGCAAATACATGTGCCCCTACGCGCGCTTCCAGAGCGCCATGTTCGACCAGGACACCCTGATCATCACCTACGATGCCAAGCGCGGCGAACCACGCGGCGCCATGAGCAAGAAGGCCGGCAACAACGACAAGCTGGGCGACTGCATCGATTGCACCCTGTGCGTGCAGGTGTGTCCGACCGGCATCGATATCCGCAACGGCCTGCAGTATGAATGCATCGGCTGCGCCGCCTGCGTCGATGCCTGCAACAGCGTGATGGACAAGGTCGAGCGGCCGCGTGGCCTGATACGCTACAGCACCGACCATGCGATGGAAAACAACTTCAATTCGAAGCAGATCCGCCAGCGCGCCATGCGCCCGCGCGTGCTGATCTACACGTCCATCCTGGCCCTGATCATCATCGCCGTATGTACCTCGCTGGCCCTGCGCACGCCCCTGAAAATGGACGTGATCCGCGACCGCGGTTCAATGGGACGCGAAGTGGAAGACGGCATGATCGAAAACGTCTACCGCCTGCAGATCATGAACACGTCCGAGCAAAGCCAGCATTTCAAGATCAGCGCTTCCGGCTTGCCGGGCCTGACCTTGCTGACGCGCGAAGAAGTGACCTTGCAGCCGACGGAAACGCTGGGCTGGCCGATCCGCCTGCGCGTGCCGCACGGCGTGGGCGAGAAGGGCTCGAACAAGATTGCGATCGAATTGCAATCGCTGGACGACCCGTCGCTGCACGTGCGCGAAAGCGCGGTCTTCATCGTGCCGCGGTGATGTTGATTCGGGGTCGGACCCTCTGGGTCCGACCCCGGTATTTCGCCGTAGGGGTAGCATTCAACATGCGGTAGGTTTACTGTATTTTCAACCCAGAAGCAAAAGCTGGGGACAGACCCAAAGGGCCTGACCCCAAGGAGAACAAAATGTCCGACAGTCTGAAACTGCAAGCCCCCGTTGCCCCGTGGTACAAGCACCGCTGGCCATGGCTGCTGATGATCGGCCCCGGCCTGTCCGTGGTCGTCGGCAGCTTCATGGGCTATATCGCGTTTACGCAGCCCGACGCGCTGGTGGTGGGCGATTATTACAAGCAGGGCAAGGCGATCAACCAGGATTTGAAGCGCGACACGATCGCCAGCGACCTGGCCATGGATACGAGCCTGTCGTATGACGTGGCGCAGGCGCGCCTGAGCGGCTCCGTGCACAGCTTCGGCAAGGCCTATCAGGCTCCTTTGCTCCTGCACCTGGCGCATGCGACCCTGCCGGAAAAGGATATCAAGCTGCTGGTGCGGCCCGATGCGGCCGGCAATTTCTCGGTCGCCCTGCCGATGCTCGAGCGCAGCCGCTGGCAGGTGCTGGTGGAAAACGACAAGCGCGAGTGGCGCCTGTCCGGCATCTGGACCTGGCCCGTGCAACGCAGCATCGCGCTGCGCGCGGATGAAGAGCTATAAAGCTTATTTACACACGTCCGTGCCTGCCGTAATGGCTTTCAGCTTGGCAGGCTGCAAGATCTCGATCTCGCGGTTCGACACGCGCAGCCAGCCTTCCTTCTTGAATTTCGACAATAAACGGCTGACGCTCTCGATGGTCA
The DNA here is from genome assembly GCF_900103595.1 of Janthinobacterium sp. OK676. Classification (NCBI taxonomy): domain Bacteria; kingdom Pseudomonadati; phylum Pseudomonadota; class Betaproteobacteria; order Burkholderiales; family Oxalobacteraceae; genus Janthinobacterium; species Janthinobacterium sp. OK676. Next base: position 66,384 of record NZ_FNHA01000018.1, read on the forward strand.
GGCCCAGGTAGTTGCCGATTTCCTCGCGCGACATGCGCAGCTGGAAATTGCTGCCCGAATAGCCGCGCGCCTCGTAGCGCGACGCCAGGTTGACGATGAAGGCGGCAAAACGCTGCGTCGCCTGCATATTGCCCAGCAACAGCATGACACTTTGCTCGCGCGTGATTTCCTGGCTCATCATGCGGTGGAAATGACGCAGCAGGGTCGGCATATTGCCCAGCAATTGTTCCAGGCTGGAAAACGGGATTTCACACACTTCGCTGTCTTCCAGCGCCACCGCATTACAGTGGTGGCGGTCGGCGCTGATGGCGTCCATGCCCAGCAGTTCGCCGGCCATCTGGAAACCCGTCACCTGCTCTTCGCCACCGGGATTGATCTGATAGGTCTTGAAGTGTCCCAGGCGGATCGCGTACAGGTTCTGGAACGAGTCGCCGATGCGGAACAGCGAGGCGCCGCGCACGATCTTGCGGCGGCGGCCGATGATCTGGTCCAGCCTGTCCATGTCGCCCACATCGAGGCCCATCGGCAGGCACAATTGATGCATGCTGCAGGTCGAGCATCGCGCACGCAACGCTTCCACGGTTACTGTGGGCAAGGTTGGAGTGAGTAGCGCTTCAGTCATGTCGGTACCTTTTAGAAAATGCAACAACAAGTTTACTGCATACAGGGTTGCCGTGTGCCAATTTCACGGTAATTTCGGCGAATAAACGACGTCCAGCCTTTAATTATATGGCAACATCGTCACAAGCCCATGCGGGGAGGGGCATTTGCGCGGTGCCGCTTGCCAAGTTGATGTATTGATAGGAAAATTCCTAACAGCATTATCTGCCGCCTGTGCCGCCCGGTACTGAAAAGGAAATCATGAAGCCTCTCGGCATCAAAGCAAAAGTCGCGCTGGCCACCAGCCTGACCTCGATCGCCATGATCGCGCTGGTCACCATGATCCAGGTGCGGCACATGCGCGACGACTTCACGCGAGTACTGCTGAGCCAGCAGTCTTCCCTGATCAGCCGCACCGCAGCCGAGCTCGACGACAAACTGGGCATGCTGCTGCAGATCGTCACCCTGACGGCCAGGCAGCAGCCGCCGGAATTGATCGCCCAGCCGGCCCAATTGCGCGAATACTATTCGCGCCGCTCGATGCTGGTGCTGTTCGACGACGTGCTGGTGCTCGATGCGCAGGGCGCTGTCGTGGCCGACATGCCGGAAGTGGCGGGGCGCGCCGGCATCAACGTCGCCGAGCGCGAGTATTTCCAGACCGTCCTGCGCACGCGCCAGCCCATGATCACGGAACCCATGCTGGGCAAGTCGAGCGGCATGCCCATCGTGCAGATGGTGGCGCCCGTGCTGGCCGCCGATGGCCAGGTGGCCGGCGTGGTGATCGGCGTGCTGCGCCTGTACAAGGACAATCTGCTGGGACGTCTGCGCACGGAAAAGATCGGCAAGAGCGGCTATTACTTCATCCTCACGCGCGGCGCCGTGCCGCGCTACGTGCTGTACCCCGATACCAGCCGCTTGTTGCAGCCGCGCCAGCCGAACGCCAACCCGACCACCACCCAGCTATTGAAGGAAGATGGCGAAGGCAGCATGGTCAGCACCAACAGCCGCGGCGTCACGGCCGTCAACAGCTTCAAGCGCCTGAAATCGGTGAACTGGCTGCTGGCCGCCTCGCTGCCCGTCGACGACGCCTTCGAACCGTTCGACGGCGTGCTGTACCGGCTGGTGCTGTGGAGCATCCTCGCCTCGCTGCTGGCCGCTGCCGTTCTGGGCTGGGTCACCGTGCGCCTGCTGTCGCCGCTGGTGCGTTTGCGCGACACCCTGCTGGCCCTGCGCACCAGCGGCAGCCGTTTCACCCCCGTGCCGGTGCGGCAGCGCGACGAGATCGGCGAACTGACGGAAGCGTTCAACGGCCTGATGAGCGAACGCGACCGCCTGCAGCAGGAACTCGAATCGCGCGCGGCCGAGCTGGAGCAGGAGCGCGACCGGGCCGAGGCGGCCAACCGCGCGAAGAGCGATTTCGTGGCCAACATGAGCCATGAAATCCGCACGCCCCTCAATGCCGTGCTGGGCATGGTGTATTTGCTGGGCAATACCAAGCTCGATACGGAACAGCGCAAGTATCTGACCATGGTGCGCGTGGCGGGCCAGTCGCTGCTGGGCATCCTCAACGACGTGCTCGACTATTCGAAGATCGAGGCGCGCCGCATGGAATTGTCGCCCGTCGAATTCGACCTCGACGAAGTCATGAATACCCTGGCCACGACGATGACGATGAATGCGGGCGAAAAGGAGCTGGAACTGGCCATCGCCGTCGAGCCCGACGTGCCGCGGCGCCTCGTGGGCGACGCCCAGCGCCTGCAGCAGATTCTCGTCAACCTGGCCGGCAATGCCATCAAATTTACCGAGAACGGCGAAGTGGTGGTGGCCGTCAGCCTGGCCGAAAGCGAAAACGGCCGCGCCTGGCTGCGCTTCGAAGTGCGCGACACGGGCATCGGCATGACGGAATTGCAGCAACAGCAGCTGTTTGCCGCGTTTTCGCAGGGCGACCAGAGCATCACGCGGCGCTTCGGCGGCACGGGCCTGGGCCTGGCCATCAGCAAGCAGCTGATCCACATGATGGGCGGCGACATCGCCGTCGCCAGCAGCGAAGGCAAGGGCAGCCGCTTCTGGTTCAGCGTGCCCTTCGAGATGCTGGCGCAACCGGCCGAAACGCGGCGCACGCCGGCGCTGGGACAGCTGCGCCTGCTGGTGGCCGACGACAACCGCACCACGCGCGAACTGATCGTGAAACTGATCGAGGCGTGGGGCTGGCTGGCCGACGAAGTGGACTCCGGCTTTGCCGCCATCGAACTGTACCGCGAGCGCCTGGCGCAGCAGCAACCGTACGATGTCGTGCTGGCCGACTGGCACATGCCCGTCATGGACGGCCTGGCCACGGCCAAGGCCATCCGCCAGGCGGCCAGCGGCCAGCGCCAGCCCATCGTGGTGATGGTCAACGCCTTCGCCCGCAATCACCTCGAGGAAATCTCCAGCGCGGCCGAGGCCGACGTCGTGCTGATGAAACCGATCACGGGATCGAGCCTGTTCGACGCCCTGCACCAGGCGCTGATCACGAAGAACGACGGCGGCGAGCAGCGCATCCTGCACCAGCCGCTGGGCACGGAACTGGCCGGCGTGCATTTCCTGCTGGTGGAAGACAATCATTTGAACCAGGCCGTGGCGCGCGGCATCCTCGAACACATGGGCGCCACCCTGGACGTGGTGGGCGACGGCTTGCAGGCCGTGGAGCGGCTGCGCACGGAAGCGCTGCGCTACGACATCGTGCTGATGGACATGCAGATGCCCGTCATGGACGGCTTCAGCGCCACCCACATCATCCGCACGGAACTGCGCCTGAGCCTGCCCGTGATCGCCATGACGGCCGGCGTGCTGGCGTCCGAACGCGAGCGCTGCATGACGGCCGGCATCAGCGATTTCATCGCCAAGCCCGTCGTGGTGGAAGAGATGATGGAAGTCATCCTGCGCCACCTGCCCAAGCGCCCGCCAGTGCAGGCGGCCGAACCGGCGCGCGTCGCCGATGAGGAAGTGTTTTCCATGGCGCCGCTGATGCGCGTGATGGGACGCGACGCGAAGGGGCGCGGCGTGCTGCGGCGCATGGTCGAAGACGCGCTGAACAAGGGCATGACGCCCGTGCGCGACGCAGAAGCGGCGTTGCAGGCCGGCCGCCACAGCGACGTGGCGCGCATCCTGCACAGCGTGCGCGGCTCCGTGGGCACCCTGGGCACGAAACGCCTGATCCGCGCCGCGTTCGCCACCGAGGAAGCCATCGATGCGGGGCGCCTGGACGAGGTGCCGGCGCTGCTGGCGCACGCGGCGCAGGAACTGGAACTGGCGCTGGCGGCGGCGGCGGATTGGTTGTCGAGGCTGAAGGATTAAAAGGGTAGATACTGTTATCCCCGTCAAGCGGCGTGCAAGGTCGGATCAAATATTTTTCCCGACCTGAGCACGCCGAATGCCACGTGCACCAGCTTGCGCATCATGGCGCCGATGATCAGTTTCTTTGCCTTGCCAGCAGCACGCAGGCGCTGACCAAAGCGCTTGCCCCAGGCTGTCCGGTACACGGTCACCATG
>NZ_FNHA01000006.1:0-354127 GCF_900103595.1 Janthinobacterium sp. OK676
TACCGATCGATTCGCCCAGGGTCGGATGCGGATGGATGGTCTTGCCGATGTCGGTGCCGTCGCAGCCCATTTCGATGGCCAGGGCGATTTCGCCGATCATGTCGCCCGCATGCGTGCCGACGATGGTGCCGCCGATGATGCGGTGCGTCTCAGCGTCGAACAGCAGCTTGGTGAAGCCCTCGGCGCGACCGTTGGCCACGGCGCGGCCCGAAGCTGCCCAAGGGAAGTGGCCCTTCTCGACCTTGATGCCCTTGGCTTTCGCTTCGTCTTCCGTGATGCCGGCCCATGCCACTTCCGGATCCGTGTAGGCGACCGATGGAATCACCTTGACGTCGAAGTGCGACTTCTGGCCGGCGGCAGCTTCCGCCGCCACGTGGGCTTCATGCACGGCCTTGTGCGCCAGCATCGGCTGGCCCACCAGATCGCCGATGGCGAAGATGTTCGGCACGTTGGTGCGCATCTGGCTGTCGACGTTGATGAAGCCGCGATCCGTCACTTGCACGCCGGCCTTGTCGGCGGCCAGCTTCCTGCCATTCGGGCTGCGGCCCACGGCCACCAATACCAGGTCGTAGACTTGCGGCGCCGGGGCCGTGGCACCTGCTTCGGCAGCTTCAAACGTGACCTTGATGCCTTCCGGCAGCGCTTCCACCGCGACAGTCTTGGTCTTGGTCATGATGTTGTCGAAGCGCTTCTCGTTGAACTTCTGCCACACCTTGACGGCGTCGCGGTCCGCGCCCTGCATCAGGCCATCCATCATTTCGACCACGTCGATGCGCGCGCCGAACGTGGAATAGACGGTCGCCATTTCCAGGCCGATGATGCCGCCGCCGATGACCAGCATGCGTTTCGGGATCTGGCGCAATTCCAGCGCGCCCGTCGAATCGACGATGCGCGGGTCTTCCGGCACGAAGGGCAGTTTCACCACGGACGAACCGGCCGCGATGATGGCTTGCTTGAACTGCACGATTTTTTTCGAGCCGTCGCCTGCCGTCACTTCGATGTGGTTCGCGGACAGGAACTGGCCCACGCCCGTGACGACTTGCGTCTTGCGCGCCTTGGCCATGCCGGCCAGACCGCCCGTCATGTTCGAGATCACGCCTTCCTTGTACTTGCGTACCTGGTCGATGTCGATCGTCGGCTTGGCAAACGTCACGCCCGTGTTGGACATGTGCGCCGTTTCATCGATGACGGAAGCGACGTGCAGCAGCGCCTTCGACGGGATGCAGCCCACGTTCAGGCACACGCCGCCCAGGGTGGCGTAGCGCTCGACGATGACCGTCGACATGCCCAGGTCGGCCGCGCGGAACGCCGCCGAATAACCGCCAGGACCGCCGCCCAGCACCATCATGTCGACGTCGATGTCGACCTGGCCGCTGTAATTGCCGGCCGGGATGGCGGCAACGGCTGCAGCTGGTGCCGCCGCGGCAGGAGCCGGTGCCGCCGCAGGTGCAGCAGCGGCCGCCGGTGCGGCTGCGGGAGCGGCAGCGCCGTCAAGTGCTTCCACCACCAGCAGCGCGCTGCCTTCGGCGATCTTGTCGCCGACCTTGACCTTGACTTCCTTGACGACGCCGGCGTGGGTCGATGGAATCTCCATGCTGGCCTTGTCCGATTCGACCGTGACCAGGGACTGGTCCACCTTGATGGTGTCGCCGACCTTGACCATCAGCTCGATGACTTCGACTTCCTTGAAGTCGCCGATATTCGGTACTTTTACCTCTACTGTGCTCATCAATCGCTCCTTACAGCAGAATTTTGCGCATGTCGGCCAGGACTTCGCCGAGGTACACGGAGAATCGCGCGCCCATCGCGCCATCGACCACGCGGTGGTCGTAGGACAGCGAGGTGCCCATCATCAAACGTGGTTGGAAGGCCTTGCCATCCCATACCGGCTTGATCGAGGCTTTCGACAGACCCAGGATCGCCACTTCCGGCGCATTGACGATAGGCGTGAAATGCGTGCCGCCGATGCCGCCCAGGGACGAGATCGTGAAGCTGGCACCCTGCATGTCGGCCGGTTTCAGCTTGCCTTCGCGCGCCTGCAGCGACAGTTCCGTCATTTCGCGGGCGATCTGCGAGACCGACTTCTGGTCCGCGCCCTTGATCACGGGGACCACCAGGCCGTTCGGCGTGTCGGCAGCGAAGCCGATGTTGTAGTACTGCTTGAGGATCAGGTTTTCGCCCTTGGCGTCGAGCGAAGCGTTAAACGCGGGGAATTTCTTCAGCGCGGCGACGGAAGCCTTGATGACGAAGGCCAGCATGGTCAGCTTGGCCGCATCCTTGTTCTTCGCATTGGCCGCGTTGGTGTCGACGCGGAACGCTTCCAGGTCCGTCACGTCCGCTTCGTCGAACTGCGTGACGTGCGGGATCATGACCCAGTTGCGGTGCAAATTCGGACCCGAGATCTTCTTGATGCGCGACAGCGGCAGCAATTCGGTCGTGCCGAACTTGCTGAAGTCCAGCGACGGCCATGGCAGCAGATCCAGGCCCACGCCCGAACCGCCTTTGGCGGCGACGGGCGCATTTGGCGCGGCGACGGCGCCCGACATCACGCCCTTGACGAAGTTCTGCACGTCTTCCTGGGTGATGCGGCCCTTCGGACCGGAACCGCCCACGCGGGCCAGGTCCACGCCCAGTTCGCGCGCGAACTTGCGGATCGATGGCGACGCGTGCGCCAGCTTGCCGTTGACGGCAGGCGCGGCGGCAGGAGCCGGTGCCGGGGCAGCGACCGGCGCCGAAGCGACGGCGGCGGCTGGCGCGGCGGCAGCTTGCGCGGCGGGTGCCGGTGCGGCAGCTGCAGGTGCGGCAGGAGCAGCGGCGCCCGTCGTTTCCACGACCAGCACCAGCGAACCCTTGGCAACCTTGTCGCCGACCTTGACTTTCAATTCCTTGACGATACCGGCGTGGCTCGACGGGATTTCCATGCTGGCCTTGTCCGATTCAACCGTCAGCAGCGACTGGTCGACCTTGATGCTGTCGCCGACCTTGACCATCAGTTCGATGACTTCGACTTCCTTGAAGTCGCCGATATCGGGCACGGTCACTTCGACCAGGGCCGGCGCGCCGGCAGGGGCGGCAGGTGCTGGCGCGGCCGCAGGAGCGGCGGCAGGTGCAGCTTCAGCAGCCGGTGCAGGGGTGGCAGCGGCAGGCGCAGGCGCCGAGGCGTCGTCCGCCACTTCCAGCAGCAGGACCAGCGAACCTTCGGCGATCTTGTCGCCCACGTTGACTTTCAATTCCTTGACGACACCGGCGTGGCTCGATGGAATTTCCATGCTGGCCTTGTCCGATTCGACCGTGATCAGGGACTGGTCGACCTTGACCGTATCGCCTGGCTTGACCATCAGTTCAATGATCTCGACTTCCTTGAAATCGCCGATATCCGGGACTTTGACTTCCACAATGCTCATAGCTTGCTCCGTTATTTTATTTGTCAGATGGACCCGCACACACGCCAGGGCGGCACTTTCGCACCGCCCTGGCATCATCGGGTCCGCACAACGATTACTGGGTCACCGGATTCGGTTTGTTCGCGTCGATGCCGTACTTGGCAATCGCCTGCTCCACCACCGACACGTCGATCTTGCCTTCGTCAGCCAGCGATTTGAGCGCGGCCACGGTGACATAATAACGGTTCACTTCGAAGAACTCGCGCAGCTTGGCGCGGCTGTCCGAGCGGCCAAAGCCATCGGTACCGAGCACTTTATAAGTGCGGCCCTTCGGCATGAAGGCGCGGATCTGTTCTGCAAACGCGCGCATGTAGTCGGTCGTGGCGACGATCGGGCCATCCGTGTCCTGCATCAGCGACGTCACGTAAGGCACGCGCTGCTCTTTCGACGGGTTGACCATGTTCCAGCGTTCCGCATCCTGACCATCGCGGGCCACCAGGGTCAGCGACGGCGCCGACCACACGTCCGCAGCCACGCCCCAGTCGTTGGCAAGCAATTCGGCGGCGAAGATCGATTCGCGCAGGATGGTGCCGCAACCGATCAGCTGTACGCGCAGCTTGGCGTCCGCCGGACCTTCCTGCAGCTTGTACATGCCTTTCAGGATACCTTCTTCCTGGCCTGGCTTGATGCCTGGCTGGGCGTAGTTCTCGTTCATGATCGTGATGTAGTAGAACACATCTTCCTGGTTGGCGATCATGCGGCGCAGGCCGTCCTGGATGATGACGGCGACTTCATGGCTGAAGGTCGGATCGTACGGCATGCAGGTCGGGATGGTCGCGGCGAAGATATGGCTGTGGCCATCTTCGTGCTGCAAGCCTTCGCCGTTCAGGGTCGTACGGCCAGCCGTGCCGCCCATCAGGAAGCCGCGGGCACGCATGTCGGCCGAAGCCCATACCTGGTCGCCGATGCGCTGGAAGCCGAACATCGAGTAGAAGGTGTAGAACGGGATCATGATGCGGTCGTTGGTCGAATACGACGTCGCCGCGGCGATCCACGAGCTCATGCCACCCGCTTCGTTGATGCCCTCTTGCAGGATCTGGCCGGCCTTGTCTTCGCGGTAGTACATGACCTGGTCCTTGTCGACCGGCTCGTACAACTGGCCTTTCGGGTTGTAGATGCCGATCTGGCGGAACAGGCCTTCCATGCCGAAGGTACGCGATTCATCGACCAGGATAGGCACGACGCGCTGGCCCAGGTTCGGGTCTTTCAGCAGGGTCGAAATGACGCGCACGAACGCTTGCGTGGTCGAGATTTCACGGCCTTCAGGCGTGGCTTCGAGCACGTTCTTGAACGCGTCCAGGCCAGGCACCGGCAGGGTTTCTTCCGCTTTCCGGCGGCGCTGCGGCAGGTAGCCACCCAAGGCCTTGCGGCGCTCGTGCAGGTAGACCATTTCCGGCGCGTCGTCGGCTGGCTTGAAGAACGGGATGTCGGCCAGCTTGTCGTCAGGAATAGGCAGCGAGAAGCGGTCGCGCATTTCGCGGATGGCTTCGTCGTCCAGTTTTTTCGTCTGGTGCGCCGTGTTGCGCGCTTCGCCGGACTTGCCCATGCCGTAGCCCTTGATGGTTTTCACCAGCAGGACGGTCGGCTGGCCCTTGTGTTCCTGGGCGATCTTGAAGGCCGCGTAGATCTTGTGCGGATCGTGGCCGCCACGGGTCAGGCGCCAGATGTCGTCGTCCGTCATGTTGGCAACCATTTCCAGCAGCTTCGGATGCTTGCCGAAGAAGTGCTTGCGCACGTAGGCGCCGTCTTTGGCCTTGTAGTTCTGGTATTCGCCGTCGACGGTTTCCATCATCACGCGCTGCAGAATGCCTTCCTTGTCTTGTGCCAGCAGGGCGTCCCAGCCCGGGCCCCAGATGACCTTGACGACGTTCCAGCCGGCGCCGCGGAATTCGCCTTCCAGCTCCTGGATGATCTTGGTGTTGCCGCGTACCGGGCCGTCCAGGCGCTGCAGGTTGCAGTTGACCACGATGACCAGGTTGTCGAGCATGTCGCGTGCGGCCAGGCCGATTGCGCCCAGGGATTCCGGCTCGTCCATCTCGCCGTCGCCGCAGAAGGCCCAGATCTTGCGGTTGTCGGTTTTCGCGATGCCGCGTGCGTGCAGGTATTTCAGGAAGCGCGCCTGGTAGATCGCCATGTGCGGGCCCAGGCCCATCGACACGGTCGGGAACTGCCAGAAGTCAGGCATCAATTTAGGATGCGGGTACGAGGACAGGCCCTTGCCGTCGACTTCCTTGCGGAAGTTCAGCATTTGCTCTTCGCTCAAACGGCCTTCGAGGAAGGCGCGCGCGTAGACGCCGGGCGAGGAGTGGCCCTGGATGTACAGCAGGTCGCCGCCGTGGTCGGCCGTCGGCGCGTGCCAGAAATGGTTGAAACCGATGCCCAGCATGTTCGCCAGCGAAGCGAACGAGGACAAGTGGCCGCCCAGATCGCCGTCGGCGCGGTTGGCCTTGACGACCATGGCCATGGCATTCCAGCGCATCCACGAACGCAGGCGCTCTTCGTATTCCAGGTTGCCGGGACAGTGTGCTTCTTGCTTGGTGGGGATGGTGTTGACGTAGGCGGTGGTGCTGGAGAACGGGATCTGGGCGCCGCGGCGGCGGGCCAGGTCAACCATGCGCTCCATCAGGTAATGCGCGCGTTCCGGACCTTCATTTTCCAGAACGGCTTCGAGTGCGTCCAGCCACTCCTTGGTTTCCTGCATATCCGGGTCGGTGCCGATCTGTGTCGTTACCTGGTTCAGTTGAGCTGACATCTGTTGAGTCTCCTTTGTGAACGCCCCACCCCGATTTTCCGGATCGCTGTCGGACGGTATTTCGCTGATTATTTACTATTAAGTCGGTTTAGTGTGGGGATTCTAACAGCGTATTTACTATTTTTCAAATTACGATATAGCGTTTCGTATTATGAAATTGCCCTATGAAATTTATGCTGCACTGCCGCAAATTCTGCCTGGAAATTAGGGTGATCAAAGTGCCAAAAACGGCACCCAAAAACCCCCCAGGCCCTTGCGCTCCCTACGCCACCAGCACACGAGCAAAACGCATTAACGCCCCAGTCGCCCGCCCAGGCACTTCGGGCCAAGCGGGCCTGAAAAACGTCGAGGGCAAGGCGCAGCGACGCAGACAGTACGCCAGTACGGCAAGGAGCTGCAACGCCGCCATCGGCATTTTCTCAGGCCCGCGTCCCTGGCCCGCTGTTGTCACGCCTTTGCATAGCCAAAACCGCCCCTTTGCGCCGCCCGGCTTTATAATCTGTCTTTTCCCTCCCACACAGCCTCCTACCATGCCAGCACAACTGATCGACGGAATCGCCCTCTCCCAAAAACTGCGCAGCGAGATCGCCACGCGCGCCGCCGCCCTCACGGCCAAGGGCACCCAGCCCGGCCTGGCCGTGATACTCGTCGGCGAAGACCCGGCCAGCCAGGTGTACGTCCGCAACAAGGTCAAGGCGTGCGGCGACGTGGGTTTCCACTCGGTGCTGGAAAAATATGAAGCGGACCTGTCCGAAGCGGACTTGCTGGCGCGTATCGCCAGCCTGAATACCGACCCGGCCATCCACGGCATCCTCGTGCAAATGCCGCTGCCAAAACACATCAACCCGCACAAGGTCATCGAAGCGATCGCCACGACGAAAGACGTGGATGGCTATTCGGTCCTGAGCGCCGGCGAACTGATGACGGGCTTGCCCGGCTTCCGCCCGTGCACGCCATACGGCTGCATGAAACTGATCGAAAGCACGGGCGTGGACTTGCGCGGCAAGCACGCCGTCGTCATCGGCCGCAGCAACACCGTCGGCAAGCCGATGGCCCTGCTGCTCTTGCAAGCGAACGCTACCGTCACCATCTGCCATAGTGCGACCCCGGACCTGGGCCTGTACACGCGCCAGGCGGACGTGGTCGTGGCCGCCGTCGGCCGCCGCAACACCCTGACGGCCGACATGGTCAAGCCGGGCGCCATCGTCATCGACGTGGGCATGAACCGCGACGATGAAGGCAAGCTGTGCGGCGACGTGGATTTTGCCGGCGTGAAGGAAGTCGCCTCCCACATCACCCCCGTACCGGGTGGCGTGGGTCCGATGACGATTACTATGTTGCTCATGAACACGGTCGAGGCCGCCGAGCGGATTTAAGAATCACCGGGGCGGCATGACCGCCCTTTTATATATGGAACCGACGATGAATACCAATCCCCTGCTTGATTTTTCCGGCCTGCCACGCTTCGACGCGATCACGCACGAGCATGTCACGCCTGCCATCGATACCCTTTTGGCCCAGGCGCGCGCCACGGTGGCGCAGCTGGAAGCGCCCGTGGAAGTAGTGAGCTGGGAAAACTTCGTCGCGCCCCAGGACCAAATCGCCGAAACCCTGGGCCGCGCCTGGAGCATCGTCAACCATTTGAATAGCGTGATCGATACGCCGGAGCTGCGCGCCGCCTACAATGCCAACCTGCCCAAGGTGACGGAATTCTGGACCGAACTGGGCCAGAACGAAATCCTGTTTGGCAAATACAAGCAATTGCAGGCCAGCCCCGCTTTCGCCAGCCTGTCGCCGGCCCGCCGCCGCATCGTCGACAATGCCGTGCGCGACTTCCGCCTCGGTGGCGCCGAGTTGCCTGAGGACAAGAAAGAGCGCTTCGGCGCCATCCAGGAAGAGCACGCGGCCGTCGCTACGCGTTTTTCCGAAAACGTGCTCGACGCCACCAATGACTACAAGCTGCTGGTCGAGAACGAGCTTGACCTGGCCGGCCTGCCGGACGACGTGAAGGCCGCCGCGCGCGCCGCCGCCGAAAAAGCGGGCAAGCAGGGCTATGAATTCTCGCTGCACTTCCCGTCCTACTACCCGATCCTGCAATTTGCCGACAATCGCGCGCTGCGCGAAACCATCTACCGCGCCAACGCCACCAAGGCGTCGGACCAGGGCGAGGTCTTCAGCAAGAAAGAGGACTGGGACAATACGCAAAACATCGTCACCTTGTTGCGGCTGCGCAACGAAGAGGCACAACTGCTGGGCTACGCCAATTTCGCCGAAGTGTCGCTCGTCTCCAAGATGGCCACTTCGCCCGCGCAAGTCATCGCTTTCCTGGAAGACCTGGCCAAGCGCGCGCGTCCGTTCGCCGAAAAGGACCTGGCCGAACTGAAACAATTCGCCCGCGAAGAACTGGGTATCGCCGAGCTGCAGGCGTGGGACGTGCCTTACGCCTCCGAAAAGCTGCAGGAGCGCCGCTATGCGTTCTCGGCCCAGGAAGTCAAACAGTATTTCCCTGAGCACAAGGTGATCGACGGCCTGTTCCGCCAGATCCAGAACCTGTTCAACGTCGACATCAAGCCCGATGCGGCGCCCGTCTGGCACAAGGACGTGCGTTTTTACCGCATCGAGCGCGACGGCCAGCTGGTGGGCCAGTTTTACCTGGACCTGTATGCGCGCGCGGGCAAAAGCGGCGGCGCCTGGATGGACGACGCGCGCGGCCGCCGCGCCGACGCGCAACACGTGCAAACGCCGATCGCCTACCTGACCTGCAATTTCACGGAACCGGCCGTGGTGGCTGGCCAAGTCCAGCCTGCCCTGTTCACGCACGATGAAGTGATCACCCTGTTCCACGAATTCGGCCACGGCCTGCACCATATGCTGACCGTCGTCGACGAACTGGGCGTGTCGGGCATCGCCGGCGTCGAATGGGATGCCGTCGAACTGCCGTCGCAATTCATGGAAAACTTCTGCTGGGAATGGGAAGTGCTCGAACACATGACGGCGCATGCCGTCACGGGCGAGCCGCTGCCGCGCGCGCTGTACGACAAGATGCTGGCGGCCAAGAATTTCCAGTCCGGCTTGCAAACCCTGCGCCAGGTGGAGTTCTCCCTGCTCGACATGCATCTGCACTATGACTACGACGCGGCCACGGGCCAGAGCGTGCAGCAGTTGATCGACGGCGTGCGCGCCAAGTTTTCGCTGCTCATCCCGCCCCCGTTCAACCGCTTCCAGAATGCCTTCGGGCACATCTTCGCCGGCGGCTACGCGGCCGGCTACTACAGCTACAAGTGGGCCGAGGTGCTGTCCGCCGACGCCTATGCAGCTTTCGAGGAAGCCAAGGCGCTGGGACCGTCCGCCATCACGGCGGCAGGCAAGCGTTACCTGGAAGAAATTCTGTCCGTCGGCGGCTCGCGCCCCGCACTGGAATCGTTCACGGCCTTCCGCGGCCGCGAGCCGAGCATCGACGCCCTGCTGCGCCACAGCGGCATGGCCGCTTGATCGCCATGAGCCGCGTCGATTTTCACAGCAACGTGCCGGACAAGCTGGCCTATGCCTGCCGCCTGGCACGCAAGGCCTATATGGCTGGCAACAAGGTGGTCGTGCTGGTGGCCGACAGCGCCCAGCTCGACGCCTTGAACAGCGCCATGTGGACCATTTCCGCCACGGATTTCCTGCCGCACGTGCTGGCCGGCGATCCGCTGGCGGCGCAAACGCCCATCATCCTGACCGATGACGAAACGGCCGAGCTGCCGCACCACGACATCCTCGTCAACCTGTCGCAGTTGCCGCCCGCCAACTACGCGCAATTCCAGCGCGTCTTCGAGATCGTTTCCATGGATGAGCAAGATGCGCAGGCGGGCCGCCAGCGCTTCCTGCACTACCGCCAGCAGAACGTGCAGCCGACCCACTTCGTGGCAGGCAAGACATGAGCCAGCAGCCATTCGACCAGGGCATCCCCCTGCTGACGGAGGTGTTGCTGGGGCCGGAAGTGGCGGAAGCGGTGCCAACTGCGGCTGAGCCTGCCGTCGAGGAAGCGCCGGCGTTGCCGCCTGCGGTGGCGCAGCCCGACTGGGACGCCATCGAACAGCGACTGACGCAGCGCATCCTGCATCAGGTGCAGGGCAAGATCGACCATCTGCTGGAAGAGCGCATCGCCCATGTCCTGCAAACGGCCCTGCAAAACGCCCTGATCGGCATGCGCGGCGCCTTGCGCGAAGACTTGCAGCAGTCGCTGGAGCAGATCGTGGCGCATGCGGTCAGTCATGAACTGGGACATTTGCACCCACCCGCGCAGTAACTGCACGTCTGCCGTTGGCACCATTGCACCCACCGGCAAAAATCCGGGGTCAGACCCGACGGGTCTGACCCCAGCATTTCCGACCTACCCGACCTACCCTATTCTTCCCTCCAACGCCATTCTTTGGTGCGCTCGCGCCTGCGAAATCGGTGCATCGCGCCTCACTTTGGTGATTGTTGCGACAAAATGCAAAAAGCCCCAAAAGCGGCTTTGCGCCGCCTGTTTTTTGTTGTACCGTTCTTCACACGTACCGCCTGTCGAAGCGGTTTTCACGAGACGCCGCCGTATCTTTATCCATTGGAGAATGTTTATGCTGCTCAAGACCAAAGTCCTTCCACTCGCCATCGCCCTCGCCTTTGCCGGCCATGCGGGCGCACAGGAAATCATCAAGATAGGCCACGTCGCCCCGGTCTCTGGCGCCAGCTCCCACCTGGGCAAGGATAACGAGAACGCGGCCAATATGGCCATCGAGGATTTGAACGCCAAAGGCTTCAAGATCGACGGCAAGGCCGTGAAATTCGTGCTGGTGCCCGAAGATGACGCAGCCGACCCCAAGCAGGGCACGGCCGTGGCGCAGAAGCTGGTCGACGCCAAGGTCAACGGTGTCATCGGCCACCTGAACTCGGGCACGACGATTCCCGCCTCGCGCATTTACTTCAATGCCGGCATTCCGCAGATTTCGCCGGCCGCCACCAACCCGACCTATACCCAGCAAAAATTCAACACGGCCTTCCGCGTCGTGGCCAATGACAACAAGCTGGGGGGAACTTTGGGCGCGTATGCCGTGGGCAAGCTGCAGGCGAAGAAAATCGCCGTCATCGATGACCGTACGGCCTACGGCCAGGGCGTGGCCGAACAGTTCGTCAAGGGCGCCAAGAAGGCGGCGCCTGGCGTGCAAATCGTCGGCAAGGAATTTACCAATGCTAACGCGACGGACTTCAACGCCATCCTGACCAGCATCAAGTCGAAAAATCCCGACCTGATCTTCTTTGGCGGCATGGATTCCGTGGGCGGCCCCATGCTGCGCCAGATGAAGGCGCTCGGCATCAAGGCCAAGTTCATGGGCGGCGACGGCCTGTGCACGGAGCCGCTGGGCAAGCTGGCCGGCGACGCCGTGGGCGAAAACATGGTCACCTGCGCGGAAGCGGGCGGCGTGAC
Organism: Janthinobacterium sp. OK676; assembly: GCF_900103595.1. Classification (NCBI taxonomy): domain Bacteria; kingdom Pseudomonadati; phylum Pseudomonadota; class Betaproteobacteria; order Burkholderiales; family Oxalobacteraceae; genus Janthinobacterium; species Janthinobacterium sp. OK676. Next base: position 11,645 of record NZ_FNHA01000006.1, read on the forward strand.
GGGCGCGCAGCAAAAAGGCATGGACGATTTCCGCGCCCGCTACAAGCAGAAATACAATATGGACGTGCAGCTGTACGCGCCATACGTCTACGATGCCGTGATGACCATGGCCACCGCCATGCAGGATGCGAAGTCGTCGAAACCGTCCGTCTACCTGCCGTTCCTGGCCAAGGTGCACTACCAGGGCGTGACGGGCCCGATCTCGTTCGACGCCAACGGTGACATCAAGGATGGCGCGCTGACCTTGTTCACCTATCGGGACGGCAAGAAAACCAAGATGGAAGTGGTCAAATAATAGAACCTACTGCGCGGCGCGATTTGCGGCCTGCGATGCTCACTGTGCATTCGCACAGCTCCGCTTCTCAGCCACAACTCACATCCGCTCGCTACGGTTCTTGCTGTCCTGCCACGTAAGCCTGCAAACCTTCGGCCAGCGCGTCGAAGGTGGCGCGGCAGCGCAGGCTGCCGCGCAAGTCTTCATGCATGGTGACCCAGGTTTCCATCGGCAGCGAAAACGCTTGCGGCAATACGCGCCGCAGGGCCGGATCGCGCGCCGCCAGCCCCGCCTGGCATACGCCGATGCCGGCGCCTGCCCGTATCAGGGCCAGTTGCGCCAGGTCGCTGTCGCAGCGCCAGGCAAAATTTTCCCGCGTAAATCCGTTGAAAGCGGCGCCCGCATTGCGCACGAAGGGACTCGCCTCATCGTAGCCGATGACGGCATGCTGCGCCAGATCGCCCAATGCCAAAGGCGCGCCATGGCGCGCCAGGTAATCCGCGTGCGCATGCAGGCCCAGCTCGATCTCGCCCACCTTGCGCGCCACCAGCTGCTCCTGGCGCGGACGCAGCATGCGCACGGCGATGTCCGCTTCCCGGCGCAGCAAATCCTGCACCTTGTTGCTCAGCACCAATTCAATGACCAGGCCCGGATGGCGTGCGCGCAGGCGCGCCAGTATGGGCGGCAGCACCTCCACGCCCACCACCTCGCTTGCCGCGATGCGCACGACACCGGCAACGCCCTGCCCCTGGCCGCTGGCGGCGCGTTCCATCAGGGCGGCCGTATGTTCCATGGTTTCCGCATGGGGCCGCAGCGCCAGGGCCACTTCCGTCGGTAGCAAGCCCAGCTGGGAGCGCGTGAACAGGGTCGCGCCCAGCGCCTGCTCGAGCGCGGCGATATGCCGGCCGACGGTCGGTTGCGTGATGGCCAGCGCGCGTGCCGCGCCGGACAGTGAACCGTGCTTGAGCACGGCCAGCAGCGAACGGTAGTATTCCCAGGCAATCGAGGTAGTCATACATAAATGTATAGCCTGTGGACGATGCTAGTCAATTCCCAATTAGCCCTGCGCGGCAGATACTGGCTCAATCAACCACACGGAGGACAATATGGACAAAACAGCATTGGTACTGGGCGCCACGGGCGGCATCGGCGGCGAGATGGTGCGCCAGCTCTTGGCGGCAGGCTGGCAGGTGCGCGCCTTGACGCGGGGAGCAACGCCGTCGCCACGCGGCGATAACGTCGAGTGGCTGCGCGGCGACGCCCTGTCGCGCGCGGACGTGCTGGCGGCAGCCAAGGGCTGCGCCGTCATCGTGCACGCCGTCAACCCTCCCGGCTACCGGAACTGGAGCCAGCTGGTGCTGCCCATGCTCGACAACACCATCGCCGCGGCGATTGCCGAAAACGCCACCATCGTGCTGCCCGGTACCGTGTACAACTTCGGTCCCGACGCCTTTCCCGTACTGGCGGAAGACGCGCCGCAGCGCCCGCAAACGCGCAAGGGCGCCATCCGCGTGGAACTGGAAGCGCGGCTGGAACGGACCGCCACGCAGGGCGCCAGGGTCATCATCGTGCGCGCGGGCGACTTCTTCGGCCCCCGCGCCGGCAATAACTGGTTTGCGCAGGGCCTCGTGAAACCGGGCCAGCGCGTGCGCAGCGTGCTGTATCCGGGCGCGCCCGGCGTGGGCCACCAGTGGTCCTACCTGCCCGACGTGGCGCGCACGATGGTGCAATTGCTGGCCGTACGCGCCAGCTTGCCCGCGTTTGCGCGCTTTCACATGGCAGGGCACTGGGACGACGATGGCCGGCAAATGACGGGCGCGATTGCCCGCGTGGTGGAGCAGGCAACAGGAGCTGCGCCCGCCATCCGGCGTTTCCCGTGGTGGCTGGTGACGCTGGCGTCGCCGTTCGTGGCGACCCTGCGCGAAATGCGCGAGATGCGCTATCTGTGGAAAACGCCCCTGTCCATGGACAATACACGGCTGCTGGCCGTGCTGGGCCAGGAACCGCATACGCCGCTGGACGAAGCGGTGCGGGCGACGTTGCAGGGCATGGGCAACCTGCATAAGGCAGCGGGCAAAAAAAACGCGCCGGGATTGCCGGCGCGCTAATTGCAGGTGCTGCGGCACAGATTATTTCTGTGCCAGTACCCATTTAACCAGGGTGTGGGCTTCCGCCTCGCTCACTTGCGGGTTCGCTGGCATCGGGATCGCACCCCAGGTGCCGGAACCGCCCTTCATGACTTTCGCCACGAGCTTGGCTTCCGCATCCTTTTGACCGGCATACTTGGCCGCCACGTCTTTATACGCAGGACCCACCAGTTTCGTGCTCACCGCGTGGCAAGCCATGCAGTTTTTTGCCTTCGCCAGGTCCGGATTGGCCAACGCTGCTTGCGATGCCAGAGCCGATACGGTCAATACACTCACCAACATAAAACGTTTCATTGTCTTTTCTCCAAAGTTACTTCCTGCGGCATTTTACTGTGTTTCCGCAGATGCACCACGAGCCCAGATCAAGCGTTTCAATGTAGTAACGCAATGTAGTAACGATTAGGCATTCATATTCTGCCCCATCTGCGCGTCCATGACCATGTTGTTTGTAAGGCGATGTAACGACAGCCGGCCCCGCATAGTCAAACGGGACCGGCTGTCTTACTTGCGCAACAGATCAGCGCTTCTTCAATTGCGACAAGTCGCGCACGGCGCCCCGGTCGGCCGACGTCGTCAGGGCCGCATACGCCTGCAGCGCCTGCGAGACATAACGGTCGCGGTTGACGGGCAACCAGGCCGCGTCGCCCTTCGCTTCCATGGCGGCGCGGCGCGCGGCCAGTTCCGCATCCGTCACGCGCAGGTTGATACGGCGCTCGGGGATATCGATGTCGATGAAATCGCCCTCTTCCACCAGGCCGATGGCGCCGCCTTCGGCCGCTTCCGGCGAAGCATGGCCGATCACCAGGCCCGAGGAACCGCCCGAGAAGCGCCCGTCCGTGAACAGCGCGCACGCCTTGCCCAGGCCCTTGGACTTGATGTACGAAGTCGGGTACAGCATTTCCTGCATGCCGGGGCCGCCTTTCGGGCCTTCGTAGCGGATGATGACGACGTCGCCTTCGTGCACGGTATCGGCCAGAATCGCTTCCACAGCGGAATCCTGGCTTTCGAACACGCGTGCCTTGCCCGAGAATTTCAGGATGCTTTCATCGACGCCGGCCGTCTTGACGATGCAGCCCTTTTCGGCCAGGTTGCCGTACAAGACAGCCAGGCCGCCATCCTGCGAGTAGGCGTGGGCCTTGTCGCGGATGCAGCCCGTGCTGCGGTCCGTGTCGACGGCCGCGAAACGCTCCGACTGCGAGAACGCCGTCTGCGTCGGCACGCCGCCCGGGGCGGCGCGGAACAGTTCGTGCACGGCAGGGTCGTCCGTGCACTTGATGTCGTTTTGCGCGATGGCGTCGGCCAGGGTCGGCGCATGGATGGTCGGCAGAGTGGTGTTGAGCAGGCCGGCGCGCGCCAGTTCGCCCAGGATGCCCACGATGCCGCCCGCGCGGTGCACGTCTTCGATATGGTATTTGTCCGTCATCGGCGCCACCTTGCACAGGCACGGTACCTTGCGCGAGATGCGGTCGATGTCGGCCATCGTGAATTCCACTTCCGCCTCGTGCGCGGCGGCCAGCAAGTGCAGCACGGTGTTGGTCGAGCCGCCCATGGAGACGTCGAGCGCCATCGCGTTTTCAAACGCGGCCTTGGTGGCGATCGAGCGTGGCAGCACCGAATAATCATCCTGCTCGTAGTGGCGCTTGGCCAGTTCCACGATCAAACGGCCCGCGCGCAGGAACAGCTGCTGGCGGTCCGAGTGCGTGGCCAGGATGGTGCCGTTGCCGGGCAGGGCCAGGCCCAGCGCTTCGGTCAGGCAATTCATCGAGTTGGCCGTAAACATGCCGGAGCAGGAACCGCAGGTAGGACAGGCCGAGCGTTCGATTTCCGCCACGTCGGCGTCGGACACGCTGCTGTCGCCCGCCTTGATCATGGCGTCGACCAGGTCCAGCTTGATGATCTTCTGGCTGCCGTTGACGACCTTGACGACCTTGCCCGCTTCCATCGGGCCGCCCGAGATGAAGACGACGGGGATATTGATGCGCATGGCGGCCATCAGCATGCCCGGCGTGATCTTGTCGCAGTTCGAGATGCAGACCATGGCGTCGGCGCAGTGGGCGTTGACCATGTATTCGACGGAGTCGGCGATCAGGTCGCGCGAGGGCAGCGAATACAGCATGCCGCCGTGGCCCATGGCGATGCCGTCATCGACGGCGATGGTGTTGAATTCCTTGGCCACGCCGCCGGCCTTTTCGATTTCGCGCGCCACCATCTGGCCCAGGTCCTTCAGGTGCACGTGGCCGGGCACGAACTGGGTGAACGAGTTGACGACGGCGATGATCGGCTTGTCGAAGTCGCCGTCCTTCATGCCGGTGGCGCGCCACAGGGCGCGGGCGCCAGCCATGTTGCGGCCGTGGGTGGTGGTGCGGGAGCGGTATTGCGGCATGATGGACCTTCCAAAAGTGTTGGTGCCTGACTGTGCGGGTCTGCAGTAAAACCCTGCATGGGGGTACGCCAGATTGCCTTGCGCGCGCCCCACTGTCAAATATATGATGCACGTGTCTGTGATTCGATTTGGATATCACAGCAGTTATTCCACATGGAAACGCATATGAACCTGGAACTGCGCCAGCTGCGCTATTTCGTCACCGTCGCCGAAGAGCTGCACTTCGGCCGCGCCGCCGCGCGCCTGCACATGACGCAGCCGCCCCTGTCGCAAACCATCATGGCCCTGGAAGAACTGCTGGGCGCGCCCCTGTTCGTGCGCACGCGCCGCGAGGTGCAGCTGACGCCGGCCGGCACGGCCCTGCTGCCCGAGGCGCGCCGGCTGCTGGCGCAGGCACTGGATTTACCCGCGCTGGTGCGGCGGGCCGCGCAGGGCGAGGCGGGGCGTCTGAGCCTGGCGTTTGTCTCGTCGGCCGACTACAGCGTGCTGCCGCCCCTGCTGCGCGCTTACCAGGCGGCCTATCCGCAAGTGCAGATCGCCCTGCAGGAAGCCACGTCCGACCTGCAGCTCGACGAACTGCTGGCCGGGCGCACGGATGCGGGCCTGCTGATCCCGCCCCTGCCCGAGAAGGCGAAAGGGGAACTCGACTACCTGCCCGTGCTGGCCGAACCGCTGGTGCTGGCCGCGCCCTCAGGCCTCGACATATTGACCGCGCCGGGCCCCGTGCGCCTGCGCGACGTGCCGCCCCTGCCCTTGATCATTTTTCCGCGCGCCATTTCTCCCGCCCTGCACGACGCCATCCTCGGCGTGTTCCGCGCGGCCGGCATCACGCCGCAGATCGGCCAGGAAGCGATACAGATGCAGACCATCGTCAGCCTCGTCTCGGCTGGCATGGGCATCGCGCTTGTGCCACAATCGGTATCGAATCTGATGCGCCCGGGCGTAGAATACAGGCCGCTGCAGGACGCCACGCCGCTGGTGGAAACGGGCCTGGCCTGGCGCCGCGACAATCCGTCCGCCGTGCTGCAAGGTTTTTTGGCGCTGCTGCGCAAGCAGATAGGCACCCAGCGCAATAAATTAAGTGGCCGCTAAGACAAAAAACCGCAGCCGCCCCCATACTACGCAACCTTGGCTTTAAACAAAGAAAGAAACCCCATGCTGATACACCCGATGCCCGACCCGATAGCCATCCAGATCGGCCCGCTCGCCGTGCACTGGTACGGCCTGATGTACGTGCTGGCCTTTGCCCTGTTCATTATCCTGGGCAGAGTGCGCATCAAGCAGCCGCACATCGCCGTACTGGGCTGGAAGAAGGAAGACCTCGATGACATGCTGTTCTACGGCATGCTGGGCGTGGTGATCGGCGGGCGCCTGGGCGAAGTACTGTTCTACCGTCCCGAATACTTCATGCACAATCCGCTCGAGATCTTCATGGTCTGGCATGGCGGCATGTCCTTCCATGGCGGCTTCCTCGGCGTCATCCTGGCCATGTACCTGTGGAGCCGCAAGGCGGGCCGCAACCTGTTCGACGTGCTCGACTTCATCGCGCCGCTGGTGCCGCTCGGCTACGCGGCCGGCCGCCTGGGCAACTTCATCAATGCCGAACTGCCGGGCCGCATCGCGCCGGAAACCCTGCCGTGGGCCATGCAGTGGCCCGGCATTCCGTATCCCGTGCACCCGTCGCCGATCTACCAGATGCTGGTCGACGGCATTTTGGTGTTCATCATCCTGTGGCTGTTTGCGCGCAAGCAGCGCCCGCGCATGGCCGTGGGCGCCATGTTTACCCTGCTGTACGGCTGCGCGCGCTTCTTCACCGAATACTTCCGCACGCCGGACTGGGAAGTCGTGTGGCTGGGCGTGCCGATCACGTCGGGCCAGATGCTGTCCCTGCCGATGATCGTCGGCGCCATCGCCCTGCTGGTGTGGGCGTACAAAAGCCAGGTGATGGGCACGCCGCCCACCAAGGCCCGCCCGGCCAACACGTAACACCGCTGTTCCCCCGGTGGCGCGCCAGACAGGTGCGCCACTACCTCCTTCCGCAACATTTCCTTCAACGCAATAAAATTTCCTAGTGGAATAGACTTGCTGTTGACATCTCGGTATCATCGTTTTCATGCCGCCACCGGGGAGTGCCTTGCCATGCTGCCTGTCGGACAAAAACTGACGTACTCGATTGCGCTGGGCGCCTGCTATGTGCTGGCGCAGCTGGCCTTGACGGCCTGGGCAGGAACGCGCGCCCCCTGGGTCAGCTATGCGTTCAACATTCTGGCTCCCTTGCTGGCGCTGGCCGCCTGTTGCCGCTGCGCCTATATGAGCGCGGCGGGCGCCGCCAGGACGGGCTGGGCCCTGTTCGCCGTGGCCATGCTGTTCTGGAGCACGGGCATGATATTGTCGGCCTGGCAGGATCTGAGCGGACAGGTGGCGTCCGACGCCACGTATTTTTCCGATTTCGCCTATTTCATGTATGGCGCGCCCCTGCTGCTGGCCATGTCGTCCGTGACGCACGAGCATCCCTCGCGCACGCTGCAATGGCTGGACGCCGTGCAAGTGCTGCTGGCGACTTACCTGGCCTATACGGCCATCTTTTCCGTGTCGCCCTTCGACCAGCGCTCGATCGCGCCGATTCCCGCCAGCCTGCTGGTGCTGACCTACAACGTGGAAAACCTGGCCCTGGCCTGTTGCGCTTCGCTGCGCCTGCTGGCGCACCGCCGCGATGGCGGGCAAGGCCGCTTTTACCTGCTGCTGACGGTGTTCTTGTGGTGCTATGCGGGCTGCGCTGCCGCGTATAACTATCTGACCTTGCATGGCGTGACGCAAGCGTGGAGCGAAGTACTGCCGAGCCTGCCGTTCCTGCTGCTGGTGCTGCTGTCCAAGGGCGGCCCGGCGGCGCGGTCCGGGCCGGAAAGCGCCCGGGCGCAGCAAGCCCCGCAAAAGCTGACCCTGCTGATCGACAATTTCAGCCCCATCTTCTTTACGGCCGCCCTGCTGGGCCTGGGCTTTGACGTCATGCGCGCGCATTTCTACCTGGCGGCGGCGTCGCTGTTCGTCGCGCTGCTGGTCCACGCATTGCGCTCGGCCACCCTGCAAAGCCGCTACATGCAAAGCGAACTGGCCTTGCGCGCCGCGCATGACAAACTGGAAAAGCTGTCGCTGACGGACGGCTTGACGGGCATCGCCAACCGGCGCTGCTTCGACCAGACCCTGCAGCTGGAATGGCAGCGCGCCGCGCGCAACCATCAAGGGCTGGCGCTGCTGATCATCGATATCGATTTCTTCAAAAGCCTCAACGACACCTTCGGCCACCCGTATGGCGACGCCTGCCTGGTGCGGATCGCGGCCGCCCTGCACTCGGCGCTGCCGCGCGCCAGCGACCTGGCTGCCCGCTTCGGCGGCGAGGAATTTGCCGCCATCCTGCCCGCCACCGACCACGCGGGCGCGCTGGCCGTGGCGCACAAGATGCAGGAAGCGATCGCCGCCGCCGCCATCGTCCACGCGCCGTCGCGCGGCGGCCTCGTGACGGCCAGCATCGGCCTGGCCTTGAATGATGGAGGACAGACGCCGGAACAATTGCTGGCCGCCGCCGATCAGGCCCTGTACCGGGCCAAGCAGAATGGCCGCAACCGGGTCGAGGGCTAGCCTTTCAGCTTATTGGTAATCACTTTCCATTGCGCCGGCGTCACGGGCGTGATCGACAGCCGGCTGCCCTTCTTCAACAGCAGCATGTCTTCCAGTTCCGGCATCTGGCGCATTTCGGACAGGGGCAGCAGCGCCGTCTTCTTCAGGCCCCGCACGTCGACGCTGATCCAGCGCGGCTGTTCCTGCGTGGCCTTCGGGTCGAAGTATTTGCCGCCCGCTTCAAACTGACTGTGATCGGGATAGGCGCCGCTGGCCACTTCGGCCACGCCCGCCACGCCCGGCTGCGGGCAGCTCGAGTGATAGAACAGCACGCCATCGCCCGGCTGCATGCCATCGCGCATGAAGTTGCGCGCCTGGTAGTTGCGCACGCCGAACCACGGCATGGTGTGCCGGGGCGCGGCCATCAGGTCGTCGATGCTCACTTCATCGGGTTCGGATTTCATCAGCCAGTATTGTTTCATGCAGACTCCGTATCAAAGCGACAGACGTAAAAAAACGGTTGCGCATCGATGCTGCAACCGTTTTTCGTTTTCTTTCAAATTGGGCCCCGCCTGTGCCGCTATGCCGGCATCCCGAACCAAACGGTTCAAGGTGGTCACGTTAGTTCAATTTCGGGTTCGTCGAACGAGCGACGCTCACTCCCATCAAACAAAATTCGCAACCGATGCGCATAAATGGTTCAAGGAATATATGGCAATCGCGAACACCGCAGGGTAGACCCAAGTTTACTCCTTTGATCGCGCATCGCAAAGACAAATCGTCGCGTGCACGCTTAAAAAAGGTTTTCCTGGGGCGTCAAAGCGCTATCCAATACCGTGTGCATGGCCGAGATTTTCTGCTTCACTTCCAGGATCGTCAATTCGGACAGCGGACCTTGCGGCGACTTCACGGAGAGGAACTCCGCGGCCACGCCCAGGGCGGCCAGCACGGCGATGCGGTCGTTGCCCTTGACCTTGCCCGCGTCGCGGATGGCTTTCATTTTGCTATCGAGATAGATCGCCGCTTCGCGCAGCGCGCGCTCTTCGCCGTCGCGGCACACCATGCTGTAGGACTGGCCCATGATATTGACATCGACACGCGGCATTACGCTTCCTTCTCGTTCTCGGCAATATAGGCACCCGCTTCCGAAGCGGCTTGCTCCAGGCCCGCTTGCACCAGTTCGGGAATTTTTTCCAGCAAGGCTTCCACCCGCTCCTGCGCCTCGCGCATGCGTTGCACGTACAGGGCGTTTTCGGCGGACAGGGCGGCGTTATCCTTGCGCAGTTGCGCGTTTTCACGGCGCAGCGCATGGGTCATTTCGGCCAGCAGGCCTATTTTGTCGGATAATTCGTTGAATTCGGAAATCATTCCGCCACTATAGGGCGGACGCTCCATGGGCGTCAATCGAATCACGCCGCTGTCACACATATTTACATCAATGCAGGGCAGTTGGCGGACAATACACACTTTTTCCGGCGCTTTTCGCCAACTGCGCGCATCTGCGGGCGCCGCGATGGCAGCGTTTTACTCGTCGACGTAATCGGCTTCGATATCGAGTCCGCCATAGCGGTTTTCGCAAGAGCGGCGCGTCAAGGTCTGTTGTCCGCCCTTGCCGTCAAGCACCATCGTCAAATCGCGGCAAGTACGGCTGTAGCTGCCGGGTTTGGCGTCCGTGCCCGAGGGCGTCAGGCGCACTGCCAGCGGCTGCGCATTGCCCAAGCCCTTGTTGCTCCACTGGCGGCTCTTGCCATCCTCTTCATCCTTCAGGGTGCGCACGGCCGCCTTCAGCAGCGCTGCCTGCTCTTTGGCATTCAGCTTGGCCACCGTCACGTCGGACAGGAAAGGCGGATACACGACGGGCGCCGGGTCCTTGCCCTGCACGTCCCAGCGGCCGCTGCTCTGCGAACAGGTGCGCCGGCTCAAGTCCTGCGTTTTACCAGCCGCCGTGACGACGAATGTCAGGTCGCGGCACACGTGCGCCTTCAGGCTGTGTTCCGTCATGCCCGAGTTGCTGAAGTTATAGCTGACTTTGACCATCACGCCGCGCTCGCCGCCGTTGTCCCACACGTGCGCTTCCTGGTCGTCGTCATCCTTGTTCAAGTCCTTGAACAGCTCGTTAAGCAGCATTTCCTTTTGCTGCGGCGTCAGGGTGGCCACGGTGATCTCGTCGGCGATGGTGGGCGTTTGCGCGGCGGCATTGCCCAGGCAGGCGAAACCGAGGACGGCGGCGCCCAGCAGGCGCAGGGCGGGACGGGAAAGAGTCGATGGCATGATGAGTGAGCTTTCAGGTGAGAATGGCGATATTGATATGCAATTCTAATCATCTTATCAAAATCCATAGCAAAACTCTGTTTCCTGTGCGTACAGGAACGCCGTCCGCCCGACGGGCATGCTAGAGTCGCGCCTGTTGCTGACGCCCGGGAACGAGGCTTGCGTTTGCGCAAACCCTGTGTAAATGCAGGCTGCGTGGAACAAGTATCAATATGTTCCCCTTGAATAAGCCCCCTACCGTCCCTATAATTAGCACTCGTTAGTAGAGAGTGCTAACAAACTCTTTCGTAGCAATCCTCAGGACATGATGGTGCATGCCGGACAACAGCAGGGAACGCTACGCGGTGGGCGACGCCGCGATGCACCACTGCTCAAGCCGGCACGCAACGATGCCATGGGGTTTGCTTGACCGTTGCGGGCTGCTTTCAACGGCGGTCACTGAAAGCACGCCTGGCGCTGTGCCAGGCATGTATTCATTCAGCAACACTTATCCATTGAACTTTAAGGAGTTTTGTATGAATCTGCGCCCATTGAACGATCGCGTCATCGTCAAACGCCTCGACCAGGAAACCAAGACTGCGTCCGGCCTCATCATTCCTGATGCAGCTGCTGAAAAACCGGATCAAGGCGAAGTCCTTGCCGTAGGCAATGGCAAGATTCTCGACGACGGCAAAGTCCGTCCTCTGGATGTCAAAGTGGGCGACCGCGTCCTGTTCGGCAAGTACGCCGGCCAAACCGTCAAAGTTGACGGCGATGAGCTGCTGGTCATGCGCGAAGAAGACATCATGGCGATCGTCGTCAAGTAATTGTTTCCACGTTTTAGATAACTCATTCCGAAATTTCTGGAGAATTGAACATGGCAGCTAAAGAAGTAGTATTCGGCGACGCAGCGCGCGCCAAGATGGTCGAAGGCGTCAATATCCTCGCCAACGCAGTCAAAGTCACCTTGGGCCCGAAAGGCCGCAACGTGGTCCTGGAGCGCTCGTTCGGCGCCCCTACCGTCACCAAGGATGGTGTGTCGGTAGCGAAAGAAGTTGAACTCAAAGACAAGCTCATGAACATGGGCGCGCAAATGGTCAAGGAAGTTGCTTCCCGCACCAGCGACAACGCCGGCGACGGCACCACCACCGCAACCGTGCTGGCACAAGCCATCGTGCGCGAAGGCATGAAGTTCGTTGCCGCCGGCATGAACCCGATGGACCTGAAGCGCGGTATCGACAAGGCTGTTGCTGCGACCGTCGAAGAACTGGCGAAAATCGCCCGTCCTTGCACCACGACCAAGGAAATCGCCCAGGTTGGCGCGATCTCGGCGAACTCGGACTACTCGATCGGCGAGCGTATCGCTGAAGCGATGGAAAAAGTCGGCAAGGAAGGCGTCATCACCGTAGAAGACGGCAAGTCGCTGAACGACGAGCTGGACATCGTTGAAGGCATGCAGTTCGACCGCGGCTACCTGTCGCCATACTTCATCAACAACCCGGAGAAACAAGTTGCCGTACTGGACAGCCCATTCGTCCTGCTGTGCGACAAGAAAATCTCGAACATCCGTGACCTGCTGCCGGTACTGGAACAAGTCGCAAAAGCTGGCCGTCCACTGCTGATCATCGCGGAAGACATCGAAGGCGAAGCGCTGGCCACCCTGGTTGTGAACAACATCCGCGGCATCCTGAAAACCTGCGCAGTGAAAGCACCTGGCTTCGGCGACCGCCGCAAAGCCATGCTGGAAGACATCGCTGTCCTGACCGGCGGCCAAGTGATCGCTGAAGAAGTCGGCCTGACCCTGGAAAAAGTGACCCTGGCCGAACTGGGCCAAGCGAAACGCATCGAAGTGGGCAAGGAAAACACCATCGTCATCGATGGCGCCGGCGAAGCTGCCTCGATCGAAGCACGCGTAAAACAAGTGCGTGTACAGATCGAAGAAGCGACCTCGGACTACGACCGTGAAAAACTGCAAGAGCGCGTCGCCAAACTGGCTGGCGGCGTTGCCGTGATCAAGGTTGGCGCAGCCACCGAAGTCGAAATGAAAGAGAAAAAAGCCCGCGTTGAAGATGCACTGCACGCTACCCGCGCTGCCGTGGAAGAAGGCATCGTGCCAGGCGGCGGCGTAGCCCTGCTGCGCGCACGCGCCAACATCACGGTCAAGGGCGACAATCCTGATCAAGACGCCGGTATCAAGATCGTCCTGCGCGCAATGGAAGAGCCACTGCGCATGATCGTGCAAAACGCTGGCGAAGAAGCTTCGGTCGTCGTGGCAGCCGTACTGGCTGGCACGGGCAACTACGGCTACAACGCTGCCAACGGCACGTATGGCGACATGGTGGAAATGGGCGTTCTGGACCCAGCCAAAGTGACCCGTTCGGCGCTGCAAAACGCCGCTTCGATCGCTTCGCTGATGCTGACGACCGACTGCATGGTCTGCGAAATCGCTGACGACAAAGCAGGCGGCGGCATGGGCGGCGGCATGGGTGGCATGGGCGGCATGGGCGGCATGGACGGCATGATGTAATGTCCGGCGGCCAGTCGCGCAGGCGACGGCGCGACCGGCCGCATACGCCGGGACAAGGCTGGCAGACCAAAAGCTGCCAGTACCTGCCCGGCGGCCCCGAAAGCCACCTTCCACGGAAGGTGGCTTTTTTTCGTCTTTCCCTAGCAATTCCAATGATTGCCCGCCTGACTGTTTTGCTTTAGCATGGCCGCCATCTTTCCTCTTTCGCACACCCGCCACCATGCCGCCACGCGCCTCCACTTCCAGAACCACCATCATCGCCGGCATCCTGGCCGGCTTGCTGGCCGCCGGGCTCGGCGCTTTCTACGTGCACGAGCAATCGGCGCCGCGCGATGAGCATGTCCCTGGCGCCAGCGCCGGCACGGCGGCGCCGGAGAAGAACGCGCGCGCCGTCGATGCCTTGATGGCCTTACCGGAAATCAAGGCCTGGTCGGCGCATATCGAAAAGGCCTCGGGCGGCCGCGCCCACGGCGCCGTGATGGAAACGTCGCCGGAAGCACGCCTCATCGATGGCCAGCCCTACTATGACCTGAACTTTGTGGAAAACACGCCGGACGCGGCGCACCGCTGGGAGAGTTTCGTCGTCTCCCAGGATGGCAAGCGCATCCTCGTCGACGACGTCGTCAGCGGTGAGCTGATCAGCCTGGAACAATGGCGCAAGGACAACGCGCCCATGCAGCGCATCGCCACGCAGTAATTCCTGCGCCGGCCCCCTTGCCGCGGGACGCTTGCGTTGCAGCGCAAGCTTTACTTTCCGACATCGAAGCGCGATACTCGGCCACATGCCCGCCATCACTGTCCGCCCCCTCGCGCCAGACGACGCCAGCGCCTACCGCGCGCTGCGCCTGGCCGGCATCGCCGAATTGCCCGCCGCCTTCTGCACCACGCACGCGGCGGAAAGCGGCTTGCCGCTGGCACGGCTAGCCGAGCGCCTGCGCGCCACTTCCCACCAAATAATATTTGGCGCTTTCGACCAGGAACAATTGATCGCCATTGCCGGCCTGCGCCGCGAACCGATCGCCGTCGTGCATGACAAGGCCAGCCTGTGGGGCGTGTACGTGGCACCGCAGGCGCGTGGACTCGGCGCGGGACGGCAACTGGTGCAGGCGGCCATCGCGCACGCCTGCAGCGTGCCCGAGCTGGGCCGCGTGCGGCTGGCCGTGGCCCAGGACAATCACGCGGCGCTGAACCTCTACCTGGGCTGCGGTTTTAGCCTGGCGGACAGTCCCGCATCGGATGGCATGCTGCAAATGCAACTGCTGCTGCCCCGCCCTGCCCGTGCAAGTGCCGAAAGTAATGTCTTTATGAAAATCAATACCTTACAAATCCCTGCGAAATAGCGGACAGGCCGTTTTTTCTGTTGCAAGCAAACGCGGCAGGCCTTAGCATCGCGGCTTACAAAAAAAACTTGGGGAGAGCCAATGTCATCGGCCGAGACACAAACCGCCACGGGCAAAATGCCCCGGCAAATACCGTACATCATCGCCAACGAAGGCTGCGAACGCTTCAGCTTTTACGGCATGCGCAACATCCTGACGCCATTCCTCATCAGCACCTTGCTGCTGATGATCCCGATCGACCAGCGCACGGGCGAAGCCAAGCACGTGTTCCACACCTTCGTCATCGGCGTGTATTTCTTCCCGCTGCTGGGCGGCTGGCTGGCCGACCGCTTCTTCGGCAAGTACAACACCATCTTCTGGCTCAGCCTCGTGTATTGCGCCGGCCATGCCTGCCTGGCCCTGTTTGAAAACAGCGTCAACGGCTTCTATTTCGGCCTGTTCCTGATCGCCTTCGGTTCCGGCGGCATCAAGCCGCTCGTGGCCTCGTTTGTCGGCGACCAGTTCGACCAGACCAACAAGCACAAGGCCAAGCTGGTCTTCGACCTGTTCTACTGGATCATCAACTTCGGCTCCTTCTTCGCGTCCTTGCTGATGCCGATGTTCCTGCGCGACTTTGGTCCATCGATCGCCTTCGGCATCCCCGGCCTGATGATGCTGGCCGCCACCGTCGTCTTCTGGATGGGCGCCAAGAAATACGTGCACGTGCCGCCGGCGCCGCCGAATCCCGATTCGTTCACCCGCGTGGCCCGCACGGCCCTGCTGGCCCGCGTCGATGGCGGTTCGCGTCCCGGCCTGTACGTCGCCTACGTCGGCGTGATCGGCGCCCTGTATGCGTTCTACAGCATCCCAGAATGGGGCTTCGTGATCTCGGCCTGTACCGCGCTGGTCCTGCTGCTGGCCTTCGGCAGCATCGGCACGGCCATGCAGCTGGAACGCGCGCGCGGCATCCACCCTGACGAAGCCGTCGAAGGCGTGCGCGCCGTGCTGCGCATCCTCGTCATCTTCGCCCTCGTCACGCCCTTCTTCTCGCTGTTCGACCAGAAGGCCTCGACGTGGATCGTGCAAGCGAACACCATGGAAAAACCAAGCTGGTTCCTGCCGGCGCAGATGCAGGCGCTGAACCCGATGCTGGTGATGCTGCTGATCCCGTTCAACAACCTGGTGCTGTACCCGATGCTCAACCGCTTCGGCTGGGAAGCGACGGCCCTGCGCCGCATGACGGCCGGTATCGGCTTTTCCTCGCTGGCGTGGATCGTCATCGGCTTGCTGCAGCTGGCCCTCGACAGCGGCAGCGCCGTCTCCATCATGTGGCAGATCCTGCCGTACGCCCTGCTGACGTTCGGCGAAGTGCTGGTCTCGGCGACGGGCCTGGAGTTTGCGTACAGCCAGGCGCCCGTCTCGATGAAGGGCGCCATCATGAGCTTCTGGAATCTGTCGACGACGGTGGGCAACCTGTGGGTGCTGATCGTCAACCGCAGCGTCATGAACGAAGGCGTGATCGGCAAGATCGCCGAAAGCGGCATCAGCGTGACGGCCTTCCAGATGTTCTTCTTCGCCGCCTTCGCCGCCGTGGCCATGCTGGCCTTCGGCCTGTATGCGAAGCGCTACAAGATGGTCGACAACTACCGCAAGACGGTGGTGCCGGGCAAAGCGTAATCATGCAAGTAGGTCGGATTAGCCCGAAGGGCGTAATCCGACAACGCCGCTGACAATATCGTCGGATTACGCATGGCGATGCCACGCTAATCCGACCCACGCGTCCTTCTTTTTTACGTCGTCACCGTCGGCCCATCGCGCCCCGTGCGCTGGCGGATCTGCGCGAGCTGCTGCGCCACGGCGATCAGCCCTGCCAGCGCTTCCTGGGTGGGAATATCGTGGCGGGCCGGATCGGCTTCGTAGCGCTCCAGGTACAGGCGCAGGGTGGCGCCTTCGGTGCCCGTGCCGGACAGGCGCAGCACGATGCGCGCGCCGTCCGTCATGATGATGCGGATGCCCTGCTGCGTGGCGACGGAACCGTCGACGGGGTCCGTGTAGCTGAAATCGTCGGCCAGCGCCACCGTGTAGCCATGGACTACCTGGCCCGGCAAGGCGGCCAGCTGGCCGCGCACGGCCTCCATCAGCTGCGCCGCGCAAGCGCTGTCGATGTCTTCGTAGTCGTGGCGCGAATAGTAGTTGCGGCCATACGTGGCCCAGTGCGCGCGCACGATGTCTTCCACCGATTGTTTTTTCGCTGCCAGCAGGTTGAGCCAGAACAGCACGGCCCACAGGCCATCCTTTTCGCGCACGTGGTTCGAGCCCGTGCCATAACTCTCTTCGCCGCACAGGGTGGCCAGGCCGGCGTCGAGCAGGGTGCCGAAGAATTTCCAGCCCGTCGGCGTCTCGTGGCAGGGGATGCCCAGCGCGCTAGCGACCCGGTCGGCCGCGCCCGACGTGGGCATGGAGCGGGCGATGCCTTTCAAACCGTCGCGGTAGCCGGGCGCCACGGTGGCGTTGGCGGCCAGGATGGCCAGGCTGTCCGAGGGCGTGACGTCGAAACGGCGCCCGACGATCATGTTGCGGTCGCCGTCGCCATCTGACGCGGCGCCGAAGTCCGGGGCATCGTCGCTGGCCATGCGCGTAATCAATTCCTGCGCGTTGACGGGGTTCGGGTCCGGATGGCCGCCGCCGAAGTCTTCCAGGGGCACGCCGTTGATGACGCTGCCCTTGGGTGCGCCCAGCATGCCTTCCAGGATGGCCGTCGCATACGGCCCGGACACGGCGTGCATGCCGTCGTAGCAGAGGCGCAAGCCGCCCGCGAACAGGGCGCGGATGGCATCGAAATCGAACAGCTGCTGCATCAGTTCCGCGTAGTCCGCGACGGAATCGATCACTTCGACGGTCATCTGCTCGATGCGCACGGTGCCCAGGGTGTCGAGGTCGATATCGGCAGCGTCGCTGATGCGGTACTCGGTGATGGCTTGCGTGCGCGCAAACATGGCTTCCGTGACCTTTTCGGGCGCCGGGCCGCCATTGGCGATGTTGTACTTGATGCCGAAATCGCCATCCGGGCCGCCCGGGTTATGGCTGGCCGACAGGATGATGCCGCCGCTGGCGCCATGCTTGCGGATCACGCAGCTGACGGCCGGCGTCGACAGGATGCCGCCCTGCCCCAGCAGCACGCGCGCATAGCCGTGCGCGGCCGCCATGCGCAGCACCGTCTGGATAGCCGCGCGGTTGTAGTAGCGTCCGTCGCCACCCAGCACCAGGGTCTGGCCACGGCAGTCGCCGAGCGTGTCGAAAACGCTCTGCACGAAGTTTTCCAGGTATTGCGGTGCGCTGAACACAGCCACCTTCTTGCGCAGGCCCGACGTGCCGGGCCGCTGGCCGGCAATCGGCGCCGTGTTGATGATTTGAATAGCCATGTTGCCTCCATATTAACTTCCCATGTTAACGCAAGTGGGGCAAGCGGCAAAGCGTTGTACGTCAGCGATGGTGCGGTAATACGCTTAAGCTGGCGGCACCATGCGGCACCTCACTCTTGCATGTCTCACAACCCCACATTATAATAAGAATAGTTCTCATTCACATTTAGACTCTCGACAGAGTGTGCACGCAGCCGCTACGCCAGTGCGCAGTTGAATGACACGCTGCGCCAGCCAGGCATGTCCGCCAAGCAAGCCTTCCCATATCAATAACGAAAGTAGAAGTTTCATGGCGCGAGCACGTTCGCTGGCCGGCACTGCCGCCGCGACGTCCCGATACTTCGCACCGCTGCGATAACCATGTTTCTCATCACGAACGAAGGGATACACCATGCACCTCACTTCCATCGCGCGCCTCGGCGCCCTCGCCACCGCCCTGCTGGGGGCGGCCCTCGTTTCCGGCACGGCCAGCGCACACCAGATCTGGCTGCAGCAGGACGGCAAGGCGGCCAGCGTCTACTTCGGCGAGTTCGGCGACAACCTGCGCGAAGCGTCGCCCGGCCTGCTCGACAAGTTCAGCATCGGGAACGTGACGTGGATTTCGGCGGCCGGCAACAAGTCCCTGCAGGCCAGCAAGACGGCCGGCGCCTTTGTCCTGAACGGCAAGGTGGCGGCCGGCGAAAGCATCATCGTCGAGGAAGACAACTACCCGTCGTGGGAAGAGAAAAAGGATGGCAAGGCCACGCGCACCGTGTGGATTCCCGCCGCGCGCCTGATCGCCGACGGCAAGGCGCAGACACCCGCGCTGACCCTGGACCTGGTGCCGACCGGCAAACCGGGCCAGTTCCAGGTCAGCTACCAGGGCAAGCCGCTGGCGCAGGCCAAGGTCAACGCCGTGGTGCAGTCGGGCTGGAGCAAGGAGGCGTGGAGCGATGCGCAAGGCCTGGTCAGCTTCCCGCTGCCATGGAAGGGCACCTATGTGCTGGAAGTGCAGCACACGGACAAGACGGCCGGCCAGCGCGGCGCGCAAGCCCATGACAAGGCCATGTTCGTGACCACCCTGAGCCTGGTGCAGCCGCAAGGCGTGACGCCGCTGCCGGCCGGTCCGGCCCTGCCGCCCAGCAAGGATCACGACTGACCATGCAAGCGCCAGCCATCACTAAAATGCCGCGCCTGCGGCTGTCCGCCGGCGCCGTGTACCGGCTCGGCGTGGCCTCGCGCAGCGTGGCGGCCATCGTCGGCGGCTACGTGCTGGCCGCGCTGGTCACCATGCTGCTGTCGGTGAGCCTGCCCATGGCCCGTTCCGAAGCCGTCATGACAGCCACCCTGCTGTCGTTTGCCATCTACACCTGCGCCGTACTGTGGGCCTTCGCCACGCGCAGCGCCCTGCGCGCCTGGCTGGGCCTCGCGATTCCCGCCGCCGTCATCGCCGCCATCCTGCAGTGGATGGACGCACTATCCTGGAGTCTCGCATGAAAGAAGGTTTCCGCCAGTCGATGGCATGGCTGCACACCTGGTCCGGCCTGCTCGTCTGCTGGATTCTATTGCTGGTGTTTTGCGCCGGCACGGCCAGCTACTACCGCAATGAAATCACCTTGTGGATGCAGCCCGAACTGCATGGCGCCGCCGCCAGCGAAGTGAGCAGCGAGGAAGCGGCCAAGGTCGCGCAGCAGGCGATGGAAGAGCGGGCCACGGGCGCCACGCGCTGGTTCATCAGCCTGCCCGGCGAACGCAGCGCCGCCACGCAGCTGGGCTGGAGCAAGCCATCGCAACCGGGCGAAAAGAAACGCGGACGGCGCGGCAATTTTCATAGCGAAAAAGCCGACCCGGCCACGGGCGAGGTGCTGTCCAAGCCGCGCGAAACGCGGGGCGGCGAATTCCTCTACCGCCTGCACTTCGACCTGCACTACATGCCGGCCATCTGGGCCCGCTGGATCGTGGGTTTCTGCGCCATGTTCATGTTCGTCTCCATCATCAGCGGCATCGTCACGCACAAGCGCATCTTCAAGGACCTGTTTACCTTCCGGCCGAAAAAGGGCCAGCGCTCGTGGCTGGACGCGCACAACGTGACGGCCGTGCTGGCCCTGCCCTACCACATCATGATCACCTACACGGGCCTCGTCACCCTGATGTTCCTGTACATGCCATCGGGCGCCACGGCCGCCTACAAGGGCGACCAGGACGCCTTCTTCGCCGAAGCCTTCCCGGGCCGCTCGGGCGACAGCAAGCCGGCCGGCGTGGCCGCACCGCTGACGGCATTGGCCCCCCTCGTGCGCCAGGCGGAACAGCACTGGGGCGGCGGCAAGGTCGAACGCATCTCCATCAGCCATCCGGGCGACGCCAACGCCACCGTGACGTTGACGCGCGCGGGCGGACGCGACATGTCGTCGAAGCAGCCGTCGATGGAATTCGATGGCGTGTCCGGCAAGCTGCTGTCGACCGACGGCGAGGCGCAGCCTGGCGCCGCCGCCACGCAAGGCGTGATGGTCGGACTGCACGTCGCGCATTTCGGCGGCCCGCTGCTGCGCGCTCTGTTCTTCCTGTCCGGCCTGGCCGGCTGCGCCATGGTCGCCACGGGCGCCCTGCTGTGGGCCGTCAAGACGCGCCAGAAGCAGGCCAAGGCGCTGGCCGCCGGCAAGCGCGCCAGCTTCGGCCTGCGCCTGGTCGAGGCACTCAACATCGGCGCCATCGCCGGCATCCCGATCGCCTTCGGCGCCTACTTCTGGGCCAACCGCCTGCTGCCTGTGGCGATGGAAGAGCGGCCGCAAGAGGAAATCGCCTGCTTCTTCGGCGCCTGGGCACTGGCCGCCATCATCGCCCAGCTGCGCCCGTCGCGCGCCATGTGGCGCATGCAGCTGGCCGCCGGCGCCTTCCTGCTGGCGTCGCTGCCCGTGCTGAACGTCTTTACCACCGATTCGCATCTGGGCGTGACCCTGTTCCTGGGCCGCGGCCCCGTGGCGGTGGCCGCCTTCGACCTGGTGGTGCTGGTGCTGGGCCTGGGCCTCGCGTATGCGGCGTTCAAGTTGAAGCCGCTGCCCGTGAAGGCGGTCAAGGTCGCGCCGGTAAAACCGGCGCAGACGATGGAGGCCGCGTGATGGAGCCGCTGTCGAACTTCCTCGCGAATTTTCTCGTTTTAGCGCTGTGCTATGCGGGCCTGTCCTCGCTGTGCCTGGCGATGGACCGCCACTACGCCGACCTGCACGGACGCGGCGCCGAACCGCCCGCGCCGCTGCGCCGCCGCCTGCAGTGGGCCGGCTGGCTGGCGCTGGCGGCGGCCCTGGCCTGGGCCATGCACATCGCGGGCGGCGGCTATGGCCTCGTCTACTGGGTCGGCAGCCTGACGGGCTGCGGCTTGCTACTGATCTGGCTGCTGCCGTACGCGCCCCACCAAGCCATGCGCCTGGCGCGTATCGCCGGCAGCGCGGCCGTGCTGGCCGCCGTGATACTCGCGGCGCTGTCCGTCACGCCGGGCTAGTCGACTTGAGCCGCGCCTCGATGTCCTCGGGCGCCACGGCGCGGCCAAGAAAATAGCCGAACGCTTCGTCGCAGCCCATCTCGGCCAGCAGTTCCAGCTGCTCGCCGCTTTCCACGCCGCCGGCGATGGTGCGCAGGCCGAGCGTGCGCGCCATGGCCACGATGGCGCGCACCACGGCGCTATCGCCGCCCGGCTTGCCCAAGTCGTCGACGAAGCATTTTTCGATCTTCACGGCATCCGTGGGAAAGCGTTTCAGGTAAGTGAGCGAAGCGTCGCCCGTGCCGAAATCGCTGATGGCGATCGCCATGCCCAGCTGGCGGAACTGGCGCAGTATCAGTTCGCAGTTCTGGCTGCTGTCGATCAGGATGCCGGCGGCGATTTCCAGTTCGATGCAATGGCCAGGCACGCCGGCCGCCTCCAGCGCGGCGGCGAAATTGCGCGCGATATCGCGCTGGTAGAACTGGCGCGCCGACAGGCTGACGGACACCGTCAGCATCTGCCCCTGCGCGATCCAGCTGCGCGCCTGCTCCACGGCCGTGGCCAGCACCCAGGCACCGACCGGCAGGATCAAGGCGCTTTCCTCGAGCACCGGCAAAAAGTC
Organism: Janthinobacterium sp. OK676; assembly: GCF_900103595.1. Taxonomy (NCBI): domain Bacteria; kingdom Pseudomonadati; phylum Pseudomonadota; class Betaproteobacteria; order Burkholderiales; family Oxalobacteraceae; genus Janthinobacterium; species Janthinobacterium sp. OK676. The sequence goes on from NZ_FNHA01000006.1 coordinate 33,658, forward strand.
GAGCGGCATCATCAGGCCCAGTTCCGGATGCTTCCAGCGCAGCAGCGCCTTCACGCCCGTGATCCTGCGCGTCTTCAAGTCCATGCGCGGCTGGTAGTACAGCACGAATTCATTGCGTTCGAGCGCGTGGCGCAGGGCCGTCTCGAGGATGGTGCGCGAATACGACTGCGTCTGCATGCGCGGGGCGTAGCGCTGGCAGGTACCGGGCGCGTGGCGCTTGGCCGCATACATGGCCAGGTCGGCCTTTTCGATCAGCGCATTGACGTCGTCGTCGTCATCCGGGTACAGGGCCACGCCCACGCTGGCCGCCACCGACAGGCTGTATTCGCCGATGACGAAAGGCGCGGCGATGGCGCGGACGATTTTCTCGGCCACCCGCTCGGCATCGTGCGCCGCGCGCAGTTCCGTCAGCAGGATGATGAATTCGTCGCCGCCCTGGCGCGCCACCGTGTCGACCTTGCGCACGCACTGCTGCACCCGGCGCGCGAACTCCGTCAGCACCTGGTCGCCCACGTCGTGTCCCAGGCTGTCGTTGATGGATTTGAAGCGGTCGATGTCGACGAACAGCACGGCCAGCAGCCCCTGGTGGCGGCGCGCGTAGGCGATGCCGTGCTCGAAGCGGATCTGGAAATGCAAACGGTTCGGCAAGCCCGTCAAGCCGTCGTGGTGGGCGATGAATTCCAGCTGCTGCTCGGCGCGCCGGCGCGCCGACACGTCATGCAGCAGCAGCACCGCGCCGCCCTGCACCAGCGGCGCGCAGCTGTACTGCACGTCGATGCGCTTGCCGTCGAGATGGCGCAGCAGCACGGCGCCGCGCGCCACTTCCAGCACTTCCTGCCGCGCCACGCAGTCGCGCACCTGGCGCGCCGCATCGATGGGCGAGCCGTCATGGAACAGCGGCAGCAGTTGCGTCACGGGCTGGCCCGGGCCATCGTCGCCCAGCAGCCCGCCCATGGCGCTGGCGCGGGGATTCAGGTACTGCACCACGCCGTCATGGTCGGTGCCGATGACGGCCGCCGGCAAGGCATGCAGCAGCGCCAGCGCATCGGCCATGCGCCGCGCCTGCGCCGCCTGCAGCACCGCGCCCGTCGCATGGCGCATGCGCCACATGCGCGCCGCCCGCCACTGGCAGGCCAGCAGCACGGCGAGCACCATGGCCAGGGCCAGGCACAGCGCCAGCAGCAGCGCCGTCATGCGTCACCCGGCAGGCAAGAGATGGAAGACATGCTTTTCCTTTGCAACGCGCGCCGTGCGGCCGGGCGCAGATACATGCTGAAAGGAAATAATATAAGAATTTCGGCGCGATATTTGCCTGATGGGGCGCCGCTTGACTGGCATCAAGCGGCGCGTGGCGCGTGTGCTTCAGGCCAGCGACAGCTTCCTGGCCGGGGCGGCGCCCGCCGGTACGGCCATGCCGGGCGTGCCGTGCAGCTTGAAGATGCTGACGGCGTCGGCCAGGCTGGCCGCCTGCTGCTGCAGCGCGTCCGCGGCGGCGGCGGCCTGCTCCACCAGGGCCGCGTTCTGCTGCGTCACGCCATCCATCTGGCTGATGGCGATGCTGATCTGCTCGATGCCGTCGCGCTGCTCCACGCTGGCCACGGCGATCTCGCCGATGATGGCGTTCACGCGCTGCACGCTGCTCACCACGTCATCCATCGTGCGCCCCGCCTGGCCGGCCAGCACGCTGCCCTCTTCCACCGTGCGCACGGATTCGCCGATCAGCTGCTTGATTTCCATGGCCGCCGCGGCCGAGCGGTGCGCCAGGCTGCGCACCTCGGTGGCCACGACGGCGAAGCCGCGTCCCTGTTCACCCGCGCGCGCCGCTTCCACGGCCGCATTCAGGGCCAGGATATTCGTCTGGAAGGCGATGCCGTCGATGACGGCGATGATGTCGACGATGCGCTTCGATGAAGCATTGATATGGCTCATGGTCTGCACCACTTGCGCCACGGCTGCGCCGCCGCGCTGCGCCACGTCGGACGCGCCGCCGGCCAGCTGGCGCGCCTGGTCCGCGTTGTCGTTATTCTGCCGCACGGTGGACGTCAGCTCGATCATCGAGGCAGCCGTTTCTTCCAGCGAACTGGCTTGTTCTTCCGTGCGCGAGGACAGGTCCATATTGCCGCTGGCGATTTCCGCCGAGGCCGTGGCGATGGCGTCCGTGCCGGTACGCACCCGTCCCACGATGGCGGCCAGGTTGCCGCTCATGGCTTTCAGTGCGCGCAGCAAGTCGCCGATTTCATCGCGGCTGCCATCGGCCACCACGGCGCGCAAGTCGCCGGCCGCCACCTGCTGGGCAATGCCGACGGCCGCACCCAGCGGTACCGTGATGCTGCGGATCAGCCACCACACGGTGACGCTGCCGACGACCAGAGTCACCAGTACGGTGGCCAGCATGGCGATGCTGGCGCTGCGGTGCGCGGCCGCGTCCTGTTCCTTCATTTGCGCCATCAGGCTGTGCGACTGCTTGCCGATGGCGGCCACGATGGCGTCGATCTGGCGCGTCGGTTCGCGGTCCATGCCCTTGACCAGCGCATCGACCACGTGGGCGCTGTCGGCACGCGCGCCATCGAATTTTTGCAGGGCCGCCAGGTAGCTCACGCCCAGCGCGTCGTGCGCCTGCAGCGCCTGCTCCACGGACGCCGTGTCGAGCCCCAGCGCCGCCATCATCGATTGCAGGCCTTTCAATTCCTTGCGCGTCTGCGCGCCGCTGGCGACGAACGCTTCGCGGTAACGCTGGAAGGCGGCCGCATCACCGCCGCGCAGCAGGATGTTTTTCCACTCCTGCACCTGGATCTTGAATTCCACCTGCGCGCTGCGCGCCGCATCGACGGCTTCCGTCAGGGCGACGGAGCGCTGCATGGCGTCCGCGCTGCGCGCGCTGGCCGCGTCGAGCGCGCTCCAGCCGCGCGCACCGACGAAGACCAGCGCAAGAAAGAAGAAGGCGCCCAACAGACCGAGGCGGACGGAGATTTTCAGATTCGCGAGTTGCATGTGTTTCTCCCAGCGGCAAGAACAGGATGGCAACAAAAGGCTGCCGAAAACTATCCAATTCTCACCCGATGGCCGAATCATGCAGCGCCCCCGGTGAAAAACCAAGCGGCGCTTTCGCTACAGAAACACTTTCAACATAGAAACAACAAATTACAAGGGAAGGTTGACTGCCTGACCATGGTGACGTGTTCGCAGCATGGTCAGGCCGGCAATCTTGCCGGTCGCTTCAGCGCGACACGGCGGCCGCTCCCGCGAACTCCTCGCGCAGCAGCGGATACAAACGCCGGTAGCGCGCCAGCCGTTCGTCCAGCACGGCGGACGCCTGCGGCGCGATGGTCTCCTGCACGGGTGGCCGCGTGCACACCTGCGCGGGCGGCAAGCCCGTCACGGCCATCTGCGCCAGGCGCGCCGCGCCCATGGTGCCGCCAGCCGCGCCGTGGTCGTGGCGCAGCACGTTCAAGCCCGAGGCATTCGCGCACAGCTGGGCCCAGAAGCGGCTGCGCGAACCGCCGCCCACGAACGACGCTTCTTCCAGCTGCGTGCCGGCGCTGCGCAGGGCCGCATTGCCGTCGGCCATGGCAAAGGCCACGCCTTCCATCACGCTGTAGGCCAGGTCCGCCCGTCCGTGTTCCGTCGACAGGCCGAAGAATACGCCGCGCGCGCAAGCGTCGTTGTGCGGCGTGCGCTCGCCGCTCAGGTAGGGCAAAAAGACCGGTGCGGCGCCCGCCTCGACGTGTTCCGCCAGCTTCACCAATTCGCCGATGTCGGACGACTGCGTCAATCGCGCCACCCAGCTGAGGCTGGACGCGGCGCTGAGGATCACGCTCATCTGGTGCCAGCGCTCGGGCAGGCAGTGGCAGAACGCGTGCACGCCCTGGCCAGGATTGGGCGCAAAGCCATCACTGCCCGCGAACAGCACGCCGGACGTGCCCAGCGACAGCAGGCCGGCGCCCGGCTCCGCCACGCCCAGGCCGACAGCCGCCGCCGCATTGTCGCCCGCGCCGCCGGCCAGCAGCACTGGGTGCGCAATGCCCCACTCCTGGCACAGGGACGGCCGCACCTGCGCCGCGGCGGCGTTGCCTTCGACCAGGCGCGGCATGTGCTCACGCGTCAAACTTGTCGCCGCCAGCATGCGTTCGGACCAGTCGCGTCTGGCCACGTCCAGCCACAGGGTGCCGGAGGCATCGGACATGTCGGACACGTACTCGCCCGTCAGGCGCAGCGCCACGTAATCCTTGGGCAGCAAGACCTTGGCCGTGGCGCGGAACAGCGATGGCTCGTACTTCTGCAGCCACAGCAGCTTGGGCGCCGTGAAGCCGGGCATGGCCTGGTTGCCCGTGATGGCGCGCGACTCGGGCACCAGCGCCTCGAGCTCCACGCATTCGGCAAACGCGCGCGTGTCGTTCCATAACATGGCCGCGCGCAGCACGTGCTGCTGCTTGTCGAGCAAGGTGGCGCCATGCATCTGGCCCGACAGGGCGATGCCGCGCAAGCCGGAAAACGCCACCGGCTGCGCGGCGCGGATGGCGGCGATGACGTCCAGGGTGGCGTGCCACCAGTCTTCGGGATTCTGTTCCGACCATCCCGGATGGGGGCTGGAGACGCGCAAGGTCACGCCGGCGCTGGCGAGGATGGTCTGCGCATCATCGGTGAGGATGGCCTTGACTTCGGAGGTGCCGATATCGATACCGAGATATGTCATTTGATTCCAGAAGAAAGTTAAGAATGGCCGTCGACGGACGGCTCGGGCATGTTCATCAGCAGGCAGGAGCGGAACTTCGACGGCGACATCTGCTTGTGGGCCAAAAACTGGCGGTTGAAATTGGAAAGGTTGTTGAAGCCCGTGCGGTAGCAGATGTCGGTGACCTTCATGTCCGTGTTCATCAGCAGCTCGCAAGCGAGCGCGATGCGCTCCTGGTTCACGTACTGGATGAACGAAGTGCCCGTATGCTTGCGGAAGAAACGCGTGAATTTCAAAGTGTTCATTTCCGCCACGTCGGCCACGTCCTGCTCGCAAAAGTCGAGCGTGATGTTCTGCTTGATATAGGCCAGCACCAGGTTGATGGTCGACGACATGTAGCGGCCCGCCTGCGCCAGGTAAGCCACGCTGGCCAGCGCTCGCCGTTCGCGGCAGTCGCACAGTTCGCCGAACAGGCGCGTAAACAGTTCGACCCGGCGCAAGCCCTGCGCCGTCGTCAATTCCTTCATCAGCGGCACCAGGCGCAGGCCCAGCGCGTCGGGAAATTGCAAGCCCCTGGCCGCCTCGCCCAGCAGGGCTTTCAGGGGCGCCATTTCCGGAAACAGCAGCGCGCAGCGTTCGATGAAGTCGCCGGAAAACTGCAGCACCAGGTCGCGCTCGGGCAGGACCACGCCTTCCGGCAGTTCGCTGACCCAGTTGTGCGGCAGGTTCGGCCCCGTCAGGATCAGATTGCCCGCCCCGTAGCTGCCGATATGGTCGCCGATGAAAAATTTGCCGTTTGACGTGATGATGAAGTGCAGTTCGTACTCGGGATGGAAATGCCATTTCGCCACCGTGTGCGGAAAGCCGTGCGCCCACGCGCGAAACGATTCGTGGATCGGTTTGTGTATCAGTTCCAGGTCAGGCGTCACGGCAGTTTCCTTGCGCGGTCTCGTTGCCAGCTATTCTAACCACTTAGCTGAGCACTGAGCGCCAAAGCGAGCCCGCTGTCGGCGTCGAACAGATGCATGTGCTCTTCATCGAAGGCCAGCGCCAGGGTCTGGCCCACCTGCGCCGTGCTGCTGGCCACGTTCGCCGGCAGCAGCGCGGACAGGCTCAGGGCGCCGCACTGGAAGCTGATCAGCGCTTCGGCGCCCAGCAACTCGACCAAGTCGATCGCGCACGCCAGGCCATGCGTGCCTGCCTGCTCCTGCGGCAGCGCCGCGCGCAAGTGATTCGGCCGCAAACCGAACACCACGCGGCTGCCTGCCGCCAGCGCGGCGAAGCGGGGGGAAATCAAGGACCAGCGATAGCCGGCGCAGACGAGCACCGTTTGCCCGCCGTCTTTTTCGACGACGCCATCGATGAAGTTCATGGCAGGCGTGCCGATGAACCCTGCCGCAAACAGGGTGCGCGGATGGTTGTACAGCTGCGCCGGCGTGCCGATCTGCTCGATGTGCCCGCCCTTCATCAGCACCACCCGGTCGGCCAGCGTCATGGCTTCGAGCTGGTCGTGCGTGACGTACAGGGTGGTGGTGCGCAGGCGGCGGTGCAGGCGCTTGATGTCGGCGCGCAGCTGCGCGCGCAGCTTGGCGTCCAGGTTCGACAGCGGTTCGTCGAACAGGAACACCTGCGGCGTCTTGATCATGGCGCGCGCAATGGCCGTGCGCTGCTGCTGGCCGCCCGACATGGCGCGCGGCTTGCGCTCCAGCAGGCTGTCCAGGCTGAGGATGGCCGCCACCTCGCGCACGCGGCGCTCGATCTCGTCGTGCGGCACCTTCAGGCGGCGCAAGCCGAAGGCGATATTGTCGTACACCGTCATGTGCGGATACAGCGCATAGTTCTGGAACACCATCGCCACGTTGCGCGCGCGGGGCGGCAAGTCGTTGACGATGGCGCCGCCGATGTGCAGCTCGCCGCCGCTGATGTCTTCCAGGCCCGCGATCATGCGCAGCAAGGTCGACTTGCCGCAGCCCGATGGCCCCAGCAGGACGATGAATTCGCCGTCAGCTATCTCCAGGTCGAACGGCTGCAGCACGGCCGTCTTCTCGTCATAAGTCTTGTGCAACTGCCTGCAAGCGATGTTTGCCATGGTTAGTCTCCTGCCAGTTCGATCTGGATCTTGACGTCGCGCGGATGGCCCTGGGCCGCTTCCTCGAACGCCTGCACGCCGTCGGCAAAACCGAAGGTGCGCGAAATGAAGGGCTTCACGTCGATCTTGCCCGAAGCCAGCAAGGCGATGGCGCGCGGGAAGATGTTCGCGTAGCGGAAGACGGATTCGATGCGCACTTCCCTGGCCTGGATGGCGACGATATCGAAGGGGACATTTTCGGGCGGCATGCCGACCAGCACCAGGCAGCCGTTCGGGCACAGCAGGTCGACGATGTTGTCGTAGGCACGCATGCTGCCGCTGGCTTCAAAGACGATGTCGGCGCCCCAGCCGTCCGTCAGTTCGCGCACCGTATCAAACAGGCTGGCCTGGCGCACGTCGACCGTGGTCACGGCGGGATTGTCGGCGAACAGGGCCAGCTTTTCCGGCACCAGGTCGGCCAGGATCACGCGCGAGCAGCCGCCCGCCAGCGCGGCCAGCGCATTCATGGCGCCGATGGTGCCGGCACCGATCACGACGGCCACGTCGCCCGGCTTGATGGCCGCCTTTTTCGCCGCCTGCAGGCCGATGGCCAGCGGTTCGACGATGGCGCCTTCGCCGAAGCTGACGTTGTCGGGCAGCTTGAAGGTAAAGGCGGCCGGATGCACGACGTACGGCGTGAGGCAGCCGTGGATGGGCGGCGTGGCCCAGAAGCGCACGGCGGGATCGAGGTTGTACAGGCCGCGCATGGTGGCCGGCGAATCGAACTGCGGCACGCCCGGCTCCATGCAGACCCGGTCCCCTACCTTCAGGTGCGTGACTTCCGCGCCCACTTCGGCCACCACGCCGGACGCTTCGTGGCCGAGCACCATCGGCGCTTCGACGGCGAAGGGGCCGATCTTGCCGTGCTTGAAATAGTGCACGTCGCTGCCGCAGATGCCCACGGTGTGTATCCTGATTTTCACGTCGCGCGGGCCGACGGCCAGCGGCAGGTCGATGTCGCGCAGGGTGATGGAATGCGCTTGTTCCAGTACGAGTGCTTGCATGATGGAATTCCTTATTTATGTTTGAGCATGGAGTTGAGCAGCCGTCCCAGGATGCCGACGAACAGCAGCGGCGGCAGCGCCAGCAGCACGGTCGAAGCGTTCACCACGCCCCACGGCACTTCCTGGCCCATCGAGGTAAAGGCCGACGCCACCACGGGCAGGGTCATGCTCTTCGACGAGGTGAGCGCCAGCGCGATCATCAGTTCATTCCAGACCAGCACGAAGCTGAAGACGATGCCGCCCATCAGGGTCTTCGACGCCACCGGCAGGGCCACGTGCCAGAACACCTGGTAGGGGCCGTAGCCGTCGAGCGCGGCCGCTTCCTCGATCTCTTTCGGGATGCGGGCAAACGCGGGAATCGACAGCCAGATGATGGTCGACAGGGTCACCAGCAGATACGTCACCACCATCGACAAACGCGAGTCGTACAGGCCCAGGTCGATCCAGATCGAGATCAAGGGAATGGCGACGGCGACGGGCGGCAAAAAGCGCAGCGACAACAGGAAGAACTGGATATCCTTCTTGGCCGGGATCGGATAGCGGGCGATCGCATACGCGGCCGGCACGCCCAGCACGGCCCCCAGCAGCACGGCCACGCCGACGATGGCCACGCTGTTGCCCAGTCCCGTCAGCACTTCGGGGCTGGCCAGCACCTGCTTGTAATTGGCCAGTGTCGGGCTGAAGAAAAAGCGCGGCACGGGCGTGACGATGTCCATCAGCTCCTTGAAGGAATTGAGCACGGCCCACAGGATGGGGAACAGCGCCACCAACACGATGACGGTGGTAATGGCGGTGGTGGTGATGGCACCAATGCCGCCCGGGGTGCGCAGCACCCTAAGACACCTGACAAAACCGTTGCGAGCAGATGTGAGTTGTGGCTGAGAAGCGGAACTGTGCGCATGCACAGTGAGCATCGGAGGCCGCAAATCGCGCTGCGCAGTAGGTTTGGTTAGGGTGTTCTTAGTCAGTTTTCCCATTTGGCGACCCGCTTCCAGAGTAAAGTGAAGATGACAGTCGTGGCCAGCATCATCAGCACGGCCATGCTGGACGCGTACGACACCTTGCCCATCAGGCCGATGCCCTGCGCATACGCGTACATGTCCAGGGTTTCCGTGGAGATGCCGGGGCCGCCCTTGGTCATCACGTAGATCAGGTCGAACGAGCGCAGCGACTCGACCATCTTGATGAACACGAGGCTCATGATGGGCACCTTCAGCATGGGCAGCGCGATGTAGGCATACACCTGGAGCGTGCTGGCGTAATCGAGGCGCGCCGCTTCCAGCGGTTCGCCGGGCAGGGTTTCCAGCAGCTTCAGGATGACGGCGCCGAAGAACAGGCCCCATTGCCAGATGTCGACCAGCGCCACCGCGTACAGGGCCGTGGCGGGATCGGCCAGCAGGGCCGTGCCGCCCAGGCCCACGCATTCGAGCAGCCAGTTCAAAATGCCCATCAGCGGCGAATACATGAACTTCCAGATGAAGGCGGCCGACACGCGCGGCAGCAGCACGGGCACGATCAAGAGCAGCGCGATGATGTCACGCGTGCGGCCCTTGACTTTCTCGAACAGGAACACGGCCAGCAGCACGCCGACGATCAGCGAGCCGGCCACGGTCACCACTTCCCAGATGGCCGACACTTGCACGGCATTGAGGAAGCGGCGGTCGCCGAACAGGCGGAGAAAATTGGCAAAGCCGACGTAATCGCTGTCGCTGTAGCGCAGCACGCGGTTTTGCAGGGCCAGGTTGATGGCAGCGATGCTGGGCACCAGGCCCAGTACCAGCAGGACCAGCAGCGGCAGGGTCAGGAAGACGGCCGGCAGCCAGGTGTGGCGTTTCTTGCGGATGGAGTGTGGCATAGGATGGCTTTCGAGCTTCATTTTTTCACCCAAAAGGCTAGGACCGGGGTCGGCCCCTGAGGGTCCGACCCCAGCGTTTCGCCGTTGGGGCTTGGAACCGTACTACCGCCTTATTTGCGTTTACTGGCCCGCTGCATCACCTCGGTCGCATACTCATTCGCCTCATCCAACGCGCTTTGCACGTCGCCACGCGTGCCCGTAAACACTTCCTCCAAAACGACACCCAGGTTGTCGCCGATGTCCGGCCACTCGGGGCTGGGCCAGATGGTGACGCGCGAGACGGGCGTGGTGTCCGTCAGGCCCGCCTGGATCTGCGGCTTGACGTGCTTGCGGAAGTAGTCGCTGTTGATGGTGCTGCTGCGGTTGTAGTCGCTGAAGACGTTGTCCTTCAGGCGCGCCTGCTCCTGCTCCTTGCCCGTGGCGAAGGCGATGAACTTGCCCGCCGCCTGGCGCGTGCATTCATCTTTCGCGCCGGTGGCGGAGATGGCCAGGCCGTGGCCATACGCGGCCGACGCCAGCGGCGATGGCGGACGCACGTAGCCGACCTTGTCGACCACCGAGGATTTTTTCGGGTCTTCCATCCAGTCGGCAAACGGCGTCGACTCGATCATGAAAGCCACCTTGCCCGACCTGAACGCTTCGAGCGCATTGCTCCAGTCGTAGGTGGCGCCACCGGGCGGCGAATACTTGAACAGTTCGCGGTACAGGGTGGTGGCTTTCACGGCCTGCGGCGAATTGAAGACCGGCACGCCATTGTTTTCCCACTTGCCGCCGGCGGCCAGCATGAACGGCGCCCAGCGCCACACATTCATGCCCGAGCCGCGCTGGCCCCGCGCCGCCCAGCCATACACGTTCGGCGGGCTGTTCATTTTCTTCACGGCGGCGACCAGTTCATCGAGTGTTTTCGGCACGGCGATGCCGGCCTTTTCCAGCAGGTCGCGGCGGTAGAACAGGAAATCGCTGCCGCCGATCAGGGGCGCGAAATACGCCACGCCCTTGTACGAGGCGACGGCGCGGCGGCCCGGCAGGAAGTCCTCGTAGTCGGCGTCCTTGGGCAGGTATTTGAGCAGGGGGACGACCCAGCCGGCCGTGGCGAATTCGGCCACGTTGGCTTCGTCGATGTAATAGACCTGGTAGGAGCCGGCCTTGGTGGAAGCGTCGAGCCTGGCCTTGGAGCGGCGGTCGTTTTCGCCGAAATAGCTGATTTGTACCTTGGTGCCGCTTTTCTTTTCGTACTCGGCGAGGGTCTTTTCCATCACCGTCAGGCCCAGGCTTTTTTGCGCCAGCACCTTGATCACGGGCACCGAGCAGCTTTGCGCCGAGGCGTCTGCAAACCCGGCGGACATGAGGGTGCCCCATGCAACAGCAGTCATGATTTTCATAACACGTCTCCATTTTTATAGTCCGGCGGTTTTCCACCGGTATGCCAACTATAAAAACAAAGCCCATCCGCCACCACTGCAAAAGCGGCGAGTTTTCAAATACTATTTTTCAGCAAAACGGCCTCCATGCCGGCCGCGATGGGCTGATCTTTTTTACCACACACAATATATAAAGCCGCTTGATTTATTAATTACCCGAGCGTATATTTGGCTCGGGCACCGCATTGACGGCCGCCCCCAGGCCGAGGCAATCGCCTCCCGGTAAAAAATAAATAGATTCTGGAGACAACACAATGAACGTCAAACAATGCATCGCACTGGCTATCCTGACGGCAGCCGGCGGCGCCGCCATGGCCGAGGAAGCAATCGTCGGCCTGATCACCAAGACCGATACCAACCCCTTCTTCGTGAAGATGAAAGAAGGCGCGCAGCAACGCGCAAAGCTGAAGGGCGCCAAGCTGTTGACGGCGGCCGGGCGCGCCGACGGCGACAACGCCGGCCAGGTCACGGCGATCGAGAACATGGTGGCCGCCGGCGCCAAGGCGATCATGATCACGCCGAGCGATTCGAAAGCCATCGTGCCGGCCATCAAGAAGGCGCGCGCGGCCGGCGTGCTGGTGATCGCCCTCGACAGCCCGACCGAGCCGCAGGACGCCACCGATGCGCTGTTCGCCACCGACAACTACAAGGCCGGCTTGCTGATCGGCCAATACGCCAAGGCCGCCTTCGCCGGCAAGCCCGTCAAGATCGCCATGCTGGACTTGTTCCCCGGCCATCCGGTGGGGATAGCCCGCCACAACGGTTTCCTGGCCGGCTACGGCGCGCCGGGCATCAGCGCCAAGACGGTCGGGCCGGCGAAAACCGCCGACGTGGTGTGCATGGCGGACAGCTTCGGCGACCAGGGCAAGGGCCAGACGGCGATGGAAAACTGCCTGCAGAAAAATCCCGACATCAATCTCGTGTACACCATCAACGAACCGGCCGCCGCCGGCGCCTACAAGGCGCTCAAGGCCCTGGGCAAGGAAAAGAACGTGATGATCGTTTCGGTCGACGGCGGCTGCGCCGGCGTGCGCGACGTCAAGGCCGGCGTCATCGCGGCGACGGCGCAGCAGTATCCGCTGAACATGGCAGGCCTGGGCGTCGAAGCCGGCGTCGAATACGCCAAGAACGGGAAGAAGGCCAGCGGCTACGTCGACACCGGCGTCACCCTGATCAGCGACAAGCAGCAAGCGGGCGTCGAGAGCCGCGACACGGCGTTCGGCCTGAACTCCTGCTGGGGTAAATAAATCCACGCAGTCGGCCGCGTTCGGCAAGGCTGCCTGCCTTGCCGGCATGCGGCCGCCTGCGCGTCGCCTTTTCCCCTCTTGAATATGGATAACAGATGCGTTCCACCGTTCCGACATTTATGCCGCCGCTCTCGAAACTGGGCCCGGTCATTGCCCTGCTCGCCGCCTGCGTGTTCTTTGCGTCGCAAAGCGACCGCTTCCTCAGCAGCCAGAATTTTTCCCTGATCTTGCAGCAAGTCATGGTCGTCGGCATCATCGCCATCGGCCAGACCCTGATCATCCTGACCGCCGGCATCGACCTGTCCTGCGGCATGGCCATGGCGCTGGGCTCGGTCATCATGACCAAATTCGCCGTCGACCTCGGCATGAACCCCTATCTCGCGATCGGGTGCGGCGTCGCCGTCACCGTGCTGATCGGCTTCATCAACGGCGCACTGGTCACTTCGATCAAGCTGCCGGCGTTTATCGTCACGCTGGGCACGATGAACATTGCCTTCGCCGTCACGCAGCTGTACTCGCAGGCCCAGACCGTCACCGGCCTGCCGGAAGCGATGGGATTTTTCGGCAACACCTTCCAGCTTGGCCAGGCCACCTTTACCTACGGCACCGTGCTGATGCTGGGCATGTACGTGCTGACCTGGCTGTACCTGCGCGAGACCGCGCCCGGCCGCCACCTGTATGCCGTCGGCAACAATCCGGAAGCGGCCCGCCTGACCGGTATCGCCACGAATAAAGTCTTGTTGGGCGTCTACATGATCGCCGGGATGTGCTACGGCATCGCCGCGCTGATGTCCGTGGCGCGCATGGGCGTGGGCGACCCGCAGGGCGGCCAGACCGACAACCTCGACAGCATCACCGCCGTCGTGCTCGGCGGCACCAGCCTGTTCGGCGGGCGCGGCTCGATCATGGGCACCCTGGTCGGCGTGCTGATCGTCGGCGTGTTCCGCAACGGCCTGACCTTGATGGGCGTGTCCTCGGTGTACCAGATCCTGGTGACGGGCATCCTGGTCATCCTGGCCGTGGCCACCGATCAACTGACACACAAGAAAGGTTGATGAACATGACAACGCATGTGCAAGCCGTATTCCAGGCCCGCGGCCTGGTCAAGCGCTACGGCAGCGTGACCGCGCTCGACGGCACCGATTTTGATTTGTTGCCGGGCGAAATACTCGCCGTAATCGGCGACAACGGCGCCGGCAAATCCTCGCTGATCAAGGCCCTGTCGGGCGCCCTCGTCCCGGACGAAGGCGAGATGCTGCTCGACGGCAAGCCACTCCACCTCAAGTCGCCGATCGACGCCCGCCGCTACGGCATCGAAACGGTGTACCAGGATCTGGCCGTGGCGCCGGCCATGACGATCGCCGAGAACCTGTTCCTCGGCCGCGAACTGCTGCGCAAGGGCATGCTGTCGCGGTTTTTGCGCCTGATCGACAAGAAGAGCATGCTGGCCGAGGCGGAAGCCCATATGCGCGATCTGAAAATCGGCATCCGTTCGATGAAGCAAGCCGTCGGCACCCTGTCTGGCGGGCAGCGCCAGGGCGTGGCCGTGGCGCGCAGCACGGCGTTTGCCAAACATGTCGTGATACTTGATGAACCAACCGCCGCACTCGGCGTAAAGGAGGGAAATATGGTACTGGAATTGATACGCAATGTGCGCGAGCGCGGCCTGCCGGTGATTTTGATCAGCCACAACATGCCGCACGTGTTCGAAATCGCCGACCGCATCCACGTGCAACGCCTGGGCAAGCGCGTCGCCGTCCTCGACCCGAAGCACATCAGCATGTCCGACACCGTGGCAGTGATGACGGGCGCGAAGAGCGCCGAAGAATTTCCGGAGGAAGCCCATGCTTAAGGGAATCGATCCGCTGCTCAGCCCGGAATTGCTGAAGATCCTGTGCGAAATGGGCCATGGCGAGGAAGTCGTGCTGGTCGACGCCAACTTCACCAGCCAGACCCTGGGCCAGGGCAAGCCGCTGGTGCGCCTGCCCGGCATCGGCCTGCAGCGCGCCAGCGCGGCGCTGCTGTCGGTGTTTCCGCTCGACGCCATGGTGGACCAGCCGGTCGCCTTCATGAAGGTATGCCACACCGCCGACGGCTATCTGTCGGCGCTGCAGCGCACCATGCTCGAGCAGATCGTCGCCAGCGGCGCCGCCACGCCCGAGCAATGCGAGGCGGTCGAGCGCTTCGCCTTCTACGAACGCGTCAAGGGCGCCTACGCCATCGTGCAGACCGGCGAAATGCAACCGTACGCCAATTTCCTGTTCAAGAAGGGTGTGATCAGCGATCCGCTGGCGGGCTGAGGAACGTGCAGCCGGAATAAAACATAAAATATAAGGAGACAGCATGTCAAAGCACTTCCCTGTTCTCGCCTCTTGCCTTGCCACCCTGCTGGTGGGCTGCAGCGGCGGCAACGACAGCGACAGCGGACCGCCTCAGTCCAGCCACCTGGAAACCTACCGTCCCCAGCTCTCGTACACCGCCGCCAAAAACTGGCTGAACGATCCGAACGGACTGGTCTATCACGACGGCGAATACCACCTGTTCTACCAGTACAACCCGAACGGCAATACCTGGGGCGACATGTCCTGGGGCCACGCCGTCAGCACCGACCTGCTGCACTGGAACGAGCTGCCCGTCGCCCTGACGGCCGAAAAAGACGCCGCCGGCAAGCTCACGCAAATGTTCTTCTCCGGCAGCGTGGTGGTCGACACCAACAATACCAGCGGCCTTGGCAGCGCCGGCAATCCTGCCATGGTGGCCGTCTACACCAGCGTGTACCCGCAAGGAAAAACGCTGGCCAACGGCCAGGTGCTCGCCCCCAATACCCAGGCCCAGTCCATCGCCTACAGCCTGGACCGTGGCCGCACGTGGACCCAGTACGCCGCCAACCCGGTGATTGCCGCGCCACCGGCGCCGTTTGAAACCGAAGGGCAGAATTTCCGCGATCCCAAAGTCTTCTGGTATGCGCCGGAGCAAAAATGGGTCATGGTTGCCGTGGCCTCGGAGAAGCACCAGGCGCTGCTGTTCTCGTCCAAGAACCTGCGCGACTGGACCTACATGAGCGCCTTTGGCCCGGCCAACGCGGTCGGCGGCATCTGGGAATGTCCCGACCTGTTCGAGCTGCCCGTCGATGGCGACGCCAGCAAACGCAAATGGGTAATGAACATCAACATCAACCCCGGCTCGGTGGCCGGTGGTTCCGGGGCGCATTATTTTGTGGGGAAATTCGACGGTACGCGCTTTGTGGCCGACGCCAGCAGCGTGATCGACAAGAAGCCCCCCACGGGCACCGTCTACCAGGACTTTGAAGCGGCCAGCTTCGATGCCATCGGCTGGACCTCCACAGGCGACTTTGCAGGCAAGACGCCCGTGGCCCCCTCGCATGGCGTGGCCGACAACCAGGGCAGCCAGTTGCTCGACACCTACCGGCTGGGCAAGGATGACGGCGCCACGGGCACGCTCACTTCGCCCGCCTTTACCGTCACCAGCAAGTACATCAATCTGATGGTCGGCGGCGGACGCCATCCGCGCCTGGCCGGTGCGGGCGACGGCACGGTCCCTGCGGGTACCTTGCTGTTCCCGGGCGCCGGTTTTGAAGGCCCGGCCAATGCCACCTACGCCGACCTGGGCTGGACGCCCGCCGGCGACCTGGTGGGGCAAAAGGTTGCCGCCGGAAGCGATGCCGACCGTCAAGCGGCAGCCGGCAAGCTGGGCGCCGGTGTGTTCAATTCCTTCTTCGGGGCTGGCGACACGCCCAAGGGCAGCCTGACGTCGCCCACCTTCACCATCTCCAGGGCCTATATCAACTTCCTCATCGGCGGCGGCAACCATCCCTATGACAGCCCCAATCCGACGGCGGTGGTGCTCAAGGTCAACGGCAAGGTCGTGCGCAGCGCCACCGGGGCGGAATCCGAACTGAACTGGACAAACTGGGACGTGCGCGAGTTCGCCGGACAGCAGGCCCAGATCGTCATCATCGATGACAACGACGGGGCCTGGGGACACCTGCTTGCCGACGTGTTCGAGGCCTCGGACCAGCCGGCCAAGCCCGTCAGCGATGAAACGACGGTCAACCTGCTGGTCAACGGCCAGGTGGTCAAAAGCGCAACCGGCGCCAATGCCGAAACCCTGAACTGGCGCAGCTGGAACGTGGACGCCTACCGGGGCAAGAGCGCGCAGATCCAGGTGGTGGACAAAAACACGGGCGGCTGGGGCCATATCCTGGTCGACCATATCGTTTTTTCAGACGCTGCCAAGGAAGAAGCCAACTGGCTCGACTACGGCGCCGACTTTTATGCCGCCGTGACCTGGAACGGCATACCCGATGGCAAGCGCATCGGCCTGGGCTGGATGAGCAACTGGGACTACGCTGGCAACACGCCCACCACCCCATGGCGCAGCGCCCAGACCTTCGCCCGGGAATTCACGCTGCGCACCATAGCCGGCCAGGTGCGGCTGGTGCAGCAGCCGGTGGACAACTTCAGCACACTGCGCAGCAAAGCGCTGTACAGCGCCCAGGACCGTTCCGTGGCCGCCGGCGTGCAAGCGCTGACTATCTCTCCCGCCCCGGGCCAGGCCCTGGACATCGTGGCCAAGTTCCAGCCGGGCAGCGCCAGCGGTTTTGGCCTGAAGGTGCGCACCGGTACGAATGGCGAAGAAACCGTCATCGGCTATGACGCGGTGGCCGGCGAGGTCTACATCGACCGCAGCAAATCGGGCGACGCCAGCTTCAACGCCAGCTTTGCCGCCCGCCATACCGCCCCGCTGCCCCTGCGCACCGGCACGGTGGACCTGCGCATCGTGGTCGATACCTCGTCGGTAATGGTATTTGCGGGCAACGAGGTGGTGTTGACCGACCAAATCTTTCCGCAACCGTCCAGCAACGGTGTCGCGCTGTTCGCCGTGGGCGGCGCGGCAACGCTGAAAGATCTGACGATATGGCCTTTGAAGTCGATCTGGGCCAGGCGCTAACGCTGCTTCACTGGCGGGGCGGTGGATATGTAATAAAATGTCCTTCTTTACGCCTGTAGAAACCGGACCCGCCCCGCCATGCCAGACAGCTTTACCGAAGAGGCGCCCGCGCCGCAAGCAGCCATCAATGATGTGCCATGGCTGCAGCCGCGCGGCTCGAACCAGATGGGCATGAGCCAGTTCAACGAGCGGGTGGTGCTGCAGGCCGTGCGCTTGCACGGCAGCATGCCCAAGGCCGACCTGGCCCGGCTGACCAATCTGAGCACGCAAACGGTTTCCCTGATCATCAACCGCCTGCTGGACGACGGCCTGGTCAGCAAGCGCGCGCCCGTGCGCGGCAAGGTCGGCCAGCCGTCGGTGCCCATCATGCTCAATCCGGACGGCGCCTTCTCGATCGGCATCAAGATCGGCCGGCGCAGCCTCGACGTGTTGCTGGTCGATTTCGTCGGCAAGACGCGCGAGCGCCTGTCGTTTCCCTATTCCTTTCCCGTCCCCGACACCGTGTTCGGCCAGATCGAGTCGGCGCTCACAAGCATGGCCGTGCTGCTGGGACCGAAGTTGCTGCCGCGCCTGTGCGGCGTCGGCATCGCCGCGCCGCTGGGCTTGGGCGGCTGGCAGAATCTGCTCGAGATGGCGCCGGAGCAGGCCAACGCGTGGGACAGCATCGACATCGGCCAGCGCGTGCAAACGATGACGGCGTTGCCGGTCGAGTTCGCCAAGGATACGGCCGCCGCCTGCGTCGCCGAGCTGGTGCTGGGGCGCGGGCGCAGCATCAAGAACTTCCTGTACATCTTCGTCGACATCTTCATCGGCGGCGGCCTGGTCATCAACAGCCATTTGCACAGCGGCCTGCACGGCAACGCCGGCGCGGTCGGCTCCTTGCCGCTCGGCATGGCCACGGCCGGCGCCAGGCATCCGCCGGGCCAGCTGCTGGGCGACGCTTCCCTGTTCAACCTCGAGCAGTTGTACACCCTGGCCGGGCTGGACCCGGCCGCCGCCCACGACGGGCGGGCGCTGCAGGACCCCTTCATCACGCACACCGTGGCATGGCTCGACGACGCGGCGCGGGCCATCGCGCTGAGCATCACCAGCGCCACCTGCCTGCTCGACCTGGAGGGGGTGATTATCGACGGCTCCTTCGACCGCGGCCTGCTCGAGCAGTTGCTGGCCCAGGTCGAGCGCGCGCTGGAATGCTATAGCTGGGAGGGCATCGCCAGGCCGCAGGTGCTCGGCGGCACCGTCGGCTCCGACGCGCGCGCCGTGGGCGGCGCCTTCCTGCCGCTGTATGCGCATTTCGCGCCAGACCGCGATCTGTTCCTCAAGTAAAGGTCCTGCCGCGTTGTGTTCTATCGAGATTAAGGAAAACTCTTGCGATAGATATTGATGTCCTTGCCAACGATGGGCTGGCGCGAAAAGCGTTCGAAGCGCAAACCGAGCTTGTTGATCAGGTTGATCGAAGGCTGGTTCTGCGGCGACACAAGGCCATACACCGCCGGCAGGCACAGCACGTCGCGCGCATGGCGCAGCACGCTAGCTGCCGCCTCCCAGGCCAGGCCCTGGCCGCAGTACGCGGGCAGCAGCGCGTAGCCGATGTCGGGACCCGGCATGGTGGCGCGCTTGATCAGGCCGCACATGCCGATCGCCACGCCATCGCCACGGTGCTCGACGATATAGAAAGAGTAGCCGAGTTCCTGCTGCTGCGCGATCGGGCCCGTTTCCAGCGCCGCGCGCGCCGCGTCCACGGTGTGGATGTGGCGGTCGCCGATGGTGGCCAGCCAGGTCGGCTCGTTCACCAGCCCGAGGAAAAACGCCCCATCATCGACGCTGGCGGTACGCAGACGCAGACGGGACGTCTCGATCACAGTGACGGCGCCGCTCATGCCGGCCACTGCATCGGGTCGGTCAGCAGCTGGTACATCACGTAGGCGTCGACATAGCCGAGCTGCGCGTGGCGGTAGGCCAGCGGCAGGGTGGCAACCACCGTGAAGCCCAGTTTTTTCCACAGGGTGACGGCGGCCAGGTTGGTGCTGACGACGAAATTGAACTGCATCGCCAGGTAGCCCGCGCGGCGCGCTTCTTCCATGCAGTGCACGCCCAGCAGGCGGCCCACGCCGACGCCCTGCGCGGCCGGGTCGACCATGAACGAGGCATTGGCCACGTGCGAACCATGGCCAGGCTGGTTCGCCACCAGCTTGTACATGCCCAGCAGGCGCTCGCTGCCCATCACGGCGACAAAGCTTTGCACGCCGGGACCGAACCAGTAGGCGTGGCATGCTTCGCGCGTCGTGTCGGCGGGGAAGGGATAGGTGTCGCCGCCGGCCACCAGGGTCTGGAAGATCGGCCACATGGCGTCGAAGTCGGCTTCGCAGGCCGGGCGGATATCAATTTCTTTCAAGGCGGTGCTCCCGATAACAAGTGATGGCTGATTGTATCAGCGGCCCAGGCGGAAGTTCACGCTGTCCGGACGCCCCGGCAAGTGCAGGCGCGATTGCGCGCGCGGCGCCTCGCTGACGACTTTCCCGCGGCGCAGCACCAGGCGCCGCGCCGCGCGCAGACGCAGCGCTTCCACGGTGCTGCCGCAATCGAGGATCAGCAAATCCGCATGGCAGCCGGGCGCGATGCCGTAGCCGTCGAGACCCAGGATGGTCGCCGGCGTCTCGGTGACGGCCAGGAAGCAGTCGTGCATCGCTTGCTGGCCCGTCATCTGCGCCACGTGCAGCCCCATGTGCGCCACTTCCAGCATGTCGCCCGAACCGAGGCTGTACCACGGGTCCATCACGCAGTCGTGGCCAAACGCGACGGGGATGCCGGCGGCCAGCATTTCGGGCACGCGCGTCATGCCGCGCCGCTTTGGATACGTATCGTGGCGCGCCTGCAGGGTGATGTTGATGAGGGGATTGGCGATGGCCGCCACGCCCGCCTCGCGGATCAGCGGCAGCAGCTTGCTCACATAATAATTGTCCATCGAATGCATGGACGTCAGGTGCGAGCCCGTCACCCTGCCCTGCATGCCAAGGCGCTGGCTGTGGAAGGCCAGGGTTTCGATGTGGCGCGACAGCGGGTCATCCGACTCGTCGCAATGCATGTCGACCATCAGGCCCCGCTCGCAGGCGAATTCGCACAACAGGCGCACGGATTCCGCGCCGTCGGCCATGGTGCGCTCGAAATGCGGGATGCCGCCCACCACATCGACGCCCATGGCGATCGCGCGTTTCAGATTGTCGAAGGCGCCGGCGCTGCGCAGGATGCCGTCCTGCGGAAAGGCCACCAGCTGCAAATCGAGATACGGCGCCACTTGCCGCTTGACGTCGAGCAGCGCTTCGACGGCCAGCAGGCGCGGATCGCAGATATCGACGTGCGAGCGGATGGCCAGCAAGCCGCGCGCCACGGCCCAGTCGCAATACTGCAAGGCCCGTTCGATCAGCGCATCCTGCGTCAGCTGCGGTTTCAGTTCGCCCCACAACGCGATGCCTTCGAGCAGGGTGCCGGACGCGTTCACGCGCGGCAAGCCATAGCTGAGCGTGGCGTCCATGTGGAAGTGGGCGTCGACGAACGGCGGCGTGACGAGGTCGCCGGCGGCGTCGATCTCTTGCGCGCCCCGCACGGGCAAGGCGGGGCCGACGGCGGCGATGCGGCCGCCCTCGATGGCGATATCGATGGCGCGGCGCCCGTCGGGCAGGCTGGCATTGCGGATGACAAGGTCCATGCGGACACTCCTTCGGTTGACTACGGTACCTGGCGCTTCGAGTAGATTGTCCTCTTGGCTTGCTCAAGGATGCTGCGGTGCACGAATATCGTCACTGTCAAAAGCGTAGCCATAGATTCCCTGACAACGCTTTGCGCACGCGCAAACTTTTGGCAAATGCTGCCAGGCGCATGAATACCAGCATGCACGGGGCACACGCCCTTGAGAAAATAGCTTTCAACTAACTCGAATCACCGCTAGAATATTCATATTGCGTTGCATCATAAAAAGTCTATGATCAGCTGTTTAGCACGCTACCTACTTTACAAAACGCGGCCAACTCTGGTTTTCGGGATTTTGCAGAGCGTTTTGCCAGCATTTTAATCCGTACAAAGGAGTAAATATGTTTCCGCTTCCTGAACAATTTTCCAGCGCCGCCAAGTCGCAACTGGAAAGCCAGCTGCAAATCTTCAGCACCCTCACCAGCAAAGTCTTTGAAAGCGCCGAGAAAATCATCGCGCTGAACCTGAACGCCGGCAAGGCCGCCATCTCGCAGACGGCGGAGACGGCACAGCACCTGCTGGAAACGCAGGACCCGCGCGACTTCTTCAGCTACAGCAGCAGCCAGGCGCAGCCGAATATCGAAAGCGTGCTGGCCTACAGCCGACAGCTGTTCGGCATCGCCTCGAGCACCCAGGCGGAATTGCTGGCCTCGGCCAAGGCCCGCCTCGACGAAGCCGCGCCTGTCGCCGCAACCGCTCCTGCTCCTGCTCCGGCAGCGGCCAAGCCTGCGCTGGCCGCTGCACCGGCGCCTGCCGCTGCCGCTCCTGCTGCTGCGCCGGCGCCGGCGCCGGCAGCGGCACCTGCCCCCGTTGCCGCCAAGCCTGCCGAAGTAGCCAAGGCAGCATCCGCCCCCGTTACTGCGCCGGCAGCCAAATCCGAAGCAGCGCCTGCCAAGGTTGCCGAGAAAACTGCCGACAAGCCCGCCGTGAAAGCGGTGGAAGCCAAACCGGCAGCCAAGCCGGAAGCGGCCAAGCCTGCACCTGCACCTGCGAAAGCCGCCGCGCCGGCACCAGCCAAGCCGGCCGCCAAGCCAGCCAGCGTCGCCGGCAAGACCGTGGCCAAGGCCGCCGTCAAGCACGCCCCTGCCCCAGCCGCCAAGCCGGCAGCCAAGGCAGCGCCCAAGGGCACGCCATCGAAACAGCTCGACATGCTGAGTGGTGGCAAAGGCAGCGGCCGCAAGTAAGCTCGCGCACAACGCTGATGCGTCAAAACAACGGGCTACGGCCCGTTTTTTGCGTGCCCGTCCACAGCGCGCTTTTCCGCCTTGTTGTATCCTACGCGTACTTTCCGTCCGCGTGCCCGTCCTTCCGCCCCGCGACACCCCATTACTCAAAACAAAAGGTAACCATGAGTTTATCGAGGCTCATCGCCGGCTTCGTGCGTCAGCATTGGCCGGCGTATGCCGCCGCTGCCGTCATGCTGACGGGCGTGGCAACACTGACCGTCTGGATCCCGCGCCGCGTGGGCGCCATCATCGACGCGCTGGCCGCGCACCGCATGACAACGGCCGAACTGTGGCTTGAGCTGCTGACCCTGCTCGCCGTCGGCGTCGTCATCTATTTCCTGCGCGTGGGCTGGCGCATCACCCTGTTCAAGGCCGCCTACCAGCTGGGCGTGATGCTGCGCACGCGCTTTTACACGCGCATGTCGCAGCAGGGCGCGTCGTTCTACCAGAACCAGCGCACGGGCGACCTGATGGCGCTGGCGACGAACGACATCGACGCCATCGAAATGGCCGCCGGCGAAGCCATGCTGGCCGGCTTCGACGGCACACTGACCTTGCTGATGGTGCTGGGTATCATGCTGCTGGGCGTGGACTGGCGCCTGGCCTGCATCGCCCTCCTGCCCTTCCCGCTGATGGGACTGGCCTTCTGGCGCATCTCGAGCCATATCCATACGGCGTCCACGGATTCCTTAAAGCGCTTTTCGGCGCTGAACGACCATGTGCAAGAGTCATTGTCGGGCGTGCGCACCTTGCGCGCGCTGGGCCTGGAAGAGCGCAGCAGCAAGCAGTTTTCCGCCCTGGCCGGCCACGCAGCCAACGCCAGCCTGACGGCGCAGCGCTGGGAAGCGGCGTACGAACCGGCCGTCGGCCTGACCCTGACGGCCGCCACCGCGCTGACCCTGGGCCTGGGCGGCTACCTCGTGTGGCAGAACCAGCTGACCATCGGCGCGCTGACGAGCTTTTCCATGTACCTGGGGCAGCTGATCTGGCCCATGTTCGCCGCCGGCTGGGTGCTCTCGCTCATCGAACGGGGCCGCGCCGCCTGGCAGCGGCTGCAACCGATGCTGGACGCGCCGCTGGCCATCGACGACCACGGCACGATTGCCGCGCTCACGCCCGGTCCCCTGCAATTGCGGGACGTCGGCTTTGCGTATGCGGGCCAGACGGCGCCGGCCCTGTCCGGCATTTCGCTGCGCCTGCTGCCGGGCCAGACCCTGGGCCTCGTCGGACCCACGGGCAGCGGCAAGTCGACCCTGCTGCGCGTGCTGCTGCGCCAGGTGACGCCGCAGTCGGGCACGGCCACGTGGAACGGCCATGCGCTCGACGCCTACACCCTGCATGCGCTGCGCGCGGCCATCAGCTGGGTGCCGCAGGAGTCGTTTTTATTCTCCGCCACCATCGCCGACAATATCGCCCTGGCCCGGCCCGGCGCCACGCGCGAGGAAGTGGAACGGGCGGCGCAGCTGGCCGACATCCATGCCGACATTTTGCAGTTCCCCGATGGCTATCAGACGCACGTGGGTGAAAAGGGCATCACCCTGTCCGGCGGCCAGCGCCAGCGCGTGGCGATCGCCCGCGCCCTGCTGGCCGACAACGGCTTGCTGCTGCTCGACGATGCGCTGTCCGCCGTCGACACAGGCACGGAAACGCGCATCCTGCAGCACCTGGAAGAACTGCGCGCGCGCCGCCCCGAGCGCAGCGCCATCATCGCCAGCCACCGCCTGAGCGCCGTCGTCAATGCGGACCTGATCCTGGTCCTGCGCGACGGCCACGTCACGGAAACGGGCAACCACGACGCGCTGATGCAGCGCGACGGCTGGTATGCCAGCCAGTGGCGCTATCAACAACTGGAAGCCAGCCTCGATGCCATCTAAGACCGACCAAGCCACCACCGCCACGCAATCCGTGCGCCGCCAGGCCGCGCAAGCGATCGGCCTGCTGCGCCGCGCCGCCGCGCCCGACCTGCGCCATTTATACTGGGCCACGTTCTGGCTGATCATCGCCGCCGCCCTCGAGGTGACGGGGCCGATCCTGGGCAAGGCCCTGATCGACCAGCACCTGTTGCCGCGTAACCTGGACTGGACGCGCATGTCCTTGCTGCTGGGCGGCTGCCTGCTGACGGGCTGGGTCGCGTCCGGCCTGCGCTATCTGCAGCTGGTGCGCCTGTCCGGCCTGGCCATGCGCTCGGTGCAGCGCCTGCGCGAAACCGTCTACCAGCACGTGCTGCGCCTGCCGATGAGTTTTTTCGACCGCGCCATCACGGGCCAGCTGGTCAGCCGCGTCACCAACGACACGGAAGCGGTCAAGTCCCTGTACGTGCAGGTGCTGTTCGTCATCCTCGACAGCTCCATCGTCCTGATCGGCACCATGGCCGCCATGGCTTTCCTCGACTGGCGCTTGATGCTGATCGTGCTGGCCCTGCTGCCGGCCGTGCTGGTCATCGTCTTTTTGTACCAGCGCTGGAGCGCGCCGGCCGTCACGCGCGCGCGCGCCCTGCGCAGCGAGATCAACGGCCAGATCGCCGAATCGATCGGCGGCATGAGCGTGCTGCAGGCGAATAACGCGGAAAAGCGCTTCGGCGCGCGCTTCACGGGCATCAACCAGGACCACTACACGGCGCGCATGCAGGAATTGCGCGCCAACGCCTGGCTGCTGCGCCCCGCGCTCGACATGCTCAACATCGTGCTGCTGGCCGTTGTCATCTTCAGCTTCGGCCGGCGCGAAATGGGCGCCGTGGAAGTGGGCGTGCTGTATGCGTTCATCAGCTACATCGCGCGCGTGATCGAACCGCTGATCCAGATCACCATGCAGTTCAGCCAGCTGCAGCAATCGGTGGTGGCCACGGCGCGCGTCTCGGCCCTGCTCGACGAAGCGCAGGCGCTCGAGCACGCGCAGGGACGGGAAACGCCGGCCCTGCGGCAGGCGCAAACGGGCAGCGAGCTGCCCGCCGTCGACATCCGGAAGCTGACCTTCGCCTACGTGGAAAACCAGCCCGTGCTGCACGACCTGTCGCTGACGATACCGCAAGGCGCCTTCTTCGGCATCGTCGGCCACACGGGCAGCGGCAAGTCGACCCTGCTGTCGCTGCTGCTGCGCTTTTATCCCGTCACGCAGGGCAGCATCGCCATCAACGGCGTGGCCCTGGACAGCATCGGCAACGAGCACTTCCGCGCCGACGTGGGCCTGGTGCCGCAAGACCCCTTCCTGCTGGCCGCCTCGGCGCGCGAAAACATCGACATGGGCCGCGGCTACACGCAGGCGCAGATCGAGACGGCCGCGCGCGCCGCCCATGCGCACGACTTCATCGCCGCGCTGGAACACGGCTACGATACGCCGCTGGGCGAAGGCGGCTCGCGCCTGTCGTCGGGGCAGAAGCAGCTGATCGCGATTGCCCGCGCGCTGGCCGGCCAGCCGCGCATCCTGCTGCTCGACGAAGCGACGTCGCGCATCGATAGCCAGACGGAGCAGATCGTGCAACTGGCCCTCAACGAGTTGCGCGGCAAGGTGACCATCATCGCCATCGCCCACCGCCTGTCGACCATCCGCGAGGCCGACCGCATCATCGTGCTCAACCACGGCCGCATCACGGAAGCGGGACCGCACGACGCCCTGATGCAGATCGAAGGCGGCCTGTACCAGCGCCTGTACCTGCTGCAGCAGCTGGCGCAGTAATGGCGCCTTGTCCACGCCCGCCGTGTGCACTTTCGCAAATTTCTGCAGTGCGCATGATATTTCTTGATTGCAACAGAATATAATCTGTTACAGACAAGTGGTTATTGCGGGAGCGGGACGTTGGCAGGCAGACAGAGACGGGCATCATGGCGAAAGGCGCACTGGCTGCTGGTATTGGCCTGCTTGCTGCCGCCTGCCGCCTGCGCCCAGGTCGGCAACCTCGAGCAGTATCTTGCCGCCGTGCACGACGATGGCCGCTTCGTGCCCGCGCGCGCCCTGCAGCGCCTGCAGGAGGTGGAAACGCAGGCGCGCGGCGCTCCCCTGCCCGTACGCGCGGAATTCCTGACCCAACTGAGCAACGCCCGCATGCGCCTGGGGCAGAACGACATCGCCATGCAACTGGCCGAGGAGCTGATCGCCTACGCCCGCCAGAACAGGAACGACGTGGCGCTGGCGAAAGGCATGCTCAACAAGGCTTACATCACGTTTGCTCGCAACGAGCGCCGCGCCTCGCACTTGCTGGCTTTTGAAGCGGAACGCATCGCCAATGGCACGGACGACCTGCCCGTGCGCGTGCAGGCCACCATCAGCGCGGGCCAGTCGTGGGCCGAGGAAGGCAATTTCCCGTTTGCGCTGGCCAAGCTGCAGGCGGCCGTCGACCTGGCGCGCCAGAGCAAATCCCCGTCCAGCCTGGCCGCCGCCCTGAACGCCCTCACCCTGTTGTACACGCAGATGCGCGAATACGACAAGGGCTTCGAGGTGCTCGACGAATTGCTGGCCGTCTCCGGCACCCTGGCATCGCCGGGCCGCATGGCGCAGGCGAAGAATACGGAGTACGGGCTGGCGCTCGACGCGCAGCAGCCGCAGCGGGGCCAGCGCGCCCTGCTGGCGGCCCTGGCGCTGGAACGCCAGCTGGGCGCGCGCGGCATGGTCGCCGTTACCCTCGTCAATCTGTCGGACAGCTACCTGAAGGAAGGCGACTACGCGCGTGCCCTGCGCTTTGCGAATGAAGCCATCACGGCGGCGCGCCTCGTCAACGATGAACAGGTGGAGGCGACGGCGCGGCTCAATATCGGCCAGGCATTGATCGGCCAGGGGCGGCTGCAGGAAGGCAAGCAAAGCGTGGCCACGGGCCTGGCCTATTACGAACGCACGGCCAACCAGCCGGAAATGCAGGCCGTGCTGCTGGAATACGGCATGGCGCTGGAAAAGGCGGGCGACATGCGCGGCGCCGTCACGGCGTATCACCGCGAGCGGGGCATCTCGAACCAGCTGTTCGAGCAGCAGCGGCAAAAGGCCGTGTATGAATTGCAGGAAAAATATGAGGCGGAAAAGAAACAGCGCCAGATCGAGCTGCTGAGCAGGGAGAATCAGCTGAAGAGCACGGAAATCGACAACCGCCGCCTGCAGCAGCGCGTATGGTGGCTGCTGGCGCTGGTGCTGGCCATGGCGTCGGCCATCGTCGGCTTGCTGTACCGCAAGGTGCGCCACGCCAACGTGCAGCTGAAGGTAAAAAACCAGGAACTCAAGCGCCAGAGCTCGCGTGATCCGCTGACGGCCCTGTACAACCGCCGCCATTTTCAGGAATTCATGCGCAGCCATGCGGGCAAGCCGCAGCCATCCTATGCCGGCGCCGACGTCGTGGGCGCGCTGTTCCTGCTCGACGTCGATCATTTCAAGCACATCAACGACGGCTACGGCCATGCGGCGGGCGACCTCGTGCTAACGACGATCGCCGAAACCCTGCACGACGTGTTGCGCGAAACGGACATGATCGTGCGCTGGGGCGGCGAGGAATTCCTCGCCTTCCTGCCGGCCGTCGCCCGTGACGGGCTCGACGATATCGCCCGGCGCATCCTCAATGGCATGGCGGCGCAGGTCATCCATTACCAGGGGCAGGCCATCCAGGTGCACGTGTCCGTGGGATTTGCGCCCTATCCGCTGGCGCCGCTGGGGCGGCCGCTCACGTGGGAACGCAGCGTCAACCTGATCGACATGGCGCTGTACCTGGCCAAGGCGCACGGACGCAACCGGGCGTATGGCTTGCGCGGTTTTCAGAACGTGGAAAAAACGACGCTGGAAGCGGTGGAGCAAGACCTGGAACGCGCGTGGCGCGACGGCTTTGTCGATTTGAGCGTGGTGCTGGGGGGAACGGACGGGGTGGCAAAGACAGAGACGGCCGGGCCAGACGGCCAGGCCAGCGAAGGCGTCGCCGCAGCCGCCATTACCTGACGGCAGCTGCGGGGGGCGCTGAAGACGACGATTACTTGTGCGCGGCGTCCTGCATCTTTTCACCGGCTTTTTCCACTTTCTTGCCCACGGCATCGGCCGCTTCGCTCATTTTCTTGTCGGCGTCAGCGGCGACCTGGTCCATCTTGGCGCCCGTATCGGAAGCGGCCTGGCTCACGGCAGCATCGGCCTTGCTGGCGGCGGCCTTGATGTCGGCTTCAGCCTTGGCAGCGGCCGCATCGATCTTTTGGCCAGCCTGTTCCGCAGGACCTGCGGCGACATCGCTCTTCTTCTGGCAGGCAGCCAGAGCAACGACCATCATGCCGGCGGCACATACGGTCATCCAATTTTTGCTTACTTTCATGATATTCCCTTTCATTGTTATCAAAAGACACAGATCAGTTCGCAATATACACCTGCCTAAAATTTTCTAGCGTGCGCTAACGCACATAAAAACAGGCTTTTGTGGCGTAGTTGTAAGCAATGGTATCTTGATATCTTTCAGCCATGTTTTCCCTGTGCCGAAGGGGGAGCCGGATAGCCATCCGTCAGGGTGTGCAGGAAGGCGATCACGTCGGCGATTTCCGCTTCGTTCAGCGCCGGCGCCTGGCCCGGCTGGCGGTCGAACGGCGCCTCCACGTTCACGTTCGCCGCCAAGCCGGGCGGCAGGTCGTCGTATTTGCGCACCTTGCCGTGTTTATCCGTCGGATACCATTTTTGCGGCGCCGTATCGCGCTGCACGTAAAAGCGCAGCACCTGCTCCAGGCTGTCAAAGCTGCCGTTGTGAAAAAACACCTTGCGCAGGGCGACGTTGCGCAGGGACGGCGTCTTGAAGCTGCCGCAGTACTCCTTGTGCTCCATCAGGTCGGTACGGTCCGGGCCGCACAGTCCCATGTCGAAATACGCCGGGTCCGCGTTGGCCGGCAGCTTGCCATTGCGCGGCACGCCGATATTGATCAAGCCGTAATCCGTAAATTGAGGAAAGGCGCCGCCCGAAGTGAGCTGGCTGATGTGACAGGACGCGCAATTGCCCTTGCGTTCATCGTTGAACAGGGCCAGGCCGCGCGCTTCCTGCGGGCTCAACACGGCCTGCTTGCGCAGCACGGCGTCGTACTTGCTCGAGTACGGATAGAAGTCCGACGGGCTTTCCTGGAACACTTCCAGCGACATCAGCGCCCAGCGCAAGGCCTGGCCAGGCTGCTCGAAGATATCCGCGCCATACGTCTGGCGAAACTGCGCCGCCAGGGGGCCGGCCCGCAGCTTGGCGACGACGTCGGCCGCATCGCGGTTGCCCATCTCGCGCCTGGACAACAAGGGCGCCAGCGCCTGCTCATGGCCGGACTGGGCGCGCCCGTCCCAGTTGCGCCCGCCCGTGGGACCGGCGTCGACGCTGTCGTCGCCATCGTCGTCGTGATAGTGCTCGGTGAACGCGGGCGCCGTCTGCAGGTAGCGCAGCGAGGGCGCCGCGCGCGTGCCCGCATCCTTCAATTCCGGCCCGCCCAACTGCACCGCCAGCCCGTTCGGCGGGCCGTACGCGTGATCGGGGCTGTGGCAGCTGGCGCACGACATTTTGCCTGAGACAGACAGGCTGGGCTCGAAAAACATGGCGCGGCCCATGGCCGTCATCTGGGCCACGGAAGGCTGATGTTTCAGGGCGGGCGCGTAGGCGCCCGACAGATAGGCGGGCTTGGCTGCCGCTTCTTTCTGCGCCGCCGGATGGCAGGCGGCCAGCAGGCAGGCGGCTACAAAGGCAAGCAGCAATGTGGAATTCGTTTTCATCATGGGCTGGCAGCGTAGCAACGGCATGTGACGGCTGCGTGACAAAACCCTGCGAAACCTAATGTATCAAGTCCGTACATTACGTCATGTAACAGGCGCCGACATGTCATGGAGCTGACATATTGCCTGCCTAGCATGCGACGTTTTCCACCCAAAAGGCATGCACATGAAACCGCACTCCCGCCCCGTCTTACGTCCCCTGCCTATCCTGCTGTCGCTGGGCCTGGCCGCCTGCGGCAGCAACTATGCGATCACGCCCAGCACCACGGGCCAGGTGATCGGCAGCTACTATGAAAACGCCCAGGTGTGCCTGGAAAGCGCCACGGCCAAGCTCACGTGCGACGGCGCTTCCGCCGCCGTGCGCACGGCGGCCGACGGCAGCTACACCTTGGACGGCAAGGGCGCCGTGCTGGTGACCGTCGGCACGGACGCCATTCGCCATGAAGTCGTCGGCGACGCGGGCACCAAGGTCACGCAAAAACTGCTTCTGCGCGCACCCGCCGGGCACAGCGCCTTCGTCAGCGCCCTGTCGACAGAGCTGGCGCAAGTCATGGATGGCAATGGCGGCGACTTCGCCTCCGCCAGCGGCAAGCTGGCCGCGCGCATCGGCGTGTCCGAAGCGGGCCTGGCGTCCGACTTCAACAAGGCCAGCGGCGACGAACTGGCGAAACTGAAGGCGGAAAACGCCAGCGTGACGGCCTTGATCGCCAGCGCCAGCGCACAGGCGGCGCCCGCCGACGCGCTGGCCGCCCTGAACGGCGCGCTGGCGCTGAACAATATCCAGACCATCGTCGTCATCTATGCGGAAAACCGCGGCTTCGACAATCTGTACGGCCTGTTCCCGGGCGCGAACGGCGTACCGGGCGTCAATCCCACATCGACGTCCTCGTACGTGCCGCAGAAAGACATCGACGGCAGCACCCTGCCCGTGCTGCCGCCCACCTGGGGCGGCATGACGGCCGCCGGCCAGAGCACCGTCATCACGCAGGCGCAATCGGCCAACCTGCCGAACAAACCGTTCCAGATCGACGACGCCAATAGCGCCCTGTATCTGCCGCAATCGGTGATCACGCGCGACCTGGTCCACCGTTTCTACAACAACCAGATGCAGATCAACGGCGGCGCCAACGACAAGTTCGCGGCCTATTCCGACGCGGGCGGCCTGTCGATGGGCTATTACGACGGCAGCAAGATGCAGCTGTGGGACATCGCGAAACAATATGCGCTGGCCGACAACCTGTTCATCGGCGCGTTCGGCGGCTCCTTCCTCACGCACCAGTACCTGATCTGCGCCTGTGCGCCGACCTACCCGAACGCCGATACCTCGGTGGCGAAAGGCTCGATCGCCAAGATCGACGTCGACGCCAACGGCAACTTCGTGCGCCTGACGCCATCCGCCACGGCGCCAAGCACGGTGCTGAACGGCGCGCCCGCGTATGCCAACGACGGCGCGCTGACGCCGGCCGACAGCACGGGCATGTTCTACGCCGTCAATACCATGCAGCCGCCGTTCCAGCCCAGCAGCAACGCGCCCGCCTCGGGCGACAGCAGCAAGCTGTTTGCGGACACGGGCAAGGCCAACACCCTGCCGCCGCAAACGCAGACGAATATCGGCGACCTGCTCTCTGGCAAGAACATCGACTGGGCCTGGTATGCGGGCGCCTGGAAGGACACGACGGCCCTGGCCACGGCCAGCGCGCGCGCCGGCAGCTTCCCGAATCCGCCCAACTTCCAGTTCCACCACCAGCCGTTCAACTATTTTGCCAACATGGACCCCGTGAAGGCGCCCGCCTACCGCGCCGCCCACCTGCGCGACTTCGACAGCCAGTTCCTGGCCGACGCGGGCGCCGGCAAGCTGCCGCCCGTGGCCTTCTACAAGCCGCAGGGCAATTTGAACCAGCACGCGGGCTATGCCAGCGTGGCCGATGGCGACGCCCACATCGCCAGCGTCATCGCCCAGCTGAAGAAAAGTCCGCAATGGAAGAACATGCTGGTCATCGTCACCTACGATGAAAACGGCGGCTTTTATGACCACGCCGCGCCGCCGAAGGGCGACCGCTGGGGCCCGGGCACCCGCGTGCCGGCCATCCTCGTCTCGCCCTACGTGAAAAAAGGTCTCGTTGACCACACGCAATACGATTCGGCCTCCATCCTGCGCGCCATCACGCACCGCTTCTCGCTGCCCGTGCTCGATGGCTTGAACACGCGCGACAAGGCGCTGGTGGCCAATGGCGGCAAGCCCATGGGCGACTTCAGCGCGGCGCTGGCGCTGGTGCCGCAAGAGTAAGCGTCGATTCACGCGACAACGCAACGCCCGCCCGGCCTGGCCGCGGCGGGCGTTTTACATGCTGGCGCTACTGGCCAGGGGCCGTATCGAGCAGCGAGCGTTCGAGCAATTGCGACAAGGCCGTGCGCAGCGCCTGCGTGCGCGCCGCCAGTTCCGGCCGCTTGTAGCGCTCGGCCGCGATCAGGCTGTTTTCCAGGCAGACGCGGTCGCCCCTGGCCAGGCAGGCGTCGGCCGCATCGAGCTGGGCGCTCGCCTGCGCCACTTTGACCTTGGCGTCGAGCTCCAGGGTGTCGGGATCGTCGCCCCAGCGTTTTACATAGGTGGCCAGGCGCGTCGCGGCCAGCTCCGGCTTGCCCGCGTCGAGCGCCTGGTTGACGCTGCCCTGCAGCGCCAGCCACGCCTGCGCCCGCTGCTGTTGCTTCTCGCAAGTCGCGGCGGACTTGGTGATGCTCGCCTGCAAGCGCTTGATCTGTGCGGCGGGCGCCTTCGCGCTTTTCAGCACGGCCAGCGCGCTGCGCGCCCCGTCCAGGTCGCACTGCGCCGCCAGCGCAGTGGCGGCCTCGACCTGTTCCGCCACGCTGGCCGGCTTGTCGGCCGGCTTGTTATAAAACCAGATACCGGTCAGCACCACCGCCGCCGCGATCCACGTGCGCAGGCGCACGGGCGGGCGCGGCGGCGGCACCGAGCCTTTGCCGGCAAGCTTGGCGGGCGGCGCCTTGGCCGGCGCGGCGGGCGCTGGCGGGACGGGCTTGGGAGCAGGCTGAGACGCGGGCTGCGGCATGGGAATGGGCGCGGGCTGCGCCACGGGCACGGGTAGCGGCATGCGCGGAGGCGCCGGGGGCGGCACCACCGCTTTCTCCAGAACAGGCGCTTGCGCCACCTGGCGCGCGCCGCAAAACGGGCAATGCGCCACGCGCAGGGGCAAGGTACGGCCGCAAGCGGCATTGATGCAAACTTCGTTTACTTTTTCAGACACATTCCGACCTTTGCTGCTCATGCAACAAGGCAGGACATACGATCAATTCGAATGCCCCGTCCGTTGTGCGAGCTCTGCTTATCTCTGCTGGCGGAGATAGCGCAGACTTAACGCTCCGCCTTCACCAGCCCTAGTGCTCGTTCCTTTTCTAATATTACCTCACGATCACGATTCAGCAGCTTCGCACGTGCCAACCATTTGGCAGCCGCACCCAGATCATTTGATGCAGCACTTTTCTCAGCCAGTTTGATGTAATGGTCAACTATCTTACTGGCAAGCCCCTTCACCTCTTCACCACGATATTGCCCTTCAGGGTCAATCTGGCGAATTTGATCGAGTGAAGCCTTAGCCGAACTTTCTGGCGGGTCAGTGTATTGAGCTTTCTCAATGTAAAGAGAAGCACGACGCAACTGATCGTCGATTTCAGAACGATCATTTTCATTGAGCTTAATCGCCTTTGTGTCGACGGTTCGGCCCTCCTTGGCTTGTGCCAATACGACAGGAGTTGCATCCTTCGGCGGCCGAGTCGCAAAGAAAATGACAGCACCAACAACTGCAACGGCAACAAGCGCCAGTCCCATCTGGGAACCCAACCATTTTTTTGTATCCGTCGAGCGCGATGCCCCGTTTGCCTTGCAAAAACTAGTCACATATTCTTCTGCCACACGTGGATCCAGTCCGACACGTTTGCCAGACGCCACATTAACTACTTTACTTAGTGCAAGACGTTCTTCTTTCTGATCCAGCTTCTTGTCGTTGTCGGTGAACTGATGCAGTAGCCTATCCAGCTCCTCCACGAGCGCACGTTCAGACACTGCGGAGTACTCATCTAGCTGTTCACGGATGACCAGCTCTATTTCTCTACTCACAATACCGCGTGCAGCGGATTCTTCTTTAATACGCCTCTCTTCACCCCGATCCAGATAAAAATCATCATCCACAGCCGCAGCTACGCGGTTCTTCAACCATTCCAGATCGGATTGATTCATATTTTCCTCTGTTTTTTTAAATTGTAATTTGAACGATCAAACCAGATCATGTCTCTGCAATCCCAACACACTACAAAATTTTCCAGCCCCATATACCTGACCTCTGCATCACGCTATGTTTGCGGCAAAAATCGTTAATGTAGCGCTCCGCAGTCTCTGGATCTACACCCCTCATCGCGCCAGGACGCGGTTTACAAACACTTTGCAAGGCGTCGCCACGACTCTTTTTATCTAATTTCTTTTCGGTGTCTGTAAACACATGCAGCAATGCATCAAGCTCATCCAACAGTACTTTTTCATTGACGACATTCAACCGTTGCAAAGCCATCGACAAAATCGACTCCACCCGCCTTACGTCTAGAGCCAAGGCCTTTTTTCCATATCGCAACAAACTGCTAAATGAGACGCTATCGCAGTACGAATTTGAAATACTGTCGGCAATATGAATATTGAATTTTTTCTGTTCATCGTCCAATAAAACATGATTTGACAATGGCAGATCCTTCAGTACGTGATCACTCTGCTCCTTGAAGGCAGCAATCTTTATCTGATCGTTAGGCAACGACGTATTTCCATCAATGTTTTGCACCTCTAATTGCGGTGAAATTATCTTCACCTTAACAACCGTTTGCTTCGTTCCACAAAAGGGACAAAAGCTCACAGTCCAATGAAATGTCGCCTGACAAGTCGATTCCTGGCATTGGTACTCAATTTCCGTTTTCACAAAATACCTCTTCGTACGTCACCCATACGCCACAGGGGAAAATCACCTGGTCATACCAATGAAATCAGCATCAATAAATTGCAATCAAACACTTCAAATTATCTTTCAAATAATAGCTCATCCTTCAACACCAATACCATTTATTTCCAGAAAAACAAATTTAAGAGCTCGGGCGAGCTCAGCCTGCTTATGAAAATCCCACACGACGTCCCACATAAACACCTGCTGCCGCAATTCAGCAGGTTTGAGACTGATCAATCTCTGCATCACCGCCGCGGCCTAAGCTAAAAGCATCGGCCAAGGACAAGGAGAACGCCATGTCAGCCCACCTGATCATCGAAGACGGCCAGCCCTGGTGGGACAGCGCCGATATCTGGGTCGTGCCGGGCAATGATCCGAATGGCCCGCCCGGCGCGCCCATTGCCGGCACCGCCAACTACCTGTGGGGCCGCGTGCACAACACGGGCGACAGCGCCTCGAACGGCGTGCGCGTGGACTTTTACTGGGCCGATCCATCCGGCCAGATCGCCGTCGGCGCCGCCACGCAGATCGGTTCCGCCTTTGCCGACTTGCCGCCGGGCGCCACGCAGGAAGTGCTGTGCCTGGTGCCGTGGGTTCCTGTCATCGTCAATGGCGGCCACGAATGCCTGCTGGCCGTGGCCCACGGCCCGGGCGACATCAACCCGCTGCCCGATCCCCTGCCCAGCGGTTTCCTCTTCCAGCCCACCTTGCACGAGCAGATCGCCCAGCGCAATGTCACCGTCGTGCTGGCGGCAAGGCACGCGCAGCTGCTGACCATCGCGGTGGGAGCCCTGCCCCGCGAAACAAAAAAAGTGGAACTGCAGCTGGAGTATGGCGGCGAGCTGCCGGAACGCCTGCTGGCCACCCTGGGACTTGAACGGTGGCAACCCGCCAGGGAAGCGCACCTGATCGCGGGACTGGCGCGCACGCCCCATTGCAATGGCGATACGCCCGGCGAGCAAAAGCTGGCGCTGGATGTGCCGCGCGGCAAGGCACTGGCCGTGTACCTGAGCGTGCGCGCCCAAGCGTTGCCGCCACGCCAGTATGCGCTGCTGCGCGTGCTGGAAAGCCAGCAGGGCAAGCTCATGGGTGGCATCACGTACATCGTCACCGATCAGGAGAAAGAGCAAGCGCAAGAGCAGGCGCAAGAACAGCACAGCCCCGAGGAGCAAGCATCATGAGCGACACCCCCCTGCAGGTGCTGACGCGGCCGTTCGCGATCGAGCCCGTCACCAATATCATGCTGCCCGATGGCATCTTCGACAATGCCATCTATGGCTTGCGCATCGCCGCCCACGTCACCAACACGTCGGGCAGCGCGCTGACGAATGTCACCGTGTACCTGGAAAGCGTGGGCGACCCCGGCATCGTGCCCGTGGCACGTACCTTCTTCTTTGCCAGCATCCCGGCCGGCGCGGCCATGCTGGTGATGTGGGATGCCGACTTCCAGCATGCGGCGCCCGGCAAGCGCCTGGTCAGCTTTGTCGCCAAGGCGGACGGCTACACGCCGCACCGCTCGATCCAGCAGATTTTTGTGTCGCAAACGCGCTTCGACAGCGCCACCAACACCTACACGTGCACGGTCGAGGAAGGCACGCTGGAACTGTCCAAGCCGCAAGGCCACCTGCCCGGCAAGCGCTGGGGCAGCACGGGCACGGATGGAAAAGAGTGCCGCTGCCCGCCAGGCCTGGGGCCCATCGTGCCGACCGGCATGACGCTCGTCTGGACGCCGAACCCCGCCTACGCCGGCACGCATGGCGAGCTGCCGTTTTCCGACCCGTGGTGGAAGATACTCGCCATCATCATCGCCGTCATCGCCGCGCTGGTGGCCATCATTGCCGCCGCGCTCGGCGCTGGCAAGGCCAGCTTCAGCGTGGGCGGCACGTTCGAGGAAACGGACCCCAGCGTGCATTGCTGCACGCCCAAGGGCGCCGCCTCGGGCAAGCCGGAATTCACGGTGGCGGGCGTGGCGTCGGCCATCGCCTCGGGCGCCATCGTTGCCGCCTGCTCGGATGTGGCCGATCCCTTCTGGCGTGGCCAGGAAGCAACACCGCCGGCCGCCGGCGAACTGACCCTGGCCGAGCGCGTGGTGGCGAAGTGGGTCTTGCCGGAAGCGCCGAATGCGGGCCAGCCCTATCAGGCCGACATCAGCTGGCAATACGAACGTTTTACGACGGGCGCCACCTACGAGCATGCCGTGAACGAGACGCAAGTCAACGTGCACGTGGCGGGCCCGGTGGAAACGGATAGCCCGCCCGTGGTCCAGGCGTTCGAGCCATTGTGGCTGCGCGCCAGTTTCAGGCGCGACAATGGCAACGTCTTCCGCGGCACGGAACTGTATGCATTCGTGCTGTTCCAGGCGCCGCAGGGCCTGTTCTTCGTGGAACCGCTGACCGATGATGGCCTCGGTTTCGATCCGGGCGCCAACGACGGCGTGTACGCGGCCAGCCTGGACCTGAAGCGGGCATACCGGACCCTGCTGCAATTCGAGCAGGAAGTCTACGGCACCTGGCGCGTGTTTGTCTTTGCACAGGATGTCAACCTGACCAAGCCCGGCACGCCGCCCGAAATCGCCGCCCAGCACATCGGCGGCATGTTCGTCGCCAGCGCCATCGAAATCACCTTCGACGACACCCTGCCCTGCCCGCTCAAGGCGCGGGCAAATATCATCGTGGTGTAGTGATAAGCGAGGTCATGCGTAGGTCGGGTAGGTCGGATTAGCGTGGCAAAGCCACGCGTAATCCGACAACATTGTTGGCTCCCGTCTGCACACCACGAGCGACTGAGAAAATGCTCAGGGCTAGGCGCCGCCCCGAAGACAGTACTTCAGTACAGTGAGGTAAAAGCGGGGCAGGCAACATCTCCCCGGCCTTGTATCAGCCGCTCTTAAACTTTGACGCTTTCAGCCTTGGCAATGACCGTGCGCGGAATGATATCCGTTGCCGGACAAGTATCCATCGCATCCGAATACGCGAGCCAGCGCTGCAGGCTTTCCATGCGGCGGATGGTGATGCCCTTGCCATTGATGTAGCCGATCTGCTCGAAATTGGCAGGACTGGTGGTCAGTTTCGACACGGTGGGCGCATTGTCGATCAACCGGTCGTAGGCCTTGCGCGCCTTGTGCTCCCACTTGGCCAGCACGGGGTCGTCAAAGCGATTGCTTTCAAAATACACGGTGATGGTGCGGTCGTGGTTGGCGAAGCCGACAATGGCAGCTCCCTTGCGTATGGTCAACAGGACATCTTCCTTGACGCCTGTGACGGGAACGAAGACGGCGGCGCGCCCATCCGCATCCGGCCGCTCCATGGGGATATCTTGTCCGATTATGCTCATCGCATCACGCTCTTAGTCCTGGCTTGTCAGCCTGTTGTATTGATATGGCTCTGTGGAGCTGTGCCTGGCGTAGGCGGGCTCTACCGCGGCCCGCGCCCCGTCCAGGCCCGCCGTCAAGCGGTTTATCAATAATACATTGCCGTGTGGCACTACACAAGATCACCGCGCCACGGGCGGTGCTCCTACGCCCGATGGCGAATGGTGGCGCCTGCGGCAATCGCCTTATAATGCCGTGTTTACTTCACGCCCAATACCTCCGCACCATGACGCTTCCCGAAAACGACACCAGCCGGCTCGACGCCATCAGCGCCGCCGCCACCGAAGTGGCCGCGCAAAACGTGGCCGACCTGCTGGCCATGGCCATCTGCCATCGCCCGGACGAACAGTCCCTGATCGTCTGCGACAAGCGCAGCTGGCTCAACGTCGTGTTGACGGAAGCGTATCGACTGGCCTTGCCGGATGCGGCCTTTATCGATTTCGACGAAGTCACGCCCGACGCCGTGCTGGCCGCGTTTGCCGAACTGCCGGCCGGCAGCCTCGTCGTGCTGATACAGTCGACAAGCTTCCGCCTGGAAGCGTTCCGCATCCGCATCGAGCTGTTCAAGCGTGGCCTGAAAGTGATCGAGCACGTGCACCTGTCGCGCATGCCCGGCGTGCAGGGACTGCATTACATCGCCTCGCTGGCCTACGACCCCGCCTACTATCGCGGCGTGGGCCACGCCTTGAAAGCGCGCATCGACACGGCCCGCCACGGCATGGTCGACAGCGGCGGCGAGCAGCTCGTGTTCGCCTCGCCATTCGAGGGCGCCAAGCTCAATATCGGCGACTACAGCGGCATGCACAATATCGGCGGCCAGTTCCCGCTGGGCGAGGTGTTTACGGAAGCGCAGGACCTGGAAGCCGTGAACGGGCGCGTGCGCATCTTTGTTTTCGGCGACACGCACTTCATGGTCAACCGCCCCGATACGCCGATCACCCTGATCATCGACAAGGGCCGGGTGACGGGCACGGAAAACGCCACGCCGGAATTTTTGGCCATGCTGGACATCATCCGCGCACATGAAGGCGAAGTGTGGGTGCGCGAACTGGGCTTCGGCATGAACCGCGCCTTTTCGCGCGAGCAGCTGGTCAACGACATCGGCACGTATGAACGCATGTGCGGCATCCATCTGTCGCTGGGCGCCAAGCATGGCGTCTACACGAAACCGCAATTCAAGCGCAAGGATGCGCGCTACCACGTCGATATCTTCGCCGTCACGGAAGCCGTCTACCTGGACGACGAGCGCGTGTACGCCGATGGCGCATGGACGGTGGAGCCCGTCGCTATCAGCTGAAAAAACCCGCCGCTGCCAGCTCGCGGTCCCACGGCGGCACGGGCTGGTATTCGGCCACGAGGAAATCGATCAGCGCGCGCACCTTGGGCGACGGCTGGCGGCTGGCCGGATACAGGGCGCTCAGGTGATTGAGCGGCAGTTCCCAGTCCGTCAGCACGGGCACCAGACTGCCATCGAGCAGATTGCGCCAGGCGAGGAAGGTGGTGCTGTAGACGATGCCGAGACCCCGCTGCGCCGCCTGGTGCAGCACCAGGCCGTTATTCGCCGTAAAACCCGCCTGTACGCGCACGCTCACTTCTTCGCGCGACTCGCCTTCTCCACGCTGGAAATGCCAGTTCGTGCCATCGGTCAGGTGGCTGAAATGCAGGCACAGGTGCTGCAATAGCTCTTGCGGCGTCTGCGGCACGCCCCATTGCGCCAGGTAGGCGGGGCTGGCGCACAGCACGGCGCGGCACGGCGCCAGCGGGCGCATGGCCAGCGCGCTGCTGTCCGGGATGCCGCCCACGCGTATCGTCAAGTCAAATCCGTGGCGTATCGGGTCGAGCAGCGCATCATCGACAAACAGCTCGGCCCGCACCTGCGGGTGCAGCAGGCTGAAACGGGCGACGGCGTCGGCCAGCCACGCGCTGCCGAAACTCGATGGCGCCTGGATGCGCAGCGGCCCGGCCAGCTCCGCCCCCGCTCCCGCCTGCGCCACGTGCGCCACCATGCGCGCCGCTTCCTGCGCCTGGCTGACGGTGGCCATGCACGGCGCCAGGTAGGCGCGGCCCGCGTCCGTCAAACTCACTTCGCGCGTGGAGCGGTGCAGCAGCCGCGCATGCAGGCGTTCCTCCAGCTGCATGATGGTCTTGCTGACCATGGCCCGCGTCAGGCCTAGGCGCTGCCCCGCCAGCGTGAAGCTGCGCTGGCGCGCCACCTCGACAAAGATTTCCATCGCTTTTAGTTGATCCATGTCAAAGATTGTCTGCGCTTTGGCGACAATCTGTCAACCGCTGGGCGATTGTTTGCCGCCCTCGCCCATCCTACAATGGCGCTTTCCACTGACCTCAGGAGCCGCCGCCATGCTAACGATCGAACAACAAGAACAGTATCAACGCGACGGCTACATTATCCTGCCCGGCTTCAAGGGCGCGGACGACATCGCCGCCCTGCGCGCGCGCGCCGAGCAGATTGTCAACGAATTCGACCCCAGCGTCAGCCAGTCCATCTTCACCACGCGCGACCAGGCAAAGAACACCAACGATTACTTTCTCGCGTCCGACAACACCATCCGCTGCTTCTTCGAGGAAGAGGCGTTCGACACGGACGGTCAGTTGAAGCAGGCGAAATCGCTGTCGATCAACAAGATCGGCCATGCCATGCACGACCTGGACCCCGTCTTCCGCGCTTTTTCGGCCGATCCGAAACTGGCCGAAGTGGCGCGCGACCTGGGCCTGGCGGACGCGCAGGTGTGGCAATCGATGTACATCTTCAAGCAGCCCGGCATCGGCGGCGAAGTGCGCTGGCACCAGGACGCCACGTATTTCGAGACCACGCCCATCAGCGTGACCACCTTCTGGTTCGCGCTGGAAGATGCCACCCTGGAAAACGGCTGCCTGTGGGCGGAACCGGGCGGACACCGCGGCCCCCTGCGCGAACGCTTCATCCGCAACGGCGACCAGGTAAGAGTGGAAAAACTCGACGCCACGCCATGGCCCGATGACAGCACGGCCGTGCCACTGGAAGTGAAGGCGGGCGCACTCGTCTGCTTCCACGGCTTGCTGCCCCACTACAGCGCGCCGAACCGCTCGCCCGTGTCGCGCCACGCCTACACCTTGCACGCCACCGACGGCCAGACGCAATATGCGGCCCACAACTGGATACAGCGCGACGACTCCTTCCCCGTTCGGGGCTTCGTCTGATGCGCATCGACGTCTTCGCCGCCCACTGGGGCAATAACGAGCTGCCGCCCGATGTCTTCATCGACAGGGTAGCGGCAGCCGGTTTCGACGGCATCGAGATGTCGCTGCCGCTGGACACCGCCCTGCGCGAAGAATGGACCAAGCGCATCGCGGATGCAGGCCTGGAACTGATCGCCGCGCAGTGGGAAACCGTGTTCCACAGTGACTTCGCGCTGCACCGCGCGGCTCTGACCGAGCTGCTGGAAAACGCCTGCCTGGCGCGCCCCGTGCTGGTCAACACGCACACGGGCAAGGATTTTTATACGCAGGCACAGAACGCAGAACTGCTCGACCTGGCCGCCGCCATCTCGGCCAGGCACGGCGTGCCCATCGTGCATGAAATCCACCGCAGCCGCTTTTCCGGCCACCCGATGCTGCTGCTGCCGTATCTGCGGCAGTATCCCGAGCTGCCATTGACGGCCGACTTGTCGCACTGGTGCTGCGCCTGCGAATCGCTGCTGGAAGACCAGCCGCAGACCCTGGCGCAAGTGCTGCCGCTGGTGCGCCACGTGCATGCGCGCGTGGGCCATGCGCAGGGGCCGCAAGTAGCCGACTTCCGCGCACCGGAAGCGAAACCTGCGCTCGACGCCCACCTGGCCTGGTGGGACGCCATCGTCGCCCTGCGCCGCGCGGCCGGCGCCGAGCGCATGACGTTCACGCCGGAATTCGGCCCCGCGCCCTACACGCAAACCTTGCCCTGGACGCAGCAGCCCGTGAGCGACGCGTGGGAACAGAACGTCGCCATGCTCAAGCTGCTGCGCGCACGCTATCCGACAGACTGAGGAGGCTGCGCAAAATTGGCCTGCACGAAATCGATGAAGGTACGCAGCGGCGCGGGCAGATGGCGCCGGCCCGCATAGTATAAAAACGGGCCGGGAAAGGGCATCGCCCAGTCTTCCAACACGGGCTGCAGCTGGCCCGCATCGATATACGGCTGCAGCCACTCTTCAAACAGATAGACGAGGCCATGGCCGGCGATGGCCATGCTGACCGCAAAATCGGCCGCCGTCGGCGTGACGATCACGGGGCCGTCCGGCTCCACGCTCACTTTTTGCCCGTCGCGCTCGAACTCCCACGGTGGAATCGCGCCGCTGAGGAATTTCCCCAGCAGGCAGGCATGCCGCAGCAGGTCGCGCGGATGCACGGGCACGCCGCGCTGCGCCAGGTAGGAGGGCGCGCCCGCCACCGCGAAGCGCTGCGTGCGCGGGCCGATGGGGATGGCGATCATGTCCTGCTCCAGCCGTTCGCCATAGCGGATGCCCGCGTCGCAACCGCTGGCGACGACATCGACAAAATTATTATCGACCACCAGCTCGACCCTGATCTGCGGATGGACGCGCAGGAACCCGTCAACCATGGGCTGCAGGAAGAAGCGCGCCGCGTTGACCGGCACGTTCAGGCGCAAGATGCCGCGCGGGCTGTCGCGCAAGTCATTCAGCACGTCGAGTGCGCTGCTCACCTCATCGAGCGCCGGGCGCAGGCGCGTCAGCAGCAGCGCACCGGCCGCCGTCGGCGTCACGCTGCGCGTCGTGCGTTCCAGCAGGCGGATACCCAGCTGCTGCTCCAGCCGCCGCAGCGCTTCGCTCATGGCGGACGCGGATTGCCCGCTGGCGCGCGCGGCCTGGCGAAAACCGTGATGCCGGGCCACCAGGGCAAAGGCGGACAAATCGGCCATGGACGGGTTGTCTGCATGCATGAGTAGCGCTTTCATTGTGCGTAAATGAGTACAGCCTGTACCGGATTGACCCGATTATCATACAGCGCAATCGGCCTTACGATGGCTGCTCCCTTACTCGACCACCACACAGGAGCTGCCATGCACACGTATTCCCCCGCCCGCGACCAATTCACGCCCGCCCATTGCGACATCCGATTCAACCGCCTCGGCTACGGCGCCATGCAACTGGCCGGCCCGCACGTCTGGGGTCCGCCGAAAGACCGCGCCGCCGCCGTCGCCGTGCTGCGCGAAGCCATCGAACTGGGCGTCAACCATATCGACACGTCGGACTTTTACGGCCCGCACGTCACCAACCAGATCATCCGCGAAGCGCTGCATCCCTACCGCGACGGTTTGACCATCGTCACCAAGATCGGCTTCGTGCGCGGCGCCGACCAGTCCTGGCTGCCGGCCGCATCGCCACAGCAGCTGCGCGACGCCGTGCACGACAACCTGCGCAACCTGGGCCTGGACGTGCTCGACGTGGTCAACCTGCGCGCGCCGGGCATGGACGGCCCGGACGGCTCGTCGCTTGCCGGGCCGCTGGACACCTTGGTGCAGCTGCAGCGCGAAGGCCTGGTGCGCCATATCGGCCTGTCCAATGTCGATGCGGCCCAGGTGGCCGAGGCACAGCGCATCAGCCCCATCGTCTGCGTGCAGAACCACTACAACCTGGCGCACCGCGCGGACGATGCGCTGATCGACTCCCTGGCCGCGCAAGGCATCGCCTATGTGCCGTTCTTCCCCCTGGGCGGCTTTTCGCCGCTGCAGTCCGATACCTTGAACCAGGTGGCGGCCGCCCTGCAAGCCACGCCAATGCAGGTGGCGCTGGCCTGGCTGCTGCAGCGCGCGCCGAACATGCTGGTCATTCCCGGCACCTCGTCGGTGGCGCATCTGCGCGAAAACGTCGCGGCCGGCGCGCTCACGCTGGACGCACAGGCGCTGGAAGCATTGAGGTCGCTTGCAACTAAGTAGCGCACTATATATACTGTGCCCATGGATACCACTACCACCCCCAACCCCTTGCACCAGGTGCCGCGCCTGGACGGCCAGTTGTGCTTTGCGCTGTACTCGACCTCGCTTGCCATGAACAAGCTGTACCGCAAGCTCCTGCGCAAGCTCGGTCTGACCTATTCGCAATACCTGGTGATGATGGTGTTGTGGGAGCGCGACGGCTTGACGGTGTCGGAAGTGGGCGAGCGGCTGTTCCTCGACTCGG
This sequence comes from Janthinobacterium sp. OK676, assembly GCF_900103595.1. Lineage (NCBI taxonomy): Bacteria > Pseudomonadati > Pseudomonadota > Betaproteobacteria > Burkholderiales > Oxalobacteraceae > Janthinobacterium > Janthinobacterium sp. OK676. Next base: position 78,149 of record NZ_FNHA01000006.1, read on the forward strand.
CCACCCTGACGCCCTTGCTCAAGCGCATGGAGCAATCGGGCCTGCTGACGCGCACGCGGGCCGCCAGCGACGAGCGCCAGGTCATCATTTCCTTGACGCCGCAGGGCGACCAGCTGCGCCACGAGGCGGCCCTGCTGCCCGAAGCCATCCTGGCGGCCAGCCACTGCAGCGTGGAGCAGGTTGTGGACATGAAACAACAACTGAACCAGTTGCGCGACAGCCTGATGAAAAGTGAGTAAAAGCGCCGCTTTTCCGAGCAAAATCAGGCAAAGCATCCCCCTGACGGCGCCAGGCAAAAGCTGGCGCGAAATCCGCCTTTCTTTATTACAAATCGATACATGGATGGCCCCACCCTGCGTATAGAATAGTTGCCACTATTTCCTTACAGCAACATCAGGGTGATCATGCGCATACCTTTCGGCTCCGTCGCTTCGCTGGCTCTGTGTTTTACCGTGTCGGCCTTTGCCGCCGAACCATTCGACGACAAGTTCCGCCAGCTAGAAGAAGTGCTGCCCACCCCGAATACCTACCGCACCGCCTCCGGCGCGCCGGGCCACGCCTACTGGCAGCAGCGCGCCGACTACACGATCCGCGCCACGCTCGATGAAGCCAGGCGCGAAATCACCGGCAGCGGCACCATCACTTATCACAACCAGTCGCCCGACACGCTCGGCTACCTGTGGGTGCAGCTGGACCAGAATATCTACAAGCCCGATTCCGACGCGCGCCGCATGGCCACGGCGCCCTCGCGCCAGGCGTGGGCCAGGACGACGGGCGAAGACACGATGAAATTCGAAGGCTTGCGCGGCATCCTCGCGCGCGGCGACTTCCAGGGCGGCTTCCATATCCGCCGCTTGACGGGCGCCGATGGCCAGCCTTTGAAGCACATGATCAACCGCACCATGATGCGCATCGACTTGCCGCAGCCCTTGAAGCCGGGCCAGGATTTCGCTTTCCAGATCGACTGGGACTACCGCATCAACGAACAGAAGGTGCTGGGCGGGCGGGCCGGCTATGAAGTCTTCGACGACAAGAACGCCCTGTTCGAAGTGGCGCAGTGGTTCCCCCGCATGGCCGCCTATTACGACGCGGCCGGCTGGCAGCACAAGCAGTTCCTCGGCTCGGGCGAATTCACCCTGGAGTTCGGCGACTACGACGTGCGGCTGACGGTGCCCGCCGACCATATCGTCGCCTCCACGGGCGAGCTGCAAAACCCGCAGGACGTGCTGTCTGCCACGCAGCGCGAGCGCCTGGACAAGGCCCGCGGCAGCGACAAGCCCGTCGTCATCGTCACGCAAAAGGAAGCGGAAGCGGCCGAAAAATCCGTGAGTCGCGCGCAAAAGACGTGGCACTTCAAGGCGTCCAACGTGCGCGACTTCGCCTGGGCCTCGAGCCGCAAGTTCATCTGGGATGCGCAGGGCTACAAGAAAGGCGGCAGCGACGTGATGGCCATGTCCTACTATCCGAAGGAGGGCAATCCGCTGTGGGAAAAATACAGCACGCAAGCCATCGTGCACACGATCGAGCAGTACAACAAGTACAGCATAGCCTACCCGTACCCGACGGCCATTTCCGTCAACGGCCCCGTGGGCGGCATGGAGTATCCGATGATCTCGTTCAACGGCCCCCGTCCGGTGAAAGACAAGAAGACGGGCGAGCTGACGTATTCGAAGCGCACCAAGTATGGCCTGATCGGCGTGATCATCCATGAAGTGGGCCACAACTACTACCCGATGATCATCAACTCGGACGAGCGCCAGTGGACGTGGATGGACGAGGGCCTCAACACCTTCGTGCAATACCTGGCGCAGCAGGCGTGGGAAGAAAACTATCCGGCTTCGCGGGGCGAGCCGCGCGAGATCGTCGATTACATGCGTAGCCGCGACCAGGTCCCCATCATGACCAATTCCGAATCCTTGCTGCAGTTCGGTAACAACGCCTACGCCAAGCCGGCGGCGGGCCTGAACATCCTGCGCGAAACCATCCTCGGGCGCGAGCTGTTCGACTACGCTTTCAAGGAATATGCGCAGCGCTGGAAGTTCAAGCGCCCCACGCCCGCCGACTTTTTCCGCACCATGGAAGACGCTTCCGGCACGGACCTCGACTGGTTCTGGCGCGGCTGGTTTTATACGACCGACCCGGTCGACATCAGCATCGACGGCATCAGCGAATACGGCGTGAGCTCGAAAGATCCGGCCACGGAAAAAGCGTGGAAAAAGGCGCAAAAAGACGCCCAGCCGGAATCCGTCACGAGCCGCGCCAACAAGGGCATGCCGCGCCGCGTCGATGCGCATCCGGAGCTCAAGGATTTCTACAACCAGCACGACGACTTCACGGTGACCAACAAGGAGCGCAACGCCTACGCCGAAGCGCTGGCCGCCCTGGAACCGTGGGAAAAGGACTTGCTGAAACAGGGCAAGCACCTGTACCTGGTCGACCTGTCGAACGTGGGCGGCATGGTCATGCCGCTGATCCTCGAGATCGAACTGAAAAGCGGCAGGAAGTACATCGAGCGCGTGCCGGCCGAAGTATGGCGCTACTCGCCGAAGAAAATCACCAAGGTCGTCATCACCGATGAGCCGATGGTGGGCCTGGTGCAGGACCCGTACTGGGAAACGGCCGACATCGACACGAGCAACAACAGCTGGCCGCGCAAAATTACGCCATCGCGCCTGGAACTGTTCAAGAGCGAGAAGTCGCCCAAGGATAACCTGATGCGCGATTTCCATACGCCGCTGAAAGGCCAGAACGGCGGCTCGTCCAAGGGCGACGAGGCATGAAGCGCTGGCGCGCGATGGGCGCCGCCTTGCTGGCCTGCGCCAGCATGGCGGCCGGCGCCCACAACTTCCACATGGGTATTGCCGACATCAGCTACAACGCGGCCAGCGGCAGCACGGAAGTGGTGCACACCTACACGGGCCACGACGTCGAGGCGCTGCTGACGAATCTGTACCAGCGCCAGTTCGACCTGGGCCAGGAAGACAGCGAAGCGGCCCTGCGCCGCTATGTGGAAAAACAGTTTTACCTGGTGGGGCCGGACGGCAAGCGATTGCGCCTGAACTGGGTCGGCATGAAGGTCAATGCCGACAACGTGGTGATCTTCCAGGAGATCGAACGCACGCGCCTGGCCCCCGCCACGCGCATCCACAACCAGCTGCTGACCGACTTCCTGCCCAGCCAGCGCAATACCCTCAACGTGCAGGACAGCGGCGCCATCCAGACGCTGATTTTCGACCGCCAGAACACGGAACTGCCGATCCGCTAAGTCCATGACGCCACGCTACCTTCCCCTCCTCCTCGCCACCCTGTTTTCAGCCACCGCCGCCCACGCCGACGACATCTTCCAGCGCGTGCTCGTCGACGGTTCGCGCCTGAACCAGCTGGGCGTGGCCGATTCGGCCAACGCGGGCAGCGTCACGCAACGGCAGCTCGATGCGCGCACCAGCTACCGGCCCAGCGAATTGCTCGAAGCCGTGCCGGGACTGATCGTCAGCCAGCATAGCGGCGAAGGCAAGGCCAACCAGTTCTACCTGCGCGGCTTCAACCTCGATCACGGCACGGACTTGCGCACCACCGTCGACGAGATGCCCGTCAACCAGCGCAGCCATGGCCACGGGCAGGGCTGGACGGACCTGAACTTTTTGATCCCCGAACTGGCCATGCGCCTCGATTACAAAAAGGGGCCGTATTCGGCGGCGCAAGGCGATTTTTCCTCGGCGGGCGCGGCATCCGTCGTCTACGCGAACCGCCTGACGCAGGGCGTCGCCAGCGTGGGCATCGGGAAAAACGGCTTTCGCCGCGCCCTGCTGGCCGACTCGCTCGATGCGGGCGACGGCAGCCTGCTGTACGCGCTCGAAGCGCAGCGCAACGACGGCCCGTTCACGCAGCCGGACCGCTACCGCAAGCTCAATGGCGTGCTGCGCTACAGCGAAGGCTATGCCAACAACGGCTTCAACGTCACGGCCATGGCGTATGACGCCAGCTGGAACGCCACCGACCAGATTCCGTTGCGCGCCGTGCAGGACGGCACCCTGGGCCACTTCGACGCCATCGATGCCAGCGACGGCGGCAAGGCGCAACGCTACAGCCTGTCGGGCGCCTGGCGCCAGACGACGGACGACGTCTCGTCCAAAGTCAGCGCGTATGTGATCGCCAACCGCCTGGCCCTGTTCTCGAATTTTACGTATGCGATGGACGACCCCGATAACGGCGACCAGTTCGCCCAGCCCGACCGGCGCGTGACGGCCGGTCTCGACGCCAGCCGCACCTGGCACCGCCACACGGACGGCGGCAGCAGCGACACCACCATCGGCGTGCAGCTACAGAACGACAATATCCATAATGGCCTGTACCACACGCGGCAGCGGCAGATCGTGTCGACCACGCGGCAAGACCATATCGTCGAATCGAGCATCGGCGTGTATGGCGAAAACAGCACGCGCTGGTCGCGCTGGCTGCGCACCGTGGCCGGCCTGCGCGCGGATGCCTACCGCTTCGACGTGCGCAGCGACCGCGCCGCCAATTCGGGCAAGGCCAGCGACCATTTGTTCAGCCCCAGCCTGAGCGTGATCGCCGGGCCGTGGCGCGATACGGAAGCGTATCTCAACATCGGCAATGGTTTTCACAGCAACGACGCGCGCGGCACGACGATCACGGTCGACCCGAAAACGGGCGAAGCGGCCGACAAGGTCACGCCCCTCGTGCGCTCGCGCGGACTGGAACTGGGCTTGCGCAGCGCCGCCATCGCCGGCCTGCAAACGTCGCTGTCGCTGTACCGGCTGGACTTCGATTCCGAGCTGCTATTCATCGGCGACGCGGGCGCCACCGAGGCGGGCCGCCCCAGCCGCCGCTACGGCATCGAGTTTTCCGGCTACTACAAGGCGGCCGGCTGGCTGTCGCTGGACCTGGACCTGGCGTATGCGCAGGCACGCTCGCGCGGCAGCGATCCGGCCGGTGACTTCATTCCCGGCGCCATCGAAGGCGTAGCCCAGCTGGCCATGACGGTGACGCCGCGAGGTCCGTGGTCGGGCTCCCTGCGCTTGCGCTACTTCGGTCCGCGCCCGCTGGTGGAAGACAACAGCGTGCGCTCGTCGGCCAGCGTGGGCTTGAACGGGCGCATCGCCTACCAGATCGACAAGACCTTGCGCGTGGAGCTGGAAGGCTACAACCTGGCCAACCGGCGCGACTCGGCCATCGATTACTACTATGCTTCGCGCCTGCCCGGCGAGGCGCAAGCCGTCGACGATATCCACTTCCATCCGGTGGAATCGCGCTCGCTGCGCCTGACCCTGGTAAAGAATTTTTAAGTAAACAAGAATAATTCTTATCGGACTGCACAGGAAGCGCCGCGAAGTCGTAGAATGCCAGGCTGGATAAACTGATACAGGCCCGTTCCGGCCCGCACCGCCATGAGCACTGCCGCACCGATCTTTACCGACCCGTCCCGCCTCAAGGACGCCTTGCGCGACGACGGCTATGCCGTCCTGCGCCCGCAGGACGTGGCCGCGCTGGCCGGCTGTCCGCTGGACGCATTGCGCGCGCTGGAACCGAGCTGGAATACCCTGGCGCTGGACAATTACCTGAAGGATGGCGGCCGCTATCGCCGCCGGCGCCACTCGTGCTTCGTGCAGGATGGCGAACGCCTGGCCCAGACGGCGCACCGTCCGCACTGGCAGCCGGTGGAATACAACGCCCTGCACGGCGGCATGCACCGCCTGTTCGAACCGGTCGAAGCGGCTATCGTCGCGCAAGCGGCCTGGCAGCAGCTGATCCGCGCGCTGGGCGACGCCTGCTCGCAGGTCAAGGGCAGCCAGCCCTGGTTCATCGAGGCGCACCAGTTCCGCATCGATACGACGGACGGCATCGGCCGCCCCACGCCGGAAGGCGCGCACCGCGACGGCGTCGATTTCGTCGCCGTGCTGCTGGTCGGGCGCGAACAGATCAAGGGCGGCGAGACGCGCATCTTCGAAGCGGACGGCCCCAACGGCAAACGCTTTACCCTGACCGAACCGTGGTCGCTGCTGCTGCTCGACGACGCGGCCGTCATCCACGAATCGACGCCGATCCAGCCCCTGGGCGAACATGGCCACCGCGACACGCTCGTGCTGACCTATCGCGCAGGCCAGTTCCAGGGCGAAAACTGACAGGCGACCACAGCATTCCCTGTGGCCAAAATAGTTACTTGGAAGTTACTTTTGCAGACCTAAATCCGATATAGTCATACGATGTCGATATTGCGCGCTCACGGCGCCCAGCATCACCACACTGAAATCCTAGGAGAGGTCTGTGGACTCCAACAACCAAATCAAGCCTGACGAAATCGAGATCCTGATCGTCGAGGACAGCCCGACCCAGGCGGAGCGCTTGCGCCGCCTGATCCAGTCGCTGCACTACAACGCGCGCGTGGCGGCGAATGGCCAGCTGGCCCTGGCTGCCATCCGCGAGCGCAAGCCGCACCTGGTGCTGTCCGATATCGTCATGCCTGAAATGAATGGCTACGACCTGTGCCGCGCCATCAAGTCCGACCCGACCCTGCGCGACATCCCCGTCATCCTCGTCACCTCGCTCAACGACCCGAAGGACATCATCCGCGGCATCGAGTGCGGCGCCGACAATTTCATCCGCAAGCCCTACGCGGAAGACTACCTGCTCAACCGCATCAGCCACATGCTGATGAACCAGAAGCTGCGCAAGAACCAGAACGTGGAAATCGGCATCGCCCTGTACCTGGGCGACCAGAAGCATTTCATCAATGCGGAACGCCAGCAAATCCTCGACCTGCTGATCTCCACCTATGAACAGGCGGTGCAGGTCAACGGCGAACTGCAGGCGCGCGAACGCCAGGTGATCGAACTGAACATGCGCCTCGCGCACCATGCGGCCGAGCTGGAAACCATCAACCGCGAAATCGCCCTGAAAAACCTGGAACTGGCCGAAGCGAGCCGCATGAAGTCGGCCTTCATCGCCAATATGTCGCATGAATTGCGTACGCCGCTCAACGCCATCATCGGCTTCACCGGCGCGCTGCTGATGAAACTGCCCGGCCCCCTGACGCCCGACCAGGACAAGCAACTGAACACCATCCGCGCCAGCGCGCGCCATTTGCTCTCGCTGATCAACGACATCCTCGATGTGGCCAAGATCGAGGCGGGCAAGCTGACCCTGTCGATCGAACCCGTACATTGCCAGGAACTGATGGCCGACGTGGCCGACACCCTGCGCCCCCTGGCCCAGCAAAAGGGCCTGGCGCTGGAACTCGAACTGGGCGAGCCAGGCCAGCCGCCCGCCATCATCGACACGGACCGCCGCGCGCTGACGCAAATCCTCATCAACCTGCTCAACAACGCCATCAAGTTCACGGAACAGGGCACGGTGCGCATCAGCCTGGCCCAGCGCGACGAAGACGGCGTGCTGGTGACGGAAATGAGCATCGCCGACAGCGGCGCCGGCATCAAGGAAGAAGACCAGGCCAAGCTGTTCCAGGCCTTCTCGCAGCTCGATTCCACCTCCACGCGCCACGTGGAAGGCGCGGGACTGGGCCTGTACCTGTGCCAGAACCTGGCCAACGCCATCGGCGGCGCCCTGTTCTTCAACAGCGACTACGGCCATGGCAGCACGTTTACGCTGGCATTGCGCAGCAAGGCCTGAGCTTTCTGTGCGCCGCAACATGAAATACTGACTTTTTGACATCAAAGCGAGACCGATACAGTAGTTCTACGGTATTGCACTGCACCATTTTCAGCGCTATAGTAGAACCGTCTCCTCCAATTCGTTCTCCGAACATTGGATTCAGCCCGCGAATACAACCGCGGGCTTTTTTTTGCCTGCGTTTTTCATTCTCTTCATCATTCCTTAACTAAATCAACCGGCTTAGTTATATCAATCGTTTGAGATATATGCTTAAATCTCCGGCATGATTGAAAAACACATTTCCCCAGCACCAGCCGCCGACGATGGGCGCAAACCCCGCTCCGATGGCGAACAGTCGCGCGAGCGGCTGCTCCATAGCGCCATCCGCCTGTTTGCCGAACAGGGCTACGCCAGGACGTCCACGCGCGAACTGGCGCAGGCGGCCGGCACCAACGCGGCCGCCATCAGCTACTATTTTGGCGACAAGGCGGGCCTGTACCGCGCCGCCTTCGCCCAGCAGTCAGCGAACCCGCAAGACAATATCGCGCTGTACGACCAGCCGCACTTCACCCTGCGCCAAAGCCTGGAAGGCTTTTATGCGCAATTGCTCGCCCCCATGCAGCAGGGCGAGATCGCGCGCGACTGCATGCGCCTGTGGTGCCGCGAGATGCTCGAACCAACGGGCCTGTGGGCGCGCGAGATCGACGAGAACATCCGCCCCGAACACGAAGCGCTCACGCGCGTGCTGGCGCGCCATTTGGGCGTCCCCGACAGCAGCGACGACATGCACCGCCTGGCGTTTTCCATCGCCTCGCTGGCCCTGCAGCACATGGTGGGCGCCGACGTGCTGCAAACCTTGCGTCCGCAATTGCTGGCAACGCCGTACGCTCTCGACACCTGGCTGGCGCGCATGACCGACTACGCGCTGGCCATGGCCGAGGTGGAGCGCCGGCGCCTGGCCCAACCCTCTTCACCCGATACCGCTCAACGACAAGCAGAAGGACCAGCATGACGACTATTCGACGTACCGCTCAACGCGCCCTGGCCGCCAGCATCGTGCTGGCGCTGGGCGGCTGCGCCCTGCAGGGGCCGCCCGCGGTGGTGGCCGCCGGCGTGCCCGAGCAGTGGCAGGCGCCGCTGCCGCACAACGGCAAGCTGACGGACCTGGCCAGCTGGTGGCAAGGCCAGGGCGACAGCCTGCTGGTGGAATTGATCAGCGACGCGCAGCAGGTCAGCCCCACCATCGCCACCTCCCGCACGCGCATCGTGCAGGCGCGCGCCGACAGCATCGCCAGCGGCGCCGCGCTGGCGCCCACCTTGGACGCGACGGGCAGCGTGGTGCGTACCAGCCAGCAATCGGCCCAGCCCAGCGGCACCACCTCGCAGGCGGCGCTGCAGGCGTCGTGGGAAATCGACGTGTTCGGGGCCAACCGCGCCACGCGCGACGCGGCTCAGGAGCGCTACGACAGCGCCCGCGCGGGATGGCATGAGGCCCGCGTCTCGGTGGCCGCCGAAGTGGCGAACCAGTACTACGCCTTGCGCACCTGCCGGCAATTGCAGGCCGTGTCCGAACAGGATGCCGTCTCGCGCCGCGACTCGGCGCGCTTGACGGAACTGAGCGCCGGCGCCGGCTTCCAGCCGCCCGCCAACGCCGCCCTGGCCCGCGCCAGCGCGGCCGAAGGCGCCAGCCGCGCCATCGAACAGCGGGCCGCCTGCGACGTGAATGTCAAGGCGCTGGTGGCCCTGTCGGCCATGCCGGAAGCATCGCTGCGCCAGAAGCTGGCCGCCAGCCCCGCCATCCTGCCTTCGCCCGTGGCGATCACGGAACTGCCGGCGCAAACCCTGGGCCAGCGTCCCGACGTCTACAGCGCCGAACGCGAAGTGGCGGCCGCCAGCTTCGAAGTACGCGGTGCGCAGGCGCAGCGCTATCCCCGTCTGAGCCTGGCCGGCTCCATCGGCAAGGGCAATATCCGCGCCGGCGGCACCAGCATCACGGCCAGCACCTGGAGCATCGGCCCGCTGGCCGTCAGCCTGCCCATCTTCGATGGCGGCACGCGCCGCGCGCAGATCGATGCGGCCACGGCGCGCTACGACGAAGCCGTGGTGAAATACCGCGCCGGCGTGCGCCAGGCCGTGCGCGAAGTGGAAGAGGCGCTGGTCAACCTGGCCAGCACGGACGAGCGCAGCAGCCATGCAAAGACGGCCCTGGAAGGCTACCGCGTGTCGTTCGTCGCCACGGAAGACCGCTACAAGAATGGCCTGGCCAGCCTGATCGAACTGGAAGACGCGCGCCGCACGCGCCTGGCCGCCGAAAACACGGTGGTCAACCTCGAGCGCGAACGCAGCGCCGCCTGGGTGGCGCTGTACCGCGCCGCCGGCGGCGGCTGGAGCAGCAGCGCCATCGCCAACAATACCCCCTGACGGATACACAACATGAAAAAACTGACCTTGAAACCGATGGCGTTCGCGCTGGCCGCCCTTTGCGTGATGCTGGGCGCCGGCGTGGCCCTGTACTCCCCCTCCTCCACGGCGGCGGACGACGCCAAGGATAAGAACGCGGCGCAAAAACCGGCGCTGACCGTCACCACGGCCAAGCCGCAGACGGCCAGCCTGCCCATCAAGCTGAACGCCAACGGCAACGTGGCCGCCTGGCAGGAAGCCGTCATCGGCAGCGAATCGAACGGCCTGCGCCTGACCGACGTGCGCGTGAACGTGGGCGACGTCGTGCGCGCCGGCCAGGTGCTGGCCGTGTTCTCGAGCGACACGGTGAACGCCGACGTGGCGCAGGCGAAGGCCGCCGTGCAGGAAGCGCAAGCCAATGCCGCGGAAGCGGCCGCCAACGCGCAGCGCGCCCGCTCGCTGCAAAGCACGGGCGCCATCAGCGCGCAGCAGATCAGCCAATACCTGACGGCCGAACAGACGGCCAATGCGCGCATCGCGTCGGCCAAGGCGCAGCTGGCCTCGCAGCAGCTGCGTCTGAAATACACGCAGGTGGTGGCGCCCGACAGCGGCATCATCTCGTCGCGCTCGGCCACCGTGGGGTCGGTGGTGGGCGCCGGCACGGAACTGTTCCGCATGATCCGCCAGGGCCGCCTCGAATGGCGCGCCGAAGTGACGGCCACCGAACTGCTGAACCTCAAGCCTGGCACCCTGGCGCAGGTGAAGGCGGCCAACGGCAGCGTTTTGACGGGCAAGGTGCGCATGATCGCCCCTACCGTCGATCCGCAGACGCGCTCGGCCCTCGTCTACGTGGACCTGCCCGCCAGCACGGGCAGCAATGCGCCATTCAAGGCCGGCATGTACGCCAGCGGCGAATTCGAACTGGGCACCTCGGGCGCCCTGACCGTGCCGCAGCAGGCGATCGCCGTGCGCGACGGTTTCAGCTATGTCTTCCGCCTCAATCCCGACCAGCGGGTCAGCCAGATCAAGGTGCAGGCCGGACGGCGCCTGAGCGACCGCATTGAAATCCTTGGCGGCATCACGGCCGACACGACGATTGTCGTCAGCGGCGCCGGCTTCCTCAATGACGGCGACCTGGTACGCAACGTGCAAACCCCGGTGGCGGCAGCTGTCAAGCCGGCCACGGCGAAAAAGTAAGGAGAGGCCATGAATTTTTCCTCCCTCTCGATCAAGAATCCGATCCCGGCCATCATGCTGTTCGCGCTGCTGACACTGGCCGGTCTGCTGGCCTACAAGGCCAATCCGGTGCAGGATTTCCCCGACATCGAACTGCCCATCGTCACCGTCAGCGCCGTGCTGCCCGGTGCCGCGCCGGCCCAGCTGGAAACGGAAGTGGCGCGCAAGATCGAAGACTCCGTCGCCACCTTGCAAGGCGTGAAGAACATCTACACCAAGGTGCTCGATGGCGTCGTCACGGTGACCGTCGAATTCATCCTGGAAAAGCAGATCGCCGAAGCCGTCAACGACGTGCGCGACGCCGTCGCCCGCGTGAAAGCGGACATGCCGGCCGAGCTGCGCGACCCCACCGTCACCAAGGCTTCCACGGCCGGCAGGGTCGTGCTGACCTTTATCGCCACGGCGAAGCCCGGCGTGGACAATCCGCTCGATGCGCCCGACCTGTCGTGGTTCGTCGACAATACGGTGGCCAAGCGCCTCTTGACCGTGCCCGGCGTGGGCGCCGTCACCAGAGTCGGTGGCGTCTACCGAGAAATCCAGGTGGAACTCGACGAGGCCCGCATGGCCGCATTGAAGGTGTCGGCACTCGACGTGTCGCGCCAGCTGCGCCTGGTGCAGCGCGAAGCGCCCGGCGGCCGGGGCGACATCAGCGGCGCCGAACAGTCGGTGCGCACCATCGCCACCGTCAAGACGGCCGATGAACTGTCGCGCGTGGAAGTGCCGCTGCCGGACGGCCGCCACGTGCGCCTGGACCAGGTGGCGACCGTGCGCGACACCATCGCCGAACCGCGCGCGCTGGCCGAACAGGATGGCAAGACCGTCGTCGCCTTTGAAGTATTCCGCACCAAAGGCGCCAGCGAAGTGGCCGTCGCCAGCGGGGCGCGCGCCGCCATCGCCGACCTGCAGAAGGAAAACCCCAGCGTGGTGCTGCAGCAGTCGATCGACAATGCCTTCCCCGTCGAGGAAAACTTCGAAGGCTCGATGGAGCTGCTGTACGAAGGCGCGCTGCTGGCCGTGCTGGTGGTGTGGTGGTTCCTGCGCGACTGGCGCGCCACCCTGGTGGCCGCGGCCGCCCTGCCCCTGTCCGTGATGCCGGCCTTCCTCGGCATCTACTGGTTCGGCTACACGCTCAACACCGTCACCCTGCTGTCGCTGGCCCTGGTCGTCGGCGTGCTGGTCGACGACGCCATCGTGGAAATCGAAAACATCGAGCGCCATCTGCGCATGGGCAAGTCACCGATGGAAGCGGCCATGGAAGCTGCCGACGAAATCGGCATGGCGGTGATCGCCACCACATTCGCGCTGGTGGCCGTGTTCCTGCCGACGGCCTTCATGAGCGGCATTCCCGGCCTGTTCTTCAAGCAGTTCGGCTGGACGGCCGTGCTGGCCGTGCTGGCGTCCTTGGTGGTGGCGCGGCTGCTCACGCCGATGATGGCGGCCTATATCCTGAAACCGCTGCCGCACAAGAAAGAGCAGGATGGCTGGCTGATGACGCGCTACTTGCGTGTCATGCGCTGGTGCCTGAACCACCGCGGCACCACGGCCATCGCCGCGGCCCTGTTCTTCGTCGGCGCCATCGCGCTCGTGCCGCTGCTGCCGACCGGCTTCGTGCCTGCCGCCGACCGCGCACAGACGCAGATCAACCTGGAACTGCCGCCCGGCTCCACCCTGGCTGAAACGCAGGCCGTGGCGGCCCTGGCGCGCGACGCGGCCATGCGCACGCCAGGCATCCAGGGCGTCTTCAGTTCCATCGGCGGCGGCTCCAGCGGCGACGCCTTCGCCCCCGGCGCGGCGGCCGAGGCGCGCCGCGCCGTGCTGACCCTGACCACCGTGCACCGCACGGAGCGCAAGGAATCGATGGCGGACCTGGAAACGCAGCTGCGCCACAAGCTCGATACCATTCCCGGCGCCCGCTTCACGGTGGGACCGCCCGACACGGGCGTCAAGATGCAGCTGGTGCTGCGCTCGGAAGACCCGGTGGCGCTGATGGCAGCGGCGCAAAAGGTCGAGCGCGAATTGCGCGGCTTGAAAGGCATCGGCAACGTCAATTCCAGCGCCTCGCTGGTGCGCCCGGAAATCATCGTGCGCCCCGACTTTGCGAAAGCGGCCGACCTGGGCGTGACGGCGGCGGCCATCGGCGAAACCGTGCGCGTGGCCACGGCGGGCGACTACGACACGGACCTGACGAAAATGAACCTGCCCGAGCGGCAGGTGCCGATCCGCGTCAAGCTGCCCAACAGCGTGCGCGCCGACCTGGCCGCCATCGAGCGCCTGACCGTGCCCGGCAAGAATGGTCCCGTGCGCCTGGCGAACGTGGCCACGGTGACGATGGAAAGCGGCCCGGCGCAGATCGACCGCTTGAACCGCAGCCGCAACGTGACCCTCGACGTGGAACTCGGTTCGCGCACCCTGGGCGAACTGAATGAAGAGGCGCGTGCGCTGCCGTCGATGAAAAATCTGCCGCCATCCGTGAAGATCGCCGAGCTGGGCGACGCGCAGGAAATGGCGTCGCTGTTCGCCAGCTTCGGCCTGGCCATGCTGATCGGCGTGCTGTGCATCTATTGCGTGCTGGTGCTGCTGTTCAAGGACTTCATGCAGCCGGTGACCATCCTGGCGGCGCTGCCGCTGTCGATCGGCGGCGCCTTCGTCGCCCTCTTGATCACGGGCAGCGCCCTGTCGATGCCGTCGATGATCGGCCTGATCATGCTGATGGGGATCGTCACCAAGAACTCCATCCTGCTGGTCGACTATGCGATCCTGGCGCGCCAGGCGGGCATGAACCGCTTCGACGCGCTGGTCGACGCCTGCCACAAGCGCAGCCGCCCCATCCTGATGACGACGATCGCCATGGGCGCCGGCATGATGCCGCTGGCGCTGGGCTGGGGCGCCGACCCCAGCTTCCGTTCGCCGATGGCCATTACCGTCATCGGCGGCCTGATCACGTCGACCCTGTTGAGCCTGCTGGTGGTGCCGGCCGTGTTCACCTACATCGACGACCTCGAGCACCTGCTCAAGCGCGGCATGGCGAAACTGCGCCGCCAGAAGGCGCCGCTGCGGCGCGACGACAAGGTGGCGCTGGAAAAATAAGCGCCGCCATTATTTGCAAAATCGCCCCCTGCGGGCAAGGAAGCGAGGGACCGGCCGGCAGGCCGCGCTCCCTCGCTTTCATCTATCTGGCATACTGCGCCCATTCTCCATGAACGCAATCTGCCCTGCCTATGAATTACCGCACCCCGCTCGTCCTGCTGATGGTTTCCGCGCTGCTCGGCGCCTGCTCGGACAAGACCGCCCCCGCCAGCGCCGGCCTGGCAGCTGACGTGGTCACCGACGTTCCCGCCGCCGCTGCCGCGGCAGACACGGCATCGGCCGAACACGTGCCGCCGCCGGCCGCCACCGCCCCTCGGACGGAAGCGATGAACACGCCCCAGGCGCGCGAACGCGAAGTGGGCATGATGCGCGCCGTCTTCGGCAAGGACTACCGCAGCGACAGCGAAGATGCGCTGGCCGACCTGTCCGATCCCGACAACCACGTCGACAAGCTCAGTTACGTGGTCAGCGCCGTCAGCCACAAGCTGCTGCCCGATGGCCGCGCCATCCTGGTGGCGAATGCGGAAACGGCCAACACGGAAGGCACGGCCGAATCGGCGCATGCCTCGCCGGGACTGTTGAACGTCTTTTTCCTGACGCCCAAGGGTCAGCCGGAAGACGGCCAGTGGCAAGTCGTGAAACGCCTGGAAAACATCGCCGGCCTGGGATCGTCGGGGCAGCTCGGCGAGGTCCACTGGGTCATGCTGGGCGCGAACAAGCCGGGACTGGCGATCCGCCATGGCTATACGGGCCAGGGTTACACCATCACGCAACTGGCCCTGTTTGAAATCGGCGACGACAAGGTCACCTCGCTCGATGGCGGCATCGACCTGTATTCGGACAATATGGGCGCCTGCGGACCGGATACGGACGAGTGCTGGATGGTCAAGGGAAACTGGCGCTTCGCGCCGGCGCGCAATGGCGGCGCCTATGACGACTTGCTGATCGATTTCAAGGGTGCCACAGAGAAGATCAAGCCCGGCGTCGCGGTCAAGCCGGACGAAGACCCGCCGCGCATCGCCACGCCCCTGAACGGCCACGCGCGCTATGGTTTCGATGGCAAGGGATACAAACTGGTCGAGGGCAAGAACCCGGTTCCCGGCGTCTAATGGGGTCAGACCCGCCGGGTCTGACCCCACGTAAGCCAGCTACTTGCGCGCCGCCTCCAGGCGCGCCAGCAGCGGCGCATACATGGAACGCGTATGGCTGCTCCAGCGCGCCATGGCGCTGTCGATATCGAGCAGCAAACGCTCCGACAACACCTTGTCGCCCTGCTGCAGCGCCCAGATCGCGCACTCGGCGCGGCATTCGAAGCTGTTGTAGCGCGTCAGCGCGTCGTCGAATTCCGCTTTCGCTTCCACTTGTCGCCCGCTTTGCGCCAGCGCGCGCGCCGTCAGCAGGGACACCATCTCGGGACGAAAATGCATATCCGTGCGGCGGATGAATTCCAGGTGCGTCAGCGCGTCGGCGCCCCGTTCGCACTCTAGGTAGGCGCGTGCCGCGCCCAGGCGAATTTCCAGGTCCGATGAAAACGCTCCCTGCAGGCAGGCTTCATACGTCGATGCCGCTTCGCGCGCATTGCCCGCTTCCAGCTGTGCGCTGGCAAGACGCATCTGATTTTGCGCCGTCGGCGTGTACTCGAAGGCCGCTTTCGCCTCGCGCAATTCGCGGTTCGGATCGAGCACCTGCACGGCTACCGACGCGACCTTGCGCGCGCCTTGCGGCAGGCGCGAATTGGGCAGGTAGATGGCGAAGAAATACACCACGCTGCCCAGCAGCGGGAACATGAATAAAATGAGCAGCCAGTACAGCTGCTGCCCGTTGCGCACCACGTGGATCGCAAAAAATACCGCGATCAGGATATGGATGCCTATGCCAAAAATCGTCATGCTGCGACCTCGTTCGTGATGGAAGCGGCTGGCACCATGCCGCCGCTTTTCCAGGCCAGATAGTACACCGGCGGTGCAGCTATTGTCCGCCGCCAGCCGACCAGCCGCCGCCCATGGCCCGGTACAGGTCGACCGAGGCGACGAGGATGCGCGTCTTCAGTTGCAGCAGTCCCACGTCCGCGCTGTACAGGGTGCGCTGGGCGTCGAGCTCCTCCAGGTACGAGGCATAGCCATTGCGGTAGCGGTTGTGCGCGATGCGCAAGGTGTCGGCGGCAGCGGCGCGGCGCGCGTCGTTTTCCACGGCTTGCTGCTGCAGCCGGTAGATGGCGCCCAGGCTGTTTTCCGTTTCGGCGAAGGCATTGCGCACCACGTTTTCATACGCATACACGAGCTGGTCGCGCTGCGCGCCGGCCGCATCCGTCTGCGCCTGCACCCGGCCGCCATCGAACAGGGGGCCGGCCGCCAGCGCCGTCAGGCGCCACAGGGCTGTCGGCGCATGCAGGAAATCGGTCAAAGTCGTCGCTTGCCCGCCGCCGACGGCCGTCAGCTTGAACGAGGGCAGCAGCTGGTCGCGCGTGGCGGCCAGGCTGGCGTTGGCGGCCGCCAGGTTGTGTTCCGCGCGCGCGATGTCGGGCCGCCGGCGCAGCAATTCCGACGGCAGGCCGGCCGGCACGCCGGGCGCCGCCAGCTCGGCCAGCGGCAAGCCGCGCGCGATGGGGCCGGGATTGCCGCCGACGAGGACGGCCAGCGCGTTTTCCTGTTCAAATATCTGCCGCTGCAGCTGCGGCACCTGCTCGGCCGCCGCATGGTATTCCGATTGCGCCTGCAGCCATTCCAGACGCGAGCTGTAGCCCACCTCGAACTGCTTGCGCGCCAGCTCGCGCGACTGTTCCCGCAGCTGCAGGGTCGATTGCGCCAGCGCCAGCTGCGCGTCGAGTCCGCGCAGATTCAGGTAACTCGTCGCCACGCTGGCGGCGATCGACAGGGCCGCCGCATCGAGGCTGGCCTGCTCGGCGCGGTAGCTCTCGCCGGCCGCATCGCTCAGGCTGGCCAGCCGGCCCCACACGTCGATTTCATAGCTGGCCTGCAGTTCGGCCTGGAAGACGTTCGTCACATACGGCTTGCCGCTGGACGCCAGGGTGCGCGTGCGCGTGGGCGAGCCGTCGAAGGCCAGGTTCGGTGCGCGGTTCGCATCGGCCTGCGCCAGGCGCGCCCGGTATTCCTGCACGCGGGCGCGCGCCACGCGCAAGTCGCCATTGCGCGCCAGCGCCTCGCCCACCAAGTCGCTCAAGACCGGGTCGCCGAAGGCTTGCCACCACAGCTGCTCGACATGGGCCTCGGTCGCAGCAGGCGCACCGGCCGCCTGCGCGCGCCAGCCGGACGGCAACTGCAATGCCGATGCGGGCTGCGGCGGGGCGTGGGCGGCGCAGCCGGCCAGCGCCAGCGCCAGCGCCAGCGCGGCGGCCATCAGCACCAAACGGCGCTTCATGGCTTGGCCTTCTTCGGTGCAGGCGGCGGCGCCGGATTCTCCGCCGAGTCGTTCAGCACGGCGGACGTGTCGACGCTGACCACCACCGACATGCCCGGCACGAGCCGGCGCGCATTCGCTTGGCCCGGGTCGATACGGATGCGCACGGGAATGCGCTGGGCGATCTTGAGGTAGTTGCCCGTCGCATTATCGGCCGGCAGCACGGAAAACTCGGAACCCGTGGCCGGCGAAATGCGTTCCACCTGCCCCGTCAGCACGGCGCCGTCGAGCGCGTCGACGTGGAAGGTGGCGCTCTGCCCTTCCTGCACGCCGTTCATCTGCGTTTCCTTGAAATTGGCGATCACCCACATCTGGCGCGGCACCAGCGCCATCAGCTGCGCGCCCGAATTCACGTAGGCGCCCTGGCGCACCGTCACCTGACCCAGCTGGCCGTCGGACGGCGCCACGATGCGCGTGTTATCGAGGTCGATCTTGGCCGCCTTGACGGCCGCCTGCGCGTTGGCCACGGCCGCTTCCAGCGCCTGCTTGTTGACCACCACGCTATGCACGCTTTGCTGGGCGATGTCGAGATTGGCGCGCGCCTGCGCCAGCGCCGCCGCCATCTGCGCCTGCGTGGCGCGCGACTGGTCGTGTTCGCGCTGCGACAGCGAGCCGTCGGCCACCAGCTGTTCCACGCGATTGAGGTCGGCGCTGGCTTTTCGCGCCTGCGCTTCCGCATTCGCCAGCGCCGCCTCGCTGACGGAAATGCCCGCCTGCGCGCTGGCCTTTTGCTGCGTCCAGTTCGACAGCGCCGCCTGTTGCGCGGCCAGCTGGGCCTGCGCCTGTTCGTAGCGTTGCTGGTAGATGCGGTCGTCGATGCGCACGAGCAGCTGGCCCTCCTTGACGTCCATGAAATCCTGCACCGTCACCTCCACCACATAGCCGGACAGCTGCGTGCCGATGATGGTCACCTGTCCCCGCACGGTGGCGTTTTCCGTCGTCACGATGGGACTGGTGAACGGCGGCAGACGCCACGCGTACAGCACGATCAGCACGCCCACCAGGGCCACGGCGGCAAAGGCCAGCGCCGACAGCCACTGGTGGCGGCGGTCCGGCTGCGCCGTGGAGGCGGCGGGTGCCGGCGCTGGCGTGGGCACGGCGGCAGGCGTTGTCGGTGCTGGTGGCGGCGTATTATTTTCTGTCATTGCTTGGTTCCGAATTGGTAATGGGGACGATGGCCATGGCCGTCTGCGCATCGCGCACGGGGCCGACCAGGCGGCGCGCGCCGGTGGTGATGCGGGTCCAGGACTGGCTGACCAGCATCCAGATCAGGGTGGCGATGGCGACGCCGGCGATCATCAAAAAAACGTCGTTATAGGCCAGTACATTGGCTTCGCGCGTGGCGACGGCGCCCAGGCGCGCCACGCCCTGGGCGCTGCGCAAGGCGGGGTCCATCAGCACGCCGCCATAGCTTGACGCGCCCGACTGCACGCGCGCGGCCACCTGCGGGTCGAGCATGGTGAGATGCTCGACCAGGTAGCTGGAATGGTACTTTTCGCGCGCCGTCTGGATGGTGCCGACGATGGCCGCGCCGAGCAGGCCGCCCAGGTTCTGCGTCATGGTAAACATCACGGAAAAACTCACGAGGTTGCGCGGTTCGGCGATCACGGCGCCCATGCCGGCCACCATGGTGGGGC
The DNA here is from genome assembly GCF_900103595.1 of Janthinobacterium sp. OK676. Taxonomy (NCBI): domain Bacteria; kingdom Pseudomonadati; phylum Pseudomonadota; class Betaproteobacteria; order Burkholderiales; family Oxalobacteraceae; genus Janthinobacterium; species Janthinobacterium sp. OK676. The sequence goes on from NZ_FNHA01000006.1 coordinate 97,555, forward strand.
CGAGGAAATACGTGCCGCCGAAGGCCAGCAGGAACTGGCTCACATACATGTTGACGGGGCGCGTCTGGCTGGTGGCGTGCGCGTCGATCAGGGCACCAAAGGCGATCAGCAGCAGCGCGAACATCAGCGAGCGGTTCAGGGTCGCCGGATTGATCGTCAGGGCGCTCACGACGAGGCCCGCCACGCTGCCCAGCAGCACCACGATGAACAGGTTCTGCATCTGGTCCGTGTTCAGGCCCAGCGCCTGCAAAAAGCCCACCGCGCCCGTCGATTCGGACAGCACGATGCGAAACAGCAGCACCGATAAAAACAGCTTGGCGATCTTGCCCGTCGTGAGCCAGCGCGTGTTGAGCAGCGGACGCGCGCGGTTATGCTCGATGGCCAGCGAGGCGGCGATCAGCACGATGGAGCACGCCAGGCACACGCCCACCCATTCGGACTCCATCCACCACGCCGTGCGCCCCTGCGCCAGCACGGCGCACAGCAGGGCCACGCCGGGCGCGAACAGGATGAAAGTAAGGAAGTCGAGCGGCTCGAACGTCTGCACGCGGTCGCCGGGCGGCAGCTTCAGGGCCAGCACGCAGCCCAGCGCCAGCAGGGCCAGTCCCAGTTCGAACAGGTACAGGCCGTGCCATTCGCCGATCTGCAGCAGTTCGGACGTAAAGATGCGCGCCAGCGGCAAGGCCAATTGGGCAAAGCCCAGGCCCAGCACCACACCCTTCAGGCGGTGCCGCGCAGGAAACGCCTGCAAGGTGTAGTACAGCCCCAGCACCCCCAGCGCGCCGCCCACCATGCCATGCGCGGCCCGCACGGCGATCGCCGACGACAGGGTATTCGCATACAGGTGGGCAAACGTCACCACCGCGTACAGCACGAGGAACGCTTCCGTAAACAGGCGCAGGCCGAACTGCTGGCGGAACTTCACCAGCAGCAGATTCATGGAAACGATGGTCATCACGTAGGCGGCCGGCAGCCACTGCATCTGATAGGCATAGGCGCCCAGCGAACCTTGTAGGTTCAAGATGTTGGCCGTCACCAGGCCGTTGCCCAGTCCCCCCGTCAACGCGACGATCAGGCCGACGATGAAATACGCGACACGCTTGGGCGTCGAATGTTCGGGCATCGATGGCGACCCGGGCAAGGTCGGGCGTTCGCCCGGCCCCCAGGTGCGCGGTGTGTACTTGTCCATGCGGTAATCGCGATCCGGTTTGCTGAAGCCGTTCCTTGCTGCTGTTATGCAGATAGTGGCAAATGAACAGTTCTAGTCAGCAGCATATCACCGCGGGACGTTTTCATTGTTTACATTCTTGCGCACTGTTGCGCGCCTTGCGGAGACAGGGCAAGCCAGGCCCGCCCTGTGCTCCGCTCAGGCGCGCCTCACACCCGCGGCGGATCCGTCTCGCGCGCAAACGCCCGGTGCGCGGCGAGCAACTTCTTGAACGCCGCCACGGCTTTCACCACGTCGGCGGAAGGCGCGACGATGATGGCGGGGTCCGGCTTGCCATCGGGCAGAGTCACTGGTATGCCCGCCTTGTCCAGCAAGTCCTTGCCGGCGCCGATGGCCAGCATCGGCTTGCAGTGGCGGTATTGCAGGCGCAGGAAGTCGAGCGCGTGGGCGTCGCTGCCCAGTTGCTGCACGGCGCCCTGGCCATCCGGCACCACGACGGCGTCGAACAGCACGCCAGGACCCGCTTCGAGCGAGATTTCCACGGCCAGCGGCGCGCCGCCGCTCGTGTCGACAGTTCCCAGGTGGCTGCCCGCCAGGCGCGGCACGGCGCCGTCGGCCAGGAGCACGGCATAGATATTGCGCACCTGCGCGCCGTCGCTGCCCGCCCCCACGAGAATGGCCACGCGCAGGGTATGGATGCCCGTCTTGCCGGGGCGGAAAAAGAGCGACAGGGCGGGCGACGGCGGATACGCGGGCAGCGGTTCCAGCGAGGCGCGCGGCATGGCCGGCGGCAGGGCCAGGCCCAGGCCATCGGCCAGGCGCTGCGCCAGGGTCTCGTCGACGTTGCGCAGCATGGCGACGATGCGCTGGCGGATGGCCACCGTCTGCACCTTGCTCAGCTCAAAACGGAACGCGTGCACAATGTGCTCTTGTTCGACAGGCGTCTGGCTGATCCAGAACAGGCGCGCCTGGGCATAATGCTCGGCGAATTTCTCGGGCTTGCCGCGCACCTTGTCGCCTTCGGCGGACGCGGGAAAACTGTTGAAACCTTTCGCGCCCGCCTGGAACGGACAGCCGCCCGCCAGCGAGTTCGGTTCGTACGCGACCCGGCCCCGGTTGATGGCCTGGCGGTGCATGCCGTCGCGCTGGTTGTTGTGCACGGGCGCCAGCGGCGCATTGATGGGAATTTCGTGGAAGTTGGGGCCGCCCAGGCGCGTCAGCTGGGTATCGACATACGAGTGGATGCGGCCCTGCAGCAGCGGATCGTTACTGAAATCGATGCCGGGCACGATGTGCGCCGTGCAGAACGCCACCTGCTCCGTCTCGGCAAAAAAATTGTCGGGATTGCGGTTCAAGACCATTTTCCCGACGGGGATGAGCGGGACGACTTCTTCGGGAATCAGCTTGGTCGGGTCGAGCACGTCGAAGGGAAACGCTTCCGCCTGCGCTTCCGTGAAGACCTGGAAGGATAGCTCGTATTCGGGATATTCGCCGCACTCGATGGCTTCCCACAGGTCGCGCCGGTGGAAGTCGGAATCGGCGCCGCTGATCTTGACGGCTTCGTCCCACACGAGCGAATGCGTGCCGGCCATCGGCGACCAGTGGAATTTGCAGAACACGGACTGGCCCTTGGCATTGACGAGCCGGAAGGTATGCACGCCAAAGCCCTGCATCATGCGATAACTGCGCGGGATGGCGCGGTCCGACATGACCCACATCAGCATGTGCGTGATTTCCGGCGACAGCGAGGCGAAATCCCAGAAGGTGTCGTGCGCGCTGGCCGCCTGCGGCATGCCATGGTGCGGCTCGGGCTTGACGGCATGGACCACGTCGGGGAACTTCATCGCATCCTGGATGAAGAAGACGGGGATGTTATTGCCGACCAAATCCCAGTTGCCCTCGTCCGTATAAAACTTCACGGCGAAGCCGCGCACGTCGCGCGCCGTATCGGTGGAACCGCGTTCGCCGGCCACCGTGGAAAAGCGCACGAAGACGGGCGTGCGCTTGCCCGCCCTGGCGAACGGCGCGGCGCGCGTCAGCTTGCTTTGTTCCTTGTAGCATTCGAAGTAGCCATGGGCGGCCGAACCGCGCGCATGCACGACCCGTTCGGGGATGCGCTCATGGTCGAAATGCGTGAGCTTTTCACGCAGAATGAAATCTTCCATCAGGGTGGGGCCGCGCAAGCCCGCCTTCAAGGAATTCTGGTTGTCGCCCACGGGCACGCCCTGGTTCGTCGTCAGCACGCAGCCGCTGTCGTCGCTGCGCGCGCCGTCGAGCGAGGCGTTGGGCGCGTTTTCGCCCAGCGCGGGCTGGCCATCGCCCGTCTTCGGCGACGCTGTCGTTTCGCCCGTGGTGCTGGCCGTGGCCAGCGGTTCGCCCGCCGCCACATGCACGCCTTCGGCCGGCGTGCGCGCGGCCTCGCCATACTGGCCTTCTTCCTTGGGATTGACGGCCATGGCGGCGGACAACTGCTGGCCGGCGGCCGTCTTTTGCAGCAGGGCGCGGGTCACGTCATTGTCCGCGCCCAGGCTGTGCGGCGCATTGCTGTCGGATGGGCCGGACATGCTGCTCATGACGGAGCCAGCACCGTCCGTGGACGGCGTTTTCTTGTTGGTAGCCATTACGTCTCCTGTGAGTAGTTTGCCCCGGGAGAACGCTACAACTCCCTCATTCAGCGCACGAACAGGGCAATCAAAATAATGATGGGAATAGGTATGCCGATCAACCACAACAAAATGGAGCGCATCATCACTCTCCTTTACTGCTTGTTACTACCTTGTGCGCGTGGGCGCCGGCCCGCCGCGCCATGACGGCGAAGGGAACGGCGCCCACGACAAATCCTTTCCAGGAAGGCGCGGAACTTATTTACGCGAACCCAGCAGTTTGGACAGGCCATAACCGGCCGCAGCGGCAATCAGCAGGGACACGGCCGGGCGCTCGCGCACATAGTCGCGGCCCGTTTCGCCGGCGCGCTGGCAGGCGGCGCCCAGCTGTTTGCCGCGCGCCATCAGGCGTTCGGAAGCCTTGTTCACGCTGTCGCTGACCTGGCTGATGCGCTCGCCCACCTGGTCCACGCCGTCATGGGCGCGCGTGGCCACCTTGTCGGCCAGGGGCTGGGCCTGGCTTGCCACCTTGTCGATGGTGCGGTGCAAGTCCTGGCGCGTATCCTGGGCATTGCCATTCATATCGGAGCTGGTTTTTTCAATCGCGTTCATGATGGTTTCCTTTAACAGTGAATAATTTCAACCATGCTCGATGCCGTGACCGAATCATGATTCTCCTCGCTTCGGGGAAAAAGAAGCGGCTAAACGCTGCCGGGCTGAGCCATATCAAACACAGGATCAGCGGCAAGCTGTTGGCACTACCTTAACTGCCCCCGCCATGCGCCACCGTGCGCTGCCACACCTTGAGGCGCAGACTTAAATGCCTGTTGGAAATAACAATCCCCGCCAGCCTGGTGGGGTGGACGGGGATCGGGGTGAGATGGTGTTATTTAGGCGCAGGTCGGGTTAGCGGAGCGTAACCCGACACATCGTTGACATCACCGCTTACGCCCGCAACCGCGCATCGAGCGAATAGCGTCCCGCGCCGCTGATGGTGATCGTGCCGAAGACGATGATCAGCAGCCAGCCGAACTGGCCATCGGCGATGCTCCAGTCCGGGTGCACGAGCAGCATCGACACGCCCAGCAGGAACAGCAATGGCAGACAGGCCAGGCGCGTCAGCAAGCCGGCGGCGACCAGCAGCGGGCAGACGATTTCCGCGAACAGGGCGCAGTACAGGGTAACGGCGCGGCCCAAGTGCAGCGGGTCGTCGATGTGCGCCAGCTCATCGGAAAAATGCAGCAGCTTGGGCAGACCGTGCACGTGCAGCACCAGCAGCGCGCCCGTCAGGCGCGCAAACAGCATACCCGCATCGGGCAAAAAGGGGCCGGCCAGCGCCGCCATCCAGTTTTTCATCATGATCGCTCCAGTGGGAAAGCCAGTCGGCGCGGCGCGCCGCTGCCAGCCATCATAGGCAGGCGGGCGCCTGGACGCGACTGGTCTTTTGGCAGAGGCGCCGGCGCGCGCGAAGGCCTAGACTGGCCGATGCCATCACTGGTCCAGGCCGTAACCGGCCTCCCTCCCCCATCCCCGAAGGAAATGCATCATGTCGAAGAAAATCGAAGCCGAAGAAGTCACTTCCCGCCGCAAGCTGCTCGTCAGCGTCGCCGGCGTGGCCGCCGGTGCGGGCCTGCTGGCCGCAGGTGGCGCCAGCGCCGCCGCCAAGCCTGCCGCCGCCACCGCGCCGGGCAAGCTCACCGTCAACAGCGTCACCGTCAAGGACGGCACCGTCATCCACTTCAAGGACTGGGGCACGGGCACGCCCGTCGTCTTCAGCCATGGCTGGCCATTGCAGGGCGACGCCTGGGAAGACCAGATGATGTTCCTGGCCAGCCACGGCTACCGCGTGATCGCGCATGACCGCCGCGGCCACGGCCTGTCGAGCCAGCCATGGCAGGGCAATGACATGGATACCTACGCCGACGACCTGGCCACCCTGCTCGACGCGCTCGACATCAAGGGCGCGACCCTGGTCGGCCATTCGACGGGCGGCGGCGAAGTGGCTCGCTATATCGGCCGCCATGGCGAAAAACGCGTGGCCAAGGCCGTGCTGGTGGGCGCCGTGCCGCCGCAGATGGTCAAGTCGGACACCAATCCGGGCGGCTTGCCGATGTCGGTGTTTGACGGCATCCGCGCCGGCGTGCTGGCCGACCGTTCGCAATTCTTCAAGGACCTGACCGTGCCGTTCTTCGGCGCCAACCGTCCCGGCAACAAAGTGTCGCAAGGCGTGCGCGACACCTTCTGGCTGCAGGGCATGCAGTGCGGCATCAAGAACGCCTACGATTGCATCAAGCAGTTTTCCGAGACGGACTTCACGGCCGACCTGAAGAAAATCTCCGTGCCGACCCTGGTGGTGCACGGCGGCGACGACCAGATCGTGCCGATCGACGCGTCCGGCAAGGCCGCGGCCAAGCTCATCAAGAACGCCAAGCTGGTCATCTATGAAGGCGCGCCGCACGGCTTGCCGGCGACCCACAAGGATCGCCTGAACGAAGACCTGCTGGCCTTTATCAAGTCCTGATCCGTTCTTCGCTTCCCGCACCGCCGGCCCGCCCGGCGGTGTTTATCGTCCCCGCCGCCTAAAAAAACCGCCCGCCTCCCCCATTCGTATAACTGCCTTGCCTGACGGCGCGTGCATACTTGTTGCAATGCGGCATACGCCGCGACAGCGACAGGAGCACGGCGATGGCCAGCATGTATTATTCCCATCAGAAGCACGACGCCGGCCTGGCACAGGCGCAGCGCCTTGGCGGCATGGACGGCATGGGCGAATTTGCCGCATCGGTCGCGCACGAGGTGCGCCAGCCGCTGGCGGCCATCGCGCTCAATGCCGATGCCGCCTTGCGCTGGCTCGATCACGATCCTCCGCGCCTCGACGAGGCACGCGCGGCGCTGGCCCTCGTCGCCAGCGCCGGCAGCCACGCCAGCGCCGTGCTGCGCAGCGTGCATGGGCTGGCCTGTAAGGCGCCGGGCAGCCACGATCATTTTGTGGCCGACGACGCCGTGCAGGACCTGCTGCCGCTGCTGCGCGCGCCATTGCAGCGCCACGCCATCCACCTGGAAACCCAGCTGGCACCTGGCCGCCCGCTGCTGCACGCCGACCCGGTGCAATTCCGGCAAGTCATCCTGAACCTGCTGATGAACGCCATCGAAGCCCTTCGCGATACGAGCGGCCGCCCGCGCACGGTGCTGCTGTCTTCGCAACTGGATGGGGGCGTGCAGCATTTCAGCATCGCCGACAATGGCACCGGCATCGCGCCGCAGGCGGCAGGCCGCCTGTACGATGCCCTGTATTCCAGCAAGCCGGACGGCATGGGCATGGGCCTGGCCATCTGCCGCCGCATCGTCGACGCGCATGGCGGGCGCCTGTGGCATGCGCCCGGCGCGCCCCACGGCAGCGTCTTCCACTTCACCCTGCCAGCTCAATGAAGACAACCATGGACACGACCACGCCCCCGGCCGATGCACCGATTACCCTCTTGATCGCCGACGACCACCCGCTGATCCTGGCCGGCCTGGCCTCGCTGATCGCCTCGCTGCCTGGTTTATGTCTGCTGGGCCAGGCCGGCACGGGCCTCGCCGCCGTGGAGCTGTACCGGGAGCTGCGGCCCGACGTGGTGCTGATGGATTTGAACATGCCGGAGATGCATGGCGTCGAGGCGATCGAGCGCATCTGCGCGGACGACCCGCAAGCGAAGATCGTCATCCTCACCACCTACCAGGGCGAGGACAGCGTGCACCGGGCCTTGCGCGCCGGCGCGCGCGGCTACCTGCTGAAGGATTCCGGCTTCCTGCAACTGACGCAATGCATCGGCCAGGTGGCCGGCGGCAGGCAATACCTGCCGCCCGAACTGGCGGCGCAGCAGGCCGGCCGCATCGAGGCGAACCGCCTGTCGAAACGCGAGCACGACATCCTGCTGCACCTGTCCGCGGGCATGAGCAACAAGATGATCGCGCGCAGCGCCGGCATCGAGGTGGGCACCGTCAAATTCCACGTGAATAATATTTTGACCAAGCTCAACGTATCAAGCCGCACCGAGGCGGCCACGGTGGCCGCCCGGCGCGGCTTGCTGGGCGCGTTCTAGCTGCCGGGAACCGGGGTCAGACCCGCCGGGTCTGACCCCAGCATTTACGCTGCATCATCATCCGACTTTGCCGCGGCCTTGGCCAGCATTGGCTTCGCTTCCACGCCGCTGATCTTCGGCACGCATTCACTGCGCAGCCACGACACCGTCACGGCTTCGCCCGCCATCAGGCGCTTGACGCTGGGGACGATCTGTTCGCCGATCAGCATGCCCAGCAGGCCGATCAGGGCAATGGCTGGCGGCGCCGGCGAGCGCACCTGCAAGACGGCGTAGATGATGCCAACGAGCAAGCCCACGGCCAGCGAAATCACATATAACTTCATGGCGCATTCCTTTCGATGAAAAAAAACGCCGCGCGCGGTCAGGCGCGCGGCGCATGGCACAGCCGCGCGGCGTTTACTTGGCCGGCACCGGCGCCAAGGTAGTATGTTCGCCATGGATGCGCTGCGGCGCCTTGTGCACCATCGTGTAGGCGTAGTCGACGCCCATGCCGTAGGCGCCCGAATGTTCGCGCACGATGGCCATGACGGCGTCGTAGGTTGCCTTGTGCGCCCAGTCGCGCTGCCATTCCAGCAGCACCTGCTGCCACGTCACCGGCACCACGCCGGCCTGGATCATGCGCTGCATGGCGTAGTCGTGCGCTTCCTTCGAGGTGCCGCCCGATGCATCGGCCACCATGTAGATTTCGTAGTCGCCTTCGAGCATCGCGCACAGGGCGAAGCTGTTGTTGCACACTTCCGTCCACAGGCCCGACACGACGACTTTCTTCTTGCCGTTGGCGGCCAGCGCATCGCGCACCTTCTGGTCATCCCACGAATTCATCGAGCTGCGCTCGAGGATATCCTTGCCGGGGAAGACGTCGAGCAGTTCCGGATAGGTGTGGCCGGAGAAGCTTTCCGTTTCCACCGTGGTGATGATGGTGGGGATGTTGAACACCTTGGCGGCCTTGGCCAGGCCCACGGTATTGTTTTTCAGCGCCTGGCGGTCCATCGACTGCACGCCGAACGCCATTTGCGGCTGCTGGTCGATGAAAATGATCTGGCAATTGTCGGGGGTAAGGACTTCCAGTTTCGGATTGGTCATGATGTCATCCATGAAAAAAGGGTTGAGTGGGTACTGCCGTGCATCGTATGCCTGGCGCCGCGCCCGCACCACTATCTAAATATAGGCTGGCATGGTGATTGCCTATGGGAAATACCCCCTGCAGCAGGGCGGGCGCTGCGGTAAAATACCTTTTGCTCACCATGCTCCGACGACTCTTGATCGCTAACTCCTCTTTGCCAGACAACACCATGCGCAGCGATACGGCACCGATACGCGTCCTCATCGCCGACGACCACCAGTTGCTGCTCGACGGTATCGCGGCCCTGCTGCGCGCCTTTCCCGGCGTGGTGCTGGTGGGCCAGGCCACCGACGGCCAGCAGGCGGTGCGGCAATTTGACGCGCTGCTGCCCGATGTCACGCTGATGGATTTGCAGATGCCGGTCATGAGCGGCCTTGACGCGATCGGGGCCATCCGCGCGCGCCATCCGCAGGCGCGCATCATCGTGCTGACCACCTACAAGGGCGACACGCAGGTGCTGCGCGCCATCCGCGCGGGCGCGTGCGGCTATGTGCTGAAAAGCGCGCTGCGCCACGAATTGCTGGCGGCGATACAGAACGTTCACGCGGGGCGGCGCCACATCACGCCCGAGATCGAGGCGGAGCTGGCCCTGTATGCGTGCAGCGACGTGCTGTCGAACCGCGAACTGGACGTGCTCAAGCAGGTCGCGCAAGGCAATTCCAACCGCGAAACGGGCGCCCTGCTGCAGATCAAGGAAGAAACCGTCAAGGCGCACATGAGCACCATCCTGGCCAAGCTGGGCGCGAGGGACCGCACCCACGCCGTCACCATCGCGCTACGGCGCGGCATCCTCGACGCCTGAGCGGCGCCAGCGCCGCCACCAGCGGCGCAGCGGACCTTGCGCCAGCGGCCAGGCGCGGCGCGCCGGCACCCGCAGGCGCCATTGCGTGCCGCCCCCGTCGCGCCCGCCCACGGACAGGCGCGCACCGAGTTTCGCGGCCCGCTCGCGCATGCCGGGCATGCCCCAGTGTCCGGGAATCTGCCCGTGCGCCGCCACCACGGGCGGCAAGCCCTGGCCATCGTCGCGCACGAGCAGTTCGATGCCGCCGCACGCATAGCGCACCGTCACCTCGACCACCTGCGCGCGCGCATGCCGGAAGGCATTGCGCAGCGCCTCGCTGGCGATGCGGTAGATTTCATGGGCGGCGCGCGCATGCAGCATGCGCGCCTCGCCTTCCTCCGCATAGCGGAACACGATGCCGTGCTGCGCCGCCAGCCGTTCGCCTTCGCGCTGCAGGATGGCGCTCCAGCGCGCGCCGGCATCGTCGCCGGCGCGCAGGTCGTGCACGTGGTCGCGCCCCTCGCCCAGCATGCGGTCGGCGTCGTCGAGCGCGCGCAGCATGGCGGCGCGCGCGGGATCATCCTCGGCGATGGCCATGCTGGCATTGTGAAAGTGCAGGATCATCGCCTGCGTGCCCTGCAGCAGGGTATCGTGCAGTTCGCGCGCGATGCGTTCGCGCTCGGCCTGCTGCGCCTCCATCCGCGTCTGCAGGCGCGCGGCGTGCTCGCGCAGCCGCCAGCGGTAGGCGCCATACGCGGCCGCCAGCAACGCCGCCGCGCACAGGCTGCGGAACCACCAGGTCTGATAAAAGGCAGGCAGCACGCGGAACGGCAGTTGCGCCACCGCGCTGGCCACGCCGTCGCCATTGATGGCCATCACCTGGAAGCGGTAGGCGCCCGGCCCCAGGCCCGTGTATTGCGCCTGGCGCCGCTCGTCCGCATTCTGCCAGTCCCTGTCGTAGCCTTCGAGCCGGTAGCGGAAGCGCAGGCGGGCCGGTGCGCCCAGGCTGCTGGCGTTGTAGGCGAACTGCACGCCGCGCGTGCCGCCCGGCAGGCGCGCATAATCGGCGACGGCGACGCGCTGGCCATCGACCATCAATGCCCCGATCTCCGTCTGCGGCGCCGGCAGCGGCGGCGCCGGCTGGCGCGGGTCGATCCAGAACGTCGCGCTCTGGCGCGAAAACCAGATTTTGCCATCGTCCGCTTCGGCGATCGAACCGTTATGCAGCAAGCTCATTTTGCCGTTCAAGCCATCGGCGCCATCGTACAACTGCGCCTGCATGGAATGCGACGGGTCGCGCAGGGCCTGCGCCACCTCGGCGGCGGCCGCGCGCACGGCGCCATTGCCCGTATTGAGCCACAGGCTGCCGTCGCGCGCGCGCAGCATGCCGACCACGCCATCGAAAACGCCGGCCGACGCCGCGCGCAGCGATACGAAGCGCCCGTCGCGCCACAGCGCCAGCCCCTGCTGGCCGCCCGCCAGCAGCTGGCCGCCCGTCTCGAGCAGCGCCGGTACCTTGCCCAGGTCCATGCCCTGTGCGGGGCCGTAGCTGGCCAGGCGCCCGCCGTCCAGCACCGCCACGCTGCCGTCCGGATAGGACAGCCACAAACGGCCGGCCGCATCGGCCAGCAACGCCAGCGGCACCTTGCGCCCGCCCTCGGGCAAGGCCGGTTCGCGCCGCCATGCGCCGTCCGCGTACTGGAATACGCCGGCGCCGCTGAAAATCGCCCACAGGCTGCCGTCGGGCGCGTTCACCGCCATGCGCACCCGTTTCAAGGCGGCCGCTTCCGGCGGATAGGCAATCGTCTCGAGCACGCGGCCATCGTCGCCATCGAGCCGCAGCAAGCCGGCACGGGCGCCGACGCGGATGCCGCGCGGCGCCGCCATGATGGCCGTGATCGGTCCCAGCGCGGGCGCGCGCAAGACCTTGCCGTCGTGCGCCGCCAGCATCAGCGGCGTATCGCCCTCCTTCGACAGCCACATGCGCCCGCCGGTGCCGGGCGACAGCTGCTGCGCACGGAAGGCTTCGGGCGCCTCGGGTCCCGCGCGCGCGCTGAGGATCACGGGCGCGGCCTGGCGGAAGCGGTCCAGGCCAGCATACGTGGCGACCCAGACATTGCCTTCGTTGTCGTCGCACAGGGAACCGATCAGCACATTGCTCAAGCCGTCGCGGGGCAGGAACGATTCCGTGTCGCCGCTGATGCCCAGCTGCTGCGGCCCCAGCGCGCCGGCGCTGCGCGTGCGGTGCAAGCCGAACTGGCTGTCGAACCACAAGGTGCCCTGACGGTCGACCAGCATGCTGCCGCTGGTGCCGCTCGTATCGCGGTAGATCCAGCGGTGGTCGAGCCGGTCGTAGCGCTCGAGCGAGTCGATGATGCGGATGCCGCGCAGCTCCAGCAGATACAGGCGGCCGTCCGGTCCCTGCTGCGGCGGCGCGCGCAAGTCGAGGCGGCCCACGGGCGGCGCGAAGCGCGCCTGGCCCGGCTGCCAGATAAACAGGCCCCGTTCGCTGAACACGCCCAGCCTGCCGTCCCGGTCCGCGAACACGGCGGAGGCTTTTTGCGCCGTGTAGCCCTGCGCCGGACCCATCGCCTGCCAGCGCCGGCCGTCGAAGCGCGACACCCCGGCCACGCCGGCGGCCCACACGGCGCCCGTGGCGTCGATGGCGAAACCCCAGACGGAACCGGGCCGCACGCCCTGCGCCTCGCCGTAATTGCGCACCACGCCATCCTTGACATGGCTGATGCCGCCCACTTGCCACCCCACCCACATGCCGCCGTCGGCCGCGCGCTTGAGGGCCAGGGTCACCGTATCGGGAAACGCGCCCTGGCGCGCGCGCAAGGGCTCGAAACGCAGGCCGTCAAAACGCACCAGGCCCGAATGGGTGCCCAGCCACAGGAAGCCATCGCCGCCTTGGGCGATGACGCTGATATCGTCCGGCGCGCCATCCCTGGACGTCCAGCTGGTGTGCTGCAGCTGGTGGATGCCGCGCGCCGCGTCGATGGCCAGTCCGGGAGGACTGAACAACAGCAGCAGCCAGCACAGCGCAGCCAGGACGGGCAGGCGCACGGCCGGTCAGGCGGCAGGCACGGCCGCGCGGCCGCTGCGGTGCTGCACGATGATCAGGCCGGCGAGCAGCAGCAAGGGCACGGCCAGCGCCACGAAGCCGACAGCCAGGTAGGCAAAGGCGGCGGCGATGGCGCCCAGGGCGAACGCTGCCAGCGGCCAGAAGAACTTGCCACAGCGCGCATGGGTGGCGGCATCGGCCGCGCCGCGCAACACGTCGACGGTGTCGATGACGATCTGCGTCACGTTTCCCGTCATCATGGAGGTGGGTGCCAGGTGCGCCAGCAGCAACCGGCTGGTGGCGCTGTGCACGCCCATGGCGGCCGTGCCCAGCAAACCGGCCACCATGGCCATGGAACTGACGTCCTTGCCGATCGGTTCGGCCAGGATGCCAAACACCATGAAGCCGGCCAGCAAGGCCCACTGCAGCAGCATGGCCAGGGTCAGCGACGGGCCGGCGCGGCGCTCGACGGCCAGCACCATCAGGCGCGTGACGGCCACGCCGGCGATAAAGGCGGGGAAAGCGAGAAACTTCAACAGGATGGACACGCGCGATGCGTCCGCCAGGGCGGCGCCGATCAGCACGAAGTTGCCCGTGACATGGGCCGTAAACAGGCCAAAGAGGGCAATAAAACCCAGGGTATCGACATACCCGGCTAAAAATCCCAGGCTGGTGCCGAACAAGCGGCTGTGTGGTGGCTGATCCATCGAATGACTCCCGATACCGTGCAATGCACTAAAAAACAAAAAAATGCGCCAGGGGAGCGCCCCGGCGCCACTGCCTGCATGGTAAGCCATGCGGCCGGCCACCGCCCCCGCCATTCGGCCAGTGCGCCACGCTTCACCTGATCTTTTGGCCCGTGTTCAAACGGGGGGCGTCCGCTACACTGGCCGACGTGACTTTCGCGCCGCGCACGCCGGCCCTCCCCGCACCGCAACCATGGAGCTGCACCATGCCAGAACATACCCTCCCCGCCGCCGCCCCCTTGATACTGCTCAATGGCTGTTTCCATACCGTCGACAAAAGCTGCCCGCAAGCGAGCGCGGTGGCCATCGCCGACGGCAAATTCCTCGCCGTGGGCGACGCGGATGACGTCATGCGCCACCGCGCGCCCGACAGCCGCGTGATCGACCTCGGTGGCCGCACCGTGATTCCCGGCCTGAACGACTCGCACCTGCACCTGATCCGCGGCGGCTTGAACTACAACCTGGAATTACGCTGGGAAGGCGTGCCGTCGCTGGCGGACGCCCTGCGCATGCTCAAGGAACAGGCCTTGCGCACGCCGAACCCGCAGTGGGTGCGCGTGGTGGGCGGCTGGAACGAATTCCAGTTCGCGGAAAAACGCATGCCGACCCTTGATGAAATCAACGCGGCCGCGCCCGACACCCCCGTCTTCATCCTGCACCTGTATGACCGCGCCCTGCTCAACCGCGCCGCCCTGCGCGTGGTCGGCTACGATAAAAATACGCCGAACCCGCCCGGCGGCGAAATCGTGCGCGACGCCGCCGGCAACCCGACCGGCATGCTGATTGCGCGTCCGAACGCCATGATTTTATATGCGACCCTGGCCAAGGGTCCAACCCTGCCGCGCGAATTGCAGGTCAATTCCACGCGCCAGTTCATGCGCGAACTCAATCGCCTGGGCCTGACCAGCGCCATCGACGCGGGCGGCGGCTTCCAGAATTATCCGGAAGACTACGCGGTGGTCGAGGAACTGGCGCAAAAAGAGCAGCTGACGATACGCATCGCCTACAACCTGTTCACGCAAAACAAGGGCGCGGAACTGCAGGACTTCCAGAAGTGGACGGAGATGGTCACGCCGGGCCAGGGCGACGATTACTACCGCCATAACGGCGCCGGCGAAATGCTCGTGTTTTCGGCCGCCGACTTCGAGGATTTCCTCGAGCCGCGCCCGGACCTGGCGCCCGGCATGGACGACGAGCTGGAAAAGGTCGTGCGTCATCTGGTGTCGAAACGCTGGCCTTTCCGCCTGCACGCCACCTATGACGAATCGATAGCCCGCATGCTGACGGTGTTTGAAAAGGTCAACCGCGATATCCCGTTCGACGGCCTGCACTGGATGTTCGACCACTGCGAAACCATCACGCCGAAAAACATCGACCGGGTCAAGGCGCTGGGCGGCGGCATCGCCATCCAGCACCGCATGGCCTTCCAGGGCGAATACTTTGTCGACCGCTACGGCGCGGAAGCGGCCAAGGCCACGCCGCCCATCGCGCGCATGCTTGCCTCGGGCGTGCCCGTGGGCGGCGGCACGGACGCCACGCGGGTCGCCAGCTACAACCCGTGGACGGCGCTGTACTGGCTCGTATCGGGCCGCACCGTGGGCGGCTTGCGCCTGTACGACGCGGGCAGCCGTTTGTCGCGCGATACGGCGCTGGAACTGTGGACGGCGGGCAGCGCCTGGTTCTCGAGCGAGCAAGGCAAGAAGGGCCGCATCCAGGAAGGCATGCTGGCCGACCTGGCCGTGCTGAGCGCGGACTTCTTCAGCATCGATGAAGAAGCGATCAAGTCCATCGAATCCGTGCTCACCATCGTCGGCGGCAAGATCGTCTACGGCCAGGCGGAATTCACCAACTTGGCGCCGCCTCCGATTCCCGTGCTGCCCGATTGGTCGCCCGTAAAAAACGTGGCCGGCCACTACCGCGCCGCGCCGCCGCAAAAAACCGGCGTCATGCAGCAGCACCAGTGCCAGGGCGCCTGCGGCGTGCACGCCCACGCCCACGACGTGGCGCGCAAGAGTTCCGTGCCCGTCTCCAGCCACTCCGGCTTCTGGGGCGCGCTGGGGTGCAGCTGCTTTGCGTTCTGATGCCATGCTGACGCGATTGCCCACGCTGGCGGCCGGCACGCTCGCGCTGGCGGCCGCCCTGCCCGCCGCGGCACAGGAAAACGTGCAGCTGTACGGGCGCCTGAACGTGGCGCTCGAAGCGCTGCATGCGTCCGGCGGCGACAGCGTGCAGCGCCTGTCCAACAACCGCTCGGTACTCGGTGTTCGCGGCAGTGAAGACCTGGGCGGCGGCTGGCAGGCGCTGTTCCAGGTCGAGGGCACCTTGTCGCCCGACACGGGCGCCGGCTCCCTCGCCGCGCGCGACACGCGCGCCGGCATTGCCGGCCCGTGGGGCACGCTGTTTGCCGGGAACTGGACCCTGCCCTACAGCAGCGCCACCTCCGCGCTCGACCCGTTCTACCCCACCACGGCCGGCTACATGAGCCTGATGGGCAACGGTGCGGGCGCCACCGAAAACAATACCAGCAACACGTACTCGTTCGACCGGCGCCAGCAGAACAGCGTCCATTACTGGACGCCGCAGTGGCAGGGCTGGTCGCTGCGCGTGGCGCGCGGCATGGGGGAAGAACGGCCGGCCAGCGGCGCGCATCCGGCACTGACGTCGGCCGCCCTGCTCTACGACGGCGGCGCCCTGTACGCCACCGTGGCGCTGGAAGAGCATCATGATTATCAGGGGCGGGGCTTGAACGACCGTGGCAGCAAGCTGGCCCTGGCATGGAGGATAGACAGCGCCACGCAGCTGGCGGTGGCAGTGGAAAGCCTGCGCTATGCCACGGCGACGGGCGATCTGCGCCGCCGCACGGCGTATGTCTCGGCCACGCGCCAGTTCGGCCGCCACGGCCTGCGTGTCGGCCTGGCCCACGCGCAAAGCGCCACCGGCAATTCTCTGGAAACCATCGGCACCGTGCGCGCGGGAGCGGGTACGGGCGCCACCCACGCCACCATCGGCTACGACTACCAGCTGTCGAAACGCAGCAGCCTGTATGCCTACTACACGCGCCTGGCCAACGGCCGCAACGGCATCGCCGGCTTTGCCATCAACGGCCTGGGAGGCGAAACAGGTACGGCAGGCGCCACCTTGTCGGGCGTGGCGCTGGGAATCAGGCACAACTTCTGAGCCACGGTTTTCGTAGACAGCCCTGCGCGCGGCGAGTACAGTCTGCGTTCCGCAACCAGGGCAGGCATCTGCGAACACACACCATGCAGCGAGCATCAGCACCGGCGCTTGGCGACTGGGTCAAGTGCGCCGAACCGGTACAGGGAATCGAACGCATCGAAGCGTGGTTCCAGGGCAAGGCCTATGCCATGCACCGCCACGACACCTACGCCATCGGCCGCACGCTGGCGGGCGTGCAGCGTTTCAGCTACCGCCGCGGCCAGCGCAACAGCCTGCCCGGCAATACCATGATCCTGCATCCCGACGAGGCCCACGATGGCCAGGCGGGTACCGAGGCCGGCTTCCGTTACCGCATGCTGTATATCGAACCGGCGCTGTTCCAGGACGTGCTGGGCGGACGCGCGCTGCCCTTCATCGAAGGCGGCGTGTCGACCGATCCCCGCCTGGCGGCGGCCACCTGCGCCTTGCTGCCGCACGATGGCCACCCGCTAGAAGCGCTGGAACAGAGCGATGCGCTGGCCGAACTGGCGCATGCGCTGGCGGCGGCGGCCGGCACGCCCGCGCAGCGTCCAAGAGGCGACTACCTGGCGGCGCGGCGCGCGCGCGACTATCTGCAGGCGCACTGCACGCGCGCCGTCACCCTGGCGGAACTGGAGGCGGCGACGGGACGCGACCGCTGGAGCCTGTCGCAGGACTTTCGCGTCTTCCATGGCACCAGCCCATACCGCTATCTGACGATGCGGCGCCTGGAAATGGTGCGGCGCCTGCTGCTGGCAGGCAGCACGCTCGCCTCGGCCGCCATGGCGGCGGGCTTCGCCGACCAGAGCCACATGACGCGGCATTTCCTGAAAGCCCATGGAATCACGCCCGGCCGCTGGCTGCGTTACGCTGGCGGCGCCAGCACACGCTGAAAACACCCACGATCGTTCAATACGGCCGGCAGGCGCCCGCGTATTCTGGCTGCATCGCCACTTGAACGGAGCACAGCATGTCAGACACCACCACTACTACCACCCGCGGCCAGGGCCAGGCCATCGACCTGGCAGGCAAGATCGACCTGATCGACGGGCACTGGCAGCCGCGCGTCATCGCCGAAATGAATGACTACCAATTCAAGGTCGTCAAGGTACTGGGTGAATTCCAGTGGCACCGGCACGCGGACACGGATGAAACCTTCATCGTGCTGGACGGCGAATTGCGCATCGCCCTGCGCGGCCCTGGCTATGCGCAAGGACACGCCATCGTGCTGACTGCCGGCCAGATGGCCGTGGTCCCCAAGGGCGTGGAACACAAGCCGTGCGCCCTTGCCGAAACGAGGCTGCTGCTGATCGAGCCGCGCGGCGTGGTCAACACGGGCGACGGCGGCGCGGGCGAGCGCACGGTGGAGAACGACCAGTGGATATGACGCCGGAACGATGACAAAAAACAAAAAACCCGCTGACTTTTGCAAGTGAGCGGGTTTTCTGATGAAACTTGGTGCCGTTGGCCGGAATCGAAAACACATTAAAATCATCCACTTATAATAGAATTTTCCAAAAATTTTCCATTGTCTACACAAATAGTTAAAGTTTTATACCGTGGAATACGGTGTTTTCCTGCTTTTTTTTGTAGTCAGGAAATATTTTTAAAGGACTCTGTTTTTTTGCTTTTTTAGTACTAAACTGACTTTGGCATTGATGAGCCAGTCCCATCCAACGTGAATACATTCTGGAGGAAGTATGTTTGATAAATCTTCAGTCCGTGCAGTCCAGCGCTTAACGAATCTGGATCAACACTCCGAAGGCCTTCTGAGAAATTTCTCAGGACTGCTCGCATCCGTTGCTTTAGTAGAAGAATATCATAATCATAAGTTCCATTCGTTGCACGTGGAGCAAGTCGACGACTACATTATTGATACTTCGTACTTGGGAAAAACGGTCCGCTTCCAGCTGTTTTTGACCTATAAAGAAGACAAGCCCATTGGGCGCGTGGTCGGCCTACTCAAGTATCTAATATTTGAAAAAGTACATTTTGAATTCTTAGGCGAGTTCACTTTTGACTCACTCGGACATACGAATTTGCCGCCAGAAAAAAGTAACGCACCACGTACAGTCGCTAGAAATGCTGATGAAATTGTCATCGATTTTCTAGACAAAGCAATCGCACTCACCCCTAAGGAATTTGCTGCGGAATAGACGAAAGCCATGCGGTTAGGATTGTGATTCCTGTTGTCGTGGGTTCGAGCCCCATCAGCCACCCCACAGAATGAGTAGGAAAATCAAAGGGTTACACGCTTCGGCTTGTAACCCTTTGTTTGCATTTTCCAACGGATTTTCTTATTTTCCAACACGATCAAATTTCACCGCTTCCACTGCGCAGGGCCAGGTCGGGCGGCGGCCGCCTTTTCCAAGTCCGCTTGAGAGGTAATTACTGAAATCTCTGCTTCCCCATCAAGTGGTACCAGTACGCGGCCAGGCCGCTGATCTGCCACAATCTCCGCGCCCCAAGCCATTGCCACATGAGCCATAGTCATGGGGTTGATTTCAAATCCACGGACCCGCAACTTCCCATCCCCCACCCACACAATGGCCGCGTCATACAAAGTCGGAAGTATGGAGTCTCCGCCGCCGATTGGCCACAAATTCGCCACACGCACTGTTCGCCCGAAGTCTTTTTCATAGCCCTCCCTCATCGAAAATTTACCTACAGCCGTATAGCGCAAGGTAATTTCCCTGTGCCGAGGCAACGGAACGCCTTGATCGGAATACAATTTTGCTGCGATTACAAGCATGGCGACACCTCAAATATACTGTATATTTATACAGTATATCCAAAATTTAAGCGCTGTAAAGTAAACATCGGACGAGCGTGCAGACGTCTGCACACCCGGCCGCTTAGACTTAAAACAACCCAGCCGGCTCTGCTTCCTTATCCCAGCTATAAATAATCAGTTCTCTGCGTTCGACTGCTTTGCCACCTCCACCCACGTTGTAGTGAATGCCGGTTGAGTCCATCTGAAAGCCGGCGAACACGCGCCGGATGTCCGGGTGGTCATTCAGGCTCAAGATGGCCTTACCCTTCAGCCTGGCCATCAGCTCGGCCATCTTCTCGTACTGCTCGAACTCAAATTCCACGCCATACCCGGCCGTCTCCCAGTACGGCGGGTCCAGGTAAAACAGTGTGTGAGACCGGTCATAACGCTCCATGCACTTGTACCAGTCCATGTTTTCGATATAGGCGCCAGACAGGCGAAGGTGCGCGGCCGACAGATTCTCTTCGATACGCAGCAGGTTGAGCGGCGGCGCGGTGGTGGCCGTGCCCCAAGTCTGGCCGTCGACCTTCCCACCGAAGGCATGCTGCTGCAGGTAGAAGAAGCGGGCAGCGCGCTGCAGGTCCGTCAGGGTATGCGGCGGCGTGTCCTGCAGCCACTTGAACACCTCGCGGCTCGACAGCGCCCACTTGAACTGGCGCACGAATTCCTCCAGATGGCACTTCACGACTCGATATAGGTTGATCAGCTCGCCGTTGACATCGTTCAGCACTTCGACCTCGGCCGGCGGCCGCATGAAGTACAGCGCGGCGCCGCCGGCGAAGACCTCGACGTAGCAAGTGTGAGGCGGAAATTGCGGAATGATGCGGTCGGCCAGGCGTCGTTTGCCGCCGATCCAGGGGATGATGGGTAGTGCCAAAATGTGTACCTCCTAGTGGTAAAGTCGAATTCCTCCCATGAGGCAATCCAAGCCTACTCACCAGGCACCGGCTGATTGCTGCTGTTAGCGCAGCGGCGATCAGCCATTCTTACTATGGCGCCATGCCATTTTCACGCGCGAAGCTCTGGCATGCGCGGCCTGTTGCGGCCGCCTCCTCTGTCGGCAGGATCAAGGCTTGAATATCTCGCGCCACTGCGTCAGGAAATAGCCCGCCGGCGGAATCGGCTGGAGCGCCTCCTTCGGCACCACTGGCACCGGCCGGGGCGGCAGGCGAAGACCTTGGTGAAAATTCCGTTGGTGCAGGTCAAAAAAGGAGTACTATAAATTATCACTTAAACCACCAAGGATTAATAATGAAACGTTTTACAGATGCAATTAATTTTGCGGTCAAATCGGAAAATTGGTTAAGTGCCCTTTCGCTCAGTCTTACAATGCCTGATATTTGTGGGCGCCTAGAAGATCCCGCAATGAAAAGCGGCGCAAGATATGTTTCTTGGTTTGAAAAACATCTTCAGCATAAGTACAGCGCGCTGATCGGTCCGGCCCGTCAACACCATGTATTCTTGAGTGGCGAGGACTGTTTCGCCTTAAGATGCAGCTACCTGCACGAAGGCGCAGATGACATTTCAACCCAAAAAATCAGAAAAGCTCTCGACAGTTTTCACTTTATAACCCCACCAAAAAATGGAAATATTTTCCATACAAATCAGTCCGACAATAAACTGCAATTGCAGATTGACATTTTTTCGTCAGATATTGCCGACGCAGTTGATCAATGGGCAGATTCAGTTAAAGGAAATTTCGCAATTCAAGAACGTATGAAAAACTTAATCGTAGTTCACAATTCAGATCATGGGGTACGTTTTTAGATTAATCGCATGCAGATAACGTTGCTTCCAGCTGCCCTTCATATTGCCTGCCGCGAATCCAGTCCCGTACAAGCGCCAATACGATCTCGCCGTCTGTTGCCGTCGACGGCAACTTGTCGAATTCGTAGGCCGGCCGCTGCGGCACCGACTTTACACATGGTGTAAAGACGGGAATTTCGACCGGGTGCGGCGCCGGCGGCGCGCTGCCGCAGCCGGCCAGCACCAATACAAGCATCCATTTCATCGCACGCCCTCCAGCAGCAGCCTGACGGCCGGCATCGCCTCGTCGCAGGTCGCGGCGCGCGCGCCATCGATCCGCGCCAGGGCCACGTCGTACTTCTTGCCCTTGGCGGCGGCTGCCGCCTGCGCCGCAGCGCCGCGCTCCTGCGCCGCCAGGGCTGCCTTGGCCATGCCATCGATGGCACGGTTTTGCTCGGTGATCGACGCGCGCAACGCAGCGCTGACGCCCTGCTCCTGCACCAGCGCCGCGCGTGCAGCGTCGCGGTCGCCAGCGGCCAGCCACCAGCCGGTGCCGGTGGAGCTGGCCACCAACAGCAACGCGGCGGCCAGTATGATGGCGACCGCCTTCCAGATGCCGCTGACGGCGCCGGCCGCCAGCGCGCTGATGGCGCTCAAGATGCCCGCCAATCTGGCATTTCAACAGTCTGGCTGGCCAGCTCATGGTCGCAATCGCCGAGGAACTGGATCCGGCCATCGATGACGAATGAATGGCACACCTCCGGCGGATCCCCCTCTTCTTTCACAAATGACGAATCGACCGCGCGACCTGTCGTGACCAGCACGGAGGGCGAAAACGTCGGTTTATCGCCGTTGCCATTGAACGACCAGGTCGGGCCGGACCACCCTTGTCCGGCTTCGTGGACGACGTGATCATAGCCGCAACCGGGGCAATGAAACATCAGCCCGCCCAGCTGGCTGCGCCACAGCTTGCTGCCCAGCGCACTCAAGGCCGCACCTGCAGAATGCCAGCGCGCGTGCCGTGGCGGTCGATGGTGATGATGCGGTTGACAGGCCTGGCCACCGTGCGTGTGCTGACATGCACCCAGGTCAGCTCATTGATGATCTGGCCGATGCCGAACTCGTCCAGTTTTGGCAGGAGCGCCTGACATACCTGGTACGGCGTCATGCGCAAGGTCTTGAAGTCTGCCGCGCAGCCCCGCACGTGGTCGCTGCCGTCGGTGCTGCCGATGCCGCGATTCACGGGGATCGAGCGGTAGCCGCTGATATTGGCCAGCGGCGTGTCGATGCCGGCGCAAGCCGTCAGGTAATTACGGATGCGCTGCAGCAGCTCGGCCGTGCGTTGCAGTTCGGCCAGCACAACGGCCGGCGGCGTGTTGTCGACACCATGGCGCGCGGCCCAGTCGGAGGCAGTTAGTTCCTGCAGGGTAAAATTCTTGGTCAGGTTCACAGGCCACCTCGCACATCCTTGACGACGGCGGCCGCGTCGCGCGCCAGCTCGCCGATGTCCTTGTCGCGGCGCTTGTCGAACCAGCGCACCGTGGCGCCCAGCACCCACCAGGCAGGCAAGCCGGCGGCCACCATCAACGGCGCGGCAATGAAGAGGAAGCCCAGCGCCGGATCGCTGCCGTACAGCACGGCCACGGCGCGCGCGCTGTCGAACAGGCCCGGCATCCAGTTGCGCACGACCACGACCAGGGCCGGGCCCATCAGGGCAGAAAAGAGAATGGTGACGAAGAAGCGCACGCCCGCTTCCTTGGCAGTTTTTGGCCACATGAACATGAATCCCAGTGAAGTTGCGGCAGCGCCGGCAAGAACCGGGATGCCAAAAATTTTGATCAGTGCGCCGCCGGCGGCGGTCGTTTCGATGGCCATGTAGTGCCTTTCAGGTGGTGGAAATGAAAAAGGCCGCCCGAAGGCGGCCTGTGGTGTAGTGCTGCATTTACGCGGTCATGGCTTCCAGCGCATCAATGCGCGCCAAGGCCATATTCAACTGCTCACGTAATTCGCCAATCATCTGCCGGTCTTCCAGCAGCGCCTCATCCATCTCAAGCTGCGCCCCGTACATGCGCGGGATGAAAAAAGTTTTGTCCATAGACTGATAGTCTGGTTCAAGCGACACGACTGGGTTGCCCTCCGCGTCGTACCGCGTTACCTCCTTCATGGCGTCTTTCACGCCGATAACCGCTTGAGGGCAGAACTCCTGCGCCTTATGTGCCAGCCATCCCTCACCAGGAGATCCATCTGGCCATGTCCAGCCTTCCGGCGGAAGGTTGCGCATCGATTCCCTACAATTAGTTAGCAGGTACACATTGCTTTTCAGCCTATAGTCCGAGGTGGAGGCATAGCTGGTCGTGTTTCCGCTGGAGAAAATGTTGCCGGCACCGACGAACGCGGTACCGTTGTCCGTGTAAAACTGGATATGCGAACCGCTACTACCTGGAACTCCGAACTCGTGCGACGACGTCGCTCGAATGGACATCGCTTTTGTCGTCGGATCGATCCGGAACCCGTTTGTCCGGTTGGAGATAGGGCCGCCACTGATTGTGGTACCAAACAGAAATTCACCATTGACCCCGAAGCGGGCGCGTTCAGCCCCTAACGTATCGAAGCTCAGGGGCAAAGGAGGCGCTCCACCTGTAGAGATCGAAATCACCGTCGCACGAGTCGCGTCCACTTTCAACTGGACTACCCCTGCGCTATCTGGATTTGCCCCGTTGTACGCATTAAACTGGCCAGACGTCGCGGTCCCTGAAGGAACGACACCAAACACCGAGGGACTGTTAGCCGCACTGGTCTGCGCCAGCAGCCTGTTAGCATGCAACGCGTTCGACAGGTCGCCTTTAATGCGGAGACCGTTGCCGGAAAAATTCAAATTGACGAATAATGTACTGATGGCGGCAAGCTGGCCTTCTGCCAGCGTATTGAGCGCGTCCAGCCAATTGGGCATGCCAGGGTAGAAAATTTTAGCCATTACAGTTCCTCGATATCAAGCGATGTTGCGTAGGTTTGGAAATACGGTGTCGAGATAGCGGCCAGTTCAGCAAGGCGGCCGTACAGCTGATGGGCCTGCTCCAGCTCGGGATCGGCATCGTCGGGAAACAGGCTCACCAGGATTGGCCGGCGCTTGCCGCTGCCGCGCACCAGGCGCCAGGCACTGGCCCGGTCCAGCGGCGTCATGTGCTCGAGGGCCAGCGTCAACTTGCGATACGCGCTGCCGGCCTCGACGCCCTGCTCGCCGGAGCCCTTGCGGTATTGCGTCGACGTATCGACCGGCGTCACGCTGGCGCCATAGCTGGCGTTGTTCTCCGGCTCCCAGTAGTTGCCCAGCACAAGGCGCGAGCACTCGATGTAGCCGGCAGGATTGTCCGGGTCGGCAAGTTCGATGAAGAAGTGGCGCGCCGTCGTGCGCGGGAACCAGACGCGTGCGTAGGTGCCCCCGCCGAACGAAAAGGCATTGACCGCCAGTGCAGTGGCACCAAAGTCCCAAGCGCCCAGCGGCGCGTAAGCACAGGCAAGAACCGCTCCTGTGTCGAACACTGGCGTGGCATCACCCGGTGCGGCATATCCGCGGACGCGGATTAGAGCGCTTGCGGTGAGATTACAAAAAGGCAGCACAACGCCGCCGACGATTTCGCCAAGCGGCAGTGTCGCCGTGATCTCTAGAAACGGACCGACCGAGCGGAGCACCGCTGACTTGCGCTCGCGCTGCAAATTGGCCGGGCCCAGCGTGCCGGCCTGGCTTGATGCGGCGAGCACGGCGCGGTCGGCCGCATTGTCGTGAATGATGCGAAGATTGCTCATGGGAGCAGCGCCCCTTCCAGGATGAGGTAAGTAGTTGGCGAGATATACCCAGCGGCAACGCCGATAGGCTCGGTGGCGGCATATTCCCAACGCTGCTTCGCAACCATTACCTCGACTATCTCGGTGCTGGACGTGCGGCGCCACATACCGCGATAGAACTCGGCACGCCAGCGATTGGGGCCGGCGCTGGGATCGTATGACGGGTCGGAGGTTGGGCAGCCCATCACTACAGGCCGGGTCAGCGCCGGAATCGTCGTGACGGCCCCATTTGCCACACCAGATGCGAGCGGGAAAAGCGGGTTGGGACGGCTGAAGTCGTAGGCAAGAGCGCCGCTGGCGTTGTAGAACGCCGCACGGATGCCGCCGTCGTATAGCGTCGATACGAAACCGTAGGCCCACACCGCCAGGGGCGACTGCACGGAATCGAACTGATACGCGTCGAGCGACGAGCCGCAGTAGCAGACGACCTCCCACAGCCCTGGCGATACCTCGGACGATGAAATGATGCCGATGTTGCTATCGAGCGGCATATCCAACGCCCATATCACCGGACCATCATGCGCGATACGGTATGTGGAGTAGCCCCATCGGCGGCCGGGACTGGTTCCGGTGGCATCGCCGCTTGCCTGGACGACACCCTGAAGGGCGGCGCGGCCAATACAGGTCAAGCCCCGCGCGGCGCCGCTGATCACCAAATCCTGACCCGGATTTCTAAAGCGTAGTTTAAATGTCATTTTGCGAACAGTACGACTGTCTGGCCTTCGGAAAAACGATGAAAAACAAATCGCAAATGCCCAAGCGAATTGTCGGTGGTGTAGTTGACGTAGCCGCCCGTGCGGCCGGCGGCGATGGCGTAACCACCGGCGCCGCTGTAGTCGGGGAATTCCCATGTCGACCCGCCTGGAGCGACGGTGTAAAAGCCCAGCGGTACACCGCCGACAGCAAGGCTCGAATCAAACACGATGCGGTTCTGCGCATCGCGTACGCGAAAGCGTGGTGCCATGACTATTCCCCCAGCTCGATGCGCAGCACGTTGTTCTCGTCATACCAATTCCAGCCGGAGCCGGTCAGATCGTAGCCGGCGCCCGTGCCCGTCGCCACACGCCCCGGGCTGCGGATCAGGCCGAACGAACCTATCACGCCCGTGAGCATGCCGCCGAAGGTGGCGGCACCGCTTACTACCTTGAACTGCGGCGTGTAGATATCTCCATTCGGATCAAAACGAGCATATTTGCCAAGATTAGCGTTCCCCAAAAGCAGGCCATCCTGGCTCAGATGAAACCCAATGCCGCCGTTTGTGGGCCAGCCGTACGCACCTGTCGGATACCCTGTACCGCCGTGAATTGTCACGCTGTAAATATCGCCGGCCGTGACCTTGCCAAGATCGGCAGAAATCGCACTCAGCTGACCCACTTTCCAGGCATTCAGGTATGGCGCCGCCCAGCTCGTGGTACCGCTGGCGGGATTGAAAATCCCATCCGATCGATACAGCAACTCCCCTGCGCCGAACAGCGGTGGCGTCCCCTGCCATACCGTCCCGATGCCCCATGTATCAATCGGTGGATAGGATGTCGCGCCTTGAGTGCTGAGAGTCGCCGGTGTGCTGGACAGCGACAGCAAGTTGCTCTTGCTATAGCAAATGCGCGACGAATTACCCGCCACCCCGTCAAAATTCTTGCTGACGGTCTGGCTGGCCGTGTAGGTCAGACCTTCGACCACGATGCTGGCCGTGATCGTCACGCTTTCGCCCACCATGCCGCCATACGTCAGCGTGGCCACGTTGCCGACGCGCGTCAGCACGCTGGCATTGCTGGCGGCGAATGCCACCTGGCCCTGCATATTCACAAAGCCGGCCGTAAAATCGATGCTGGCCGGCGTGGCGATTGCCGTGGCCGCCACCTTGAAAGCCTGCGCCGTGGCCGCCAGCAGCAGCACGCGGTCGTTGGCCGGCTGGAAGCGCGGCACGGTATTCATGATGAGGTTGTCGCGCTCACCCGCGACGAGCCTCATACCAACACTCCCACGGTGACGCGGCCTGTCAGCCAGTAGCGTGACAGCAGCACCACCACGCCTGGCAAGCTATCCTGCAGGCCAAAGCGCGCATCACGCAGCAGTACGGGTTGCCCCAGTTCCAGCATCATCAATTCAGGCTCCCCGTCCAGTTCATAAATGGTGCGCGGCACCTTGTTCATGGCCAGGCGCCGCGCCGCCTCAGCATGCGCATCGGCGCGCGATTTCAGGCATGTTTCCACCTGCACCGGGTCGTCGGTCAGGCGGTAGCGTGCGCGCACTGCCTCATCAACCACCGTTTCGGTCAGCCATTCAGTCGCATACAGGTCGGCATGCGCCGGCGGGATGGAAGTGACCAGGCTCGACTGCACGGTGTAATTGCGGTCGAAAGCGATCTTGACGGCCGCAGCCACCGGGAGGCGCTGCGCCGGCCGCAGCGAGTGCTCCAGCATCTGGTCCGGCCCGATCTCCACCGGCACGCCGAGGGCTGGCAAGGCGATTTGCACCAGGCGCAGCTGGCCAGTGCGCGACATCAGCGCCTGCGCGCCCACGCTGGCGGCCAGTTGCTGAATAGCCTGCGCCTGGTTCATCCGGTCCGCAACGTACAGACCCACCATTTGCGGATGGGCGGCGTCGAAGGCGGCCAGGTTAGGCAGATCCAGATCCGCCACCGTGAAGCGGTCGGCCGCCTTGCCGTAGCCGGTGGCGATGCGCTGCACCAGCGGTGCGATACGCGGCGCGTAGCCGCCCACGTTGTCGCCCTGCACGCTGGTGGTGACGGCATTGGCCAGCGGATTGATCGGCAGCTTGAAACGGCCCGTGACCAAATTGATCTCGGTCGGTACCGGCTTGCCACTGGTGCGCGCCTCGTCGTTGATGAACCACTCGACCGGCCCCAAAAACCCGTATTCCAGCGTAGCCGGGTCGGTCAGCAGCGGGGTGACGTTGTGGCATTCGCCGAACGGGATCGGCAAAATCGCGTCCTTGTTCTGTGATGTGCCACCCAACTTAGCCTCGGTGATCGGCGTATTTAAGCGCTGCAGTTTGTCGCGCAGCACCAGGTTGACCGTCTCACGGCTGGAGCTGCCCACGTCATCGATGATGCCGTCGAACACCAGACGGAAATCGGCGCGCGGCCATCTGGGGTCGCCCGTCCAGGCCTTGATGGCGCGGTTGCGCCACACATCCCCCAGCCAGCCGTCGAGCGCCCCGTCACCGTTGTCCAGCTCGATGTCGCCGCCCGACAAACCCGCCTCGCCCGTCAGGCTGACCTGCTCCGTGAAGGCCAGGCCGCCGGTGGCCAGCGGCAGATATTCGGTGTTGGCCGGCACCTCGGCCGGGCCGGTGACGTATGGCCGCGAGGCGATATACCGCGTCACCTCCTGGCCGGCCACGTTCACCTGGGCCTCGATCAGCACCATGCGGACGGCCGACGGGCTTTGCAGCCATTGTAAAAATTGCTCGTCGGTCATGCGTATTCACCTTTCACGGTACTGGCCCAGGCGGAGCCTTTGGCCGATTTATCAACACCAGCAACGACCGTCTTGGCGGCACTGGCGTTCGACTCGACCGTGGCCTGGATGGCGGCGCCGGTCTGCTTGTGCTGATCGGCACGCAATCCCTTGACCTCTTCGCGCAGGCTCTTGATCTCGGCCACCAGGGCGTCGTTGTTGCCGCCGCCCTGACTTGGCGCGCCGCCGAAATAGCGCCGCATGGCTGCCGCCGCTGGCGCGTCGACCACCACTTCACCGCGGTGCAGTTCGGCCGCGTAGCCATCAAACGGCACGTTGGCCAGGCCGCCGGCATGGGAACCGTCAAACTGCACGCCCAAGCCGCTCGCGGTGCCCATCGCCGCATGCAGGTTGGCGATGGCTTGCGCCACCGTCAGCACGCTGTCGTTGATGGTGATCAGGCCCGACACCTGGGCCTTGAGGGCATCCAGGCTGGCCTGCTGCACGTCGACCTGCGCAGCGGCCCATTTCGCCGCATCCTGGTTCGCTGCGATGACGCGCGCGTAATCCGCCGCGTACTTTGCGTCCGAGGCGTTGACCACCTGCGAGGCCGTCAAGAAGGCCTGTTCTGCGGCCGACAGGCCAGACTGCGCCGTCGTGTCGCCAGCATTGGCCGCTGCCAGAGTCTTCTCGAACTGGGCCCGGGCCTCGGCATACTTTTGCTCCGGCGTCAGCACGGACTGACTGCCCAAGGTCATGCTGTCGTTCATGCCGTTGAGGTTAGCCAGCCACGACTTCGATTTGTCCACCGCCGTCTGGGCCGCTGCCGCCTCTCTGTCGTAGGCCTTGCCCAGTGCGTCCTTGGCCGATACCACAGCCTTGGCGGCCTGCACTTGATCGAACAGCGCACGGTTGACGGCGGCGATGCTGGAGCGCTGGATGGCCAGCAACTCCGTTTCGCTTTTCGTCAGTTCGTTGAGCTGTTTTTGCAGGTCCATCCGCTCGCTGGCGATTTCGCTGGCCGTTTTGACCACGGCGGCATAGTTGCCCGTCGCGGCGGCCAGCTGGCTGCTGTAATCCGATGCCGCCTTGAACGCGGGCGCCAGAGCCAGCAACTTGATATACAGCTCCTGGTCCGCCGCGCTGGCCAGGTTCAGGCCCAGCACCTTCTTCTTGTAATCGTCCATGGTCGTGGTGCCGGCCATGCCCAGCTTGCCCAGCGTATCTGCCACAGTCGACAGCACGGGCGCCATCTGTTCGGCTTCCGTCAGGAAGTTTTCGGAAAAGAAGCTGGTCCCGCTGGTGAGCGAGTCCAGGCTGCCTGCCAGCTTGATCAGGTTTTCGCGCGCGCCAATGGTGGCCACGCCCACAGCGCCGAAGGCATCTTGCGACGTGCGGCCGATCAGCTGCAGCGCAGCGTCGACGCCGGCGTAATTGCCGGCCACGCGCTGCAAGGTAGCACTCAGTTCCTCGTTGCCCTGCTTGAACTGGCCGACATTGGGCAGAAGCTCGACCGCGATAGCATTGCCTACACCTTCGAAGAACTTGGTAACGGCGCCCAGCCTGTCCGCTTCCGTGGTGAGGCCGGTCAGGTTGATATTCAAAGCCTGCGCTCGGGTGGCCAGGCTGGAGGTATCCACACCGAGCGTATTGGCCAGGGTTGCAGATACGTTACGAATGGCGGCGTATGTTTCCACAAACGCATTGGACGTTGTGGCGTCGACGGCTTTTCGGTCCGTGCCTGACTTATCACTACGGAACACGCCACCTTTCTGCGTCCATTTGGCATACTCGTTGCCCGTGAACCCAGTACCGGACAGCGTCCCGGTGATGCCAGTTTCCCCATATTTCTTGTCACCCATGCCGAAGAGGCGGTTGCCGATACCGCCGATCAAGCCGCCCAAGGCGCCGCCAATGGCCGCGCCGATAGGGCCGCCCATGAATGCGCCAGCGACGGCACCAATGCCGGTGCCGCCAATTACCGTGGCGTTGCTACCATACTGGCCGGAGATCAGTTTGCCGCCCAGCACGCCAGCAGCGATGCCGGCAGCGGCCGTAACCGCTGCACCAGCGAAAGCGCCAGAAGTCAGCGCCGTTCCCGTTCCGGCCATGCCCGCCGAGCCATAGGCTGCCGAAGCAGCAGCCGCCTGCGCTCCCGTCATCCCCATGCCGGCGCCGAAAGCGGATACGGCGGAGGAACCAAAGAGATTGCCCAAGGTGGCAATGCTGCCGCCGATGCCGGCAGCCACACCAGAGAATCCCTGCGTGGCAATGGTGTAGGCCGTTTTGGCGCTCTGCGCCAGGCTGGCGACGCCGCCCAGGCCACCACCAACCGCGCCGCCAGTCAGGCCCATACCGTCGGCTGTGGCCAAGCCAGCAGCGCCGCCGCCGGACACCGCCGCACCGATGTTGAGAATCCACTTCTTGATAGTCATCTGATACAGCAGGTCGAGCAGTCCATTTTTCAACGTGTCGCGAAGGCGATCCAAAGTAGACTTACCGCTATCGAAAATCGATACGAAAGTGTCATGCGCCCTCTGATCGACCGACTCCCACATCTTGGTTTGTTCCGCAAGATTGTCTTCGGCCACTTTCTTTTGCGCGGCCAAAGCTTCCAATCCACCCAGCGCGGTGGCGTTCTGCTTGCGCAGGTCGATCTCCCGCGTCAGCTGTGCAACATATGCCTCGCTCATGTCGAGCTCACCCCGGCGCGCCAGCCGATCCTCCAGCCGAGCGATCGTCACCAGTTCAATCGATTCTTTCGTCAGGCCGAAATTTGCCACCGCATCCTCGTTGCCCTTAACCTCGGCAGCCAGGCTGACATAGGCCGCGTTCTGCTCGTCCGTTAGCGCCTGGATGGCCTCGCGCACCTTCTTGGCAGATGCCGCCGATTTATCCATGGCATCAGCCTCGGCCATCAGCGTGCGCACATGAGCCAGATGGCCGGCGCTCAATTTCGTCTTGCCACTAGCCAGTTCGCTATCGAGCTTGATGGTGGCTTTCTCGGCCTCGGTCAATTCGCGTCCAGCAGCCAATTCCGCTTTCCCCGCTGCGATACGTTCAGCCAAGGTCGTCAACAGATTTCGATATGCCTCCTGTTCTTTCTTCGCAGCAGCGGCTGCCACGTCGGCCAATTTTTTGGAGGTAGCTTGCTGCTCCGCGTATTTAACAAAGGCATCGGCGCGCGCGGCATTTTCTTCTGCAATCTTGCCGTCGATACCGAATGGGTCGGGAAACTCGACAGCATCCAGCCCCTCTTTCGCTTCCTTACCGGCATTGATGACGCTTTCAGACCACTGGTCGATGGCCTGGCGCGACTTCTCCGCGTCCTCCTTCATTTTGTCGCCCATCCCGCCTTTACCGAAAGCGATATTGAAGTCACGAGCTGCGGCTTTGAAATCAAGTTTCAGCAAATTGGCCACTGCGCCATAGGCGACAACGATCTGCGCAGCAATGCCGCCGATCTCCTGTCCAATTGTTTTCAGTACATACAAGACATTGCCACCAAAGACCACAATGGCCTTGAACGTTTCGGTGAGGGGTTTGAAAGAGGTGTCGGCAGCATCGGCAGCTTTCGACGAATTCAACGCCTCGTCAGTGAGGATCTTGAGCACAGGCAGGAAGTCCACAGCGATCTTGACACCGACACCTTGCGCAACGGCACCCAGTTCGTCGAGCGCGTCATTGAACGCCGCTGCGTCTGCAGAATTTTGAGTGGTGATACCCGACAGTTCCAGGCCACGCGCGACTAAGTCGCTAATGCCTGAGGAACCCTCGTTCAGCAAGACCGCAGCCTCCTGCCATGACTTACCCAACGCCTCGGCACCGAACGCTGCACGTGCCTGCGGGTCTTGAATGGATTTGAAAATGTCAGCGAACTGCTTGAAAGCTTCCAACGGCTCCTGCGCCGTGATGCCAAGCTTGGCATATCGATCCGCATCCTTACCCATGTTGACGGACAGTTTCGAGATCGAAGCTGCAGCTGCCTCCAATTCAGTGCCGGACAACTTGGCACCGTAGCTAAGGCCAGCCAGATCCTCCACGCTGATAGCCGTCCTGGTACTCAGGTCGGTCAGACTATCGACAACATCAAGCGTCCCCTTGATGAAGGATCCCATCGCGAAGACCGACATGCCGGCGGCCAGACCTGCAAACATCGACATGGCGCTTTTTACCTTTGCACCGATGTTATCCATCGCGCTGCCGACAGTGCGGCGGGCCGCGTCCATATCGGACTGCAGGCGCGCGATATCCGCGCGCAGGCGGATCTCCATATCACTGATGATCGTCGACATATATGCCCATAAAAAAACCACCCGAAGGTGGCTGCACTAAAAAAAAAGCCCTGCAATCAGGGCCATTTCAATATCTACTTCTTGGCGAACATGCGCCCTATTTTCCTGCCGAATTGCTCCGCTGCCGGCGAACCCTTATATGCTGGCGGGGCCTGATAACCAGCATCTGCTGCCAACTTGGCACCAACAGGCGTATCAAGCGGAATCATGCTTTGTCCGCCGCAAGCCGCGCAGACCTCATGACGCTTAGATAAGCGCCAGAACGAATAAATCAGGCCCGGCACAATGAAACAGCACCAAAGAACAAGCTCAATAAAAATGGAACCTGGTGTATTATTTTTCACCTGTCCGACGGTGCCGCATTCCCTGCATATCTGCATACGCCCTCCTGATTCTAAAACGGCAATACTACAGCACCGCACCTATCCCAGGAACTGATCCAGCTTTCTGCTAATCTCTTTTTGCGAGGATTTGATGAATTGCAGTGACACGCCGTAAGGGGCTGGGCAATCGATTTTCGTTGCGGCGTGCGATTCGCCGAAGTATTCAACCGAAAGGCGGCGCAACAACTGCGCCTCAAAGGGCGAAAGACAGATACCCACTGTCCGCTGCCACGCCTCGATTTCAGAAAATGTCAACGGGCTGCCCCCCATACCGCTGGCCATCGTCGGTCCTACCTCGAAGAGATAGCCCAGGATGTAATCACCCCACTCAATCGGGGGCATTTGAACGTCGGCGCCCCGCTTCTTGAAAGCGTCTCGACGCGACAGAGGTTGCGGAGTCCTTGCCGCACGCTTGGCCGGTGCCCGATCAGGCGCCTCCGGCACGGCGTTTAGCCAGGCTGCATGACGGACGAAGATGGCGAGCTCGTCTCCGAGCTCTTTTTGAAGTTTCCCCGGTCACCGTTGAATTTATCGGCATCGTCGGTAATGTGACCCAGCTCAAGATCGGAGTAGGTTTTCATGAACAACTGGTGGCCCGTCAAGTCACCATTGCCGAAGTTGTTAAAAGAAACGGTGATCGCCGACAGAAAGGTGGCGCGCTCCTGCAGTTTGTCGTCGGCCGACTGCTTGGCCTCGGACTTGCCTTGCATGCGACCGAAGACGCGCGTGTTATTACGCTCCTCGGCCGCATGCTTAGCGGCCTGGTGCACCTTCGTTCCGGGGCTGTGGAAGGTGATACTCAGCGCATTGCCTTGTTCGTCGAACTGGGCTTCGCCAGTCGCGTCACGTACGGGCATGGTTCCGGTTGCTGCGATGGCGAGTTTTTTGATATTGAATGTCATTGGAATTACCTTTCATAGAAATTAGAATCGCCGCCTGCAAAGACGAAGCAGAGCATGCGGCGATGAGGTGGCCTTGCAGCCTTTTCAGGCGGGGCTTACACAGGTGCCGGAACGCGGATGGTGTCGCTCTGGCGCAGCAGCGAAAAACCGAACAACACGGCGTCATCAATGCCCGAGGCAGTTTCGGTGGGGGACATAGCCTGGGCGGTGAAGCAGCGCTCGGAAAGATCCTGACGCACCACCTTGTACGAGTTGATCGAGTGATTGCTCGCGCTCGCATAGGTACGGATCATTTTTTGACCTGGGTCGTCCTCGATCAGGGCCGTCTGAAATTCCGCAGTAGAACGCGTGCCTGCTCCTTTTTTCACCAGCTTGAGGGCGCGGCCGATATCATCGACCGTAGCCGTACCCGAGCTCTCGCCGACCACGTCGCCCATGGAACTGACGGCGCCAACCAGCACCCAGGTCAATGCGGCAAACGCTGCAGCAGTATTTGTAGTTGGCCGGCCGGCGGCGACATAAAGCTCGCTGCCGGAATTGGTTTGGAAATCTGGATCAAAATCAGCCATATTTGCACCTTCAAAAAAAAGCCCACCGGCATGTGCGGGTGGGCGGGTTGAGAACAATAAGTAAGTCAGCTTGGTGCAATAAACGAAACAAAAAAGTCGCGCGACTGCTCATAAATGCCGGCACCTTCATCGCTGAAATCAGGCCCCACATCACCACGCCGAACACTGCGAACCGGCACCCCTGCGACGGTTCCTGCGTAAATTCCCTTGCCTAATTTCGCGGCTTGCAGCAGCTTCTTTTGCTCGGGATAGCTCTTGGC
The DNA here is from genome assembly GCF_900103595.1 of Janthinobacterium sp. OK676. Taxonomy (NCBI): domain Bacteria; kingdom Pseudomonadati; phylum Pseudomonadota; class Betaproteobacteria; order Burkholderiales; family Oxalobacteraceae; genus Janthinobacterium; species Janthinobacterium sp. OK676. The sequence goes on from NZ_FNHA01000006.1 coordinate 132,516, forward strand.
GTACACCGTCACCTGAACGCGAGACCGCACCAGCGTTCCCGGCTCCCGTTGCGCAACGGTCAAGAACTCATTGCTACCAATCTCCTTGATACCGATCGCAGGTAGCACAGTCGCCTGCGGCACCGTGCCAGCGACGATCTTTTCGGCAGGTAGCAAAGCCGCTAACGCCGGGTGAGCCAACAGCAGAGCGCGCATCACCTTGACCGCGCTCATGACTGATCCGGCGGAACATCAAGGCCAGCCAGCGTCAATCGCTCACGCAATTTATTCACGACCGCTGCAAGCGCTGCGGCGTGACTGGCATCGGCACCAGGCCGCATGTATGGGTGCGCCTGGGCCCCGGGATGGTCAACGGCCTCTACTACCGCACCGCCGATCTCCAACGCCTTCGCATCCTTCGGCTGTATTTTGTGAGGCCGCGTACCAAATTCGACAAGCTGGGCATACCAGGCCTTGCGGTTACCAGCCTTTAACGATCCGATGAGGACGCCGTCCTTCACCTTGATGGACACACGAACGCTCTTTTTCAAGTCACCCAATTGGACCGGCACAAGCTCTTTCACCGCCTTGCGGTAGACGACCAGCCCGGCCCGCACTGCCGAACGCATCACGTTCTTTTGCACCTTGGCAGGCAAGGTCTTCAACAGGTCATCCAGTTTTTTACCGCCGGAAATTGCCAGATCATCAGCACTCATGATGAAAACTCCTCAACCATAAATTCAAGCTCTGTTCGACCTGTGATCACTGCTGGTCCGGCTACAATCTGCAAGGTTCCCGGTGTTCCTGTCAAACGGACAATGCGCATTGCGCTTGTGACGTCAGCACGGTAGCGAATGCGGATGCGTGCCGAATTGGCGGCCAGCCTTATGCCATTGGTCACGGCCTCCGACTTGCTCGGCATCACGTCGACAATCTCCGCCCACACTTCGGCCACTGGTAGCCACGAGGCGGGAAGCTGCGTCCCGTAATCAGGGTCCACGGCAGCACCGGGCTTTTCAATCCTGATGCGGTCCTTGTACTTGAGCGCGCTCATTCGTATGTCCGGCAAGCATCAAGCAGCCGATCAATAAAAGTAGACTGTACCGTGTCACGCTCGCTACGCGTGGCTGGATCGAACTGCTCCACCAATTTCGCGAGCAAGTAGAGCTGAATGTTCGCTGGCGTTTTATCGGGCGTATTGCCGTAGCCACACTTCACTGTCACGACCACAGTGCAGACGTCTGCACTCGCCGGCCACGCCATGTCCCGTGCCGGAACCAAGCTCGACTTATAATCGCCGCGCACCAGCTGATATGCCGCTGGCGCCAGCGTCTGGCCGATGCCGTTGGCATCGAGGTACGTGATCGATACCACATCGTCTTTGCTGAGCACGGGATGCGGCAACGGAATTGACTCTGGAAAACGATCCATGTGAACTTCCCACGTCTGCTCCATCAGGCGTTGGCCAAGTTGAAATTCGGCATCAGCGATAATGCCGCTCAGCCAGGTGGTGATCAGCGCGTCCAGATACTCTCCGTCGACGCGCAGATTTTCGCGCGCCTTGGCGAGTGGGACGGCCAGCACAGTCGGCCCCTCGATGCAAATTTTTCTCATGCGCATCTTTCAATAGGATTACTTCGATGTGGCGCTCTTCTTCGCCGTTTTGCTCGTGGCTTCGGCCGCTGCCGCTTCCGCTTCCTTCGCTGCCGCCGCTGCTGCTTCTGCTTCCTTCGCTGCCGCCGCTGCTGCTTCCGCTTCCTTCACTACCGCCGCTGCTGCTTCTGCTTCCTTCGCTGCCGCTGCTGCTTCCGCTTCCTTCGCTGCCGCCGCTGCTGCTTCTGCTTCCTTCGCTGCCGCCGCTGCTGCTTCCGCTTCCTTCACTACCGCCGCTGCTGCTTCTGCTTCCTTCGCTGCCGCTGCTGCTTCCGCTTCCTTCGCTGCCGCCGCTGCTGCTTCCGCTTCCTTCACTACCGCCGCTACTGGCTTCGCAAATTCGCCAGCGCAGCAGTCGTGGACGAGGTGGTTGGCAAATTGCGCATCGGTCAAAACGCTATCACCAGGATTGAGCGTGCCGTAGCGAGCAGTCAACGCCTGAGTGGTGATATTCACTTTTACGAGTTCCATAAAGTTCTCCTGTGAGGGCCGGTCGGGCTGACCGGCCCATTTTTGGTTAAGCAGGCACCAGCTCGCCGTAGCGAGCGGCGCCTGGTTTCTCGACCGTCAGCGCCGCGCGGCGTTCAGCGCGAATCGTCACCAGGTTGTTGATGAAGTTATCACCGTCCGAGTCGGACAGGTCGATCGCGACGCCTTCACGAATCCACAACGTCGCCGCCTGCGACAGGCTACCGACCCACACGCGGCCGGCCACCATGGCATTGCTGGCGACCACAGGCAGGCCGAACAAAGTGGGCGGGACGGCCGAGCCGGGGTCGCCCAAGATGTAACGACCGGTGTCGTCTTTGCTGAGGCGCAGGGTCCACCAGTCAGCGGTATTGAGGACGATGGCCTCGGCCGGGTAGTCAGCCAGCGCGCAGTCACCGATCATCTTGCCGATCAGGTCGAAGCGGTTGTTGACCAGGCCCAAACCCGTCAGCAATGCAGCGGTATAGCCGTGAGGCGTAAAGTTGCCGGCGTTGGTCAGGCCGTTGATGTTGGGCGATGCACCGTTGCCGGAGACGATCTGGTTTTCCACGCGCAGATTGACGCCATACACCATGCGACGGTTGATATACGCCGCCATCGCCGCATTGTCCATGGCCAGCTGACGGGTAATTTTGATCCAGTGCGCGATCGTGCTGACTGGCATGGTGCCCGGCAAGAACGTGATCGAACTTTGCGGCTTGGTAGCACCTTCCGCCGTTTCTGCTGCTGCATTGGTGAACACGTTTTCGCGCACCCAATCGATCGCATTGGCCGACGTGGGGATCTTGGTCAGCAAATCTTCGATCGTGAAAACGCGGAAGGCACCTTCGACCAGGTTGGGACGGCGCTCGCTGAAAGTGTTGGCGATCACATTGGTCACCGTGTTTTTGACTTCGACGCGGGTTTTGATGCGACCATCAGCTTTGACGAAGGAATCATACCCCGCATGCTTCGTGAACTGACCACCCACGGTTTCGTCGGCTGCCGGTGCATCGTCCTGCGCGCCTGCCTTCTGCTCGATGATCAGCAGGCGATCGGCCAGTGTGCGCTGCTCGACGCCCAGCGCTTCAATGGCCGACTTGGTTTCGGTCGACGTCTTGCCCAAATCTTTCATTTCCGCTTCAGCCTTAGTGGAAATGACCCCCAGCTTGGCTTCGACCGAATCGAGCGCCTTCATGATCGCCGCGCCGTCAACTTCGCCCATGACGAACAAACCAGCCAAGCCAGCCATCACGGGGCCGTTCTGGCCCATCAGGGCAGGCACATCGACACCGAAGGCATGCGCCGCAGCCCCCATCGATGCCAGAACCAGTACCAGCACCATACGCGCGGGCACACCAAAAAATTTCGTACGATTCATATTTACCTTTCAAGTATAAAAAAAACCGCCATCAGGCGGTCGTCGTCACGGAATGCGCGTCTACTGGGCGAGTTTCTGCAGCCTGGCAAGAATCTCGTCCATTTCCTTCGCCTTGCCCTGATCGGCGGCATCCCGCGCGCCGAACAGCGTTTTGACGCGGGCGGTCAACGCTTGCGCCGCCCCTTTGCTGAAACTGCCTGCATCCCGCAAGAAGTATTCAAAATCCCTGATCGTGGCAATTTCAGCGATCTCGTCGGTGAACGACGATTTCACGCTATCGAGATTGATACGTGCAAATTTATCGGCAGGAAAAACCACAATCGACGTCTCTTTGAGCATGGCAACCTTGCGAATGAGGCGGCCGCCAGTGGTCTCATCAAAGTCACCCTTCTTCAAGCCGTATCCGATCGACAGGGAGTCGATAGTGCCGTGCTTGAGCGCCGCCTTGACTTGCTCGCCCATGACATTACCAGGCGTAAATTCACCGGTCAGCAGCAGACCATAGTCGTCTTCCTCGGCTTTGGTCCATTTGCCGATGGGCACGGAGTAGCTGTCGTGGTTGAAAAACATTTTGGGTAGGCCGTTCGCCTTCAGCGTATCGACGTAGGCGCCCTTGAGAATCGTGTCGCCATAGCTGTCGACCTGGTTAAACGCCGATGCGTAACCGGTAAAGGATGCATCGTCGGCCGCCAACTTGAACTGCACAGCCGCGAAAGCGAGTGATTTAATTTCCATGTATTAGTTCCTATTGAGCGATGTTATTGCCATTGCCGCCGGCGGCGGGCGGCGTTTTTCCAAGCATATCCAGCGGTACCAGGTTGCTCTGAGCTGTAAGCACGTCGCTGCCTGGAACGAACGGCAAACCTTCAAGCTGGCGAACCTCGGCACGGGTCGATATGCCGTTCTGCACATTCTTGGCATTGATTTCAGCGCGATCCTTGGGATTGCCGCGCAGTAGCGCATCCAGGCTCATCTCGCCAACCATAGTTACTCGCTGGCGAGGTGTCATGACGCGCTTGCGCACCGACTGCTCAATGCAGATCAGCATGGGCCGAATCGACAACGAAACCCACCCGCTATAAATCTGCTCAACCCCTGACCCCCACGCCGTCACGTTGGCGTTATGCACCAGCACCGGTGGCACATCGAACCAGCGGCAAATCTCTTCGACCGTGAACACCCTGGTAGCCAGCAGTTGCTGATCCTCTGGCGTCATCGACAACTGCTGGTATTTCATATTGGCTTCCAGCACATGCAGCCGGGCGGTGGTACCCTCGGCCATCTCGGAGAAGTTCAAACGAACCGCCTCTCTTTGCTCCTTGTTCAGAACCTTATCAACCATGAGGATGCCGGTCGGCTTTCCGCCAGCGCCGAAAAGTTTACTGGCGGCGTTTTGCGCCTTGACTGCCTCATCCATCGTGCCACGCATGAAATCCAGTTTGGCCAAGCCGGTCGTACCATTGCCGAGGTTCTTCAATACCAGCACGCTTGACTCAGCTAACACCGCAATATCGTTGCCGAAGGAGTACAAATAGACCATTGAACCGTCTTTGAGCACTTTGGCCTCTACTTGGTCGGTTGGCATTGGCCACAGCGCCACCGCTTCGCCACTTGCATCACGTTCAATCCGGGCATAGCCATTGCCCCGCAAGTCATGATTCATGATCAAAGCCCGCCAGAATTCATACGGCGTCATGCGACTATTCGGAGAATCATGCAGCAGCTGGTACAAGCGCGAGGTTCGCGCGAGCTTTTTTTCACCAGCTATCTGCTCATAGACGAAATATGGCAGGCTGGCGATCGTGGTAGCTCGGCGATCAATACATGCCCACACGGTGCTGATCTGCAGTGCCCCATCGACGCCGACATTTGCCGTATCCGGTATCAGTGCAGTGCCGGGGATACCGCTTTGCGTACCCTCGGTCTCGGCAATCGCACCAGCGCGCCCGAGCCAGCTCCGCAGCGAGCCAAAGGAGTTAAGAAAGTTCATGTGCTGATCGGGTTGTTGAGGAAATCATCGATATCTCCTGTTGAAGGGTGGGTCGTCATCGCACGGTTCAGACACATCAACAGCGAGATAACGCCGTCGATTTTGTTTTCGAGCCGCTCTTTGTTCGGGAAAATATTTTCTTTGGCGTCACGGTGGCAAACGGTATTGCTAACCATCCAGGTCAGCACCGGGTCACCGTCATGATGAAAGCGCCGCTGCAGCACCAAGGCTTCGAGCCATTTCATCGGTTCACTGAAATTTTTCACCGTCGCGCCGACCTCGATCATCGGCAAGCCTGCCGCCACCATGCGCTGGCTGAACTGGGTTGCCTGGAACGGGTCATACGGCGCTTCGATAATGCTGAACAGGTCGCGATCTTCGAGCAGATCCTCTTCAATCACCCCAAAATCTGTCACGTCCCCAGGCGTCGACACCAGCAAATTGGCCTTGGCCCATCCCTTGTACTGCGAATTCGTACCCTCTTCGACGGCTTTCTCGTTCAGCCAATAGGTGTTGAAACCGTAGTAGTGCCGCACACCGTCGATGTCGCGCCAGAAAAGCTTGGTTTTCGCCGCGATATCGACCTTGCTGGCCAGGTCATGCGCTGCGATACACTCGCTGCCGATGAACTGATCGATGCTCATGGTCGTATCGAGGCACGTATCCCAGGCTTTCATGTCCATCCAAGCACTGTCTGCGTTGACCCAAATATTGACCCGCTTGGTCAGGAACTCGTTTTGCGCCGACATCATCTTTTGCGCCTTCCGGCACGCCGCGCGCATGTCGGCCAGCTTAACGGACACACCCAGGTTCGGATTCGCCTTGCGCCATACCGCCTCGTCGGCCCAGTCGTCGCCATCATCGAGCGTAAAGATGATGCTGAAGAAGGTTTCGTCGACGGCACATTCGCCGGCCAGCTTGTAGCCCATGCCGCCGTGCGCGTGCAGCGTGGTATTCAAAATCATGCATGAGTAGCTGCGCTGCTCATAGCAAACCCCTGCCCTGTCGCTGCCTGCGGTGGTGATGGCGAAGCCCAAGGGCTGCGATCGCGCGCCGGTGGAACTGTCCACCACGTCGTACAGCCCTCGGTCCTTTTGCGCATGCAACTCGTCAGCGATAAACCCGTGGGTATTGAGGCCGTCTAGGGACTCGAAGCCGCGCGCCAGCGGCTCGAATTTACTGTTTGTTTCTGTGTTGTAGATGGACGTCTTGCTCGCCTGCAGGCCAAGCTGGCCGAAATCGGGCTCGCGCTGCATCATCGCGTGCGCCGTCGACCAAACGATCTTGGCCTGTTCCTTTTTGGTAGCGAAGCTGTACACCTGGGCTCCCGACTCGTCGTCGGCGCTGACCAGGTACAGGGCAATGCCAGCGGCCATGGTGCTCTTGGCGTTCTTGCGCGCCACCTCTTCGTACGCGCGTCTGAAGCGGCGCAAGCCGCTGCTTTTTTCCAGCCACCCGAACAGGTTCACCAGGATGAATACCTGCCAGTCCTCAAGGCGTATCTTTTGGTACGTCTTGACCTGGCCAACCCAGATTGGCTTGCCCCACTCCCCCTCAACGTGCGGCAAAAGCTGGATAAATTCGCAGATCCGCACCCCTTCGGCGTGGTCCAGCCGGTATGGCCAGTCCGTTTCTTCACGTTCCAGGTCGTCCAGGAAGCGCTGGCAGGCCGCTTTTTCCCACTTTCCAGCCACTTCATCGCCCGCTACGACGGCATTTGCGTACCGCAGAGCCCGCTCAATGAAGTCCATAGCTACCTTTTATTGAAGTTTCCCAGGCTTTTTGCACCAGGATCAGCACCAGCTGGCGCCGTTTCTGCGCCGACAATCGTCGGCGCGAACAGCGAAAGCTGCGTGGTAGCCGGGGCCAGGTTGACGCGCGACGATGGTGTGAGGCCAAAGTCGATACAGAGCTTGTAATACAGCTCGATGGCGCGGTTGCTGGCAACCAGTGCCATCGAATGCACCACGTTGCCGTTCGCCGTCAGCGAACTGAGGCCGCCGCTCTCTGGCCGGGCCTTGGCGTCGGCCGCGATCATGTCTTCGGCCTCCACATACCGGCCCCACTGCGTGCAGAGCATCGCCAGTGCGCCACGGTCGACGGCCGAGATCATTTGATACGCGGCCAGTTCGGCGCAGACACGGGTCCACTCTTTTTTTGCCTCGCCTTTGAGATGGCGCGGGCAATCTGGAGCTTCGGCAACCGGTCGAAATTCGTTCTTGTTGACTGGCCGACGCCCTGCGTTTCCATCGATCGCACGCAGCGCGCTTGGCTTAGCTTTACGTCCCATGGATACCCCCCCCTCCTAAAATAACGCGCTCGAAAAAATGTGACTATGAGCACGGTCTTCTGCAAAATCCCGTGCGACTTTTCACCCGCCCCGGCCATACCCCCCGTCCTCGGTCGCCGTTTTCCGGCTGTGGCATGGCTTGCAGAGTGGCTGCCAGTTTTTTGAATCCCAAAAGAGGATCTGGTCGCCCTTGTGCGCGACGATGTGGTCGACCTCGGTGGCCGGCACGACCCTGCCGTCCGCCTCGCAATGGCAACACAGCGGATGGCGCGACAGATACGAGGCTCTGGACTTTTGCCAAGCACGCCCGTAACCGCGCTTGCTCGACGACTCGCGCCGCGCGTCAGACTGGCTCCGCACATGCTTGGCATGGGGTTCGCAATAGCCACTGACATCGAGCAGCTGGCCGCAACCAGGTTGACGGCAGATGGACTTCGATCTCAATGCCATAGCGCCCCTTCAAAATAAAAAACCCGCACTCGGCGGGCAAACGAACAGCTACCTATAGGCACCGCTTATTCTGCGGGTCAGACGGGATCACCTCTTTCGTGGTTGATAAACTTGTGCAGGCGTCTGCACTATCGACGCCACAACCTTTACAGATTCACTGCCCAACATTTCCTTGATGACGATCACCAGGTCGAATACCATCAAGCCACTGGTAGGCCTCGGACGTAGGCGTAAAAAAACCCCGCGAGGCTTGCCGCCTGGCGAGGTTAATCTGGTCCTGCGTCTCAGAGTCGGCTTGTAAATACTGCCTTGGATACAGTTACTCCGAGAATGACCGAAATATACAGCGCTTGTCACAGGGGCGTCAAGCGATAACTAATTATTGCCAACAACTCCCTGCGAAGTGAAACTCGGCGCCAACCTCTTGAATGCGATCTCTTCCATGTCCCGCAGGTGATCCTGCATCTTCTTCGACGCGCGCTGGTAGGTCATGCGGCTGCCACCAAATGATGCGGCCAGATCGCGCACCGTAATGTCTAGCTTCTTATGGTTGGCAAACAAACGTCCAAGCATGCAGTCGATGGCCAAAGGATTCACCGTTGGGAACAATGGCCGGAACCAATCCGCCAGTCCCTTGATAGCTTCGATGCGCTCGGCCGAGAAGGCAAAGCGGCGCTTGCCATCCACATCTTCGAAATCCGTCTGCCCGTACTTCGCCTGCAACACCCACATTTCTGTCTTCGGCAACCGATGCTTTACCGCCTGCAGCACCAGCGCGCACTGGGCGCGGACCTCGTTGCCATCCAGTCCGCCGAAGTTAATTGACCCCGACACCGTGCCGCGCAGCTGCTCCAGCCAGCAACGCTGCCTGCCGTTCAATTGCACTGACTCCATCGCCTTGATCAGCGCCGCCCGCAACGGCGCGTCCTGCTTTGCCTCCTGGGCCATGATCAGGAACGACACATGCACCGCTTGCCCAACGTTTTCAAATACCGCTTCGTCCGCTTTCACTTCCATCGCCTAGCCCCTTTTCTCGTTATCAATCGCTTGCTGATCCAATGCTGCCTGCCATGCCACTTCACCCGTCCGCCTCTCATACTGCCCAGGCGTCCTATCCAGCGGTACGCCCCGATATACCGGCGTGCCCACCTCATGCCCATTCTCAGTAGCGTGGAACCCTTGCCCACCACGCATACCGCGCCGTATCGCCGCATCCACCACTTCCACACCAAATGCCTCGCGGAACGCATCGATGATCGCTGCCACCTGGGGCATTTGCTCCCGCATATTCGATTTCGTCATCGCCTCTCCCGGCCGTCTTTGGTTGTTCAACTTCGTTAACAGTGGTTAACCATCCATTAGGCAAACCCTGATACATCACAACCCGCATGAATACTTACTTTGATCATGGTTAACAGGGTTAACATGGGTAGTTACACGTGTGAGAGGTACTGCATTACCGCACTCACCTTGCAGCACCAACACCAGCACATACGCGCACACACGCGGCGCACCCTGTTAACCCTGTTAACCATGTAGAACCCGCATGGATACGAACTCTTGCGCTATCACGGTCTGCTGCAACCCGGCACAACCCTGTAATAAAATGAGTAAGCATCACAGCTCTGCCCGAATGTCGGCCAGGTCACGGAAGACCTTGCACTGTTCGCTGATCGATCCCTCGCGCCCCACCTCGGCCTGCTCGCCTTCAGCCGGCACGTACGGCACGTGAAACACCGACAGCAGCTTCCCCTTACCCGACGTCGTGAAATTGACCCACTGGCGGTTCTTCTTCAGTCGCTGCCCTATCAGCTCATTGAACTTAGTCATGGACATCGAGCGCAGACCGTACTTGCTGCTGTAGCGAGAGAACACGTTGTAGAGGTCTGTCGACAGACAGGTGCAGTAAGGCGCGGCCAGCTCGCCATTGCACCAAGCTAAATAGAACGCCTCCCAGTCCGGCCGCCCAAAGTTGATCACGCGCTCTTTCGACGGCGTCATCAACGGCTTCGTGTGCGGGGTGAATGTGCCCAATGGGTAGGTGAGCAAGAACGCATAGAACGCCTCGATTAAGCCGTCATCGAGTGCGGCCGTGATCCTGGCCAGCAGCTCAGGGGATAAAGGCTGGCGCACGTCTACCACCAAGAATCGCCGGTCTTCAGGCTCCAGCGGGATAGCCTGAAACTCGTTCGACAACATCACGCAGTTCATGTGATTGGCCTCGACTCGGTCATCCTTGAATTTCTGGCTGATGGGCGTGTCGCGGCCGGTGATCATGTGCTTGATCAGGCCGAAGTACGAATACTTGTCCTGCCTGCTCAATATCTCCTCAAACAGTACGAACAGCTTTTGCGAGCGCCACATGGTGTATGTACCTTCGAGCTGATGCTGCCCGCCTGTGGCTCCGTGGGCGCCATAGATCGGCTTGACAATTCCCTCAAAAAACAGCGACTTGCCCGTCCCCTGTTTCTCGCCGAAGAACAGCAGGCCGGTCTGCATCTTGGCGCCAGGATGCTGCAGTGGATACGCAAGCCAGTGCAACACCCAACGGAACACGTCCGGCCCGTTCACCTCGGTGGCGCAAAGGCTCCACAGCAGTTCGAGCACCAGCTGCGCCTTGGCCTCGTCTGGCCGGGGAGTCAACGGAAACCCCTCGAACAGGTTGATATGCGTATTCAGGTCGACGCGCTGCGTAGGGTCGAACACGACCTTGTCGTAGTCCTTTTCCATGTGTAAGGGATGGGACAGCCAGCGCGAGGCCAAGTCATTGCCGCGTGCCAGGGCCATAGCGTCATAAGCGATAATCGATTTCTTATCCGCATCGAATACTGTCTTGGTTCCATAGAGCAGCGTATAGCGCTCCAGCATCATGACGATGTTGTCGCCCCCCGCCACCCCGTCTTGTGATGCGACGCCGCGCACAGTCTTGGGCAATGCCCGAGGCGAGATCGTCCGGCGTACCGACGCCGAGGCCCACCCCTTGGCCACGTCCTTGCCGACCATATCGACAAATGCCGCTTTCTTCATCCGCAGCTTGTTGAGGCTGTCCCATATATCGGTCGATCCCTGCACCAGCGCGCAATGCGCCACCGCCCATTCCAGCGTGAACGCGCCTGTCTCTCCCGGCGCCGCAGTCGTTTCTAAGGGGGGCGGGGAATTGGCATGTGCTTCACCAAGGACGTCAATCGACGCGGCGACGGCTGGCGCCGGATCGGCGCCGCCTTGCATAACGAGGGGCGCGGGGGAGGCGTCGGCCACGCCCTCGGCGAACAGCACGTCCATGTCAAGGAACACCGCTGGCGCAGCGTCACCCCCAAGAGAAACGAAATCAGGCTGCTGCGCAGCAGGGGGCGTCGGGCTATCGGCTTCGGCGCTGCCATCGGCCCCTGCAACGTCAGCGGCATAGGATGCGGCCGCTGGCGCGGCAGGATGAACGGCAAGAGTAGAACTGGGCTGCTGCGCAGCAAGGATGGCAAAACCAATTTGCGCTGCGGCCGTATCAAACGATTCCTCAATAGCCAAGTCATTGAAATCGCTGATTTTGCGGCCGCCGCGATCCCTAAAAACTGGCAACACCACAGATGCGTTGCCGACTGCAGCTGCCGCAGCGCGGCAACTGGAAACGCCGGCATTCGAAAACTTCGGTGTCCGCACCGTGCCACGCGCGCGGCGCACGTCCGCAGCGATGAAGTCGACGCCCTGGGCGTCTTTCATCCATTGCGCCATGACCTCCACGATCTGGCCGTCATCGCTGCGCACCATGTGCGTCTGGCCATCAATGGCTACCGGCACCGAGACACCAAAGTCTCCCGCCAGATCGCGAACGAGGCGCTCCTGCAGCAAATAATCGTCATCAGCAAAAAACAACAGGTGCGCATCTGGATGCGCCGCCCGCAGGCGCAGCGCCACCGCCATGATATTGCCGGCGGTAAAGGCCACCTCGACAGGGAACCCTGCCGGCGCCAACATCTGTATGGTGCGGCTGGTGGCATAGCCCTCACCCACACCAATCACCGGCGCGCCGGCCAGCACGCCCAGCGTATGCGCGGCACCAATCGTATCGCTATCGAAGTTGAATTTTTTCTCGCCGGCCGGGTCGATCTTTTGCACCGCGACCATCTGTCCATCACGCATTGCAGGAACAAGCAGGAGCCCGTCATCACTGACACGAACACCCTCAGGCGTAATCTGCTTTCGTTCAAGGTACGGATGCACAACAGGCAGATGCTCAGCCTTATTCCACTGGTCACGTGCCCTATTGGCCGCCAGACGGGCCTTGTTACGGCGGTCCTCGGCATCCTTGGCTGCCGTCTCTTTTTGCTTCCGATGATACTCAGCGACATCCTCAGCAGGCATCGCCCCTACATCAGCATTTACTTTTACCTTGCCTGAATCCTGCCCTTGGTACAGCCCAAACGAACCGACGATGACGCGCCGGCCAGACTTGAGGTCGATTTCACGCAGCGAGTACCAGGCCTTCCTACCCTTGCCGTATTTGTGCAGCTTTCCATCTGTGACCAGTATGCCGTTCGGAGGACTTGGCAGGCCGCAGGCCTGCATATCGATAAGTATCTGACTAACGTCGCTCACTATTGCTGCCCATCCGTAATGCCAGGCATAGCCAAGCCATGCGGGACGCGCTGACTACCCATACGGGAAGGAATAGCTGCATAGTCAAATGAGCCCGGGCGAGCCAGCGGCGCGCGAACCATGTTCGCGGGAGACAAAGGGAGTTTCTTGCCGACATAGCGCGGCCCTGCAACCTGGCCTGCCGGCGCCACCGTGGCTTGAGTCGAGCGGCCAACAAAATCCCAGCCTTTTTGCGTCACCACGTAATCGCCTGCCTCGCGGCGCACGACATGACAACGCATCAGCGAATTGATAATTTCTCGCTCAAACGCGGTAATCGGACGCGTCCAGGTCAGTGCATTCATCCAGCCATGCAGGCCGGCACGGCCGCCCAACTGGGCGAGCTTGCGAAAAGCAATATCAGGGCGCGTTCCGGCGCGAGGGCCAAAATGCGCACTCATACTGCACCATCCTGGCCGCCATCCGGCTTGCAATAGACACGGATTGTCAACGCCATTAGCTCGGACAACCCACGCTGCAGGCCGTCGATATCAGCATCAAGGCAGGCCCTCTCACGTGGATCGATCAGTTCGTCTGCCGTCGCCTCTTCAAAGTGGGAGGCGAAGATGCCCAGGCGGACGTAAATGTCGCGGAACTTTTTTGCCAGCACTTCGTTGCCGTCGGACATATCTTCCGGCAGTTTTACGAAGGCGCCACCGCTCGATGCGGCCACAGCCTCAGCGAACAGCGTAGTGCCGGAGAACGCCTGCAGCTGCAGGGCAGTGTCCACAGTGACGCCCTGCCCTTTGCGTTCGTAGACGCGGTTTTCCAATCCGTTGCGGCTCATGCCCAGGGCGGCTGCAATTGCATCCCAACCGCCAGGAAATGCCTTAATCATTCCAAGGTACGATTTTTTAATTTTCACAACATTTCCCTCTACTTGGTGGTTGTTCTTGTCATGCGGTCAAACTACGCTTGCGACATGAAACTAAATCCTGCTCATTCCCTGCTTCGCGGATCGACACCTACAACGGAATGCTCCGGTACGGTATCGAGAATATTTGTTGACGATGGCAGCTGACGACCACCATGTCCCGAATCCATCGCGGCAAGTTCGGGCCAGATATTCATCCAATCGACTGGGCGCAGGTCTTTGCGTGACACTCGCCCTGCTGTTGCCTTTTCGATCGAAAAACAAAACTCAATTGGGACCCCTCGTACACGCCAATTCCCCAGACGTGCGGGGCTTACCCCAATTGCCTTCGCAAGAGCGGAGGACCCGTTGCATAGATGAATTGCTCTGTCTAATGGATTCATGAAAAGGATGATACACATTTTGTGTATTCACAGCAAACAATTTGTGTAACACGCTTTGTGAAGTGTTGACTATCCTGTGACCATGAATAAAAAAGCCAATATCCCTTGGGAGGTAGTCGAAAATCGACTAGCAGAACTCAAGAAAGATCAGCAGTGGTTGCGCGAGGAACTGCAGCTCTCGCCAAACGTTGTGACAAACTGGAAAAATCGCGGAGTCCCGAGTGGGAAGGCTGTAGCTGTCGCCAGGATTCTTGAGCTCAGCACAGACCAGCTCCTTGGGCTGGAAAGCTACGAAACTGTCGCCGGGGCATCTCGCGTGCAAGCTGTGGAACGAGGGGACCCCTCATATGTTCACATCAAGAAAGTAAAGCTACGATTGTCCGCCGGAGTTACTGGCTTTCAAGCCGACCCAGAATTCGATAGCGGCGGCACGGTAGCCGTCGATCCCCGCTGGATAGCGCGCAATGGCTATTCACCTGATCGCCTGATAGCGATCAAAGTACATGGACAAAGCATGGAGCCCACACTTTACGAAGAAGATCTGGTAATCCTCAATACGGCAGACAAAGCAATGATTGATGGCGTTGTGTACGCGTTCAACTACGAGGGTCAAGCTGTCGTAAAGCGCCTGTCTCGTGATGCCGGTGAATGGTGGCTTACCTCAGATAACCCAGATCAGCGCAAGTATCATCGAAAATTATGCAGGGGCGGCGATTGCATCATAGTTGGACGCGTCGTACGCAAAGAGAGCGACCATATCTAATAAGCAACGTATAAACATCGCCATCTAAAAGCTCACGCCCCCCAAAAAAACCCGCAAGTTGCGGGTTTTTTTACATCTAGCTCTTTCAATAAATCCTCTTCACGTCGCCCACAGAATACACAAGTACACAAATCAATACACGTTTTGTTTGATTGAGTACACAACTTGTGTAATACTGCATTCCATCAAAAACAGCTACCACAACGATGGGGTGATGCCGATGGGAAATTCAAACGCCTTTACTGTCACGGTCCGTATGCCTGGTCAACTGCCTTGCGATGGGCTTCCACTTTCCGCCATCGCCGTAGACGCTGCGTCCGTAATCATGGACATGATCGACCGTTTCGGCCCTTGCTTGGTTTCCGTTCGGCCACTCAAGGCGCCGCAATGAAGACCGGCGCCAAGCCGCTGGCGCACGATCAGCACCTGAGCCAGGCCCTGGCCGCGTCCGCCGCACTGGCGCGCCTACAGCACTTGGCCAAGTCCGTTCGATGCGCACCGATGGACCTGTCGTCCGACGGCGGCCGCAGTATCGACATGCTGCGCCTGCTCGACGTCATGCGTGCACGAGGCTACCGCATCGATCCGCCCGTCATGGCCGCCGCGCAGCCCAACCCGCTGCACACCATCTGGCTGATCAACATCGCCGTGCCGACAGGCGTCGGCGTCAGGCTGGGCGTGCCACTTCCACGGGTGCCAGCATGACCGCTCCGCTCGTCCACCTTGCAATCGATGTGCGCAGCGTGCTGGCCAGGCCACTCCACGAGCTGCGCGGCTTCACCCACCCGGACGGCCGCGCCATGACGCCACGCCAGGCCAAGGCAGCCCTGGTGGCGCAGTTGGCCGAAGGCCATGAGCTGCTCCCCATCGGCAACAGCACCCCTTTTGATTTCATTAAACGCGAACCGGGCCGTACCCGCCCACAACCAGGAGCCGCACATGAGTAGCGACCTAGTAATACCCACCATCGGAGGCATGAAGAAAGCCCCGGCCCGCAGCGAGAAACGCATCGTCGTCGACGAGCTGGTCAACGACCAGGTATTCGCAATCACCGACTGGGCCGACATCCGCCCCAGCTACACCAACCGCAAACGGTTCAACCAGACCGCTCTGGAGCAACTGGCCGCCAACATCAAGGAAGTTGGAATTGTCCAGCCCATCCTGATTCGCCCTGTCACGCCAACCGATGACGCGCCTCAGCATTTCGAGATCGTCGCCGGCGAGCGCCGTTGGCGCGCTGGCAACATCGCCGAGCTGCAGCGCGGTCCGACCATGATCCGCAATCTGACGG
Source organism: Janthinobacterium sp. OK676 (assembly GCF_900103595.1). Taxonomy (NCBI): domain Bacteria; kingdom Pseudomonadati; phylum Pseudomonadota; class Betaproteobacteria; order Burkholderiales; family Oxalobacteraceae; genus Janthinobacterium; species Janthinobacterium sp. OK676. The sequence goes on from NZ_FNHA01000006.1 coordinate 148,667, forward strand.
ACCTGCAGGCGCGCGAGATCCAGCTGCTGGAGAACCTGCAACGCGAAGACCCGCACCCGATGGAAGAAGCCGAAGGGTTCCAGGAGCTGATGCTCAATGCCGGCTACACCGCTGATCGCTTGGTGGATAAACTGAAGAAGTCGCGCAGCCATATCTATGGTCGCTTGAAGCTGTGCGCCCTGACGACCGAGGTGCGCGAGAAATTCCTCGATAACGTGATCTCGGCGTCGACGGCGCTGCTGATCGCACGTGTGCCCGTGCCGGCGCTTCAGATCAAGGCCCTGGCCGACATTAGCGCACCATACCAAGGCACTGGCGAGCCTATGCCCTACCGCGCCGCGCTTCGCCACATCCAGGAGCGCTATACCGTCGACTTGACGCGCGCGCTATTCAAGCTCAGCGATGCCACGCTCCTGCCACTGGCCGGCGCCTGCACCAAATGCCCAAAGAAGACCGGCAATCAGCCGGAGGTATTCGGCGACATCAAAAGTGCAGACGTCTGCACAGACCCGGACTGCTACGCCGAGAAGCGCATGGCACACGATACGCTGACCATTGCTGCTGCAAGTAAAACCGGCGTTCCGGTATATGAAGGCGTCGAGGGGGAAACCATCTATCGTAAAAACACCTACGACCGTTATAGCCTGTTTGTCATGGCCAACTCTCCCCTGTGGGTGTTTGATCGCAATTCGCCTGCCACCCAAAACCAAGGCAATGCAGCGACTTACCTCGATGGCGGCCTACTGCCTGAGCCAGCGTGGTATGTAAAACACGAAGGCGGCGAAGTGACCCCGTTTTACGACAAGGCTCCAATCCAAAAATTGCTTGAAGACGCTGGCGCATGCGAAACGGTCGAAGTTCATGCGGCACGTATGGCCAATGTGCGCGCCATAGCTGAGAAGAAGGAAGCGGCAGCGAACACGCCGGCAAAACAGGCTGAAATAGCCAAGGCGCGCGCGGAAGAGGCAGCAGCCGAAAAACAGGCTGAACAGGACGAGCTCTACCGCATCGAACTGTACAGACGTCTGCGCGCTAAAGGCGCTAACGGGTTCTCACTGGCCTCGCTGCGCGAATTTACCAAGCTCGCGCTGACCACCCACGAGCTGCCGGACCAGGAACTGGACTATCCGTTTGACACGTCTACCACCGAGAGCATTCACGCGTACATCGACCAGGCCGGCCTGCCCGACGTGCAACTGCTGCTGGTCGATATGCTGCTGGGCGACTGCCTCGCAGGTGACCGGTACTTCAGCGACGATGAATACTCAACTCAGGAGGCAACCATGCACGCCATGGCTCGCCATGAGGGCATCGATCCCGATGCCGTACGCCTGCAGCTGGAAATGGACGAGATTCCATTCGAAGACGTCCAGGTACAGCAACTGGGCGACTTCATCGCCAACTCACCAGGCCGCCTGAACGATCTCACCAAGTTCATCCTCGCCGAGTGCCCGCTGATGATCAAAGCCCTTGAACAGGCTGCAAATACCCACGGCTGGTATTACGCGCCTGGTCAAGTCTGGCTGCGCGCCGACGAAACAAGCACACCTGGCGCGGCCCACGTGGTGCCGGAGCAATCCGACGACGAAGATGCCGACGACCTCGCAGATCAAATCAACTTGGCGCCGCAGGACGAAGTCGCCGCAATCGAGCGGCCTGCAGCAACTGCGGTCAACCAGCCAGAGCCAGAAACCAAGAAGCCGGCGCCGCGTTTACGCAAACCCAAAAGCCCTACGAAGCCAGCAGCATGGCCCTGGCCAACATCCGCAACCGCATTACCTACCACCGCGAAGGAAACACAATGAACAGCGAGAGCATAGCGGCCACGCCCGCACAGGAACGTATTGACGCAGTCGAAGTCCAGGAGCGCCTGTCCTGGCCAAGCGCTCCAGCCACCGGTTACTGCGACACCTGGCTGATGGTCAACGCCGGCGCACTCAATTTCAAGGCGAGTGAAGAACATCAGGTAGCAGCCATGGCCAACATTGGCCACCAGCTGCTGCAGGAGATCGCCGCATATCGGCCAGGCTTCAAATGGACGAATAGTCCGGTCGAGATTATCGGCGCACTGATCGAAGACGCCACCTTAAATGACGCGGCGCGTGACGTGATCGCCGAGCGGCGCCGGCAACAAAGTGCGCATGGCTGGACAGCCGAGCACGATGATTGGTATGAGTGGGGCGAACTTGCGATCGCTGCCTCTTGTTACGCACGGCACAGCGACCCGACCCAGACGCCAACTGCTTGGCCATGGGCCGATATCTGGTGGAAGCCAGCAACGCGACGCCTGAACTGTGTAAAGGCTTCCGCACTGCTAATGGCCGAAATTGAGCGCCTTGATCGTAAGGCAGCAGCCGCTGGCACCAACGACGAAGGGGCGGCGTAATGAAAATGTTAAGCCCCGAATTCAGGCGCACGCTGCGCAGCATGGAGAAGCACTTCGCCGCACAGGCCGACCAGCGCGAAGACAAAGCTATCGCGGCCCATCTAGCGGCCGTAACTGCATCTATCGGCGCCCCGAGCTCCCGGCGCCAAGACGGCGCTGAGCCAATGCAGTACCGCTTTCGGATTGTCATCGCGTTCGTGGTACTAGCTGGTGCCCTAGCAGGATTGTCTTGGTGGTGCCCATGACAGCGGCCAAAACCGGCACGATTGCCGCCCAGCTCCACCGTGCCGAGCTCAATTTCAACAACCTGGTCGACGTAATTGTCAGCGATCACCTGGCAGCCAGCTGTCAGTCAATCGGGCAGTATCGAAGCATGCTTATTAAATTTGCTGCACAGATCAAAACTGTATCGCTAGCAGAGAACACGAAAGGAAATGTATGAGTACCGAAGAAATGCTGGTGAAGCTGCTTGAGCGCCTGTCCAAGCCACTACCTCCACCGCTACCTGTCGAGGTTGACTTATGGGATACCAAGAACATTGGCGCCTACCTGAAGCGCTCGGTGGACACGGTACGCGACGATATCGTATGCCTTCCGTCGTTCCCCCGGCCTATTCGATTACCGACACCAGGACGCGCTCAAGCACTGTACAAGGCGCGCGAGGTAATCAAATGGGCTGAAAGTCACGTCTCATGATCCGCAACCAAAAGGCAATCACTCTTCTCCGCTCTTGCCTTTTGGTTCATCATCACCGGCTTCGGCCGAACCGCGCTGCTGGAGAAATCCTACAACGGTACCCACAATGGTAGTCGACAGCACTATGCCGGCGAGTACATCCTTATTTAAGTAAGCAAATAAGCCGGACATCGCATACCCCCCAACAATGAGGCAAAATGCCATCCAATGGATGCGTTTATTGTCTGCACGCTGAGCAACTAACGCGGACTTAGTGATCTCACGTACATGTTGCGAATCTGCCTCAAAGACACGAAGTATTCGCTCGGGGGCGTCTGGGATGACATCTCCATACTTGCGAAATATATCAGGATGTGGAATGGGGCCGTTAAAGCGCTCTGTGCGCGTCACGGTTCTACGCGCAGCAATTGGGGCAGTTCCGGGGAGGAACTCGCCCGCAATACGCTCTAAAGGATTGGTTTCAGGAACAGGCCTCAGCTCCCCGAGCGCCACTTCGGCGCTCTCTTTGTGTTGTGCAGCGGATGAGGCGCGCCTAGGGCTACCGCTTTTCGGCCTGTTTGGATACTTTTTCGACATCTCTACCGACCTCTGCGATTGAATGGTTTAGCCTTTTACCAAGGTTAATCCAAGTATCGCACATCATCTCGCTTGCATTGTTGTAAACAACAAACTTGCTATAGTTGCTGTTCGGCTGCAACGAGAATACTGTCGGAAGATTTTTAAGGAGTGAGCGTTTCATGAGTCGAATAATACACTGATTACTCAAATTTGTTGACGGAGCTGTCAACAACCCTTGATCAAATCGTACATCGTTGCGAATTCGGTGGGCGCGCGATTGAACGTACCCTAATCTATAACTAATATATGGTCAATTCTTGCAATTACAATCTTCCCGCAATGTCATCTGCAGTAGCGTTGTAGTAAATCTGCAACTGCCTAATATCTTGATGCCCAACCATCCGAGCAAGGTCCAACACAGTAAGCTTGCTTGCCAGCCTAGTGATAGCCTCATGCCGGGTGTCGTGGAACGTCAAGCCCTCAATCCCCGTAGTATCACGTGCCCTTCGGAACATCGCATCAAGCGTTGCTGGCGTTAAATCAAATCCATCTGACACCATTGCCCACAGCTCCACTGCACGCGGGGACAACGCCACCTCGCGAGGTAAGCCGTTTTTCGTCATCCGCAGCCTAGCCACGCGACCATTCACATCTTCCGTCTTCAACGAGCATATTTCCCCAGCACGCATCGCAGTCTCAATGGCAAAGAGGAAAGCTATTGCTATGCGCTGCTGCTTGGTCTTTGGGACGACACCGGCCGCCTGGTGATCCCAACCAAGAGCGATACAAATCTTTTTGATCTCTTCGGAGCTAATAAGGCGATCACGGGGCGGCTTAGCCTTTGGCCGCGCGACGTCGGCCGTAGGGCTGGCCGATATCCATTTCCACTCCTTGCGAGCGACGGAGAATACGTGCGACAGCAGGTTCATTTCTCGGGTTACCGAACCGCCCTGGACGGTCAGCAGCCGTTCATCGCGCCAAGCGGCAATATGGGTAGCATCCAAATCGCACATCTTGACGGAGCCGAGGGGCATCTCCGCAAAGAATGCCAAGCGGAACGCCTCCCATCGGTGGCCTCGCTTTAACTTAGATACCTCAAGCTCGTACTTGCGAAACGCATCGGCGCAGGTCTTCGTATTGACCACTGCTTTTTTCCCGCCAGCATTGATTCGCTGCTCAGCCTCCCAGGCCAAGGCAGCCGCCTTCGTGTCAAATGTCCCGCTGAAGCGTGTTCCGGCGACCATCACCCTGTGGCGCCATTTTTTGCCGTCTTTTGTTGGTGCTGCCATTTTTGCCAAACCCTTTGCCAATTTTTGGCAAATGGTAGCAGTATTTCACCGTTTTATACCGGACTACGCCGAAAACGCGGACGTAAAAAAACCCAGCCTCTCCCTATGAAAACGGGTTAATCTGGGTTTTTCCGTACTACCACTTACGAATACTTGGTGCCGTTGGCCGGAATCGAACTGGCGACCTTCACATTACGAATGTGCTGCTCTACCAACTGAGCTACAACGGCGAAGACCCACATTCTACAAACAATGCACAAAATTTGCTAGTGTCAACGCGAACTTTTTTGCATTTTTTTAGCGGCCCGGCTGCGGGCCGCTGAAAATCGTGGGAAAGTGCCGTTTTTTTACTCAGCGTGATAGGCCGTGACGCGGGCCACTTCGTCTTTCGAGCCGAGGAAGACGGGCACGCGCTGGTGCAGCTTGTGCGGAGCGATGTCCATGATGCGCTGCTGGCCGTCGGTGGCGGCGCCGCCGGCCTGCTCGACGATGAAGGCCATCGGGTTCGCTTCGTACATCAGGCGCAGCTTGCCCGGCATCGACGTGTCGCGCAGGTCGGCCGGATACATGAAGATGCCGCCGCGGTTCAGGATGCGGTGCACGTCGGCCACCATCGAGGCGATCCAGCGCATGTTGAAGTTGGTGCCGCGCGGACCCGTGTCGCCGGCCAGCAGTTCGTCGACATAGCGTTTCACGGGCGGATGCCAGTGGCGCGCGTTCGACATATTGATGGCGAATTCCTTCGTCGTCGGCGGAATCTGCATATTGCTTTGCGTGAGGACCCACGAACCCATCTCGCGGTCCAGGGTAAAGCAGTTCACGCCATTGCCGAAGGTCAGCACCAGCATGGTTTGCGGGCCGTACACGGCGTAGCCGGCCGCCACTTGCTTGGCGCCTGCCTGCATGAAATCCTTCTCCGTCGGCTCGCCCATGCCTTCCGGCGCTTTCAGCACGGAGAAGATGGTGCCGATGGAGACGTTGACGTCGATGTTCGACGAGCCATCCAACGGGTCGAACAGCAGCATGTATTCGCCCTTCGGATAGCGGTTCGGGATCGGGTGGATCGACTCCATCTCTTCCGACGCCATGGCCGCCAGGTGGCCGCCCCATTCATTCGCTTCCAGCAGGATCTCGTTGGAGATGATGTCGAGCTTTTTCTGCACTTCGCCCTGCACGTTTTCCGTGTCGGCCGTGCCCAGCACTTCACCGAGCGCGCCCTTGCTGACGGCATGGCTGATGGTCTTGCAGGCGCGCGCGACGACTTCGATCAGCAGGCGCAGTTCGGCCGGAATGCTGTTGTTCGAGCGCTGCTCTTCAACCAGGTATTGCGTAAGACTGATGCGTTTCATGAATTCCCTTAGTTAGTTTTAAATATGTCTCGTTCGGTGCCTGTCGGCTTACGCGCCGCTGGCGCTAAGCCGACCTACAAATAATGAATCCCGTTGCATACGTAGGTCGGATTAGCCCGCAGGGCGTCATCCGACGTGCAATCAATTGGCCAGCGCCTTGCTGACCACTTCCATCACGTCGTTCGACAAGCTGGCCTGGCCGGCGACTTTTTCCAGCGCGTCGCGCATGGGGCTTTGCAGCGCGGGCACGTAACGGCGCCAGCGGTCCATCGAGCGCGCCAGGCGGGCCGCCACTTGCGGGTTCAGGGCGTCGAGGGCGATGACCTGCTCGGCCCAGAAGGCGTAGCCGCTGCCGTCTTGCGCATGGAACTGCGATGGATTGCCGTTGGTGAAATTGAAGATCAGGCTGCGCGCGCGGTTCGGATTTTTCAGGGTGAAGGCCGGATGCGTCATCAGCTGGCGCACGGCTTGCACGTCGGTCGTGGGCGCGGCGGCCTGCATGGCGAACCACTTGTCGACCACCAGCGCCTCGTTCTCGAAGTCGGTATAGAAACTGGTCAGGGCCGCCTGCGCATGCGGCTGCGAGCCGGAATGAATCAGCGCCGCCAGCGCCGCGGCGCGGTCCGTCATGTTGCCGGCATTGTCGAACTGCAGACGCGCCAGGTCCAGCTCTTGCGCGCCTGGCGCGATCAGCAGATACGACAGGGCCAGGTTCTTCAGCGCGCGCTTGCCGGCCGACAGGGCGTCGGGGCTGTACTCGCCCGGCGTCTGGTTGGCGTGGTACTGCGCCAGCAGTTCCGGCTTCAGGGCCGCGGCAATCGTGCGGCGCATGAACTGGCGCGCCGCGTGGATCGCTTGCGGGTCGACTTGCGCCATGCGCTCGGCGATGATGGTTTCCGACGGCAGGATCAGGGCCAGCTCGCGGAAGGCGGGATCGAGCGTGTCGTCGGCCAGCAAGGCGCGCTGCGCTGCGATGAAGGTGTCGTCCAGCGCCAGGGTCTCGCCGGCGGCAACGGCGGCCGTCAGTTTCAGCAGGCGCTCCATGGCCAGGCGTTGGCCCGCTTCCCAGCGGTTCACGGGGTCGCTGTCGTGGCGGAACAAGTGCAGCAACTCGGCGTCCGTATAGCCGTATTCGAGCACCACGGGCGCGGAAAAGTCGCGCAGCAGCGACGGCACGGGCACTTCCATCACGTCCGTGAAGCGGAAAGTCTGCGACGCCTGCGTCAATTCCAGCACGACGCTGGTGGCGCCATGGGCTGCCACGCCATCGACGTGCAGCGGCATATCGCGGCCATCGGCAGCCAGCAAGCCGACGGTGACGGGAATGTGGAACGGCAGTTTTTTCGGCTGGCCCGGCGTGGCGGGGCAGCTTTGCGCCAGGGTCAGCTCGAACGTCCGGCTGGCCGCATCGTAGCGCGTGGAAGCGCTGACGATGGGCGTGCCGGCCTGGCTATACCAGCGTTCGAATTGCGTGAAGTCGCGGCCATTCGCGTCGGCCATGGCGGCGCGGAAGTCGTCGCACTGGACGGCCTGGCCATCGTGGCGTTCAAAATACAGGTCCATGCCCTTGCGGAAGCCATCGCGGCCCACGAGGGTCTGGTACATGCGCACCACTTCGGCGCCTTTTTCATAGATAGTAACGGTATAAAAGTTATTGATCTCGACAAAGGAGTCGGGACGCACGGGATGGGCCATCGGACCCGCGTCTTCAGGGAACTGCGCCTGGCGCAGGGTGCGCACCTGGTCGATGCGCGTGACGGCGCGGCCCGTGTCCGTGCCGATCATGTCGGCCGAGAATTCCTGGTCGCGGAAGACCGTCAAGCCTTCCTTCAGCGACAGCTGGAACCAGTCGCGGCACGTCACGCGATTACCGGTCCAGTTGTGGAAGTATTCATGGCCCACCACCGCTTCGATGCCCGCGTAATCGACGTCGGTCGCCACGCGCGAATTGGCCAGCACGTACTTGGTGTTGAAGATGTTCAAGCCCTTGTTTTCCATGGCGCCCATGTTGAAGTCGCCCACGGCGACGATCATGAAGCGGTCCAGGTCCAGTTCCAGGCCGAAGCGTTCCTCGTCCCAGCGGATCGAATTTTTCAGCGACTGCATGGCGTAGTCGGTCTTATCGAGGTTGCCCTCTTCCACCCACACTTGCAGCAGCACTTCGCGGCCCGACTTCAAGGTGTAGCGCTCTTCCTGGCACACCAGGCGCGCGGCGACGAGCGCGAACAGGTACGATGGCTTCTTGAACGGGTCTTCCCACTTGGCGTAATGGCGGCCGTCGCCCAGGTCGCCCTCTTCGATCAGGTTGCCGTTCGATAGCAGCACCGGATATTGTTCCTTGTCGGCGCGCAGCATGACCGTGTACTTGGCCATCACGTCCGGGCGGTCCGGGAAGAAGGTGATGCGGCGGAAGCCTTCCGCTTCGCACTGCGTGAAGAAATTATGGTTCGATACGTACAGGCCCGACAGCGAGGTATTGTCCTGCGGCGCCAGCACGGTCTCGATATCGAGCAGCACCTCGTCCGGTGCCTTGGGGATGGTCAGCATGCCGGCCGTCAGCTTGTACTGCGACGGTTTCAGCACCTTGCCATTCAGGCGCACCATCACCAGTTCGATGTGTTCGCCGTGCAATTCGATGCTGCGGCTGGTACTGGCCCGGTTGTGGCGCATGCGGATCCGGCTCGCCACCACTGTGCGGGCGGGATCAAGATCGAAACCAAGTTCGACGCTGTCGACCAGGAAGCTGGGCGGCGTGTAATCTTTGCGGTAAATCGTCTGAGGGCTGTCTGTGCGCATAGGGATTTGGGTGGGAGCGGAGGCAAAAGCCTATTTTACCAACACCAGCCCCCGATAGTCGCGATTCGGCTCAGGAATGTTGGATTCCCTTACAGGCCGACATGCTCCGTAACATTCTGTAATAATGAATAGAAACAAATAGAACTATTCTTATAATACTAAGCGATGAATTGTGTCTACTATCAGGAGGTCATGCAATGAAACGTTATCTCACCATCATGATGGCCGCATTGACCGTGTTGCTGACCGGATGCGCCACCACCATACGCAGCGATGTGACCGTCTTCCATGAATGGCCTGCGCAATTGCAGGACAAATCATATGTATTCGAAGCGCCAGTGGCGGAAAACGATACGCTGGAATACCGCAGCTACCAGAACCTGGTGCGCGCGGAACTGGCAAAACACGGCTTCGGCGAAGCTTCCGGCCCTGCGGCAGCCAATTTGCGCGTAGCAATGGATTTCTCCACCGTCGATTATCCTGAGCGCGTGCTGCAGACCACGGACCCATTCTGGTATGGCCCCGGCTACTGGCCTGGCCGCTATGGCTACCGCTACGGCGCATGGCCAGGCTATGGCCGCTTCGGCTACAACCCCTACTGGTATGGCCCGCTGGACGTGGAAGAAAGCGTGCGCCACAAATACGAACGCGAATTGCGCATCACGATCAACGACCGCAACGGCAAGAAACTGTACGACGTGACCGTGCAATCGACCAGCAACAAGCGCGCCACGTCGCAAGTGATGCCGGCCATGGTGGCCAGCGCCTTTGCCGATTTCCCCGGCCAGAGCGGCGTGCCCCGTAAAGTCGAAGTCAAGATAGAGTAATGACGCGGCAATACAAAAAACCGGCTGGCGCAGCAATGCGCCAGCCGGTTTTTTTTCACCTAAGAATAATACGCCTCGGCGGCAAAAGTCAGTGCGCCGATCAGGGCCACGGCCAACAACAGCACGATCAGCAGGCGGCCGAACTTCGGTGTGCCATCACTGCCGCCGCTCATGGCACGATGACGGTCGAACCGGTCGTCTTGCGCGCTTCCAGGTCCGTGTGCGCCTGGGCGATATGGGCCAGGCTGTAGCGCTGGTTGATCTCGATCTGCACTTCGCCGCTGCTGACGACGCCGAACAGCGAGGTGGCCATCTCTTCCAGGTTGGCGCGGTTCGAGGCATAGCTGAACAGGGCCGGACGCGTGAGGAACAGCGAACCGCGCGAGGCCAGCTCGCTCAGCGTAAACGCCGGCACGGGGCCAGACGCGTTGCCGAAGCTGACCATCATGCCCAGCGGCGCCAGGCAGTCGAGCGAGCCGATGAACGTATCCTTGCCGATGGAATCGTAGACGACGGAGACACCCTTGCCGCCCGTGATCTCGCGCACGCGCTCGACGAAGTTTTCCGTGTTGTAGTTGATGACGTGTGCCGCGCCATGCGCCTTGGCCAGCGCCACCTTGTCATCGGAACCGGCCGTGCCGATCAGGTTCACGCCCAGCACTTTCGCCCACTGGCAGGCGATCAGGCCCACGCCGCCCGCGGCCGCGTGGAACAGGATGGTGTCGCCCGCCTTCAGGGCCACCGTGCGGTGGAACAGGTATTGCACCGTCAAGCCTTGCAGCATCATGGCGGCCGCCGTATCGAAAGCGATGCGCTCGGGCAGTACCAGCAGCAGGGCCGCCGGCAGGTTGCGCTGCTGCGCATACGCGCCATTGATGCGCGCCGCATACGCCACCCGGTCGCCGACCTTCACTTCCGTGACGCCCTCGCCCACCGCCTCGACGATGCCCGCGCCCTCGACGCCGAGACCATTGGGCAGCGGCTGCGGGTACAGGCCCGTGCGGAAATACACGTCGATGAAGTTGAGGCCGATGGCCTCGTGTTTCACGCGCGCCTCACCGGGACCGGGCGGCGGCAGTTCCACGTCCACGTATTCCATCACTTCCGGGCCGCCCGTGCGCTGCACGCGGATGGCCTTGGTGGTAATCGTTGCGCTCATGCTATCTCCTCGTATAGGTGGATCAGGCGGCCGCGCTGGCGCGCGCCTGCAGCTGCGACAGCACCAGGTGCGCCGACGACAGATTCGTCGCGCACGCCACGTTGTGCACGTCGCAGGCGCGCACCAGGGCGTTGATGTCCGGCTCGTGCGGCTGCGGCGTCATCGGGTCGCGCAGGAAGATCACGCAATCGATCAAGCCTTCCACCAGCAGGGAACCGATCTGCAAGTCGCCGCCGAACGGGCCCGAATGCTTGCGCTCGACCGCCAGCCCCAGTTCATTGATCAGGCGCCCGCCCGTGGTGCCCGTGGCCGACAGTTCGCAACCCTTCAAGAAATCCAGGTATTCGCCCGCCAGGGTAATCATGTCATCTTTTTTCTTGTCGTGGGCAATCAGGGCGATGCGTGTTTTCATGGTGAGGACTTTTCAGTGGGTGGAGGAATTATTTCTTTTTCGACAGCAAGTAAATACCGGCCAATACCAGGCTGGTGCCAGCCAGTTGCCAGTTGGTGATCGGTTCGTCGAGGATCATGGCGCCCAGGAACAGGGTCGACACGGGGCCGATCATGCCCGCCTGCGAAGCGACGGGCGCGCCGATGCGCTCGACGGCGATCATCGTCATGAAGACGGGCATCACCGTGCAAAAGATGCCATTGAGCAATGACAAACCATACACGGGCATGGGCTGTATCAGCAGTTCGACAGGGCGCAAAATGAAAAACTGGGCGATGCAGGCAAAGCTGGCCACGCACATCGCGTAGCTGACCAGACGCATCGAACCGATGCGTTTCACCAGTTCACCCGAGCCCAGCAGATACACGGCATACGAACAGGCCGAGCCCAGCACCAGGGTCGAACCCAGCGCCACATTGCTGGCCCCGCCCTGCAAGTCGTGCACGAACACGAGCACGATGCCGCAGTAGGAGGTGAGCAAGGCCAGCCACTGCAGGCGGCTGATGCTCTGCTTGAAATACACGGTGGTAATCAGGAGCACGAAGGTGGGCGTGAGGAACAGGATCAGGCGCTCGAGCCCCACGGAAATGTATTGCAGGCCCAGGAAATCCAGATAGCTGGACAGGTAATAGCCGACGAGGCCCAGCCCGACGAGGCGCAGGCGGTCGCGGTTTGATAGCGGCGGCTCCGTGCGCATCTTCCAGTACGCGATGACGGCGAACACGGGCAGCGAAAAGATCATCCTGAAGGCGATCAGGGTAACGGCGTCGATCTGGTAGCGGTACAGCAGCTTGGCGACGATGGCCTTGGTGGAAAACAGCACCGCCCCGCCCACGGCGATGGCCAGGCCACCGAGGTAGACGGAACGGGGAAGCGAAGACGGGGTTGCTTGCGGGGAACTGGAGCTCATGTCCAGATTGTAAGGCAAAAGCCAAAGACGGCTGACAACCCCAACGGCAAATACTGGGGTCGGACCCTGAGGGTCCGACCCCAGCCCTTGCATTTTGGGCTAGGAAATAAGCACCGCCGCCGCGCCCGCCGTCACCGTCGCCGTCGTCACGCGGGCAATCACGTTCGACGGTGCCGCCGTACCGATCAGCTTATTCACCTGCTTGAACTGCGCCACCAGCTTGCCCGGCGTTACAGTGACCACCGTGTAGCCCTGCGCATCCGTGTTCAGATGCTTGATCCACGGGTTGTTGCCCAGGCCGGACAATTGCTGCGCCAGGCCCAGCAGGGTCGTGCTGAAGTCAGTGCTCGCTTTCAAGCCGGCCTGCACGGCGGCGACCGTCGCGTCCAGTTGCGCTTCCGGTACGCCCTTGGCGGCCAAGGCGCCGCGCAGCTGCACACGCAATTGCTCCAGCAGGCTGTCGACGGTGGGCGCCGCCTTGCCCATGGTGTAGTCGAGCAGGTTGATGTCGAGATTGACCGTGCCCAGGCCCGTGACGGGAATGGCCAGCGGATAGCTGACGAGGGTGCCGATATCGCCCATGCTGCCGGCCGCCGACTTCAGGTAGCTGAAGAAAGAGTCCGAGCTGACGCCGGCCGACACCAGGTCCACCATGACGGGCGTGCCGCCGCCTGCCGCGTCGAAATCGTCGCTGACGGTGCCGACAAAAAACGAGTGGATATCGCCGGTCAGCGCCACCACGTTGCCGATGGCGTTCGTTTTCAGATGCGCCATCAGGTTCTTGCGCTCGCTGTTGTAGCCGTCCCACTGGTCGCAATTGAGCAGGAAGCGCGTGAAGAATGGCGCCAGCGCCGCTTGCTGGCCCGATGCGGCGACAAAGCTCGAGGCCGCGCCCTTGGCCTGCACGTCGGGCTTGATCCAGCCGAAGGCGATCACTTGCGCGGCGGCGGCCGGCGAGGCGCTGTTGTAGGCGGCCACCGTGATGCCGGCCTGGGCCGCGCTCAAGCCGGCGCCCACGGCAGCGGCGCCCTGGGCGCTGGCGTTCGCTGCCGCGCCGGCAATGGCCATGGCCACCGCTTGCGCCACGTTTTGCGCCGCGCCCGCCGTCGATGCTGCCACGATGGCGGACGCCAGCGGCACGCTGCCGCCCACCAAAGGCAGGGTGCTGGCGATGGCCTGGCCCACCTTGCTCATGGCGCTCAAGGCCAGCAAGGTGGCGATCGCGTCCGTGCCATTCAAGCCCATGCGCAGCAAGGACACTTCATTGCCCCACAGTTTCCAGGTGGAGGTCGCCGCCTTCATCTTGCTTTTCCACCAGTCGCGCTGCGTGCTGCCCAGCATGCCGACAGCGGCCAGCGGGTCGGCGCCGGCCTTGGTGGCGGCCGCCATTTTCTGCCCTTCCACGCTGTCGAACAGCGCTTGCGGCACCAGGTAGCGGCTGCCGATGCTGCCCAGCGGCTTGCCCGTGGCCGGGTTGATGGTCGACTCGGCGATCGCATGGTCGGCGCGGTACAGGCGCTCGTCCGTCATCACCAGCTGCATCAGTTTGCCGAACTGGAAATCGCGATAGATCTGGATGTTCTGGAACGTGGTTGCGGCGCCATCGAACGTGACGTCGGCCGGCATGTATTCGAACCAGGCCTGGTTGGCGCTGCGGCGGCGGGCCGGCTGGTGCAGATCGCTGCCGTCAAGCGCCACGATGCCTTCGTAGGTGGACGCATCCTGCCAGGCGTCGTCCGTGAATTCATGGTCATCCCAGATGGCGATGAAGGCAAAGCGTTCGTGCACGGCTTGCAGGCGCGCATCGGTACGGTATTTCTTGTACAGGTAGCGGTAATCGGCCACGGTGGTCGCGTATTTCGCGCCGGACGTGCCGCTCTTGAACGTGCCGTCGGGCAGTTTCAGCTGGTCGTGGCGGCTTTCCACGGCCCCGCTCTGGAACGCTTCGCCCACCGTTTCATAGATGTAGTCGCCCAGGTGGACGATGAAATCGAGGTTTTCATTGGCCGCGATGTGCGACAGCGCGCCCCAGTGGTTGATGCTCCAGTCCTGGCACGTCAGGTAGGCGAACTGCAGCTGCGCCACGTCGCTAGTGGCGGCGGGCGCCGTCTTGAAGCGGCCCACGTTCGAGCGCACGTCGCCGGCGATGAACTGGTAAAAATACACCTGGCCCGGCTGCAGGCCCGTCACCTTGTGGCGCAGGGTATTGTCGAAATCGGCTTTCAGGGGCAGTTTCGCGTCGACGATGGGCGTGCCGGCCAGGGCCGTGTTGCCGCCCAGGGCGGCCGTATTGTCGGCGGCGCTGACGATCAGGCGCACGGCCACGTCGGCCTTGCCGGCCACGGCGGGCGCGACGGCGTCGAAACTGGCGGGCACGACGCGCGTCCACAGCATGGCGCTGTCGGCGCGCGGGTCGCCCGAGGCCACGCTTTGCGGGAATTTCCAGTCGCCGCCCGAAGCGAGCGGCACGCCGGGATCGCTGTAGTCGGTGCTGCCGCAGGCGGCCAGGCCGACGGTGGCCACGGAGACGGTAATGAAGCCGCCCAATTTCAGAAATTGCCGTCTGTCCATTTGACTTGCCATGATGTCGCGCCCTCGATATGGTGAAAGCGCGTCACTTTAGCAACAGATTGTGTCATCCTGATGACGGGGCCATGCCGCTTCGCAAGGGGCCGATATGCTAAAATGTCGGCCACAATTGAACACCCGTCTAAGGAAGATTCGACATGGCAGGACATAGCAAATGGGCCAATATCAAGCATAAAAAGGCTGCCACCGATGCCAAGCGCGGCAAAATCTGGACGCGCCTGATCAAGGAAATCACGGTTGCGGCCCGCATGGGCGGTGCCGACGCCATCACCAATCCGCGCCTGCGCCTGGCAGTCGACAAGGCGGCTGACGCCAATATGCCGAAAGACAACGTCCAGCGCGCGATCAACCGCGGCAGCGGCGGCGTCGATGGCGCCAACTACGAAGAAGTGCGCTACGAAGGCTACGGCGTGGGCGGCGCGGCCGTCATCGTCGAATGCATGACCGACAACAAGGTGCGCACGGTGGCCGAAGTCCGCAACGCCTTCAACAAGAACGGCGGCAACATGGGCAACGAAGGCTCCGTCGCCTTCATGTTCCAGCACTGCGGCCAGCTGCTGTTCGCGCCGGGTACCGACGAGGACAAGCTGATGGAAGCGGCCCTGGAAGCGGGCGCCGACGACGTCATCGCCGATGAAGAAGGCGGCTTTGAAGTGGTGACGCCCGTGCACGATTTCGCCGCCGTCAAGGAAGCGCTGGAAGCGGCCGGCTTTAAGGCCGAGGTGGCCGAAGTCATCATGAAACCGGCGACGGAAACCGTGTACTCGGGCGACGACGCCATCAAGATGCAAAAGCTGATCGATGCGCTGGAACTGCTGGACGACGTGCAGGAAGTGTTTACCAACGCGTTAATAGAGAATTAATCACTCTGTACTCAAGGGCGGCACCGCCGCCCTGCAACCCACATTGAACGAACGGTCCCTATGAAAATTCTGGTAGTCGGCTCTGGCGGCCGCGAACACGCCCTGGCCTGGAAACTGGCCCAGTCCGAACGCATACAGATGGTGTATGTCGCGCCGGGCAACGGCGGCACCGCGCGCGATGCGCGCCTGGTCAATCTCGACATCAGCGATCCGCAATTGCTGGCCGACTTCGTTCAGCAGGAACACATCGGCCTGACGGTCGTCGGCCCGGAAGTGCCGCTGGCGGCCGGCATCGTCAACCTGTTCCGCTCGCGCGGCCTGAAAATCTTCGGCCCGACGAAAGAAGCGGCGCAGCTGGAATCGTCGAAAGACTTCGCCAAGGCCTTCATGCAGCGCCACGGCATCCCGACGGCCGCCTACCAAACGTTCTCCGACGTCGCTCCGGCGCATGCCTACATCGACGCCATGGGCGCGCCCATCGTCATCAAGGCCGACGGCCTGGCCGCCGGCAAGGGCGTCGTCGTTGCCATGACCCTGGAAGAAGCGCACCAGGCGGTCGACATGATGCTGTCCGATAACCAGTTCGGCGACGCCGGCGCGCGCATCGTCATCGAGGAATTCCTCGCCGGCGAAGAAGCGAGCTTCATCGTCATGTGCGATGGCAAGAACATCCTGCCGCTGGCCACCAGCCAGGATCATAAACGCCTGAAGGACCACGACCAGGGCCCGAACACGGGCGGCATGGGCGCGTATTCGCCGGCGCCGATCGTCACGCCGGCCATGCATGCGCGCGTCATGCGCGAGATCATCGTGCCGACCATCCAGGGCATGGCCAAGGATGGCATCACGTTCACGGGCTTCCTGTACGCGGGCCTGATGATCGACGACAAGGGCACGCCGAAGACGCTGGAATTCAACTGCCGCATGGGCGACCCGGAAACGCAGCCGATCATGGCGCGCCTGAAAACGGACCTGGTCACCGTCATGGAACACGCCGTCAACGGCACCTTGGACGCCGTGGAACTGGAATGGGACCGCCGCACGGCCGTTGGCGTCGTGATGGCCGCCGCCGGCTACCCGGACGATCCCGTCAAGGGCACGGCGATCGGCGACATCCCGGCCGAAACGCCGGATTCCGTCACCTTCCATGCGGGCACCCGCATCGACGGCGAACGCCTGGTCACCAATGGCGGGCGCGTGCTGTGCGTGGTGGGCTTGGGCGACAGCATCAAGATGGCGCAGAAGCAGGCGTATGAAACCGTGGAAAAAATCCATTTCGACGGCGCGCAGTACCGCCGCGACATCGGCTGGCGCGGCCTGAAGCACTAAGCAGGCCGCTTGCGGCAAACGGCGGGGCCGGCGCGGAAGTCATCCGCCCCGGCCCCGTTTGCATGGGCGCGCCGAAAAAACGGGCCTTGCGCTAAGATGCGGCCCATGCCCAGCCACATCCATCCTTCCCTCGCCCAGGTGCGCCGGCTCGGCCTGATCACGGCCGAGGAACTCGACGACGCCATCGCCGAACTCGACATCATCGAACTGCAGCGCGAGCACAACGAAGAAGAGGATATCGACGTGCCGGAACTGGCCGCCGGTGCGGGGCCCGTCGACACCCTGGCATGGCTGCTGCGCACGGACCTGCTGCCACAGGACGCCTTCCTGCAGCGGGTGCGCGAGCTGCCGCGCCAGCATGACGGCGCGGCACTGCTCGAACGCCAGCAACTGGCCGCCGATGCGCTGCGGCAGGTGAACCGCCACGCCATCGACGCCCTGTACGACGAAGACGTGATCGACCAGTGGCAGCGTGACGCCGCGCACGCCAGCCTGCCGACGGACCGCCTGCTCGCCTCGCCGGTCGCCGCCTTGCGCGACATGCTCCGGCGAGGCACCTTGTCCGCAGCCCAATTCGAGGCCCTGCGCCTGCGCACCCGCCAGCGCGGCTCCGAGCTGGCCCGCATCATCGTCGACGCCGCGGCGCGCCAGGCCCGCCGCGAGCGCCCCGCGCATGCGCGCCCGGGAACGTGGGTGAAAGCCGCGCTGCTGGTGCTGCTGCTGGCATTGGCGGCCAGCGCCATTATCAGCAAGCAGGCGCCCTCTCCCGCCGCCATCGCCGGGCAGGGCATAGCGCGGCCTGACCTGCAACAGAACGCCGCGCACGCCGTCGAAAGCACGCGCCCGCCCGGCGCCGGGCCGGAGCTCTCCATCACCGTGGTGCAGGACGACGCCCCGCCACCGGCGCCCTGAGCCACAACGCACTTCCCGCGCAGGCAGCCATGATGGCATACTGCCGTTTTGCCACCAATGCGGGGAAACCATGGCCTGGAATGAAGGATATGTGTCGGATATCGAGTACACCAACGGTTTTTACAGCGACCTGAGTCCGCATCACCTCAATTTCAGCTGCATCCTGCACGGCGTCGAGCCGGTGCCCCTGGATCAGCCCTACACCTATTTTGAACTGGGCTTCGGCCGCGGCCAGACGCTCAACGTCCTGGCGGCCGCCAATCCCAACGGCCAGTTCTACGGCAACGATTTCAATCCCGCGCATGTCGCCGGCGCACGCGCCCTGGCGGCAAAAGCACAGCTGGGCAATCTGACCCTGCTGGAAAACAGCTTCGAAGAATTGGGCCAGGGCCGCGTGCCCGGTCTGCCGCAGTTCGACTTCATTACCCTGCACGGCATCTACACCTGGGTCAACCGCGAAAACCGCCAGCACATCGTCGACTTCATCGCCCGCTACCTGAAACCGGGCGGCATCGTTTCGCTCAGCTACAACGCCATGCCTGGATGGAGTTCCGCCCTGCCCCTGCAACGCCTGCTGCTGGAGTTTTCCAACAGCTTTCCCGGACGCAGCGACCTGCAGATCCAGGCTGGCATCGCCTATGTGCAGCAGTTGCAGAACCTGCAGGCGGGCTACATCACGGACAATCCCGCACTCGCACCGCGCCTCAATGCGCTCATCAACAGCGATCCCCATTACAGCGTGCATGAATACCTGAACCAGGACTGGGAACCGCTGTACCACACCGACGTGATGCGCGATGTGGCGCGCGCCAAGCTCGATTTTGCCGGCTCCGCCGACCTGCCTTTTGCCTTTCCCGAGCTGTACCTGAACGCCGACCGGCAAGCCACCATCGACTTGCTGCCCGATGCGGCCATGCGTGAAACGATGAAGGATTATTTTCTCGATACCAGTTTCCGCAAGGACGTGCTGGTGCGGGGCGCGCGCCGCATGGGCGCCGCGCGCCAGGCGGAATGCCTGGCCGATGTGCACCTGGCCATGCTGGTGCCGCGCGCAAAAATGACCTTTAGCTTCCAGACCAAGGTTGGCGTAGTGACGGGAAACGAGCAGGTCTACGGCGCCGTCTGCGACGCGCTGGCAACCGGCCCGCATAGCCTGGCCGAATTGGCCGCACTGCCCTCATTGCCCGGACAAAGCATGCAAAGCCTGGCGGAGGTGGCAGCCATGCTGGTCACCGGCGGCCAGGTCGTGATGTATTTCCCGGATGTGGCGCAAAGCGGCAGCGACGACGCCGCCGCGCACCGCCTGAACCGGGCCATCGGCGCACAGTTGCGCTATGGCGACGACCACCGCATCCTGTGCTCGTCATTGGCTGGCAGCGGTATCAACATGGAATTCATCGACCGGCTGCTGTTTTCTCTGCTGACCCAGGAAGGCGAGCAACCGGACCTGGCCAGCTTGCAGGCGCAGGCGGCCAGCGCCATGGCGCGCTGCGGGCGCCGCCTGCTCAAGGACGGCGCGGCATGCGACGACGAGGCGGCGCACCAGCAGCTGCTCAACGCCGCCATCGACGAGTTCCTGCGTGAGAAACTGCCCGTGCTGCAGCAGTTGCGCATGTTGTAAGGGGCGCCAGCCGCAAAACCACAGCGCCAGCGCCGGCCTATCACAAAAACGCGTAACAGGGTACAATCCGTCCTTACTTTTTTATTTCGGCCTCGTCGGCCCACGCGATGTCGTCAACTCCCTCCCCTTCGGCCGTCAAGGCTTATCTGCTCGATTTGCAAAGCCGTATCGTGCAGGCGCTCGAAGCGCAGGACGGCAAGCCCTTCCTGACCGATGCATGGCAGCGCCCCGAGGGCGGCGGCGGCATTTCGCGGCTGATCGAGGAAGGCAATGTGTTCGAGCGTGGTGGCGTGAATTTTTCGCACGTCACAGGCGCCGCATTGCCGCCATCGGCAGCGGCCGCGCGCCCTGAATTGGGCGGCAAGGCGTGGGAAGCGATGGGCGTGTCGCTGGTGCTCCATCCGCGTAATCCCTACGCGCCCACGGTGCACATGAACGTGCGCTTTTTCACCACCGTGAATGCCGATGGCGCACCCGTATGGTGGTTCGGCGGCGGCATGGATTTGACGCCGTATTATGGCGACACGGGCGACGTCAAGCATTTTCACCAGGTGTGCCATGACGCGCTGGCGCCGTTTGGCGACGAGCTGCACCCGAAGTTCAAGCAGTGGTGCGACGATTATTTCTACCTGAAGCACCGGCGCGAAGCGCGCGGCGCAGGCGGCATCTTCTTCGACGACTTCAACGCCCTGGGCTTTGACGACAGCTTTGCCATGATGCGCAGCGCCGGCGACGCCTTCATCGACGCCTATGTGCCGATCCTGGCGCGCCGCAAGGACACGCCCTACGGCGAACGCGAACGCGATTTCCAGTGCTACCGGCGCGGACGCTACGTCGAGTTCAACCTGGTCTTCGACCGCGGCACCCTGTTCGGGCTGCAGTCGGGCGGACGCACCGAGGCGATCCTGATGTCGATGCCGCCCGTGGTCAAGTGGCGCTACGACTGGCACCCGGAAGCGGGCAGTCCCGAAGCGGCGTTGTATACTGACTTCCTCGTGCATCGCGACTGGCTGCAGGCGTGAAGGAAAGCGGTACGGCGTGCGTGGCGCTGCTCGGCGGCAGCTACGATCCGGTGCACATGGGCCATGTCGCGCTGGGCGCGCATTTTTCCAGCCTGCTGCACGCCGATGAACTGCGCGTGATTCCGGCAGGCGCGCCCTGGCAAAAGGATAAACTGGGCGCCACCGGCCAGCAGCGCGCCGAAATGGCCGGCCTTGCCTTTGCCGGCCTGCCCCTGCCCGTGGTGATCGACCGCCAGGAAATCGAGCGCAGCGAACATGGCCAGGCCAGCTACACCATCGATACCTTGCGCCAGGTACGCGCCGAGCTGGGACAGCGCGCTTCCATCGTTTTCCTGATGGGCGCCGACCAGCTGCAGCGGCTCGCGACATGGCGCGAATGGCAGCAATTATTTGAATACGCGCATATCTGCGTCGCGGCCCGCCCCGGCTTCGCGCTGAATGACACAGCAGTACCGCAAGTGGTCGCCGACGCATTTTCGCGCCGCCTGGGGTCTCTGGAAAGCATCCGCAACACGCCGCACGGTCTGACTTATCTGGCACAGGACTTCGCGGTGGATATCTCCGCCACCGAAATACGTGCGGCATTACAACGGGGGAATCGGGCGAACTCGCTTGTTTCCCCGCTAGTGCTAGACTATATTGAACAACATAATTTATACAAAAGCTAAATGGACATCAAAAAACTGCAAACCCTCGTCGTCGACGCCCTTGAAGACGTCAAAGGCCAAGACATCGCCGTCTTCGAAACGAGCCACCTGACCAGCCTGTTCGACCGCATCGCGATCGTCTCCGGTACCTCGAACCGTCAAACCAAGGCGCTGGCCGCCTCGGTGCGCGACAAGGTCAAGGACGCCGGCGGCCAGATCATCGGCATGGAAGGCGAGGACACCGGTGAATGGGTGCTGGTCGATCTGGGCGACATGATCGTCCACATCATGCAAGCGCCTATCCGCGCCTACTACCGTCTGGAAGAAATCTGGGGCGACACCCCGGTCAAGCTGGGCGCCGCCAAGCGCGCGCCGAAAAAAGCGGCCGGCGACGAGCCGAAAAAGGTCAGCGGCCATCTGGCGGCAAGCAAGGCCAATGTGGAAGCGACGCCCGTGATCGAGAAAAAGGCGCCGGCCAAGAAAGCCACGGCCGCCACCGCCGCCAAGAAAGCCCCGGCCAAGAAAGCCGCCGCTTCCAAAGCCGTCGGCAAGACCGTGAAAGTCGCGCCGACCAAGACCGAAGCAGCCGCCGTGAAAGCGCTGAAAGCGCTGCCGGAGAAAAAAGTACGCGCCCCACGCGCGGCCAAGCCGGCAGCCGATGCTGCACCGGCAAAAACCGTGATCAAGCGTATCAAAAAAGTCGAAGCGTAAGCCTCGATGCAGCTCATCATCGCTGCGGTCGGCCATAAAATGCCGGCCTGGATAGAGACGGGCTTCGCGGAATACGCGAAGCGCATGCCGCCGGAATTGCGCATCGTGCTGAAAGAAATCAAGCCGGTGGAGCGTTCCGGCAGCAAGACCGCCGCCACGGCGATGGCGCTCGAACGCGAGCGCATCGAAGCCGTCCTGCCCAAGGGCGTGCGCATCATCGCCCTCGACGAACGCGGCAAGGACCTGACCAGCGTCGGCCTGTCGCAGCAGTTGATGGCGTGGCAGCAGGATGGCCGCGACACCGCCTTCCTGATCGGCGGCGCCGACGGCCTCGATCCGCAACTCAAGGCACGTGCCGAAGGCATGCTGCGCATTTCCAGCATGACCCTGCCGCACGGCGTGGTGCGCGTGATCCTCGCCGAGCAGCTCTATCGGGCCTGGTCGATCACGCAAAACCACCCCTATCACCGCGTCTGAACTCCCCCATGAAAACGGCTGATCACAAGATCTACCTCGCTTCCAAAAGTCCGCGCCGGCGCGAACTGCTGCGCCAGATCGGCGTCGATTTCGAATTGCTGCTGCTGCGCAGCGACGGCCCGCGCGGCGCCGACGTCA
Source organism: Janthinobacterium sp. OK676 (assembly GCF_900103595.1). Taxonomy (NCBI): domain Bacteria; kingdom Pseudomonadati; phylum Pseudomonadota; class Betaproteobacteria; order Burkholderiales; family Oxalobacteraceae; genus Janthinobacterium; species Janthinobacterium sp. OK676. Next base: position 171,397 of record NZ_FNHA01000006.1, read on the forward strand.
CCGAGGAAGTCTTCCCCGGCGAATCGGCGCTCGACTATGTCGCCCGCGTGTCGAATGAAAAAGCCGCCTTCGCGTGGGATCTGGTGCGCCGCCGACACCTGACCCCGCGTCCCGTGCTGGCGGCCGACACCACCGTCACCATCGACGGCGTCATCCTCGGCAAACCGGCCGACCGGGCGGAAGCGGTGGCGATGCTGCAGCAGCTGTCGGGCCGCACGCACGAGGTGCTGACCTCGATCGCCGTGCACTACAAGGATTTCGCCGAGCAGCGCACGCAGGTGTCGCAAGTGCGCTTCGGCGTGCTCTCGCCCGCCTCGATCGCCGCCTACTGCGCCACGCCGGAACCGTACGACAAGGCCGGCGCCTACGGCATCCAGGGCAGCGCCGCGCTGTTCGTCGAGTACATCGAAGGCAGCCATTCCGGCATCATGGGCCTGCCCCTGTACGAGACCGCGCAATTGCTGCGTGAAGCGGGTTTGCCCCTGCCCTGATCCCGGGTATGATGTCATTCGTTGCCTCCACTCCCGCGCCCCCATGAACGAAGACATCCTGATCAATATCACGCCGCAAGAAACGCGCGTCGCCCTCATCCTGCAGGGCGCCGTGCAGGAATTGCACATCGAGCGCACGCTCACGCGCGGCCTGGCCGGCAATGTGTATTCCGGCAAGGTGGTGCGGGTATTGCCGGGCATGCAATCGGCCTTCATCGACATCGGCCTGGAGCGCGCCGCCTTCCTGCACGTGGCCGACATCTGGGAAGCGCGCGGCCACGACGGCCAGAACGCCACGCCGGCGCCGATCGAAAAAATCCTCTTCGACGGCCAGGTGCTGACGGTGCAGGTGATCAAGGACCCGATCGGCACCAAGGGTGCGCGCCTGTCGACGCAGATTTCCATCGCCGGGCGCATGCTGGTGTACCTGCCGCAGGATAAACATATCGGCATTTCGCAGAAGATCGAGAAGGAAGCGGAGCGCGAGCAATTGCGCGTGCGCCTGCAAAGCCTGCTGCCGCCCGATGAAAAGGGCGGCTACATCGTGCGCACCATGGCCGAGGACGCGTCCGACGCGGACCTGAAGGCGGACGTCGACTACCTGCGCAAGACCTGGAGCACGATCACGCACGGTGCGCGCACGCGGCCCGCCACCAGCCTGCTGCACCAGGACTTGAGCCTGGCGCAGCGCGTGCTGCGCGACTTCGTCGGCGATGAAACGGCCACCATCCAGGTCGATTCGCGCGAAAACTATGTGAAACTGCGCGAATTCGCGGAAATCTACACGCCCAGCGAACTGACGCGCCTGCAGCACTACACGGGCGAACGCCCGCTGTTCGATTTATATGGCGTGGAAGAAGAGATTTTGCGCGCGCTGGGCCGCCGGGTCGACCTGAAGTCGGGCGGCTACCTGATCGTCGACCAGACGGAAGCGATGACCACCATCGACGTCAACACGGGCGGCTTCGTCGGCGGGCGCAATTTCGCCGACACGATTTTCAAGACCAACCTGGAAGCGGCGCACGCCATCGCGCGCCAGCTGCGCCTGCGCAACCTGGGCGGCATCATCATCCTCGACTTCATCGACATGGACAACGCCGAGCACCGCAACGCCGTGCTGGCCGAACTGAAACGCACCTTGTCGCGCGACCGCACCAAGGTTTCGGTGAGCAACTTTTCGCCGCTGGGTCTGGTGGAAATGACACGCAAGCGCACGCGCGAATCGCTGGCCCACATTCTGTGCGAACCGTGCCCCGCCTGCGCCGGCAAGGGCCAGGTAAAAACCTCGCGCACGATCTGCTATGAAATCCTGCGCGAACTGCTGCGCGAAGCCAAGCAGTTCAACCCGCGCGAATTCCGCATCCTCGCCTCGCAGGAAGTCGTGGATCTGTTCCTCGAAGAAGAATCGCAGCACCTGGCCATGCTGGGCGACTTCATCGGCAAGAAAATCTCGCTGCAGGTGGAGAATGCCTACCATCAGGAGCAGTACGACGTGATTTTGATGTAGGAAATTTATACAATTAAATCAATAGCTTATCTACAAATTTTGTAAAATAATGTTTTAGCTACGCAGCTGACTACACAAACAGCAGCACTGCAGTTTACTCATTACTCCTCATCAGATTTACTGTCATCTTCCTCCTTGGTGCCGCTTTTATCTTGAAGATAATCTAGCGGCACCAATTCAAGGTACCCGCCATTCATTAAAGCCCGTGCTCGCTTTTTATCCTCGCTAAGCATTCTGCGCGCCCGCGAAAGCGCATCTCCTGTTGGCAAAGTCCTTGTCCGATTGTATGGTGGATATATACACGTAATTATTTCATCATCGGAAGCGTTTGCATAAATGGCATCCAGAATTCGCAAACGAATGAGGAGCTTGTGCCGTCGAGGTTTCTTGATCTTAGGAAGTGGCGCATCTTTAAGTCGAAGCAATGACTCATAACGATCCATCTCCGCCATTAAATCTGCTCGGACATGCGAGAGCATTGACTCTACTGCCGCCCTCCCTGCACTAATTGTACGACTTAGATCGAGCACCACTGCTACTTCACCTTGCTTCAAGGTCAGATTAAGTTCACGTTCGCTGGAAAACTTGGGTACATAAAAACCGCTGTGCCGCTCAGGCAGCCACGCCCGGCTTTCATCCCCAGGCGTAGGGGTATCGTAGTGCTGATTGAAGTCTTTTAGAGTTGTCCGCCCAAACCTAGCATAGAGGTCCCTGTATCCAGGTCCTCGGGCATTCGGTTTGATCGCCTGATACTCAGGATTTCGCCTTAAAAACTCCCAAGCCCACCTCCTAAATGACCAGTTCACACTGATGTCATAAGCATGTTCATCATCCCAGCTAGGACGTTGTCTCTTCACTTCTTGAACCTGTGGTTTGGATGTGTTCATGCAGCTCCCTTAAATAACTAAATCTTTTCACGCAGAACAGTCAGGATACATCAAAAGACTATAACTTTTTCACGGAATAACGCGTAATTGGCTCTTTTCGTGCCCAATGACTACAATCAATAATGTTGTTTTAATTGCATCTATTTGATGAGAAAATTCTTCTTGTCGCGACATACTAAACATGCCCACGGAGAAGAAATGAAAACTGTAAAACATCGAGAAATATATAAGGCTCCCCATAAGAATGCTGACAAGGTTGACGATCGGCTATTAGTCACCCCAGCTCTGGACTCGCTTCCCGAAGCATTTCAAGAACTCATCAACACCGCCCGAAACAGCCCAAATCGAGCCGTTCGTAAAGAAAAGGAAACAGCAGAGAGTTCCGGCATCGCGAGGTCTACTTTATGGCGCGATGTTAAAGCTGGAGTCTTTCCACCACCTATCAAGGTCTCAGCAAGGTCTGTAGCGTGGATTTCTGAAGAGGTGAACGCGATACTTGCGGCAAAAGCACTGAACACGCGTTCGAGGCAAAAAGTGGACATAAAGAAATTCGTCTCGTTGCTTACAGCCATCTAGGCAAGTCACACGGCATGAACGTGCATGTGTTTGATTGTCTCGCAGGATCGTTAGTGCGTGCACGTCAACTGCGTCATGTCAGCACAACATCGTAATACCGTAATACCGTACAACATGGCAACAAACACACCATACATAGACGGTCATTATCAGTTTGCAGACATGGCAACTGCATCCGTACATAGCTAACAAAGAGAGCTATCTACTTGCCAATGATGCTCCCCTTAAAGAATAACTGTTTATACCGTTTTCAACAGCGATTAAGGTCGCTACTTAGCCTGCCATAGCATGGTCTAGCGGCTAGGCAACGCAAAAAAACAGCATGACCATTGAAAGGAACTGAAATGAACAAGGACAAAAAGCGGTTACAGCACATGATGGATTGCATCATGATCGATACCATGGGTCTTCGAGTTCACGGTGTTTTCGGCGTTAAGCTTCAACGGGAATTCGCACAAATTAGCGATGATCCTGAGATCGTACATAACTCCAGTTGGGCCAAGGGCCAACTAAAATCGAACTCAGGCAAACAAATGCCGTTGCGAGTCCGGTCGAAAAAATCTGGGACAAAGCTGGAAGTAGAGGGCAGCAACTCTATGCACTACGTCGGCCACAATATTGTCACCTCGGGCGACGCGGTCATGACTGCGTATTCGATGCTGGATGCTGTCAGGTGTCAGTATCCACTGGAATTCCAGCACCCGCGTCAGGCTATGGTTTTCAGAATGGGGGAAGGTGTTGAGGTAACGAGGATCGATACCCCCGCTATGCTAAAAGTACCTGACGGCTTCAATGCAGGAGCCATTATTAACGCATTAGCATATGCTGCCCTAAGCGCTGGCGTCACAACCAGCATCTACCCCAACGAGACAGTCTACTTTGATCAGCATTCCCAACTCGCGTCGTTAAAGGCATATGTAAAAGCACTGGAAATGAAGCAAAAGCGACGCGAACATAATCTGCCTGATAGCCCAAACGCTGCTGCCCTGATGAGTCTTGCGGAAACCACCGTCCGCTTCGAGGCCGTTTATCGCTTAAAACACTTGAGCCGGGAATTTGACGGGAAGCCTGTTACGCCATCCATGCTTTCCCCCAAGACACTCGCCAGCATGTTTTTGAATTTGCTGGACAACTACGATCTCAAAGGTAGCTTGCGGCGGTTCTTGAAAGATGAAGAGCTATGGCTTATCCGCCCGCCCTATCGCTCTACCGTAGCTCTGTGGCAACGCGGTGCGGATCTTCAGAGGTTGTTCAAGGGCGATGAAAAACTGCTGATTGGTCATCGCAGAGTGCTAAAGAAACAGTACAGCATAGATATATTCCTGCCCCCGCCGGGTACGATAGAAATGCCAATTGAATTGGGTGAAATCTTGCGCATCGAGAACTTCGTGCCGATTCCTGCTGCAATCAAATCAGACCCCGCGCTGTTCTATGACCGCGATATGCAAGCTGAATGGATCGCGCGCACTAGAGAGATCGGGCAACGTGGCATCAGTTCAATCTACGTTGATCCTTACCACTACGACGTTGAAGAAAAAGAGGTTGGCAATCATGACTAAATTCGTGCGTATTCACATTGATCTTGAACACTTGGGTACTGAAATACTTGTCCTTGTACCAGACCTTGGGAACGGTGCCAACAACCTCCCAGGGGCCATATTTTTTACGCTATGGAAGACGATCAACGGCAAAGCTCTTGCAACTTCCGTGGTAGCCGACATCACGCTGCCACACGCGGTCTTACCACCAAATATTGCACTTGGCACTAGCGTGTTTGCTGCCGGGCGTGCAGGATTAGAACTGGTGCGAATCGCGCTGGCCCGTACCGGTTTGCCAAAATCCGCGCTTGATCAGATCGGGATCGGGCATGTGTCAGTGCAATCCGCATCTATCACCTATATTCTGCCGTTTGCGCATGCAGAACAGGCCTCTAATTTCAAAAAATTGATTCGCCAACACGTATTGCTGCTAGGTCTACAGATTATGCCGTCCCACGCTGATAGTCAGAGTCAATATCGTGCTGCGCCCGGCAGCACGTTTGCCGGCGAAGATCAGTCGAATACCGATTTTCTAGGAGTGACGGTGTCAGTCGACTTTAGGCCCAATACCAATTTCGTTTGTATTGATGTCACCCTTGATGAAAACTACCTCCAGCGATACGATTGGGCCGAACTAAGCAATTGGGATGCCGGGTATGCTGGGAATCGATATAAGCACATTTTTGATCGAGCGGTGCGTGGAATCCTGCGCCTGGATGGCCCGTTGGCCCAACACCCGGAACCGAGCAACGCTGCACTTGCTCAACTGGGGCCGAGGAACGAACAGCTGTTGCGCGAGTACTTCACAGGCAAAGACCCCAAGATGTTTTCCGGCTTCCCTTTCAGGCCACCCAATCTTGACTCTGGAAAACGGAAAGGTTGGCGCACTGCACAAAAGGTAATTCTGGAGCAAACAGGTATCGATATCAAAAAACCTTGGCATGAGTACCAGTGGCAACGCCCAGATTTGCTCGTGAAACAGCTTATTTATCCAGGCGACCATTCACCAAAGTCGCGCGATATTTCATTCCGCTTTTGCGCAGAGAACTGGCCGGCACTGCTCGATAGCCTACGTAGTGAATACGACAACGTTTAGAACCAATATTAATAGGAAGGGCATCGATGTTGCATAGGGGTGCAGTATGAATAGAAAAGACAGTTCCCCTTAGCTAAAACTCTACTTCCTATTTTTCTTATCATTTGGTAAACTCCCCCGAAAGTTTCCATAAAGAATTAACGATTCAGACTAAAGGTTTCTCCTCAAATATTCGGGGTGCTGCCTGCCCCGCGACACTACCTGTCGCGCGAGGCAACTATATTGCCCCATGACATCTACCAACACGACCAATAGCGGAAAAGGGGAAAAACTGGCCCAGCGCTTGTCCCGCATCCTCGCCCGCCTGCATCAGGGCGACCGAATCGACAAGCACCAGTTGGCCGAAGAGCACGGGGTCGACGTGCGCACCATCGAACGCGACTTGGGGGAGCGCTTGCTCGGCATCGCCGAACGCGACTCGGAAGGCCGCTGGCAGCTGACGCACGCTGCCCGCAGCAGCATTCCCGTCAAACACCTGCACGGCTACGCCCGCTTATCCGGCACCGAACACCTGTTCCCCGACGGCAGCCTGCGCTATCTGCTGGAACAACTGAACACGCCCGAAGTACACCGTGCTACCCAGGTACAGGCGACTCCCCAAGAGGATTTGCGCGGCACCCGTACCTTTACCGCGCTCCATGCTGCCATCGCCAAACGGCATCCTTGCAGATTCATCTATAAAGCCCGGCCGCGACTTGCCCAGCCATACCGACTGATTCACAAAAACGGCATCTGGTATGTGGCTGCGGAGGAAGGCGCACGGCTCAAGAACTTCAGCGTTGCGCTGATCGATCAACTGGAAGTAGACGAAGCGGCGCAGTTTCCATTCAATCCCGCGCACGCCGACTACATCGATGTCCAGGACGATGTGTGGTTCACCACGGAAACCACGGACGTGCTGCTGCGCGTCGCCCCCGATGTCGCCCACTACTTCAGTCGCCAACCGCTGCTGCCGCATCAACGGCAACACGCAGAAGATGACGGCTCGCTGCTGGTCAACACCCGGATCAATCACATCAATCAATTATTGCCGGTTGTACGGCACTGGTTGCCCCATGTGCGGATACTCCAGCCGCGGGCGTGGGAGGAGGAACTGGTTCGGGGCCTGAAGCAGGCGATCCAGATGTGGGAAGGTTGAGATGGATTCAGCCTACATTTTTCCGCCGCCAATTTTGCCAATATAAGAGTTCGGAGCCACCATGAATAATGAACGCAAAAAAGCCATCACACAGGCGGTCAGCGCCTGCCCCATCTTGCCCGCGCAGGCGGCGGAGCAAATCGGGCGGATGCTGGAGGAAATCAACCAGGCCAACACCCTGATGAGCAATATCTCCATGACCGCGCAAAACAACGCCATCAAAGGCGGAATCGCCGCCGAAACCTTTCATGCGGAGTCGTTCAATCTGGACGCCATTTTGAAGAACAAGGACGTGCGCGCATTCACCGATGGATTCGCCAACTCGCCGCTGGAGCGCAACCATCAGCTGCACGACATCGTCGTCATGAAGGACGGCGAACAGGTGCTAGGCGCGCAACTGAAGTACTTCCAGAACGCCGATGAAACGCAAAAAGCCTTTCGCGCCTCCAAGAACGGCGTGCACAAGTACGAAAACACCGATGTGTTCGTCGGTCCATCCGATCAGATCGACGGCGTGCGGACTTCCGCCCAAAGAACAGCGATGAAGAACCAGGAAACACGCCCGGAAGTGGCGCGCGCGGCGGAAAAGGTTCGTGACAACACCGTCGGGCATTTGGATGCCGACGGTGCGCAATCCACACCACTGAGCAAGTCCGAAGCAGAGCAGCTCGGCAGCGGCTCCAGGACCGGCAAGAAGCGGCATGAACAGATGCAGGACGGCTACCTGAACAAATCCACGCTTCAGCAAAGCCTGAAAGCGGCAACGACGGCGGCCGTAATCACCGGCGTCGTCGCCGGCTGCATTAACGCATTCCAGCACATCCAGCAGGTCAGGAATGGCGAAATCAGCGCAGAGCAGGCGGCGCGCATGATCCTGAAAGACACCGTGATCGCCGCCGCCGACAGCTTCTTGAAGGCGGGCGTGGCGACGGCGAGCGTCAGCATGGCTGCACGCTCGCTGCCTGAGCTGTTCGCCGGCTCCACCTTCACGCGTAGCCTGTCTACTGGCACGGTCGCCGGCGCGGCCATCTGCGTGGTGGATTTGGTGCAATGCCTAGTGCTGTTCTCCGCCGGAAAAATGAGCCGTGAAGAATTGGAGACGCGTACTGGCAAGAATGTCTTCCAGACCGGCGCCGCCGTCGTCGGTTCCTCGGTGGGCGCGTCGATCGGCGCGCTGGCCGGGCCGCCGGGGGCACTGATCGGCGGCTTGATCGGCGGCATGATCACCTCGCTGGCGATGAGTATCGCGCTGGACAATCACGTCGAAAAAACGTTTCAGCTGACGCTCGCTGCGACGGAGCGGGTCGTCAGCAATGGAGTTACCGCTCACGATACGCTGCAGTACCTGCATCGCTCGCAAGAATACTATGCCGATTTCCACAAAGGGTTGTATTTTTCCGAACAGCATTTCGCGCAGCAAGTCAAAACCATGCAGGTGCAAAGCGTGCGCCTGAAAGATAAGATCAACAAGCTCTGAGGTATGAAAAATGAATGAAGCACCCACAGTGGAACAAAAACAAATCTTTGAAGCGTCCCTGGAAGGGGCGGAGTTCGATGCCGTCAATGCGCTAGTCGCCAAGCACAAGTACAACTCCGCGGTGACGCAGCAACTGGCGCTGGACGCCTCGAAACTGGTGACGACGAGCCAGCAGCGGCTTGCCCAGCAATCCGGAGCTGGGTTCGTCAAGCGCCTCGCCTGCGCCATCAGTGGCAAGACCAGTGAAGACCAGTTGCTGAACCAGATGGATATGCTGCAAATGCAAAAGTTTGCCTGGCATTACCTGCAGCAATTGCAGTACCAGAATTTGATAAACTCGCAGGCCATCGCGGTCATCCGCAACAATCTGGGCACGATGAATGAAACCATCATCGAAACCCGGGACTTCCTCGAACAAGCGGTCGACAGGATCGACCAGCGACTGCGCCACGTTGAAAACAACACCAGCTTCAACAACTGGGCATTGCACATAGAGGCGAACAAGCGCCAATGGAAATCGACACCTAAAATCCTGCTGATCCTGCGCCTAACCTACGACTTCATGCGCAGCCATCCGAGCGTGGCGCTGTGTACGCGCGATATCGGCAACTACCTGGTCAACACGCTGGAAAAGCTCGATGTTAACTGCGACGAAGAGGTCAAGCTAATCGACTTCATCAGTGAACTGATTGACCAGATAGCCTTCCCCGGCATCGACCAGTACCGCAACATGATCGATCTGTCGTTCGATGTCCATATCGTGGATTCGCATTTCATCCAGAAAAATATTTCCGGCACCGGCTTCAATGCGCTGTATTTCCTTTCCGATCAATATGAGAGGATCGTCGATCTAACTAGCGACAGCGAGCTTTGCAATAGCGATGCGGCCCGCGAAAAAATCATCTCCAAATTTTTCGGCAAGGAGTTCTCTGGCCTGAGCACAAGCTACAGCATCCGTCATCTGATGTATGAAATCATCGGTGGCAGCCAGGTCGCTATCGATGTCTACAAGGACCAGCATGGCTTGAACCCGATTCTGGAAGTGGCCGCCGGGAAACCTCCGCCAGAAGAAACCGTAACGCTGCTCCCCTCATTGCCGGATATCCATGCACACACCTTCTTCGACGGCAAACACAGCGACGAATCGAAGCGCAGCTATCTGCTATTGCTGGCACTGTGCGTTGACACTGCGGCGTCTTTCAATGCGCAGGCGCTGGAGTTCATCGCGCTGTTGGCTGCGAAAGGCAGCCAGCCCGGAGTTCGCGAAGACATCCTCAGACTGGCCGACAATCCGCGCAAACTGAACGAATACCAGGCCACTATGCTGACGCTGCTGGATGACGACCAAAAGAAATTCACCTGGCTGCTCGATGCATTCTTCCTGCTAACGCTGGCGCAGAAGCCAATTGAAAGCCCGCAAATCAAGGCGCTACTAGGCGCTCTTAAGCCGACCCAGTTGAAGGAGTCCCTGCCGCAACTTCTGGCCATCATTGGCGACGACGACGAGTCCAGAGTCCTGGAGGCGGCGCTCAAGCTGGCCCCGTGCACGCAAGGCTGGGAGAACGCTATCCGATACCGTAAGCTCCGTTTTAGTGGCTACTTCGCGGATGCGGTGAAGCGCCTCAATGCCGCCAGCTGGGCGGGAATGAGTCTTATCTCTGATATGAGCAAGGTGTACGTGAAAGGCATGGAGCATTCGTATTTCTTCAGCTACTCCGACGGCAGTTTCCTCGACAGACTGACTGAAAAGGCCGCAGCCACCTTATGCACCCAAGGCCGCAAGTCCGCGATGTCCAGCCTGAACGAGTCCCGCAAGAAAGCGCTGGACTTTCTGTCCGAGCACCGTTACGCGCTGCATCATGCAAACGGCGTGGTTGGACGTTGGAACATTCCTAATTTCGAGTTCAAGGATGACATCGGCCATAGCGATTTTAATTTGGACAACGCGGCTGAGAATGAGGATTGGGGCGACCAGTTCCAGCGTTACTACAACCAGATCGAGGGCACGCTGAATGCGTTCGAGGAAGCTTGCGGCAATGTCATGAAACAGATCGAGTTCTTCATTGAAGGGAACTTCGATAAGTCCGTCCATGCGATCAAGGAACAGAAGCGCGCGGAATACCTGAGTCAACAACAGCGCGAGAAGCTGGCAAAGCAATCCGTGACCATCAGCAGGAATGGCAAGGAACACATGTTCGCTACCGATTGGCAGCGGGTCGAGCATCCTCCGTGCGATCCGGAGCAGATTAACCATATTAAGACGGACGGAAAAATCTGGCTGATTGCCGCCAAAATCGATTCGGATGACGCGTTCTATCGCAGCGAGGACGGCGTCAATTGGCGGCAGATCCAGATCGATGTTCCGCAATTTAAAGTCTGGCTGGATAGCATCAGCGTCGTCAACGGCATGTGGATCATCAAGAACCGCTCGCTACGAGAAGGGACGCGCGATGAAGGCATCTATTATTCGAGCGACGCCTTAGTCTGGCAGCATAGCGCCGGACCGGGCGGCGCAAAAAACAGTCAGCTGTCGCTGAACGACGGCCACCTTTCTTATGAAAATATCATGTACTTCAAAGGCATGTGGCTTTGGGTGACGACGCAATACCAAAAATATACCTATATTGAAAAAGGCATCTGGAGCGATTCCACGAAAACCGACAGCTATCCCAAGTCCATACTCTTTTCTGCGCAGACCCTTGATGGGCCGTGGCAACGCTGGGACCAGACGCCGCAGCTTAACGATGGCGTTGAGGTGAAAACGATGCGTTCGCTACCCGGAGAAAACGCGCTGCTGGCGTTTTGCGAATACAGTTGGTCCTATCAGCGCAACAAGAAAAAGCCCGACACGCCCCCCTTCGTGATGTACTACGGAGCGGGCAAATCCTGGCAAACCTGCGACTGGGATAGCGACACGCGCTTTTCCCATTCCGGCAACAAGCCTCTCTTTTCGCAACTGGACGGCAAGCTAATGTATTTCTCTTCCGGCGACATTCTTGTGTCGACCAAAGGCTATGACTGGCGCCGGCACGAGGCGACGCTGCATGTGGACGACCACTTCCAGCTGCAAGACCTGAGCCTGTTCACCTCCAACGGTGGTTCGGCGCTTCGTCTGAGCCAGGATGGCAAGCTCTTTAAGGAGATCGCGCTCGAAGACGGTGTCTGGCGTCATCTGACAGCCAACGACGGTGGCATGTTAGGCGTTCATTATGCCAACAAGCATGAAGAAACCGTCTTGCTTGTTGGGCGCTATATCCTCCAAGAGTTAATAGAATAATATTCTTTTCCGGGTCAGCAATGAGCGGTCACACTAGCAAAGCAAGGTGCTGCTGGCCCCGCTGAAGCTGACCGAGAAGACAGGGGTTCCCGCCATTAGTCTGTCGCAAGTCAAACATATCAGCTCGCAAGCCTTCCTGCGCGACGGCACATGAAGCTGCTCCCACAGTCCGGCGTAGTGGCCGCTGTTGCTGAGTTCGTAGAAGACAAGCCGTGGCGGAAGACCGCGAGTTGATCCCCGGCCAGAATCCACAGCCGGCGATGATCGTGGCTTTTTTACTTTAATCTCGGTTATAGCAAGTATGAAGGCATATCTGAAGGCAGAGGGATGATGATGATGATGTCATGCGAAAAACTCGCATTTAAATTCGTCCGCTAACTATCGATAATGGTGGCTTTTCGCTAACTGGTCGACTTACGGCACACCCCTGACTTGCGCATGAACACAACGCGTGCATACAAGTGGCTTCGGATTGATGAGCACATTCCGTTCGTCTGGAATGATGACGGAAGGGACGCCGATCCGAACGGCGCTGTTGCTGGCAGCCCAGTCATCGCCCACCCGCGACGCTGTGCAGGCCGTGAGGTTCGGCATCGCAAACCCACAGGCGGCGGGGCGATGACACGGCGCGCATCGTACGCATCGTCCGGCACCTCGATCCTGACCAGATAGCGATTCAGGGGAAGATAAACGGAGCGAGCATAGCTTCAGCACGATTCTGGGGCTAGGACCTACGCGATAGCCTAACTGCATTGTGGCTGCCAGCAAGTGAGAGGCTGGCCATTGGGTCATAAATACTCCTGCCTGGTTGAAAAATCTTTTATTATGTATGCCTTAATACAACATCGAAACGAATAGGGGGCTGGCACGGCTTTCGCACGGTTATGGGCATGAACTCTACGAAAGCCGAACAGGTGTCGATGCAAGAAATTAAGTCGATGAACTTCGAGCCCTTGCGGGCGGTGTATCCCGAGCTTGCTAATATGGGTGGCTATGCGGAGCACTATGCACATACGGACCCGGAGAGTGCGCTGGTCAAGCTCCGAAATTTTGCTGAGCGCCTGGTTGATCGTCTCTATATCAAGTTGAAGCTTGAACGAGTGCCGCAGTCCAACTTCGTGGACCTGCTGCACGATGCCAGTTTTAAGACTATTGCCCAGCCTCTGGTGCTAGACAAGTTGCACTTGTTACGGCGTCTAGGCAATCGCGGCGCCCACGGAGAAGACGTTGAGGTTTCCGATGCAGTTCGCTGCATCCAAGAAGCCTGGCAGCTCGCTCGCTGGCTTCATGTCACATTCCTCGGCGGCAAGGTCGAGGACTTCGAGGCATTCAAGCAGCCTCCTGCTGAAGGCATCGATAGCAAGGCAGAGTTCAAACGCAAGGCCAAGGCTCTAGCCGAGGAAAACAGCCTCAAGGAGGAACGCCTTAGAATTGCGCTGCAGGAACTCGCCGAACTAAGGGCTGCCGACCGGGCAACAGCGCCTGCCGTCGCCGCTTTTACCCCATCATTGGCCCAAGCTTTAGCACAAGCTAGCCAACTCTCGGTGGCAACAGCCAACCAGCTTCGCTTCACAGAAGACAATACCCGCAAGTGGTTAATCGACCGTGACCTGCGCATGGCTGGGTGGGATGTACCGATGGGAACCGCCAGCAATCATTCAGTTGGCCAAGAAGTCGAGGTTCTACATCAATCCACCACGACGGGTAAAGGTTACTGCGATTATGTGCTGTGGGATGACAATGGCAAACCACTGGCTGTTGTCGAGGCCAAGAAAACATTGGTCGATGCTCGCGCTGGTCAGGAGCAGGCCAAACAGTACGCCGACGCTTTGGAGAAGCATCACGGCCAGCGTCCAATGATTTTCTTCACCAATGGGCACGATATCTGGGTCTGGGACGACGCTGGCGGCTATCCTCCGCGCAATGTGTATGGCTTCTATTCCAAAGACACGCTGCAGTATCGTATCGGCTTCCAGCGGCGCGAGAAGCTCGATCTGCTGAAGGACGTTAGACCCGACGCCAACATCGCTGGCTACCTGCACCAGACCGAAAGCATCACCCGTGTCGCCGAGCGCTTCACGCAACGCCACCGCCGCGCCTTGGTCGTGCAAGCTACGGGCACCGGTAAGACGCGCGTCGCCATCTCGCTGGCCAAGCTGCTGATCGATGCGCGCTGGGTAAAGCGCGTGCTTTTTCTTTGTGATCGCAAGGAACTGCGCAAGCAGGCCAAAAACGCCTTCAATGACTTCGTTCGTGAGCCGATCTACGTCATCGGCCAGGCCAACAATTTGGGCAAGATGGATGCACGCATCTATATCGGCATCTACCAAGGGCTGATCAACGATTACGAGTCCTTCGACGTCGGATTTTTCGACCTTATCATTGCCGATGAATCGCATCGTTCGATCTACAACCTCTACGGTGACCTTTTCAAATACTTTGACGCCCTCCAGGTTGGCCTGACCGCCACGCCGGTGGAGATGGTCAGCCGCAGTACCTGCCAGCTCTTTGGGTGCGACTACAAACTGCCTACAGCCAACTATCCGCTGGAACAGGCCATTGCCGATCGTAAGCTCGTGCCCTTCCGGGTGGTCGCCCACACGACCAAATTCCTGCGCGATGGCATAAAAGCAACGCACCTGACGAATGAGCAGATTGCACAATTGGAAGATCAAGGTATCGATCCCAACACCTTGGACTTCGACGCCAAGGAGATTGATGACGCCGTCTTCAACAAAGACACCAATCGCATCATCCTTCGCAACCTAATGGACAACGGAATCCGCGATGCCGACGGCCAACTCCCCGGAAAGACCATAGTCTTCGCCCGCAACATCGACCATGCCCGCCTGCTGGCAGAACTCTTCAACGAGATGTACCCGCAGTTCGCCGGCAAGTTCTGCCGCGTGATTCACTCCAAAGAGCCCCGCGCCGAAGAGCTGATCGACCAGTTCAAGGAGCCCAACGGCGAGCTGCGCGTTGCCGTCTCCGTGGATATGCTGGACACCGGCATCGACGTACCCGAAGTGGTCAACCTTGTCTTCGCCAAACCAGTCAAGAGCAAGGTGAAGTTCTGGCAGATGATCGGCCGCGGTACGCGCCTCTGCAAAGACTTGTTCGGTCTTGACCTCGACAAAAGCGAGTTCAGGATCTTTGACCACTGGGATAATTTCGCCTTTCACGATCTGAATGCCGAAGAGGTTGAGCCCAGTATTCCCAAACCACTAACGCAGCGCCGCTACGAGGCCCGCATCGAGCTCGCGGCCCTAGCGCTAGCGCGCTCCGATATCCCAGCCTTTGATGTTCTAGCGCTGCAGATCCAGCAAGACGCTGTCGCGCTGCCCGATGGCGGCATATCAGTGCGCGAGAACTGGCAAGCAGTGAACCTGGCGCGCGACGCCAAGTTGGTCCACCAGTTCGCCCCCATCACCCGCCAAGTGCTGACCGACACCGTCGCGCCACTTATGAGTGCTCTGGATGTGCGCGGCCAGGGCGATGCACTGCGCTGGGACCTGTTGCTCGCCAAGGCCGAAACCGCCGCCATCGCAGAACCCGGCCAGCCCAATGCTCACCGAGAAGCCATTCTGGAATGGGTCGGCCGCCTGCCCCCTCATCTCAACCCCGTTCGCGCCAAGGCCAAAGAACTGCAAGCCCTGCGCACCGACGTCTTCTGGCAAGCCCCCAGCTTCGCCCAGCTTGATGCCATGCGAACCGCCTTGCGCGACGTGATGGGGCTAGCCGATCGTCCCGCGTTCCCACCGCCAATGCCCAAACCTCATTTGGACATTCGCGAGGACGAAGCCGAATACCAAGTTCACGTACGCCCGAGCAAGATCAAGTCGGTCGACTTCAGCATCTACCGTAAAGCCGTACAGTCCGCTCTAGAGCCGCTGTTCGAAACCGACCCGGTCCTGCTCAAGCTGCGCCGTGGCGAGCGCATCACGCCCGAAGAGCTGGACAAGCTCAACAGCTTGCTACTCACCCGCAACCCCGATGTCGATCTTGCCACCCTGCGTGAGTTTTACCCCGACACCGCCGTGCAGCTAACGCAAATCCTGCGCGGCATCGTCGGCCTGGACCACGCAGCCGTGGATGTGCAGTTCTCGGCCTTCGCGCAAGCCCATGCACTCAACAGTCAACAGCTGCGCTTCCTCGCCCTGCTGAAGGACCACATCCGCCAGTTCGGCGCCATTGCAGTTGGGCAGTTATTCGACGCACCGTTCAACACGGTCCACGCCGAAGGCCTGGGTGGCGTCTTCCCCAACCCCATGCAACTTGATGAAGTGGTGCGCCTGGTACGTACCTTCGGAGAGCCGCTGCAGCCCCTTGCTGTACACTAACACCTCAACAAACAAGAAGAAGCACGCATATGATCACAGGCGCACTACGAAGCCGCATCGACAGCCTCTGGACCGATTTCTGGACCGGCGGCATAACCAACCCGCTCACCGTCATCGAGCAGATCACCTTCCTGATGTACAGTCGCCTGCTGGACATGCAGGAGCGCGCCCAAGAGAAGCGCGCGGCCGTTACCGGCAACCGCGAACCCAGTCTGTTCGGCGATGCAGATCAAGACTGCCGCTGGGAAAGCTGGCGACATTACGGCGGCCCTGAAATGCTGCCCCATGTGCGTGACCGTGTGTTCCCCCACTTCCGTCGCTTGGCCGAGCGCAGCAGTGGCGACGGTAGTCACTTCGCCGCCTTCATGAAAGATGCCCAGCTGATGATTCAAAAGGAATCGCTGCTGGTGAAGGCCGTCAACGCAGTGCACGAACTACCGCTAGAAAGAGGCGACACCAAAGGTGACCTCTATGAGTACTTGCTCAGCAAGCTCACCACCGCCGGCATCAATGGCCAGTTCCGCACACCCCGCCATATCATCCGAATGATCGTGGAGCTGATGCAGCCCCAGCCTACCGATCGCATCTGCGACCCGTCCTGCGGCACCGCCGGCTTCTTGATCGAGTCCTACGACTACCTCATGCGCCAATACAGCAGCGCAGCCGGCACGCATAAGGACCTGAGAGACGGCGAGGAACATATCAGCTATAGCGGCGACCTGCTCGGAGAACACCGCGCGCATGTGGACACCGACATGTTCCACGCCTACGACTTCGACGCAACCATGTTGCGCATCGCGACCATGAACCTGGTGATGCATGGCGTGAAGCAGCCAGACGTGCATTACCAAGATACTCTGAGCCAGAGCTTCGAAGAGCGCCACCCCAAAGGCTCCAAAAACGCCTTTGACCTCATTCTCGCCAACCCACCGTTCAAGGGTAGCCTGGACGAGCAGGACGTTGCCCCAGACATCCTGCGCACTGTCAAGACCAAGAAGACCGAGCTGCTCTTCATTGGCCTGATCCTGCGCATGCTTAAAGTGGGCGGCCGCAGCGCCACCATTGTGCCAGATGGCGTACTCTTTGGTTCTAGCAAGGCTCACGTACAGCTACGCCAACACCTGATTGAGAACAACCAGCTGGAGGCCGTGATCTCGCTGCCTTCGGGCGTGTTCAAGCCTTACGCCGGTGTATCCACCGCCATCATCATTTTTGCCAAGGGCGGCAAGACCGAAAACGTGTTCTTTTACGACGTGC
This sequence comes from Janthinobacterium sp. OK676, assembly GCF_900103595.1. Taxonomy (NCBI): domain Bacteria; kingdom Pseudomonadati; phylum Pseudomonadota; class Betaproteobacteria; order Burkholderiales; family Oxalobacteraceae; genus Janthinobacterium; species Janthinobacterium sp. OK676. Next base: position 188,981 of record NZ_FNHA01000006.1, read on the forward strand.
AGTCAGATGGCTTCACACTGGATGATAAGCGAGCCAAGATTGGCGATGGGAAGGGGGATTTGCCGGCCGTTCTGATGAAGTACCAGCAATGGTGCGATGGCGCGGGGGATTTCACCGATCGAACGGTTTCAGCTTTCGAAGTGGCCGCTGAGGAGATTCGCGGCAATGGCTATGATTTGTCACTCAGCAGGTACAAGGAAACCCGCAACCAAGAGATTCAGCACGATAGACCTCTGGATATTCTCAATCGCCTGATTGAGCTTGAGCATGACATCCTCAAAGAGGCGACAGCACTAAAGGAGTTACTTTGAGCCTCCAACCCAAAAAGCTTGGTGATGTCGCCGAGTTCATTCGAGGGATCACATTCAAGCCAGAGGAACTCGTAAGTTCGGACGAGCCCGATGCTGTTATCTGCATGAGAACGAAGAACATCCAGCAGCAGTTAGAGGTGGATGATGTCATCGCAGTACCAGACACTCTTGTTAGACGTGACGAGCTATACCTTCGAAAAGGGGACATCCTCATCTCCAGCGCCAACAGCTGGAACCTAGTTGGCAAGGTGGTTCAGGTGCCGAACCTTCCGTACCGGGCAACAGCAGGCGGATTTATCGCCATCGTCCGTGCCAAACCGGGGAAGATTGACTCAGAATATTTGTACCGTTGGCTGGCTTCAGACTCAGTTCAGGCCTCCGTACGCGCATGCGGCCGACAGACAACCAACATTTCAAACCTTTCCGTTCCTAGATTTCTGGATCTACCGATCATGGTGCCAGACCCAAAAGATCAGGACCGAATCGCCAACATACTCGGCAAAGCCGAAAGCCTGCGCCGGAAACGCAGGGAAGCAGTCCCCCTCGCCGACGAGTTCCTTCGCTCCATCTACCTTGATCTAGCTAAGAAGCACTCCAACCGAGCTTCGATTGAAAGTATCTTGGCAAGTATTCCCAACGCAGCGAGAACCGGCCCATTCGGCAGTCAATTGCTCGTTTCGGAATTTACCGAAACTGGCATTCCGGTCCTCGGAATTGACAACGTAGTCTCCAACTCTTTCACCTGGGGCGCGCGTCGATTCGTCTCGCCAGAGAAGTACGCTGAGTTGAAACGGTACACCGTTCTCCCTGGCGATGTAATGGTCACCATCATGGGTACCACAGGAAGGGTGGCCATAGCACCAAGCGACTTGCCTCTTTGCATCAGTACCAAGCATCTGTGTACCTTATCCTTGGATCAGCGGAAGATGCGACCATCTTATTTATGGGCTTGCTTACGCTGGGACCCGGAAGTACGATCGCAGACTCAGCGCGAATCAAAGGGCGCCATCATGGAGGGGTGGAACATGGGCATTGTTAAGAGCTTGATGGTCAGTCAGCCACCTATGGACGTGCAATTGAAGTTTGAGACGCTTCTGACGCAGATCGAAAAAATTTCCAAGAGCGCCAGCAAAGGTGCAGATGAGACAGATGCAATGATTGCCTCACTTTCTTCGAAGTACCTCTGCTCCCCAGCTACGGTTTGATAAGGCATCCACGTTCATGACCTCACTGATCAAGTCGCTTTCGCTCAAGAACTTCAAAGGCTTCTCCGAGGAAGTTCGGATTGAGCTGCGCCCCATTACCCTACTCTTCGGTGCCAACAGTGCTGGCAAGAGCAGTGTGCTGCATGCGCTGCAGTACGTCCGCGAGATTCTGGAACGCAACAACGCAAATGCCGATCGTACGTTGAATGGCGGCGATTCCATAGACCTAGGGGGCTTCCTAAACGTACTGCACGGGCGTGCTGGGGCTGCAGAAGGAATGTCTGATCGCAAGATCGAGATTGAGGTGGAGATGGTCCTAGGCGACGCCTACATCCCAGAACTGGTGCCAGACGCCTTTGAAGACTGGCAGACCAACGACGGCGAAGTTTGGTCTTTCTACGAAGCGCTGCAAACCATTCGGCGGCAAGTCAGCACTGTCAGCGTGCGGCTGATCATCGGATGGAACAGCTTGCGTGAAGAGCCGGTCGTGGTGGGCTACGAAATCGGTACGAACGGCGATTGGTGCGTAAAGCTGGAAGCCTCATCAGACGGGCGCGACACCCGCATGCGCATCAATCGTGAGAACTCAATCTTCATGGTTGAGTCTACTGACAGCGATACGCTGCTGGCGGAACTAGATGACTGGATTAGCCCGCGTGACTTGGGAGACACGGGCGCACCGGGACGGCATATGAGTGAACCGAGTGCGAGCTCCGACACCAAGGCACCGCAACGGAAGATATCTGTGCTCTCGGAGGTTTTCCTTGCCGTTCAAGCGGCTGGCATGGAGCGCCCCGGCGACGGCTTACGCTCCTGGCTAAATGGCTTCAACGGCGCCTTGCCGCGTTTGGACCAAATGCTGTTCATTCCCGCGCCGGGAGCAAAGGGGGCTGCGAACGTCTACATCGCTCGCGAGTTCACTGCATTCCTGTCATGGTTGACGATTGGCCCCGCCCTCTTGCTGCGCGAGCAACTGCGCATGCTGCGGTACATCGGCCCCTTACGCCGCATCCCACCGCGCGGCTTCGACGTCTCGCTAACCAAGAGTGACGCGGCTTGGTCAGATGGCATGGCTGGCTGGGAGACGCTCCTCAGTGGGCCGCAAAGTCTGGTGAATAGCTGCAGTGAATGGATGAGCGGCGAAGACAAGCTGAACACCGGCTATGGCATTACCCGCAAGCGCGTGCAAGAGTTCGAACTGAACGGGCCTCACATCACCGCCAATGGCCGAGTACGCAGCCGCCTCTCGCTTATCGATGCGACTGACCTCGCCCATCAACCGCAAGACGTGGGTGTGGGCATCTCGCAGGTCCTGCCTGTTGTCGTGGCAGCCCAGGACGGAAACGCGAGCATTGTGTGCATAGAGCAGCCTGAGCTGCACATTCATCCGTCTGTACAAGTAGGGCTTGGTGACTTGTTCATCGATGGCGCACAAGACAAACGCTTGTCGTTCTTGATAGAGACCCATAGTGAGCATTTGGTGATGCGCTTGCAGCGCCGCATTCGAGAAACGAGCGAAGGTGACTTGCCACCTGAGCAGACACCTCTGTCAGAGGCCGAAGTCAACATCATTTACCTTGACCGTGATGAGTCCGGTACAGTACGTGCCGTCGAGGTTGGACTAGATGCCAATGGCAAATTCACCAATCGGTGGCCACGGGGATTCTTCCCTGAACGCATGCGTGAAGCTCTTCCAAAGGACGTTCGGGAGCGTCTTGCGGCGGCCGAGGGTAAAGCGACATGATTTACGAGTACGCCTTAGATCCAATTCTTGTTGTGAACTGGGCGATTGGCGGCCACGGGCGCGTTGTCGGGCAGTTCGGCATGGATCAACGCCGCATCGTCTCCGACTATCCAAAAGATTGGGTGGGCGAAGTATATGGGGCGTTCTATAAGCATTTTGGCTATGACGACAGCTCGTTGGAATTCCAGAATGCACAGCCAGAACTGCAGTCCTATGTTCAGTGGCTTTCTGAATTTACGGTTCAGAGAGGTGTGAAGCGGGCCGCAGAACATACATGGCTTCAGGGTGCGGTTGCCGAGCATAGTAGGCGGCCATTTCACGCTATCATGACAACTACTGGAGATGGCGTTGAGTGCCATGAAGTCATAACCCCCGAAGCGTTGGACAACCTTCGAGATTCGCGCTGGTATCTGCCGACCATTACAGCGACTAAGAAGTCCGCTGACGATTTGGCTGCAGCTATGGAGCCGATGTTGCGGAAAGCAAAATATATCGTGTTGGTAGATCCATATTTCGATGCCTCCGATGTCCGGTATCAGGCCAGTTTCTCCGCATTGGTTCGGGCTGCTTGTGGGGCAAGAGGTGGCGGAAGCGGCTTGCCTGAGCTCGTCGTAATGACTGGCATTGAGCAAAAGCACAAATCTCATGAGGGCGAGTTTACACGGGAGGCAATGACCCGCGTCGCTGATGATCTACGCGTAAAGGCTCAGCGAGAACTTCCGAAGTTCCTACCTACCGGGATGAGCGTTAGCTTCTATTGTCTGAAGCACCCGGACGCTGGAGACCCGCTTCACAACCGGTATGTCTTGACGGACATAGGCGGCGTGATTGCGCCCTATGGTTTGGCTGAGTACAAGCGTGGCGAAGCACATGATGCCAAGGATGATCTAACCCCGATGCCAAAGGGCATGTACAACGAGCGGCATAAACAGTATGTTGATAAGGCTGGCATCGATATCGTGCTTGGTGAGATAAGGATCGAAGGGCACGCGAAGTAATTGCGAAACTAAAGGGAGCAAAGTATGGGAGCAAAGACTGTACGCTTTCAAGTCGATCGGAGATTGGCCCGCCTGCTGAGCTAGGAGTACCCGTCGACTAAGAACGTGCTCAAGGAACTGGTCGGCAACGCGTGGGATGCGGATGCCGAGAACGTTCACATCTCGCTTCCGGCGCCGATGACCTATGCGCCCATCGTCATCTCAGACGATGGCTCCGGCATGACGGGCAGAGCTTGAATCGCACTGGATATTGCGAGGTTTTGGTGCGGCCATCACCGACCGTAGCTACCAGCGCCGTCGCGGTGAAAGGGCCGATACCACGCACCTTCTGCAAACGCACGGGTACAGGAATTTTCCGTGCAAGCCTCCGCATCTCACGGTTGAGCTTTTCCACACACTCATCAAGGCCCTATCGAAAGGTTTATGATGCATTCTTGTTGATTACAACAAACTGGGAATCTTACGCTTGGAAACTGGACGAATGTAACGAGCAAGCGTCACGTCCGATTTGTGGCCGGTCTGCTCACGGATTTGGTAAGGCTGCAGCCCGACAGTTGCCGCTTCAGTACAATAGCCAGCGCGCAGGCTGTGCCCCGCGACCATCTTCGCCGCTTCGTCACCCGACATCATCCGCACAGATGACTTTACAATGAGCGCCACGGCCTGCGGTGTCAGCGCTTTGGTTCCCACTACTTGGTCGTGCCGATTGACGGGCATAAACAGTGGACCTACTACAATCCCAGCCAATTCGAGCCAGGTCAGCAACGCCTTCACGGGGCAGCGACTGCCTCGCGCATAGGGGATAAACACGGTACGCCCTACACCCTCCTGATCGGTTTTCGACCGCCGAATCAGAAACTCCAGGCCGTTGTCGTAATGGGTTATATCCTCATATCTTAAACCCACGAGTTCGGAGCGCCGAAACGCCCCTGCGAATCCAACAAGTATAAGCGCCCTATCGCGTGCTGCCTTCATGGGCAATTGCTGATCGATGTGAACCATCATTTCAAGCAGATCGTCCTTTATCAGGGCTGTCACGCGCCGCTGCTTAATACCAAACGTGCGGCGGATGCCTTGCATGGTTCGCTTAACAACTTGATCTATGGCCGGCGATCGAAGGCCCTTGTCCGCATGCGCTCGATGAATTGCGATCAGGCGACGTTGAAGCGTGGCGACCGCAAGGGTCCCGGCAAACTTGGCTAAGTATTCGGCGACTACGGCAGCTGTCGCGGGGATCGTGCCGCCGTGCTGTTTGAAATGACGAATGTCCGCGTCGTATGACCGTGTGGTGGCACTCGACTGTGCCGCCGCTGAGTAGCTAGCCACAAGCGCCGATGGCATCACCTGCGACGGTTTATGCTGAGTCTTGGCATTCACAGCTTGCTGCAAGTGCGCGGTAGGTTTTGTAGAGGGCTTCATGATTGCTTTCGGTTAGTGACAAATAGCGTTAGCGATAGTTGCAGGAACAAAAAACGGCACCACAAAGGGTGCCGTTAGGTACTGTGGCGTGGGACAGTCCCCTACCCACAGAATTTACCTGTTGAACAATGTACAAGGGATCAAGCCCCTGGCATTGTTTTAATACTCAGAGGGTAGAAGTAACGTTGTCGCAGAACAGTCGGCCTCCGTGATAACCCAGAGCTTTTCGTCAGAGATTTTGTACGCTGACAATATCCGGAATCCATGAAGAATTGCAATACGATTTGCTTGCTCATCATCCAAACATACCGATCCGAAATCCCCCGACTGATGCCGGGCCAAATAGGTAGAAGCATTCGTCCCCGCTCGGTCAAGTAGATCCAGTGCCCCAGGTGTAGCTACCGTCACACCCAGGGCAAAGATAGGGCAGCGGTATGTGACTGCTTGTCCTGCATTGTCTGGTGGCAAGCTTCCATTGCAAAAAATTTTCATATCATCCTTTGAGAGTAAGAAGTTACGCGCGTGTGCACACCAACCTCGATAGAAGATGAGGTTCACGTGTTCACTGAATTTGGAGGTGGGAAATACAGCAGGTCAGAGTGTTTTCTAACCTGCTTGCAACTTGGTTGCAGGCATCGATTTAAGCAAAGATGCCGTTAGGCGAAAGGGATTGTAGGGATTGGTAAGCGAAGTGGGATTACTTGCACTCAGAGGTGGCTGTGGCCAAGGCCTCTTGCCGCATCAGCTCCTCCATTCCAGAGCTGGAACGAAATTCTTCACCAGCGGCTCGGGCACTTGCTGCAGCCTGTTCAACTTCATTGGAATGCTGCTTCTCCCAAGCCATCAGTTTCGTTTCGACGCAAGGTGACAAGTTAGGTGAGGCGTTTTGACCTTTGACCTCCTCTTCACTTGCTGCTGACGGTCTTACTGCAACAGTAGAAGATGCAGATTCCGGGCGATTGACTTCCTCGCGAATTGAGGCCCACTCATTGGCATCACGCATAAATGCCATCTGCCCCAACTCCCCCCTTAACCGCCAGCCGCTTTCTGATTTGACTAGCTCACCAGCACCCGAGATTTCATACTTTCTCGTTGGTAAGCCCCGAATACGCGTATCTGATAATTGCGCAATGACGAAATGGCAGCCGAGATAGGCTGCTTCTTTTCCATGATCCACATACCTGCGCAGTGTTTGCTCTGGCGTAGCCCTTAGAGTTAATTTAGCTGAAAAATCTACTTGGTACGAATCCTCAGTTGCAATTCCGTCCACCTTGCGGACATCACTTACTGACCATAATGGGCAGTTCGAAAGCTCAGCCATTACATACGGTTCTATATCCGATGCACCTGGCTTCGACTGGCCGCATGCAGAAAGTATGCAGATCGAGCCGAGCATAATCGCTATCCCCATGACTTTATTCATGGCTGGTAAAAATGGAAGTGTCCGACAGTTTAGCCGACCCTTCGTCGTGTTCAGTTGCATGATGCCCCTCATAGATAACGTTGAGAAAACGGCTGGCGAATTGGCCTTCGATCCTATTCAAACCCACCCGCCCTGATGGATCTGCGGGAGGCTGATTCGATAGCCGCGATGCATTCGTCCCGTTTTTGCTTGTTGGTGAAGGTCATTGCCCGCGAACCAAATGCGCCATGTACGTACAGGCTCTTGCCAGCTTCACGTGTGATTTTTGTAATCCCGGACAATGGAATGCTGTCTACGACGCCCATATCCTGTAGGAAGCGAAAACTCAGGTAGTCAGCGACGTCGTAGCTGGCCATGTCGCATGGGAGCAGCACCCGGTCTTGCAATGGGTCTACAAGAACGCCGAAATAGGTTGCTGCGAGCCAGCGAGCAACTTGACGGCCTAGGTAGAGGCAAAGGAGCCCAATGCATGGCACTAAGACAATGCTGAAGTACCACTGCCAATGTGCAAACCAAAAGATCAGGTATGCCGACACAATGCTGATACCGCCCCCAACACCCAGCGGATACCAAAGGTTTGCAGTATCGAAAATCCTCTGTGATGAAGCGTTTGCGGCGAAATCCCTTTTAAGCCGACTGTAGTGTCTCCATGCAAAGACAAGGAACGGGATGAAGAGGATCACTCCCAATGCGATATACGCATCACTATCGTCTTTCTTTTTTGCTGCCAATTGAATCTCCCTAATGAAGAGCACAAGAATAACCAAGCTACGGAATAACACTTTGAGTTTGGCAATTGTCTCACGGAAATTATTTTAAGCAAACTCAAAGTGGGTGGAATTACGTATCAAAAAAATGGATGCTTCGCCGTGTGACAAGCATCCAACCCAAAAAATGTGACGCGCAGCTCCTCTTCGCTGCCAATATGAGACGCATACGCCTCGCCAAGTCTCTGACTCAAGAGAAGGTCGCCGAGTATGCCGAACTCCACAAAAATTACATCTCTTCCGTTGAACGCGGTGAGAGAAACATTTCAATCTGCAATATCGAGCGCATCGCACGCGCCCTGGGTGTACCCATGGCAGAGTTGCTGTCTCCCCCACCGCTGCAGGGGTAGCTAAAGCCGAACGCTTTACCCAGCTAAATAGACGAACGTTATGTCACTTCTTCGTCGATGAAGCAATCTTCCCCATCGGATGCACCCCGATATACCAAGCGGGCTGTAGCACATCGAGATCAGTACGGACGTGAAACTTCACATCTGATGCCGCAGGGTCAATAGCATAGGTGACAAACTTCGCGTCGTGACTCCCCTTGGCCTTATGAACGACAACGAAGCGGCCCATCTCCCAATCAGTGTCGTAGTCCACCAGTGCCATGCAGAGATCCGGCAAGGTTGCTGGGCCGGTGCATTCTTTCCACACTGTTGCGACCCAGCCATACTTTGCGAAGATACTCGCGAGAAAATCGGCATCGATCCAGTGGCTATAGGGCCCAGTTGCCGGCATGCCTAGCTCCTCCGCCTTTTTAAAAACATCCTCAATCGTGGTGGAGGCAATGATCGCAATCGATGCGAATGCATATGCATGACGATCCTTTGTGCCGACATGCTTGAATGCCGGTTGGAAGCCTGCGGCGCTGGAGGTCACTACGCTTGGGAGGGTTGGTAGGGGGTTCATATTGTTCCTTGAAATGATAAAAGAAGCGCGCAGCAACGCCTGACGAACAAGCGGCAACCAAGATCAGGCTGTAATGACGTAGGGGGATTGCTGAAGCATCGATCCACCGTCCTTGTTTCGGAGGCGACTTGCTCAGACTTGCGGCACTGCGCGATGAATCGAGTTCTGCGCCATGAGCGGTGCACAGTTTGAACTCAATATCAACATTTTACCATAAAGATAATATTTACAATAAAGCAAATAACTTTGCCGCCTTCGCTGCTGCTCTAACCATCAGAAGGAATTTGCCATGCATATCGGCGAACAGCGGCTGAGTATTCGTGCGCAAGATGCCAGAGAAGCGCTTAAACGGCCAGACAAGCGCATAACGCGCATGATGTGATACTTGATAGCATCGGCGCTGCCAAACGCCACACACGCGGGATTTCCCGAACCTAGCTCTGGTGCGATTCGAGGCGTTGCAGATATGCTCCCCAGATGGCAAGCGCTTCTCTACGCTCGGAGAAATAAGTATGGACATCATAAATTCCTTCGATGCCAGGAAGCTTGTGATTGAGGCACATCTCGGTGATATCGCGCCCGATACCCAACGCGCGCATGTGACTTTTCGCCGTCGAGCGCAGATCATGGGGAGTAAACCGCCTGATTGCGGGCTTATGTTCAGTAATCCAGAACTCGATCGCTGCTCCAATCGTGTTGGGATTGATCGGGGCATCACCACCAAACTTGGCTTTGCGCCGTTCGGCTCTGCTGGGCAGAATGTATGCCGAATCACCACTCAATGTCTTGAGTTCTTTCAGCCAGGTCACAACAGGTTCCGACAATGGAATTTGCATCCCTGGCCCTGTCTTTGTTGACGGTACACTCCACACCGAGGCAGCAAAATCAAACTGCTCCCATCGAGCATTACGGAGTTCGTCTGAACGTACAGCTGTCCCTAGCAACAATCTGACTGCCAGGCAATTTTCACGATTCATTTCTGCACTAAAAAGTATCGTCAGCTCAGCTTCGGAGAGCATCAACCTGAGTCGAACCGGCGGGCGTCGCCCGAGTAAGGCTGCTAGTTCGATACCGGCACATGGATTTGCCGGCACCAGCTTTCTACCCGCGGCGTGCCTAAACAGCATCCTGGCTGTCGACAAAAGCATGCGAGACTCATTCCAAGGGGCGTCAACGTATTCGATCAGCTCAACTATGTCCATTGATGAAACCTGAGATACTGCCAAAGCTCCCAAGCGGTTTTCTATCCTGAGCAAATTCCGTCCATAGCCGCTTTGCGTACTCTTGCCGAGATCTGCCAAGATTTTGTCGCGATAGTCTTCTATAAGGCGGCGAACTGTCCAGTCCTTCAAGGTCATGGAAACGGCGCGACGCTTATCCGCCGCAGGGTCGCCACCTCGATCTATTTCCACGCGCTTTTCCCTGGCAATCTTCCTTGCGGCGGCCAAGCCGAGATCAGGATAGTTGCCGAGAGTAAGTTCTCGAACCCTCCCACCATATCGATAACGCAAGATCCATGAGGCCGTGCCACTTTTGGAGAGGGTAAAAGTCAAACCATCTCCGTCAGACCTTGCCAAAGGCACAGGAAGCACTGTAACTTCCTGGGTTTCAGGATCGCGTACAGTCGGTGCCTCATCATTTTCCACGGCTCTGAGCCAGTGTTGCAACTGCATGGCATCGAGACCATCTCGCTTCCTGATTTTTAGTGTCATATTCCATCCATTATGTGTAGCTACGCAATTAGCTACACATAATATTAGCAACGTTGATAGACGTCAATAGATGAATAAAGACAAAAATCCAATTAAATCAAATACTTATACTTAAAACACAGACTCCAATGGATGATGCTAGACATTAAAAAAACAATACGACGTGATTTTGATGTGACTTCTTATAAGTAATTGAATTAACCACATAAATTTGACATATCGATCAAGATTCGCGAATAATCAGCGAGTGCAACGGTGCGGGCATTGCCACCAAAAATCGGATGGGATAGGCCGGCATCGCGCTGGTGGCGATCTGGGCAAGCTCGCCGTCGTGGAGGAACTGGCGCCGTCACAACGTCACGGTTCAACGGCAGCTAACGCTTCATCTAATCTCGGTAGCAAATACCGTGTCCGCAATGTTTACCTTCGTCGCTAGCGCATGAGTGTATATGGGCATCTCATGCTCTGTCTGGGCAAGCCAGAGGTGTGTGTCGCGACATGTGTTGTGAATTATAATTACGCCATGTGTTTGTGTATCCGGCAGTCATCAAGGCTATTACGTAAAGCCCTAAGCAGAGGCAACTGTTTTTGCATCCAAGACTGTTGACTTTTTAATCTTTTACAATCATTTCTTGGTACTCGATTAAAGTGCAAAAAATTAATACAAGATCGATTTTCATCAAGTGATATCGACCTTAAGCGCCCTCAGTCTTGAGTTGTCGCTGTACGTCATGAATGCGATATCGACTGAGAGAATTTACGCAAGGCAACTACCCATATCCCAACGGCAAGCATATTGCTGGTGTTGCTGCAGCGTCAAAGAGAAATTAACTGAAGAAAATAAGAGAGAGTTATGCGTTTAGTTCCAACAATTTTATGCGGTGGTGTGGGCTCGCGCCTTTGGCCTGTCTCCCGTGATCTGCATCCAAAACCTTTCATTCGCCTGGCGGATGGACAAAGCCTTTTGCAAAAAGCCTTCCTGCGTGGCGCAGTGTTACCAGATGTCGAGGAAATTCTGACCGTCACCAATCGTGAACTATTCTTCAAGACCAAAGACGAATTCGGTGAAGTCAATCAGACACAGCTACCGACTTCATTTATCCTCGAACCCTTTGGCCGCAATACCTCAGCAGCCATTGCAGCTGCATCACTCCATGTATCCGAGACGTATGGTGCTGATGCCGTCTTGTTGGTTCTGGCCGCAGATCATCTGATCGCTGATCAAGCAGCGTTCGTCGACGCCGTCGCTGACGCAGCCGTACTTGCGCAGCAGGGTAATCTGGTCACGTTTGGCATCCAGCCAGATGCGCCTGAAACCGGCTACGGCTACATTGAGGCAGAGGGCAGCAAGGTGTTGCGCTTCGTAGAAAAGCCATCGCATGAGAAAGCTGTAGAGTATCTCCAGTCCGGGCGATTTTTGTGGAACTCCGGTATGTTTTGCTTTACTGCCGGCAGCATGTTGGAAGCAATGGAGCAGTACTGTCCAGACATTCTCTTGACGACGCGCACATGTATGGCGCAGGCCCGTAGTGTCGAAGGCAAGGGCGTGAAGGAAATCGAACTTGATTCCGGCAGCTTTGCAAAAGTTCCTGACAACTCCATCGACTATACCGTCATGGAAAAATCAAGCAAAGTTGCAGTGGTTCCGTGTAACATTGGCTGGAGCGATATTGGCTCTTGGAGCGCACTGGCCGACCTTTCCGCGCCAGATGCGAACGGCAATCGCATCGATGCTCAGGCATTCTTGCATGATGTTACTAATTGCTATATCCACAGCGACAAACGAGTCATTGGTGCGGTCGGCATCGATAATCTCATCATCGTCGATACTCCCGATGCCTTGCTCGTGGCCGATAAATCTCGCACGCAAGATGTCAGGCATCTCTATGCAAAACTGAAATCGCAAGGGCACGATGCACACAAACACCATCTCACGGCGCACCGTCCATGGGGCACTTACACCGTGCTTGAAGAAGATGCCAGCTTCAAGATCAAGCGCATCGAGGTAAAACCCGGTGCCTCTTTATCGCTGCAAATGCACCATCATCGCAGCGAGCACTGGATCGTCGTCAGTGGCATGGCGAAAGTGGTCAATGGTGATACTGAACTGTTCGTCAGAACTAATGAATCCACTTATATTCCTGCGGGCCACAAACACAGGCTGGAGAATCCGGGTATGCTAAGTCTTGTGATGATCGAAGTACAAAGCGGCGAATACTTTGGGGAGGACGATATCGTGCGCTTCCAGGATACTTATGGACGCGTCTAAGGAGTTTCACCAGCTACAACGCTGACTCTTATCAGCGGCGGGCGATCACATCAATGCAAAGATCGTCTACCGCATCTGCCGCGCTTATGCTCCGTTCATGCAGCGGTAACGGCCGTTATCGACACCGATGTGCATCTGCAAGAAGGTCATACCCTCTACCTGCCGCTATATGCACCAGCAAGTGCAGGGACAATCTGGGCAGGCCGGCGTACTTAGCCAAGCGCTAACCGGCCGAAGCGACGACGCATAAAAACCAATATATCAACCTTCCGTCAATTCGCCCACGGACGCTGCCGCTAGTCCGGCTGCCGCCGGGATTAGTATCCCATTTGACTCGAATATCGATAGCAGCATCCGCGCGGCAGCGAACAGTTGCAAAAGTTATCTACGTGCGAGACCGATACACTCAATTGCTCCGGTCGCGTTTTTTGAGGAGGTTCATCCGTATATCGGCCCAGCTCAGGCAGGATCGAGGTAAAACACGGCATACACCTTCAAGGGCGTCGTTTCCGTCGCCTTTTCCGAGCGCACGACGGAGCAATCGTCGGCGGCCAGGCTGCGCCAGTTCTGGATGCCGGCCTTGGCGAACATGGCGTGCGCGGGAGCATTCGCGGCCAGGTCCAGCACCAGGCAGGCGTTGCGCGGGCCGGCGCCATAGTTGACGGCGCGGATCTCGATGCCGAAGGTCGTCATCCACGGTTCCCACAAGCCCTTTTCCTTGCCGGCCGCGATGCGCTCGAGCATCTCGCCGAACGTCAAACCTTTTTTGACGGTATCGCGCAGTGCTTGCAGCGATGGCGCCAGGCGCGGGTCGGGCTGCTTGTTGCCGGCGCGAATCTCGGCGATCGCCTTCAGTTCCTTGATGATGGCCGCATCGCGCTCCGTATAGTCGCGCATGCGCGCGTAGAAGTCGGCGTCCAGGAAGGGATTGACGGTCAGCTTGGCGACGCCCTCTTCGCGGCGTTTGGGGGAAGGCGTATTGGTTTTGGTCATGGCGGTAGAGGGCAAGAGAAACGATGAGGGGCGCCAGTTTAACATCATGGCGCGCCGGCGGCGGCGTCAGCGCCGCTTTAATGTTGCGCCCGGCGGGTGCGGGGCGGCCACGGTGGCGCGCGCGCCAGGGCGCATGAAGCCGCGCCGCGGCCCGAACAGGAGGACGGCGCCCGCATACAGTCCCGCCAGGGGAAAGCGCACTTCCCTGAGCAACTGGTGGAAAATGGCGATCGACTGCGCGCGGGTGACGGGAATGTCGGCGCGCCACTGGCACAGCACGTCATGCACGAGGCTGGCGTGATAGGTCGCCGGCAAGCCCAGGTGTTGCGCGCCATCGGGCGTGCCCACATAAAACAGGCCGAGCACGCTGATACAGGGCGAACAGCCATCCCAGGCATAGCCGGTGCGGATGCGGATCGCCGATTCGCGGATGGTGACCCACTCGTTTTCAAACTCTATGCCGTCAAGCAAGGGCGAACAATAGCCATAGTCGCTGTCCAGCGCATAGCGCCAGGCGTTGCCGGGCATGCCGAAGTTCTTCGGCATCAGCGGCCTCCCTGCCGGGCTTGCGTTGCTGTCGGTTGCATGGCGTTGTCTTGATAATTATCAATATCAAGATTTAAACATACTCCAGCAAAAGAAGCACAACAAGTGGCAGACTCAGGCGCGCGGCGCGGCCGTCGATTCGCGCACCACCAGTTCGGGTTTCAGGCGCACGTCGAGCACCGGCGAATCGGGCGAGTCTATGGTTTGCAGGATCAGGCGGGCCGCTTCCGTGCCAATGCCGTGGTGGCGGATGCGGATGGTGGTGAGAGGGGGACGGATCATGTCCATGTAGGGCATGTCGTTGTGCCCCACGACGGAAATATCTTCGGGACAACTCAAGCCCAGCTCGCGGATGGCGTCGTAGCAGCCGAGGGCCACCAGGTCGCTACCCGTCACCACGGCCGTCGTTCGCGGCGAATGGCGCAACAGTTCCAGCAATGCCTCCTTGCCGCATTCGCGCGAATAGCCGCTGCTTTCAAAGACGAACGCTTGCGAGGGATCGAGTTCGCTGGCCTGGATGGCGGCCAGGAAACCGAGGCGGCGCACGTGGCCCGTGGACAAATTTTCCGGGCCGGCGATGTGCGCGATATGGCGGTGGCCCAGCGCCAGCAAGTGTTCGACGGCCAGGCGCATGCCGACCACGTCGTCGCTGACGACGCAGGAGGCGACGCCGTTTTCATCGCTGCGGTTGACTGTGACGACGGGTACGTTCTGGTCGATGCACATCTTGATGACGGGATCGTCGCGGCGCGCCGTGGCCAGGATCAGGCCATCGACCTGCTGCCCCAGCAGGCGGTTGATGACGAACAGCTGCTCTTCCTCGTCGGCGCCCACGTTGGTGACGATGGCCAGGTAGCCATGCTTGCGCAAGCCTTCTTCGATGCCCAGCAGGATCGGCGGGAAAACAGCGTTGGTAATGTCGGGCAAGACCACGCCGATGATGCGCGACTTGCGCGTCACCAGGGTGGAGGCGGCGCGGTTGGGCCGGTAGCCGAGCCGGCCCGCTTCGGCCAGCACGCGCGTGGCCACCTCGGCGCTGACCATTTGCCGCGTTGCCGGGTTCATCACGCGCGACACGGTGGAAAAGTGCACGCCGCTGGCCCGCGCAACGTCGCTTAAGGTGGGGTTCTTGTTTGTCATGGGCTTCCCGGATAGCAATAGCGTGATTTTATCGCAAAAAATGCCCATTCCGTCAAAAACCGAGCAAACGCTTGCATTGAATTAATGCCACTGCCCAAAGCGGTTTTGTTGTGCTTAAGTACAATCCAGCCTTGACATCGTGCAAACGCTTGCATACCATGGCTCGGACTTACCACTCGGGCCTGGTTGCCCTTCCCAGAATTCCTATGTCTACTTCGCACAGCAAGCACGCCGAACAGAACGGCGAGACCTTCAACCTGAAAGAAGCCGCCCTCGCCTATCACGCGGAACCCCGCGCAGGCAAGATTTCCGTCACGCCAACCAAACCGCTGGGCGACGCGCGCGCCCTGACCCTGGCGTACTCGCCGGGCGTGGCGTTTGCCTGCGAAGCCATCGTGGAAGATCCGCGCACGGCCGGCACCTACACCTCGCGCAGCAACCTGGTGGCCGTGATCACGAATGGTACGGCCGTGCTGGGCCTGGGCGATATCGGCCCGCTGGCCAGCAAACCGGTAATGGAAGGCAAGGCTTGCCTGTTCAAGCAGTTCGCCGACGTCGACGTGTTCGACATCGAACTGGCCGAGAACGATCCCGACCTGTTCATCGACACCGTCGTGCGCATGGAGCCGACCTTCGGCGGCATCAACCTGGAAGACATCAAGGCGCCCGACTGCTTCTATATCGAGCAGCAATTGCGCAAGCGCATGAACATTCCCGTCTTCCACGACGACCAGCACGGCACGGCCATCATCGTCGCGGCCGGCATCCTGAACGGCCTGGAACTGGTGGGCAAGGACATCGGCAACGTCAAGGTGGCCGTCTCGGGCGCGGGCGCCGCCTCGATCGCCTGCCTGGACCTGCTCGTCTCGCTGGGCCTGAACAAGTCGCTGCTGAAAGTATGCGACAGCCAGGGCGTGATCTACCCGGGCCGCGATGCCAACATGGAAGAGAACAAGGCGCGCTACGCGAATGACACGAGCGACCGCGACCTGGCCGATGCCATGGTCAGCGCCGACATCTTCATCGGTGTCTCGAAGGGCGGCGTGGTGAGCGCGCAGATGGTCGAATCGATGGCCGCCAAGCCGCTGATCTTCGCGCTGGCCAATCCGCACCCGGAAATCGCCCCGGAAAAAGTGCACGCCGTGCGCGACGACGCCATCGTGGCCACGGGCCGCTCGGACTACCCGAACCAGATCAACAACGTGCTGTGCTTCCCCTACATCTTCCGCGGCGCGCTCGACGTGGGCGCCACCACGATCAACGAAGAAATGAAGCTGGCCTGCGTGCGCGCCATCGCCGCGTTGGCCAAGGAGCCGCTGCCGGGCCACGAGAGCAGCGCCCTGACGCCATTGCAACTGATCCCGTCGCCATTCGACGAGCGCCTGCGCAGCTGGGTCGCGCCTGCCGTGTCGCAGGCGGCGATTGCCACGGGCGTCGCGACGCGCGTGCCAGCGGTTGCCTGATCGGCACAAAAAAGATTCGCCATAGTTAGCAAAGTTACATTAAGTTACCATTGCTTACAAAAAAAACCATGGCCAAAACCATGGTTTTTTCGTTTATATCCTTGGGTTTGGCCAGATAGTTCTAAAAAAGCAATTTGCACGTCGGCGTTTTTGCATGAACCTTCGATTACAATGACGTCTACTTTATGTTGTTACAGTTGCCATAACGGCGATGATGTGTTCCCAAGGATATTCATGCTCGGCCTGACTTCTGTTTGTGTCTTTCTTTTCTCAGCGTTGGCGCTGGCCTTCAACAGCGGATATTCACTCGGCGCCTTGGTTCTTCTGCTAGCCAGTACCTATCTGCTCTGGAAACGTCCACGCCTGAATCTGCAACGTCGCGATTACCTGTTGCTCGGCACCCTGCTGTTGTATTTCTCCATTTTCACAGCCAATATGCTGTACCACGCCGACCCGGCACGCGAACTCGACATCCCGCTGCGCGCGCTGCTGGCCACTCCTGTATTGCTGTTACTGCTCGCCTATCCGCCTCGCGCGGCTGCCTGGTGGGGTGGCGTGGCCATCGGTGCCATCGCAGGAGCGGCACTTGCGTTTTGGCAATTGACCGTACTGCACATGGAACGTCCGCAGGCGGCAACCAGCAACGCCATTCACTTTGGCAATGCCAGCATGCTGCTGGGCATGCTGGCCCTATGCGGGCTGAGCTGGGCTCGTGAACAGCGCCATCGCAGAGTTTGGACGACACTATTGCTCACCGGTGCCTTGGCTGGCATCCTCGGCTCCATCGTCAGTGGCAGTCGCGGCGGTTGGCTGGCATTGCCCGTGTGCGGATGCATATTTGCCGCCCAGTATTCGAAAGGCCGAGGCAAGCACTATATGGCCGGCCTGCTGACATTATTCATAGCGGTAGCCGCGCTCGCATACTCGCTTCCAAATTCGCCTGTGCGTGAACGTGCAATCATTGCCATTGATGACTTGAAAAAATTTGAGTACAACGGCAATGTCAGCACATCAATCGGGCAACGGATAGAGATGTGGCGGACGGCAATAGCCTTGTCAGATAAAAATATATGGTTCGGCATGGGGCGCAATGGCTACCTGGCCGCGAAACAGCAACTGGTGGCAGAGGGAAGCATGAGCAAGACGGTGCTCGACCATACCAATGCGCACAATGACTACTTCGATGCCCTGGTCAAGCGCGGCACTTTCGGCCTGCTAACGCTGCTCGCACTATTCTTTATACCGCTGACGCTATTTGCGCGCGCATTGCGTCACAGTCCGCCCGCAGCCCGTCCGTATGCGTTGGGTGGTGTCATCCTTTGTACCTGCTACCCGATTTTTGGATTAACGACGAGCTCGTTAACCCTAAATATCGGCATCATCATGCTCGTCTTCCCGATGGTGATACTGTGGGCTCTGTTGCGCCAGCAAGAGCGCACTGCCTGAGTTCGTTTTCCGCCTGACCGTTTTTGCCGCCCCCTGCAAGGAACCATACCGATGCTCACGCCCGACCTGAAGCGCCTCACCGCGCTGCACGCGCCCTACAAGAAACACCTGGGCATGGCCCTGCTGGCGATGGTCGTCACGGCGGGCACGGAACCGCTGCTGCCGTATGCGCTCAAACTGCTGCTCGACAATGGCTTTGGCGGCAAGGTGAGTTTTTCCTTCTGGCTGGTGCCGCTGATCGTCATCGGCATCTTTGCCATGCGCGGCGCATCGACGTTTGCCAGCAGCTACCTGATGAGCTATGTCTCCACACGCATCCTCAACGAATTGCGGCGCAGGATGTTTGCCAGCATGCTCAACTTGCCCATCGACTTCTACAACACGCACACGGTGGGTAAAGTCATCAACTCCATCATGTTTGAAGTGCAGCAGATCATCGAGATGGTGACCAAGGTGTTTACTTCGATCGTGCGGTCCTCGCTGACCGTGCTGGGCCTGCTGGCGTGGCTGCTGTACCTGAACTGGGCACTGACCCTTGTCACCCTGGTGCTGCTGCCCGTACTGACCATCGTCGTGCGCACCACGGGCAAGCGCCTGAAAAAACTCAACCGCGATTCGCTGGCCGTCAATGCCGAGCTGACCCAGGTCATCGAGGAAACCACGCGCGCCCAGCAAGTGATCAAGATCTTCGGCGGCCAGGCCTACGAGAAAGCCCGCTTTGAAGAGCGCGCCGAGCAATTGCGCCGCTACAGCATGCGCATGACGACGACCTTTTCCGCCACCGTGCCCATCACGCAAGTGATCACGGCCGCGGCCGTGGCCCTGGTCATCGTCATGGCCCTGTTCCAGTCCGAGCAGGGGCAAATCACGGTCGGCGGCTTTGTTTCCTTCATCACGGCCATGCTGATGCTGCTGACACCGTTGAAACAGCTGGCCGAAGTCAACGGCCCCCTGCAGCGCGGCATGGCCGCCGCCGAGGAAGTCTTCCTGCTGATCGACAAGACACCGGAACGCACGGGCGGCAAGCCGCTCGCTGGCCGCAGCAAAGGCCACATCGAGTTCAAGGACGTGAGCTTTGCCTACCCCGGACATCCGGAGCCGGCCCTGCAGCACATCGACCTGAACATCGCGCCAGGACAAACGGTCGCCTTCGTCGGCATGTCCGGCGGCGGCAAGTCAACCCTGGTCAGCCTGCTGCCCGGCTTTTACTCGGCCAGCAGCGGTGAAATCTTGCTCGACGGACAGAATATCGATGCCATCGCCCTGAGCAGCCTGCGCAGCCAGATCGCCATGGTCAGCCAGCAAGTGGTGCTGTTCGACGATACGCTGGCCGCCAACATCGCGTATGGGGATGCGGCACCGGACCGCCAGCGCGTCGAAGCGGCCGCCGCGGCCGCCTTCCTGTCGGACGTCATCGACGGTTTGCCCGACGGTCTGGAAACGCGCCTGGGCGACAACGGCTCGCGCCTGTCCGGCGGCCAGCGCCAGCGCGTGGCCATCGCCCGCGCGATCTACAAGGATGCGCCCATCCTGATCCTCGATGAAGCTACCTCGGCACTGGATACGGAGGCGGAACGGGCCGTGCAAGCGGCCCTGGAGCACCTGATGCAAGGAAAAACCACCTTAGTTATTGCTCATCGGCTATCAACAATTGAACGCGCGGACCGTATCGTGGTATTGTCACATGGGAAAATAATGGAAACCGGCAGTCACCAGCAATTATTGGATGCCAACGGCGCGTATGCCAATCTGCATCGCCTGCAATTTTCCCAGCAAGTGGTATGACACCATCGAATGAATACCTGAAATCGTACTGATACATGACGCCTTTGATTCCCGCCGAACTTCTACAAAAGTCGGAAAAAATTCTGTTCATCGCCCATCTGGCGCTGGGAGACTTTACCTACCTGCAAAATGGTTTCCGCGCCTTTGCCGCAGCCTACCCCCACATCCAGATCCACCTGTGGGTCGACGAAGTACGGCGCACGTCCGACGCCAAACAATGGGAAAGCTTGCGTACCTATTCGCTGTACGACTGGGTAGAACAGTCGGGCCTGTTCGCCAAGGTGTACCGCAAGACCTACAGCCCTGCGCTATACGAAGAATCACTGCGCGAGGCACAGGCGGAGCAGTATCCTGTCGTCGTGTCGCTGGCCCACGTACGGCCACAGCAATATGCGGACCTTGCCCGCGCGATCAGCCCGCACGGGCTGGTGATCGGCACGCGCAAACCGTTCAGCCCGCTTCGCCCCTGGCATTACCTGGCCTACCGCAAGATCGACGCCGTACTGGCCTCGTATGCGGGGCAAGATGCCGGCGAGCACCATATCAGCAGCGTGTATGCGGACTGGTTCCATCAGTTGACGGGACTCGACATTCCCGTGGCCGAACGCTATCCCTTCGTGCACATACCCGAGCACGCATTGCAGCAGGCGCAGGAGCAGCTGGCCGCCTGGGGCTTTGCGCCGCGCCAGGGCCCGCTCGTGCTCTTGAATCCATTTGCCAAGTCGCACAAGCGCGGCTGGCCGCTGGAACGCATTGCCGAACTGATTTCACGCATGCAGGCGATGCCGAAATGGCGGCATGCCTGCTTCCTGATCAATGCCATGCCGCAGGAACTGGCCAAGGTGAATGCCGTCGTACAGGCGCACAACTTGCCGCGCACGCAAGCCTTCAGCGCCGTCGACAACTTTTTCCAGCTGCCGGCCATGCTGGCGCAATGCGACCTGATCATTTCGGTGGAAACGTCGATCATGCACCTGGCGAACGCCGTGCATGTGCCCGTCGTGGCATTGATGCGCAAGAAGAATCCGGAATGGGCGCCCTTCGACAGCGCCAACAGCACCGTCATCACGGTGGCGCGGCGCAGCGACTGGGTCAAGGCGATTTCAAGCGATCAGGTATTGAAGACCATCGCCTAGAGAACGCTGCAGCAGCTAGCCGGTGCCCAGCATGCTGATGCGCACCAGGTCGGCCACATTATCGACACCGAGCTTTTCCATCAGCCGCGCCTTGTGCACTTCCACGGTGCGCACGGAAATGCCCAGCGCCGGGGCGATATCGCGGTTGTGCTGGCCCGTTACCACCAGCTGCATCACTTCACGCTCGCGCGGCGTCAGCGCGCGCAGCAAGGCGAGCCCCTCCACCTGACGCTGCAACTGGCCGCGCGCATGGGCCTCGCGCGAAAACGCTTCATCGATGGCGGCCATCAGCTTGTCGTGGTCAAACGGTTTTTCCAGGAAATCGCTGGCCTGCGCCTTGAATGCCTGGCGTGCCAGCGCCACGTCGCCGTGCCCCGTGATGATAATGATGGGCAGCATGCATTTGAGCTCCAGCAGGCAGCGCTGCAGGCTCAAGCCATCCATGCCCGACATGCGGATATCGATCAGCAGACAGCCGGCCCACTCGGGCCGCCAGCTGTGCAGGAAATCCTCGCCGCAGGAAAACAGGGCCGTGCGGTAACCGCGTATACCCAACAGCAAACCCAGCGCATCGCGCACGGCGGGATCGTCGTCCACGATAAACACCGTCAAATTACTTGTCACCATACTCTCCCTTGGCGGCCGCACTGGCGTGCGCCAGGGGCAGGATAAAACGAAAAATACCATGCTTGCCCACTTCGGCCCACAGCTGGCCGCCATGCGCTTCGACGATGCTGCGACTGAGCACCAGGCCCAACCCCAGGCCGCTGGCCTTGGTCGAGACGAAAGGTTCGAACAGGCGCGCGGCCAGGCTGTTGGAAATGCCCGGCCCGCTATCTTCCACCGACAGGCGCAGCCGGCTCCCTTCGAGCGGCTCGGCCGACACCGTGATGCGGCGCTGGCCGCGCGGCTGGCCCATCACCGCATCCTGTGCATTGGCCAGCAAGTTACGCAGGACCAGCTCGATTTGCAGGCGGTCCGCGTTGACGGCCAGCGGCGACGGCGGTGCCAGCACCAGCTCGATGCCATGTTCATGGAACAGCGGCGTGAACTGGCGCGCCAGGCCATCGATCAGGCCGCTAGCCTCGACGGCCTCGAGCTGCATCGCGCCGGTACGGAAAAAGTCGCGCAGGCGACGCACCACGTCCGCGGCGCGTCCCGATTCCACGATCATGTGCCCGATGGCGCTTTGCAGCAAGGCGCCATTCTCGCCCCGTTCCACGAGGTATTCGCAGGCCTTGCCATAGGTCGACAAGGCCGTCAGCGGCTGGTTCAGCTCATGCGCGAGAGCGGCCGCCATTTCGCCGGCGGCCGCCAGGCGCATCGTGTGTTTCAGTTCGTCAGCCACCTGCCGCATTTCATCGACGACGATGCCGATAAAAAAGCCCACCAGCGCCAGCACGGCGTCGAGCAATTGCAATTCATAAAACTGGATATCGACCGCATGCGTCCATTTCACCAGGGTGATGATGCATAACTGCAATACAAACACGGCCAGCATGGCACCATGCAAGCCCTGGCGCGAGGCGGCCCAGATGACGGGAAGGAATAGGAAATAGAAATGCTTGTATTCGGAACGCACGATGGAACCGAAGACGCTCCACAGCACGAAGCTGGCCAGGGCCAGGTAGGCCAGGGTTTCCCAGCGCCAGACAGCGGCATGCAGGCGCGCCCGCCCGCGCTCGCTGAACAGCACCCAGATCAGCGGCATCGATACCAGCATGCCGACCGTGTCGCCGATGCCGAAACGCCAGACGGCAGTGCTCCACTCACCGGACGGTATGCGCCCCGTGAGCGACAGCAAGGAAATATAGCCGAGCGCATTGAGCGTAGTGCCCAACAGCACGATGAGGACCCAGGCGCTCAGGCGGCGCCGGTTGTCGAAGATGTCGCTGCTGGTGAAACTGCGGCGCAGGACGGCGCCGATACCGCCATAGCCGAGCACCAGCCACGCCGAACAGAGCAAGGTCAGGGGCAGCCCTGCCGGCATGCCGCGCACCAGCACCTCGCCGGCCACCAGGGCAATAAACCAGGGCAGCGCCGCCTTGCGGCCGTGGATCAGCCAGAATACCAGGCCCAGCGCGGGATCGGGATTCCAGGGGGTGATGTTCAGCCCGTACATCGGGTCGATGTACGTGGCCCAGTCAAACAGCAGATACAGGCCGACAAAGGCGGGATACGGCAGGTAGCGGGACAGGAATGGGCGCATAACGGTGTTTTTTAACTGTACAGCATTATGCATCGCAAGCGTGCGCCACGCCATGCCATCTTGCGTTATAGGCACATGAAATAATTTCCGTGCAACATCGCAAGGCGCGCCAGCGCGGTCACGCTACGGCCAAGGGCAAGCGCACCTCCACCAGCAAGCCCAGGCCGCCATTACCGCTGTGCAGCTGAATCGTGCCGCCATGCTGGCGTACGACGGAAGCGACGATGGACAAGCCCAGGCCGCTGCCTGGCTGCACCTGTTGCGGCGCGCGGAAAAAGCGGTCGAACACGCGGTCATACAGCGCAGGCGCGATACCCGGTCCCTGATCGGCCACATGCAACACGGCCTGCCCCCGCTCCGCATGCAGCGACACCGTCACGCTGCTGCCGCGCGGGCTGTACTTGATGGCGTTTTCCACCAGGTTGTCGATCAGCGAAACGAGGCTCTCGCGCTGTCCGGGCACGCTGAGCGAGACGCTGGCCTGCAATTCGAGTTCGATATCGCCCGCCTGGGCCAGGCCGGACAGGGCCGCCAGACGGTCTTGCAGCAAGCTATCGAGCGCCTGCCGCCGCGGCAACTCGCCCGCGCCCGCCTGCACCTCGCTGCGCGTCAGCTGCAGCAACTGCCCCACCAGGCGCGCGGCCCGGTTGCCGCTGTTTAAGATACCGTCCAGCAGTTCTTGCTGGCGCGCATCATGTACCTGGCTCTGCAAGGCCTCGACATTCACGCGCATGGCCGCCAGCGGCGTGCGCAGCTCATGCGTGGCATCGGCGATGAAGCTGCGTTCGCGCGCGGCGCTGGCATCGACCCGCTGCAGCAGCGCATTGATATTGTCGACCAGCGCCGCCAGTTCGCCATGCGGCGGCTTGAACGCCAGCGGCCGCAAATCCTGCGGCCCGCGCGCCGCCACCTCCTGCGCCAGCTTGCGCCACGGCCGCATGGCAAGGCGGATCGACAGCCAGGCCGGCACCAGCAGGAATGGCAGACTGATCAGCAGCGGCAGCAGATAGTAGCCGCGTGAATTAATCGTGATAAACAATTGCCATGCGCCTCCCGCTTCCAGCACCGTCACGCGCGTGCTGCCCTCGTCCAGGCTGCGGCTGCGCCAGGCCTGGCCCTTGATGTACACCACTTCCATCTGCTCCGGGCCGGCGCTGCGGATACCGCTGGGCGCATCGGGCGACTTGTAGACCAGCTTGCCTTCGCGCCAGACGAGGATGCGCGGCGCCAGTTCCGGCACCCGCCCCGTTTCAAACTCCTCGCGCAAGGCTTCGTCGATGGCGCGCAAGCTTTGTTCCTGGCGCTGAGGCTGCTCGGCCAGGTTGTCGGCCACGCTGATAATGGCGTGCAGGACGCCACGGCTCACATTGCTCGCTTCGTCCGCCCCCTCGACCATCACATACGCCACGGCCAGGCTCCACACCATGGTCAGCATCAGCATTTGCGCGATCATCAGGCGGCGCACCAGGGTGGGCCGGCGCAGCATGGCCCAGAAACGCCCCATCATGCGCCGGCACCCGGCGCGGTGGACGTCTCGCCCTGCTGGTCGATGACATAGCCGACGCCGCGCACGGTACGGATATAGCCTTCGCCTATCTTGCGGCGCAGGTTGCCCATGTGCACATCAAGGGTGTTGCTGGCATTGGCCAGCCCGCCGGGCAGGATGTGTTCTTCCAGCACGCGGCGCGTGATGACCCGGTTGGCGCGCATCAGCAAGGTCTTGAGCAAGGCATATTCACTGGCCGTCAGTTCCACGGGACGGCCGTGCACGCTGACACGGCGCGTGGGCACCTGCAGCAGCAGGCCGCGCAATTCGATGGTGTCGCCGTCGAAGCCATAGCTGCGGCGCGCCAGCGCGCGCACGCGCGACAGCAGTTCGGCCAGCACGAAGGGCTTGACCAGGTAATCGTCGGCGCCGCCATCGAGGCCCCGCAAGCGCTGTTCCACCGTATCGCGGGCGCTGAGGATGAGCACGGGCAAACGGGCTGCGCGCAGCCGCGCCAGCAAATCGAGGCCATCGCCATCGGGCAAGCCCAGGTCCAGCAGCACCAGTTCGCAACTGTCGTGCTCGATGCTGCGCGCCGCATCCTCGAGGCTGCGCACCCAGACCACCTGCATGCCCTGGTCGCGCAAGGCGATCCGCACGCCATTGCCCAGGTCCATATCGTCTTCAATCAGCAGTATTTTCATGGTGAGTATTAAACCACCGCAAGCTGAAGAATGGGTAAAGAACCCGCCTTCATGCAAATTTAATAAAAGGCTCATTTTTCCTTCATGGCAAGGACAGATACTGTCGCCAGTCAATCGAGCCACTCCGGACTCGGTTCTCCACCTGACGGAAAACTCCATGCACGCATCTACAACCTTGTTGACCTCGCTGGCACTGGCCTGTGGCCTGAGCTTGAATCCCCTGGCCGCCGCGGCGGCCGAACCGGCGGCGGAAAATGTCTTCACCATCGGCGGTGGCGTCGCCGCCGTGTCCAGCTATTCCGGCGCCGACAAGCTGTCGGCCTCGCCGTTGATCATTCTCGACTACGCGATGGCCAATGGCCTGTTCTTCAGCACCTCGCGCGGCATCGGCTATGGCGGCGAGGTCGGCGCCTTCAGCTACAGCGCTGCATTGGGCTACCGCGGCAACCGCGAAGACCACAAGCGCAAAGGCGCCAATGGCTGGGGCGGCAGCGATTACCTGAAGGGCATGGGCGAAGTCAAAGGCAATGCCAGCGCCCTGCTGAGCGCCGGCTATTCCCCCTTGCCGGGCCTGTCGCTGACCGTCTCGAGCGACATTCCCCTGTCGAACCGCGAAAACGGCGCAAACGTGCATTTCGGCGCCAGCGGCCAGGTTTACGGCAGGTCCGACGCCCAGGGTGTGCAGAAGGACAGCGTGACCATCGCCGGCCAGCTCGCCTGGGGCGAGCGCAAATACGTGCAGACCATGTATGGCGTGACGGCGACCCAGGCCGCAAATACCTCGTTCAAGCAATACACGCCAAAAGGCGGCTTCTATGAAGCGCAAGCCACGGTCAACTGGGAGCACCGCATCGATGCGCGCTGGGGCGTCAATACGCTGATCGGCGTCGAGAGCCGCCTGGGCGACGCGGCCAAGAGCCCCATCGTGCAACGCAAGACATCGCCGATCGGCGCCGTGTACGTCACCTACCGCTATTAAAATCGGCGCCGCATAAGGGAAGCCCGTACGCTGTTTCGCCAATTTACACGGGACGGGGGCCTGGATAAGATGGCATGGTTTTTCCACCACGGCCATCTCTTTCATGCATGCATCGTGCCTTGCCACGCAACGCCACCGCGCCCCGGACGGCGCCGCGGGTGCCTGCGGCAAGCCGGGCCAGGATACCTTGCAGCTGCTCCTGCCCGTCAAGCGCGCCAGCGACATCGTCTACGGCGCGCGCTATGCCAGGCGCCTGCAGGAATGGGGCATCAAAGTCCGCGTCAGCCTGTTGCACGTGACAGCGGCGCCGCGGCGCCAGGCCGATGAGCTGCCCCGGCACCGCGCCGGCGAGTGCCAGGCGATTGACCTGGCCACGCAGCACATGATGCACGAGGCGGGACTCTACCTGAGCCGTTCCCATATCGCCTTCAGCACCCATATTTTCGCCGGCGAGCTGCTGTTTACGATACTCGATACGGCCGAGCTGCTGGGTTGCCACGAAGTGGTCTTGCCGGCGCACCGGCGCAGCGGCTGGCCGCGCCGTTTTTCAGGTGGACTGGCCGGCAAGCTGGCGCGTGGCAGCCGCGGCACCACCATCCTGCTGGCAAACCACGAGGGCGTCAGCAGCCCGGTACCCGTCTGAGCCGAAACGGCTTCGACGTTCTCCCTTTATCATGGACATGCGCACGATGATGCCAACTATTACCCTGTCTGACGGCTTGATGGCGATGCCGAACGGCATGCGCCGCTGGCGCGAAATGCTCAAGCTGCACCTGCGCGCCCGCGTGCAGCAGCGCGAGACCCGCCTCTGGCTACAACTGCTGAACTCGCATCCGGCTTTTCATGACTTGGTACAAGCGTATCCGCACATGATCCACAAGGTCTACCGTCCTTACCTGAGCCTGACCCTGAATTGCCAGCAGCGCGTGGAATTGCTGGCCGAGCACTACCACTTCATCTTGCAGCAAGGCTGG
This sequence comes from Janthinobacterium sp. OK676, assembly GCF_900103595.1. Lineage (NCBI taxonomy): Bacteria > Pseudomonadati > Pseudomonadota > Betaproteobacteria > Burkholderiales > Oxalobacteraceae > Janthinobacterium > Janthinobacterium sp. OK676. The sequence continues at coordinate 216,602 of NZ_FNHA01000006.1, forward strand.
GGCAAGCTGATGGGCCAAGCGGCCCACGGCCCCGTGCGCCTGGGCACGGTGGCGGGCAAGTCGGGCGCGCCCTACCATTTGCAACTGTGTTCGCTGCACCCGATGGACCGCGAAGGCGAGATGGTGCTGCAACTGATGGCCGACGACGACGTGCTGTATTCGATCGCCTTTTCCTTCTTCGGCAGCCAGCTGCGCGCCACCCTGGGCATGCGCATCGGCTGCCTGCAGGGCCCGAAGGGCGAAGACAGCGCGCACCGCGTGCGCGAAGCAACGCGCGACCTGCATGGCATGCGGCCCAAAGCCCTGATGGTGCGCCTGGTGCGCCAGCTGGGATACGAACACGGCTGCCGCAAGATGCTTCTTGTCGGCAATATCAACCGCGCCGTGCACCATTCCGCCAAGAAAGGCCGTTTGTTTGCCGACTACAATGCGCTATGGCAAGAACTAGGCGCGCAAGTGCGTCAGGACGGGGATTTCGAGTTGGCGTGCGAAAACCTGCCTTTGCCGGCGCTGGAAGACATTCCTTCCAAAAAACGCTCGGAAGCGCGCAAGCGCCATGAACTGACACTGGCCATGATCGCCAGCCTGCGCAGCGGCCTCGACGCCCACCGCAGCCAGGTGCAGGCCGCCACGGCAGGCGCGGCGGCCGCCGCCGGCGAGGTACGGCAAGCGGCCATGCTCGACGAGGACGAGGACTACGCTTCCGCCATCGCCTGAGCGCCTTCCCTCTTGCGGCACACGCTACAACCCGTGCTCGGCACAATCCTGTTACGCTAGCGCTATCGGTATGCATTACGGTGCGCCGGTTCCCCCAACGCTTACTAGGAGGCATTCATGCGCGTAGATATTTACCGCCGGGCCGAGCACGACGGCATTTTTTCCTACCTCGCCGTGCCGGAAGGAAAGCTTATTCCGGAAGAAGTGACCAATACCGACTGGCAACTCGAAGTACGCGCCAGCGAAGTGGCCGACGATGCCGAGATCTTGCCCAACTACCATATCGAACAGCCGCACCAGCAGATCGCCGCCAAAGGCTATGCGATCACGGGCCTGAAAGACATGTAAACGAAAAAAGCCAAACCAGCATGTCTGCGGTTTGGCTTTGTTTTTGGCGTTGTCATATGCGCCCGGTGGTGCCGGTCAGTATTCGACCGCCACCTCTTGCGCGCCCAGCATTTGCTCGAGGGCCATCTGCAATTCATCCGATGGCGCCACTTTCCACTCGTCCCCAAACTGCAGCACGCAACTGACGCCCTGCGGGCTGACCCGCGCGGCGATCGGCAAGCCCGTCTCGGCCCGGTGCGGCAGGATCACGTCACGGATGCGCTTGGCGTCCAGGGTGGACGGCAAGGTCAGGCCCAGCTGACGGCCATACTGCACGCGCGCGGCGATGATGTCGAAAGCGCTCTCGGCCGTGATACGCAAGCCGCCCGAAAAACGGTCTTCCGACACCTTGCCGACCACGGCCAGGAATTCATCTTCCTTGAAAATTTTCCGGTTGGCGTCGAACAATTCGCCGTACACCGTCACTTCCACCGTGCCGCTCTTGTCGTCCAGGGTGACGATGAGTATCTTGCCCCGTTGCGTCATCTGCGTGCGCAAGCCCGTGATGACGCCGGCCATCATGCGCGGTTCGCGCGACGGCGACAGTTCCGACAATTTCGTGCGCGCGAAGCGGCGCGCCTCGGGCGCGTACGAATCGAACAGGTGGCCGGACAAATAAAAGCCCAGCGCGATCTTTTCTTCCGTCAGCCGCTGTTTATCGCTCCACACGGGCACCTTGACGTACTCGGGCGGCGCCACCATGTCGCTGTCGTCGCCGCCGAACAGGCTCACCTGGTTGGCCGCCTTGGCGGCCTGGTCCGCGCATTCCATCGCGAACGCCACGGACGCGAGCAGGATGGCGCGGTCGACCTTCAGGCAATCGAAGGCGCCGCTGCGGATCAGCGACTCGATGGTGCGGCGGTTGATCTGCTTCTTGTCCACGCGCTTGCAGAAATCGAACAGGCTCGTGAAGGGACCGCCCGCCTCGCGCGCGGCGATGATGGCTTCGATGGCGTTCTGCCCGGAACCTTTCACGGCGCCCAGGCCATAGCGGATCTGCGTGACTTTCTTGCCGCTCACGGACGGCGGCGCGCCGCTCGGCGTGAAACGGTAATCGGATTCGTTGATATCCGGCGGCAACAAGGTCAGCTTGCAGATCTCCAGCGAGTCTTCCACCAGGATCTTGATCTTGTCCGTGTCGTCCATGGCCAGCGACAAGTTGGCTGCCATGAAGGCGGCCGTGTGGTGCGCTTTCAGATACGCCGTGTGGTACGACAGCAAGGCGTAGGCGGCGGCGTGCGATTTGTTAAAACCGTAGCCGGCGAACTTTTCCATCAAGTCGAAGATCTCGTCGGCCTTTTCCGCCGTCAAGCCATCTTTCGCCGCACCGGCGCGGAAGATCTCGCGGTGCTCGGCCATCTCTTCGGCTTTCTTTTTACCCATGGCGCGGCGCAGCATGTCGGCGCCGCCCAGCGAGTAGCCGCCGACGATCTGCGCCATCTGCATCACCTGCTCCTGATACACCATGATGCCGTAGGTTTCGGACAGAATCGATTCCGTGCGCGGATCGGGATAGTCGAAGCGTTCACCGTGCTTGCGCTTGCAAAAATCTGGAATCAGGTCCATCGGGCCCGGACGGTACAAAGCCACGAGCGCGATAATGTCCTCGAAGCGGTCGGGACGCGCGTCTTTCAGCATGCCCTGCATGCCGCGCGACTCGAGCTGGAACACGGCCACGGTCTTGGCCTTGGTCAGCAGGTCGTAGGACGGCTTGTCGTTCAGCGGCAAGGTCGCCAGGTCGAAGTTCGCCTGCGCGGGATCGAGTTGCTTGATATAGCGCACGGCGCGGTCGAGGATGGTGAGGGTCGTCAGACCCAAGAAGTCGAACTTCACAAGGCCGACGGCCTCCACGTCATCCTTGTCGTACTGCGACACGACGCCCGAGTCGCCGCCCTGCGTGTACAGCGGGCAGAAATCCGTCAGCTTGCCGGGAGCAATCAAGACGCCCCCCGCGTGCATGCCGATATTGCGCGTGATGCCTTCGACTTGCTGCGCCAGGTCCAGCAGCTGCTTGACCTCTTCCTCGTTTTCCAGGCGCTCCTTGAGCAGCGGCTCCTCTTCGATGGCGTCGGCGATCGACACGGGCTTGCCCGGCTTGAACGGGATCAGCTTGGAGATGCCGTCGCAGAAGTTGTAGCCGAAGTCCATCACGCGGCCCACGTCGCGGATCGCACCCTTGGCCGCCATGGTACCGAAGGTGGCGATCTGCGAGACGGCCTCCTTGCCATACAAATCCTTGACGTGCTGGATGACCCGGTCGCGCCCTTCCTGGCAAAAGTCAATATCGAAGTCGGGCATCGAGACGCGTTCGGGATTCAAAAAGCGCTCGAACAGCAGGTTGTACTGCAATGGGTCGAGGTCGGTAATGAGCAGCGAATACGCGACCAGCGAACCGGCGCCCGAGCCGCGGCCCGGACCGACGGGCACGCCGTTTTCCTTGGCCCACTGGATAAACTCGGCCACGATCAGGAAGTAGCCGGGAAACTTCATGTTGCAAATCGTGTCCGTCTCGAATTTCAAGCGCGACTCGTAGCGCGGACGCTCCTTCTCGCGGCGCTCGGGATCGGGATACAGCTGCAACAAGCGTTTTTCCAGGCCCGCCTGCGATTCGGCGACGAGGAACTGGTCAATCGTCATGCCGGGCGGCGTGGGGAAGTTCGGCAGCTGCGGCTTGCCCAGGGTCAAGGTCAAATTGCAGCGCTTGGCGATTTCCACGGAATTGGCCAGCGCGGCGGGCAAGTCGGCGAACAGTTCGGCCATATCGGCCTGCGACAGGAAGCGCTGGCTGTCATTGAAGCGTTTCACGCGCTTGGCGTTGGCCAGCATTTCGCCTTCGGCGATACAGGTGCGGGCTTCGTGGGCAATAAACTCTTCTGGGGAAATGAATTGCACGGGATGCGTGGCCACCACGGGCAAGCCCAGCTTGGCCGCCAGGGCCACCGCATGGCGCACCTGCGCCTCCTGGTTGGCCTGGCCGCCGCGCTGGATTTCAATATAGAAATGGCCAGGGAAAATCTCGGCCCAGCGCTGCGCGTTGCGTTCGGCCAGGGCCAGGTTGCCATTCTCGATGGCGATCCCGACATCGCCGAAGTGCGCGCCGGACAGCACGATCAAGCCGTCGGCCGCGCTTTCGCCCGGGTACAGGTCGTAGGTATTCGTCGCCAGCGCCTGCAGCCACTCGATGCGCAGCTCGGCGCGCCCCTTGTACTGGTTCGTCAGCCAGGCCGTCGACAGCAGTTCGCACAGCTGCAGATAACCCATGCGGTTCTTCGCCAGCAACAGCAAGCGCGACGGCTTTTCGCGGTTGTCGTCATTCGTGATCCACACGTCGACGCCGACGATGGGCTTGATGCCCTTGCCGCGCGCTTCCTTGTAGAACTTGACCATGCCAAACAGGTTCGACAGGTCGGTGACGGCCAGCGCCACCTGCTTGTCCTTCGCCGCCGCCTTGACCACGTCGTCGATGCGCACCAGGCCATCGACGATCGAGTACTCCGAGTGCACGCGCAAATGGACGAAAGCAGGACCGGGCTGCATCGCTTGCTGTGAACCTGCCGGAGTGCCGGCCTCTTGCATTACCATTTCCATCCTGTGTACCGTTTCGTGCAAAATTCAATGGGGTCTATTCTACCGCGTCGCGGGTGCGGACCGGGTATCCCGTCCGGCCTGTCGGGCTTATAATATCGGCTGTTCAGTCTAAGCCGATCGCCATCATGCAAGCCATCAACCCAGCAACACCCGCCGTTTCCGCCGCCGCCAGCCCGCTGGCCGCCACGTTTGTCAATATCGCCGCGTATAAATTCATCACGCTCGACGATACGGAAACCATGCGTCCCTTGTATCAGGAGCAATGCCTGGCGCTGGAACTGAAGGGCACGATCCTGCTGACGCCGGAAGGCATCAATATGTTCCTGTCGGGCACGCGCGAGCATATCGACAACTTCCTCGCCTGGGTGCGCAGCGATGCGCGCCTGGCCGATCTGGAATGGAAGGAAAGCTTGTCGAACGAGCAATCGCACAAGCGCATGCTGGTCAAGCTGAAAAAGGAAATCATCACCATGCGCATGCCGCTGATCAAGCCGGAACTGGGCCGCGCCCCGTCCGTCGACGCGCACACGCTCAAGCGCTGGCTCGACGCCGGCGTCGACGATGCGGGCAAACCCGTGGTCATGATGGAAACGCGCAATGCGTTTGAAGTGGACGTGGGCACGTTCAACAACACGCTCGACTACCGTATCGACAAGTTCACGGAATTCCCGGCCGTCGCCGCCGCGCACAAGGACGAACTGGAAGGCAAGACCGTCGTCACCTTCTGCACGGGCGGCATCCGCTGCGAAAAGGCCGCCATCCACATGAAGGAAATCGGCTACGACAGCGTGTACCAGCTCGACGGTGGCATCCTGAAATATTTTGAAGAAGTGGGCGGCGAGCACTACACGGGCGACTGCTTCGTGTTCGACTACCGCACGGCCCTGAACCCGAAACTGGAACCGACGGAAACCGTGCAATGTTTCGTCTGCCGCGCCGTCGTCACTCCGCGCCAGCAACTGGCGCAGGAATATGTGTATGAGGTGTCTTGCCCGCATTGCTTTGACAAAAAACAGGCGTAGGCGCCGGTACGGCGCATCGCGCGCAGAGTGGACTCTTGACGAAGGAAAGCTAAAAATGCAATTTTTTAACAAGTTCGACCGGTTTTATACGACCAGTGTTACCAGCCCGTTTCCAGACCGCCTCAACGGACGTCACGCTGCGATTATTGCCCGCAATAGCGATCAACTGGCGGGCAAGCGGATCCTCGATATCGCCAGCCATGACGGGCGCTGGACTTTCGCCGCCCTGCAGGCCGGAGCGGCGCATGTGACGGGAATCGAACCGCGTCAGGAATTGATTGACAATGCCATCGCCACCTTCGATCAGTATGGCATCGATCGGTCGCGCTACACCTTCCACTGCGGCGACGTGTTCGAACACCTGCAGGCACAGACTTACGACGTGGTCCTGTGCCTGGGCTTTTATTACCATACGGTCCGCCACGCGGAATTGCTCGACCGCATTGAGCGCACGGGCGCCACCTTTGTCATTATCGATACGGAAGTCATCCCGCCCGGAGGCAATGCAGGCTCGGCCGCTAGCGACGATAGCCGCCTGGTGTTCAATAACCCCAACAGCATACAGCTGCTGCGCGAACCGGTCGATGACCAGCAGATGGCGTGCAGCGACTCCCTGACCCGCAATGGCCATACTCTGGTGGGCCGCCCGTCGCGCGCCGCCGTCGAGTATCTGGCCAATCATTTCGGCTACACATCGCAGAATTATGACTGGGCAGCCTACTTCGCGGACCATCCCGAACACAGCGCGACGATGAACGATTACCACAAAGGCTGGCGCGAGACGTTTTACCTGTCCCGCAAATAAGCGGGCCCGGCCACGTTGCGGCCGCATGCGCCGCAACGTATCAGGCCGGCTGCTCTTCGCTGACAAGGCAGATATCGCCCTGCCAGGACACATAGCCCGATGATTTGATGTGCCACTTGAAGACGCCTGCGGCGATCTGGTCTTCCGAGGTGACGACTGGCGCGCTGAAGCGCACTTCCGAGGCAAATTCCTGCGTCAGCTCCAGCACGCCGTCATGTTCGCCCTGCTGCGTCAGCACGCGCCATGGCAAGGGATTATCATTGTCATTGCGGTTATTAAAACGGATGTAGATGTGTTTTTTTGACATTTTCTTTCTCCTTGATAAAATCAGTTATGCAGGACCAAAGGCAACGACTGCGCGGTCCGGCCCTCAGCCCAGCGTTTTGATGCCAGCCAGCAGCAACACGCCTGCCAGCGCCACCTGCAATCCCCGCGCTGAAAAATAGCGCGATAAAAAACTTCCTGCGAGAACGGCGGGCACCGAGCCTGCCAGCAAGCTCAGCAACATGTGTCCATCCACCAGACCGGCCCACAGATAGCCGCAGCCGGCGATCACGGCCAGCGGAATCGCATGGACGATGTCCGTGGCGACGAGCCGGTGCGGCGGCATCTGGCCCGGATACAGGCACAGCAGCAACACGCTGCCCAGCGCCCCGGCGCCCACCGAGGTCAGCGCCACGCAAATGCCGAGCCCGGCCCCGGCGGCGATCGTCAACGCTGCCTGGCGGCGTGCAGCGGCAGGCCGCGCCGTGCGGGCGCGCGCAGCAGCCATCGTCAATAAACGGGGGGCCAGCAGCAAGCCGCCGGCCGTCAGCAACACCAGCGCGCCCACCAGGTGCGTCAGCCAGTCCAGTTTGTGCACTTTCACGCCAGCGGACACCAGTAGCACGACCACCAGCGCCAGCGGCAGACTGCCGATCCACAAGCGGCGCGCAACGCGCCAATCGACATTCCCGCCGCCCTGATGCACGGCGGCGCCAAACACTTTGGTGATGGCGGCAAACCACAGGTCCGTGGCAATCGCCGTGACCGGCGGCACATTAAAAAACAGGAGCAGCAGCGGCGTCATGACGGCACCGCCTCCCACGCCGGTCAAGCCAACGAGCAAACCGGTCAGGGCGCCGGCCAGCGCATAACCAGCGTCAATCATGGCCGGTGGCTGCCGCACAGGCAGCGATAAAATGTGGATTGAGCACATCGGCTTTGCCGTAGCGCAAAGGTTCACCGGTCAGCGTGGTCACCTGGCCACCAGCGGCCTCGACAATCGCATGCGCAGCCGCTGTATCCCATTCGCAAGTTGGCCCCAGGCGCGGATAGAGGTGTGCAGCGCCTTCGGCGATGCGGCACAACTTGAGGGAACTGCCTGCCTGCACTACTTCGCACGGCCCCAGCGCGGCAATAAAGGCGTGGGTTGCTGCATTCATATGACTTTTGCTGGCGACGATACGCAGCGGCATGCCATGCGCAGGCAGCGCCGCGCAAATCGCCGTGCTGCCGGCCGTATCCACGCGAAACGCGCCCAGGTCTTTTGCGCCCCAGTATGTTTGCTCCAGCGCTGGCGCCACCACGACACCGAAAACCGGGCAGCCATCCGAGACCAGCGCTACATTGACCGTAAACTCATCATTGCGCGCCAGGAACTCCTTGGTACCGTCGAGCGGATCGATCAGCCAGAAATCCCCCTTCTTCGCTGGCGCATGCGCAGCAGCGTCGGTATCTTCCTCGGAAATCACTGGCACATCCGGCGTCAGCTCGGCCAAGCCACGTATCAGCACGGCATGCGCCAGCAAGTCCGCCTGCGTTAGAGGGCTGGCATCGGCCTTGAAACGCACGCCCAGGTCGGCGGAGCGATAAATATCCATGATGGCCACCCCGGCCTGTTGGGCCAGTGCGACAACGGATTGCATCATTTCACTGCTGAGGATTTGTCGCATTACGTATTTTTCCATAATTTTTACATGCATATGCTATCATCAAATCTGAAAAACGCGAATTTAAATATTTAATAGCAAATTGCGACAAGCGAGGATTGCATGACACGGCCACACACACCTCTGTTCAACCTGGATACCGACCGCATCTGGGATACTGAAAGCGCCTTCCTGCAACTGCAGGCCCTGGGGGCCGCCGACACCAAGCGCACCGCGGAGCGCCTGCTGCACAAGCTGGAAATGCTTCCTGCGGCACTTGGCACCAGTGCCATTCGCGATGAAAACGGCGCAGCCCCGATCCCGGCCGTGCTGGAGTGGGAAATCGCACAGGCGCGCAGCAAGCGCATCTTGCCGGTCTTTGCCCAATTGGCGAAGTTGCCTGGCGGCCAGGAGTGCCTGCACTTCAATGATGCGCGCGGTGCCCGCTATTGGCTGCCACTCGGGGACGCCATCCCGAGCCAAAACAGTATCGCCACCGCGTTTGCACGCCTGCAAGAGCATCTCGGCAAGCCGCTCGCCCTCTTCCCGCACGGTCAACTTACCAAGCTGTGCCGCGATATGCCGCTCAGCCCCGGCATCGGCATATGCCTGCTCAGCTATCCCGCCACCACGCCGAATGTCAATCGCGGCCCGGTCCTGCCGACCTCGCGCCATTTGAAGCGGCTGGAGGCAGAGAGCATCGACATCCTGCGTGAAGCCGTCGCGGCGGGTGGCAATCCATGCATGCTGTACTCGCTGGGCAAGGATAGTTCCGTCATGCTGCATCTGGCGCGCAAGGCCTTTTACCCCTCCCTGCCGCCCTTCCCGCTATTGCATGTCGATACCCGCTGGAAATTTCAGGAAATGTATCAATTCCGCGATGCCATGGTACGCGCGAGCGGCATGGAAATACTCGTGCACACCAATCCTGAAGCGATTGAAAAAAACATCAATCCTTTCGACCACGGCGCGACGCTGCATACGGACATCACCAAGACGGCGGGCCTGAAACAGGCACTGGATAAATATCAATTCGACGTGATCTTCGGCGGCGCGCGCCGCGACGAGGAAAAATCACGCGCCAAGGAGCGCATCTTCTCGTTTCGCTCGGCAAGCCACGGCTGGGATCCAAAGAACCAGCGCCCCGAACCCTGGAACCTGTACAACACCAGCAAGAACAAAGGCGAGAGCGTCCGCGTATTCCCCTTGTCGAACTGGACCGAGCTGGATATTTGGCAGTACATCCACCAGGAAGGCATACCCGTGGTGCCGCTGTACTTTGCCAAGGAGCGCGCTGTCGTACAACGCGACGGCATGTGGGTCCTCGTCGACGACGCACGCATGCCCCTGCTTCCTGACGAACTCTTTTACAAAAAAATGGTTCGATTCCGTACTCTCGGCTGCTACCCTTTGACCGGGGCAATCGAGTCGACTGCCGCGTCTTTGCCCGAAATCATTATGGAGCTGGTACATGCCAGGAATTCGGAGCGCCAGGGGCGCGCCATCGATAACGATGCATCTGCAAGCATGGAAAAAAAGAAACAAGAAGGATACTTTTAATGTCTCGCCCAAAAAAAATAACGCCAGCACCTGCAGCCAATCTGCGACCGCAGACACATCTCGATACGCTCGAAGCACTGCAGAAGCAGCAAGATAACCAGGAACTGCTGCGCTTCATCACATGCGGCAATGTCGACGATGGCAAAAGCACCTTGATCGGGCGCCTGCTGTGGGAGTCCCAGCAATTGCTTGACGATCAATTCAGCTCGCTGCAAAAAGAGTCAAAGAAGTTTGGCACGCAGGGGGACGAGATCGACTTTGCCTTGTTGGTCGATGGCCTGGCCGCGGAGCGGGAACAAGGCATCACGATCGATATCGCCTATCGCTTCTTTGGCACCAGCCAACGCCGCTTTATCGTCGCCGATACGCCTGGGCATCAGCAATACACGCGCAATATGGTGACCGCAGCGTCGACGGCCGATGTCGCCATCCTGCTCATCGACGCGCAAAAAGGCATCCAGACCCAGACCCGCCGCCATGCTTTTCTGGCGTCGCTGATGGGCATACGCCATATTGTGCTGGCGATCAATAAAATGGACTTGGTACAGTTCTCGCAGGAAATATATACGCAAATAAACGAAGCGTTCGCGGCATTTGCCGCTTCGTTCAAGTTTGCCAGCGTGACGGCCATTCCGCTCAGTGCGCTCAAGGGCGACAACCTCAGCCAGCGTTCACCGCACACGCCATGGTATGCGGGCCCTACGCTGCTCGGCTATCTGGAAACGGTCAAGCCCGAGCCATCTGCAGGCAAGTCCTGGGTCTTCCCCGTGCAATGGGTCAACCGCCCCGACTCCTCGTTCCGCGGCTTCAGCGGCACGGTAGCGCAAGGCGCGATATGCGTCGGCGACGAAATCCGCGTGGCGGCCTCCGGACAAACCAGCCACATCGCGGAAATCGTCACCATGGATGGGGCGTTAGCGCAAGCCAGCCAGGGCGACGCGGTCACGCTGCGCCTGGCAACGGAAATCGACGTGTCGCGCGGCGATATCCTGTCGCTTGCAGCCTCCCCGCTGGAAATGACGGACCAGATGGAAGCAACGCTGATCTGGACCGACCAGGATGCCGGCCTGATGGGACGCAACTACAACATCAAGCTGGCCACGCAGAGCGCGGCGGCATCCATCACCAACATCAAGTATGAAATCGACGTCAATACGCTGACACATCATGCTGCCAAACAACTCAAGCTGAACTGCATCTCGGTGTGCAACATCGCTCTCAGCAAGCCCATGGTGTTCGACAATTACGAGCAGTCAAAAACATTGGGCAGCTTCATCCTGACCGACCGTTTTACCCATGCCACCGTCGCCATCGGCATGGTGCGCCACAATCTGCGCCGCGCCCAGAACGTCCACCGGCAGGCACTCTCGATCCAGCGCCCGGCGCGGGAAAAGCTGAATGGACATAAAGGCAAGGTCATCTGGTTCACCGGCCTGTCGGGCTCAGGCAAGTCCACCATCGCCAATGCGCTGGAAGTGGCGCTGCATGCCGAAGGCAAACGCACCTACCTGCTCGACGGGGACAATGTGCGCCAAGGCCTGAACAAGGATCTCGGCTTTACCGATGCCGACAGGGTGGAAAACATACGCCGCATCGCCGAAGTGGCCAAGCTGATGCTCGATGCGGGCTTGATCGTGCTCACGGCATTCATCTCGCCCTTCCGCCGCGAGCGTGAAATGGCGCGTGAATTGATCGGTCCCGACAATTTCGTGGAAGTCTATGTCGATGCGTCGCTGGAGGTGTGCGAACGCCGCGACCCCAAGGGCCTGTACAAAAAGGCAAGGGCCGGAAAACTACCCAATATGTCGGGCATCGGCAGCCCGTACGAAACACCGGGGACGCCGCAGGTCACCATCAATACAGACACTATGCCGATCGAGCTCTGCGTAGAGACATTACTGAAAGAGTGCTTTGACTGATACTGTCACAGTCCGGAGGATCTTGCTCTTGCCCGTAGCAGCAATGATGTAAACAACACGCCGTCACTGACAAGTCGCGGGAATGCTCCCGCGACTTGAGCAACGCTTTACTTCCCTACGGAAACTACCCCGCATACATCCAGCGCAGTGTTTCCTCTAATGGCCGCAAGGCCAGTGGCCCCGTATGGACCTGCAACTTCGCATTGCTGCCCACCAGCCGCGCCACCTCGTTGCCACGCACAAAGGCAGGATTCACGTGGACATTGATGCGATAGCCGGCAATATCTGCCATCAGATCGAGCACCTGTTGCAACGTATATGCCACGCCAGAACAGATGTTGAAAGTATGTCCCGCCGCCGCATCACCGAGCGCCACCAACTTGCCGTAGCTGTCGGTAACCATGCGCACATCCGAGAAATCGCGTGCCACATTCAGGTTGCCCAGTTCAATGTCGCGCGCGCCGCTGCGGAAATGCGACACAATCTTAGGCAGCAGGAAATTCTCGTGCTGCCCCAGCCCCGTATAGTTGAATGGCCGCACCAGCATGACAGGCAGGCGGTCCATCCACAGGCGGGCCATGTATTCCATCGCCAGCTTGCTTACCGCGTAATCATTGGCTGGCGCCGGCATGACATCCTCGGTAATCGGCTCGACGTCCGTATTGCCATAAATATTCGCGCTGGAAGCGAGCAATACGGCAGACGGCTTTTTGGCAAGGCTGGCCAGCGCAGTGAGCAGATTGCGCGTACCGACAATATTCACGCGATAAATCGCCTCGACGTCCGCATGGGCGACAAAGGCGATAGCAGCCAGGTGCACGACCACATCGGGCTGCACCGCCTCGACCATGCGCGCCACCGCGTCGAGGTCGGCCAGGTCAACAGCGACAAGGTCGCCGCCGCTGTCCTTGGCCGACAGTACCGTGCCGAAAACACGGTAGCCCGCATCGGCAAGTACCTGCGCCATATAGCGTCCGGTAAAGCCATGTATGCCCGTAATCAACGCGCGTTTTTCTGCCCCATCGGCGGGCAGCGCGGTAGTCTTCCCGCTCATGGCATTCACCTTAGAAAGAAAAACCAGCTGTATTACGGCGCAGGTCGGCATCGACCATCATCTGGCACAGCTCTTCGAGCGTGGTCTTGGGTGCCCAGCCAAGTTCGCGGGTTGCCTTGGCCGGATCGCCAATGAGCAGTTCCACCTCGGCAGGACGATAGAATTTCGGACTCACGCGCACCAGCGTCTTGCCGCTGCTGCTGCAACGTCCGGTTTCATTCTCGGCCGTACCCTGCCATTCGATCTGTACACCGACCGCCTTGAAAGCCATCGTGACAAAATCACGTACGGTCTCTGTCCGGTTGGTAGCCAAGACGAAAGTATCAGGCTGGTCCGCCTGCAGGATGCGCCACATGCCTTCCACATACTCCTTGGCATAACCCCAGTCGCGCTTGGCATCCATATTGCCCAGTTCCAGCACATCAAGCTGGCCCAGCTTGATCTTCGCCACGGAATCGGTGATCTTGCGCGTGACAAATTCACGTCCGCGCAGAGGCGACTCATGATTGAAGAGAATGCCGCTGGCGCCGAAAATACCATACGATTCACGGTAATTGACCGTCATCCAGTGCGCGTACAGCTTGGCAACGCCGTATGGGCTACGCGGATAAAACGGCGTGTCTTCCACTTGCGGTATCGCTTGCACCTTGCCAAACATCTCCGATGTCGACGCCTGGTAGAAACGGATCTTCGGATTCACGATGCGGATCGCTTCGAGCAGGAAAACGGGACCGATGCCCGTGATACCTGCCGTTGTCACTGGCTGGTCGAACGACACGCCGACAAAGCTCTGCGCCGCCAGATTATAGATTTCGTCGAAATCGCCGGCTTGCAACAGGCGGATGCTCGAACCGAGGTCAGTCAAGTCATATTCGACCAGCGACAGCTTCGGATGATTTTGAATGCCCAGTTCCTCGATGCGCCAAAAATTGACCGAACTGGTACGACGATACGTACCGGTTACCGCATACCCCTTCTCCAGCAGAAGTTGCGCAAGATAGGCGCCATCCTGGCCGGTGATACCTGTAATTAAGGCCTTCTTACTATTGTTTAGCGCAGTCATATCTTCCTCACAAATACCATTAAATAATACTAAAAAATGAAAATAGCTTCAATTTCAAAATTTCACAGCTCAACCATGAAATTAATCAGCCTGATGAAACATATAATTCAAAACGAAAGAATTCAATCTGCAAATATTTTTTTCTCTATCTTTTTTACAAAATATTCAGAACTGCTTTTCGTCAGATGACCGGAGTCTACAGCCGTTAAATCACTGGATTTCGGCCCGACACGAGTCAGACACCCATCTTCGCGGCACATGGCATCCAGCGCAGATATATAAGTCACACCGATTTTCGGCATCTCGACCTTAAATTTACTATCCCATTTTTCTGTCTCAGGCCTTAATCCATATTTCATGTACGTCGGAGCAGGAGGATGCATCGGTGTATTTTTCCAATACCCTATCATACTGTGCACCAAGGTTTTATCCCACTCAGGAACTGGCCCGACAACAACAATACGGGAATTGGCAGAAACACTGCGTATTTTCTTTACTGTTTCCGCCAATCCATGCATTGATTTCTCAGGCGTATCATATGCATTCATCCCACCATTCATCCAGCTGATAATAATTATCTCTGGCTGAAGAATCTTTGCCGCCTCCAAGGACTCTGAATTGATCAGATTTAAATTCTTGTTATTGGCAGCAATTTTATCCTGCTCAAAAAAAGGAGGGGCATTTCCCACGGTAAATTGAGCAATCCCGAAATTACGTTCCTTTGAAATTTTCTCAAGACCTGAGTAGAGCACCGCAGCATAAGAATCGCCCCAAAGAAATACCATGGAATTACGTCGTTGGGCGCAAGTATCAATACGCGATTCCAAAGAGACACTTACATTCGTGCTGTGGCACTTACCATCCCGGATATTCTCACCAAGCTTAAAATATTCGTAGACATTGCCTATCTTTATTAATTCTGATATTTGCGCTGGATACCTTGCAATGAAGCCATTATTTTTAAAAGTAACAAAACCAACTCCACCAAGAATCGCCATGAAAAACAACAGCCCATAGAATTTCAACAACTCTTTTTTGTACAACCTCAAATTCTTTTCCACAAAATTATAGCTCAGCCAAGCCATAAAAATACTGACAAAAAGAATTGCAAACCTGATGCCGCAGTCGACACTGGCAGATACTGTGGGCTGAGAAATATTATAGTAGGCAATAATGGGCCAATGCCACAAATACAGCGGATAGCTAATCAATCCCAAAAATACAAATAAACGACTAGATAGAATCTTCCTATTGATGAATGTATTTTCCCCGGCAACGATAATCAAGGACGCACCAAGCGTCGGCAACAATGCCCAATATCCAGGGAATTTCTTCTCTGGCGTCAATAAAATTATCGCCAACAAAATAAAAATCAATCCGACAACTGAGCAGCATTCCAACACAACCGCCTTGTGTGTATTCAACGTTCTATATAAACCCACCTTATCCGCATCTGGGACATTATTTTTTTCCCTGATGGAAAGCAATGCAATCAGGCTCCCTAGGCACAATTCCCAAAAACGAGGAAATGGCAAGAAAAATGAGGACGTAGGGTTATGCGTTGTCAAATACAGATTCGATAAAAAAGACAGTGATATCAAAATTGCGATCAAAACCAAAACGACGTTCTTTTTCCGCCAAAAAATCCAGAGCAATAATGGCCAAACGAGATAGAATTGCTCCTCGATCCCCAATGACCAGAGGTGCAACAAGGGTTTGAGTTCAGATGCGGTACTGAAATAACCTGCTTCCGACCACAAAACCAGATTCGATGAAAACAATGCGCCGGCGGCGATATGCTTACCAAGTTCAGCAAACTCAACCGGCAATAAGGTAAACCAACCGACTACATAGGTGAATATTAATACAATGATCAATACTGGAAAAATTCGGCGAACGCGCCTTGAGTAAAAATCAAAAAAACTGAAATTATTACTTTCCAATCTTTCCAAAATTATCTTGCCGATTAAAAATCCCGAAATGATGAAAAAAACATCAACACCGACAAAACCACCCGGCAAAACCTTTGGAAAAATATGGGAGATAAGCACGGATATTACTGCTATCGCACGCAGGCCATCTATGGACGGCCGATAAATCAAATGCGCAGTTTCTAAAGCTAAATTATTCTTCATCTTCTAAAAAATTTAAAATACTCTCATGATAATTTTAAAAATCGGAAATTTAAGCAGCCACACAAGAAATATCAAAATTTTTAAAACAATGGAAACCTGAAAAAATTATTTATTCACCAGGTCATTCATTTCTTCCCACGTGAAAAATTTCCTCTTTTCATAATACAAATCGCCAGCATGCGGCCGTTCTTTAATACGTTCGACATTTACTGACTGCAGTTCCTGACAACCTCTAGTCAAATAATGAAGAAAAACAAAAGGCAACAGACCGAGCCAAGTGATTCGCTGAGACGGATATGCGAAACAATGATAAAAAAACTTAATTCGATTGCGAAGGGTTATGCGAGACGCTATGACAGAACCATTCTCCGATAATGGCTTGAGTACTGAAAAAAATGGACCCGGGCAATTGAATGCATTATATAAAGAATACTGCAATACCTTGTCACTACATCCCATATCATGAGCACACTTCACCGCTACGGCATGCAGTGCATCATGATCATGATGCCCCCCTTCCCATGCAGGAACGTATATTTTTTCAACCGAATTTTTATCTAAAAAATTGCGCAGCCAAGAATCCACCTTGTTGATATTTTTAGGCAAATAGGCATCACCAATACCCAAATGCTCCCCAACAAACATGACGTTTTCCTGATCAACACCGAGTGATTTCAGAACACCAAGCGATTCGGTATTACGCTGTGAAGCGGTCACATTGCCAGTGACACCATCAGTCAAGTAAGCACACAGCACTAGTCGTTGCGCGGCGCCTTCCACCAATAGCTGCTGAAAAACGCCGAATTCATCATCTTGGTGGGCAAATAGAAATAAAGCTACTGGTTGAGAAACCAAATTAGTATGCATCAAAATCCAGGAAAGAAAAACCGACGCTGCCAGCTTCGAGCTTGTCCATCCGGCCGCTCAGAGAGCGGTAAATGAAATTCAGCGGTGACGGTTTGAAACGATCAGGAATGGCGACATAGGTAGCGCTGCGGGAGATGGCCGCCGGAACCAGGCCGACAAACAGGCGCAATGGCGACATCATCGGCGGCGGACTCAGTATCAACTCGCTGCCATCGACAGGCGGCAGTTCCGCATAAGCGGGCAGCCAGGGCTTGACCGACGGGGCAAAGAACTCCAGCATGCCATGCGAGCGGCGCGCGTGGACGCGGTTCTGCGGATTGGCGCAACGCCAGTTCAGGCTGGCCGCCGAGTGCACGCGCTCGAACTGGCCCAGGGCCTGGCCTGCCACCGCACGCCGCACGGCGCCGATGCCGACCTGTGCCTGCAAGGGTTCCACCAGCTGGAAGCCCAGCTTGCGAATGAAGCCCGGGGTACTGTTGGCATTGGCAACGCCATAGATGGCATCGATGCCCTGGCTTTGCGCCGCTTCGTAGGTCATCTCCGCGAGCTTGGTAAACAGGCCCTTGCCTTGGTAGGTAGGATGCGTCGCGGTATTCAGCGACAGCGCTACCCGCACAAGCTGGCCACCAACGCTGGCCATCGCGGGGATGGTGACATAATGGGCAGCAAGCACATCGCCATCCCAGGCATCGAAGCCAATGACGGAACCATCCGGATTATCGTGATAGAGCCAAGTAAGATAGGCATTGCTGAATTTGTCCACACCAGGAAAACAGGCATTGAACAGCGATACATATTTTTCGATGGCGGCAGTATCGTGCTGAACGGGGGCGAAGGTGATCATTTAAAGACCCAATATTTACTAAGAAGAAAACCGTTCGCAGCAACGAACGGTAGCGAACAAATCTTGCCGAGAATAACGCCCAACCCCATGACATTATCCGACAGATAGACAAACCCCAGCGTAATCACATAATTAATGCCGACGACGACGAGAAAACGGCAGGCTTTCTGCACCGATGCCCTGGATTTGAACGTCAGATTCTGATGAAACAGATAATTCACAATCAAGCCGGCCAGGAAGCCACCAGCAACGGCCAGCGGCGGCGTGAGACCCGCCACCAGCAAGGCTTTCAGGATACCGATATCCACCACGGCGGACAGCACCCCGCCGCCGACGAAAATAGAAAAATGACGCAGCCGCGCTAGCGAAATACTCATTTTTCCTCGCCGATTACTGCTGCGGCACGGCGGCCGCGGCGATGCCATGGCGTTTTGGGTACGGAGTTGATATCAAAGGCAAGGAAGGCCAGAATCAGCTGCAGTCCCATCAGTATCGGCAGGGCCGACAGCATGACGGTACCGGCGGGCGTTGCGGTGCCTTCGCGGGCGGCGGACAGCCAATGGCTCAGGCCATACACCGTGCCAAATCCCGTCAGCAACAAGCCTAGTGGCAATTCGACCGAGGCAATCGAAAGGTCGCGCAAATAATAATTGTAAAAAATTCGCTTCGTGAAATTACGACAATGCTTGATGATAAACTCGCCGACAATCTTCGAGATCTTCAGGTTGCTCACCTCGTCGCCATAGCTGGCGTCCATGGGCACGTCCTGCACGACCGCGCGCAGGGTGTTCAATCGGAACAAGATATCGGTTTCAAAAAAGTAGCGCTTGCTGATTTTATCGAAGGGCAAACGTTTCGCCACGTCGACATGGATAGCCGTATAGCCATTGGTGGGATCGAACAGATCCCAGTAGCCGGAAGAAATTTTCGTCATGAAGGACAGCACGGCGTTGCCGAACAGGCGGATCGCTGGCATCGAGCGGATTTCTTCAAGATCATAGAACCTGTTTCCCTTGGTATAGTCGGCTTCGCCGCGCAAAACAGGGCCGGCAAAATCCGGCACCAGGGCCGGGTCCATCTGGCCATCGCCGTCGATCTTGACGATGACGCCAGCGCCATCGGCAATCGCCGCGCGATAACCGGCCATCACCGCGCCACCGACACCTTGGTTCACTTCATTGCGTAGCACCACTACGCGTGGATCCACATTATGCTTTTCGATGAAGTCGCCGGAACCATCGGGACATTTGTCATCGATGGCGTAAATGCGCCACACTTCTGGCCCGATCGCCGCGATGACTCCCAGTACGTGATTGGTGACGCGGTAGCAGGGAATGACCACGGCAATATGACGGGAATCGCTAAACATATATTTCATAAAATTATCCGAAAAAACTTACACTACAGGCAGGCGATACCGAAGGTTGCAAATCACTTCGGCAAACGCTCGACGCTGATCCTGGAAATCGCAACACCGAGAATGCGGGCGGAATCGGCAGGCTTGAAAACGCCAGACTCGAAGACCAATCGGTCTGTCGGTTTGGATACATTCACCACCAGTTCAATTTCCTTGCCGGCATTGGAAAACGACAATACCTGGACCTGATCGCCAATTTTCAGCCGCAGCGGCGCCTTCAGGTTTTCATCCAGGCTCCAGCCAAACAGCTTGATGCGCAAGTGGCCTTGCAGCAAGCGCGGCAACAGGACTTCGGCGACAGTTTCGCTGCTCCAGGCACCCCACTCTTCCGGCGCATTAAAGCCCGTCAGCAGCAGGCCATTGCCCGGCGCCTGCGCCAAGGCCCATGGTGAAACTTCACCGACACTCAACACGGTTTTAGGCCCGGCCTGGCGCTGGACGGCCGGTACAGCTGCCGCCACTGGCGCACTGGCAACGCGATTTGCAATGGCGATGGCAGCACTTCCGGACTGCAGCGGAATCAGGCGCATCTTGCCCACTGTCAGCGATGCGGCATAGTCAAAGTCCAGTTGATACTCACCATCGAGCACCACCCAGTCGGCACCAGCGATATCCTGTGCCGAGATACGCGCTCCAGCCGCCTGCGTGATCACCTTGGGCGCGTTGCCCAGGCCAAAGAGCAGATACGATGCGCGGCCATAACGCTCTTCCGAGACGACAACGCCCCTGCCTATCTGCTTATCGCCCAACAGCAGGCCCAGCGCACGTCCACTGCGGCTGATCTCGGCAGTGCCATGCAAATGGGAAGCGAGCCATGCGTAGCTCTGTAAACATCCGACGCCCAGGATCAGAAACAGCTGCACAGCCAATATCCGTGGCAGCCATTGACGCCGATAGATGGAGGCGCCCAGGCCGCCGATCAGCACGACAAACAGCAGCATGCCGATGTAGGGAAGCGCCCCCCCAAACGACCATTGGAACCAGTTTTGAGGATTGAAGAACGCGAAAAACAGCGGATTATCCCAAGGGAAGATCTTAAATTTTGGAATAACGACAAACATGCCCAACAAGAGCGCGGCCCCCAGCAGCAGCAAGGTGGCCTTCTTCGCCCGCTCGGACAGCTCGGCAAGGGCAAAAAAATACAAGGCCGGCAACCAGATCAAGGCAGCGCTCAAGTAGCGGCCGTGCAGACGCATGGCCTCGCCCTCGCTCAGTGCCGCTGCGCCGGCCGTAAACCACGCCGTCATGGCCAGGTGCGAAGCGACCATGGTGATGACAAAAATGGCCAGCGCGGTCTTCTCGGGCGTGCTGCTGCTGCGTCGCCGTAAACAGATGACCAGATGACTGGCGCTCCAGACCAGCACCGGGGAAAAAATCAGGGCAATGACAGTCGCATTTCCCAACAGATAATACAAGGCACTGAAAAGCCGACTGAACACAGAGACCTGGGCGACCGGGTTATCCAGATACCGGCCATAAAACTTCAAACCGAGCGCAACGGTAGGATCGAAAGACCAGTTCCCGGTGCTCGCGAAGGCCAGTGAGATCAACACGACATAAGCGGTAAACAGCATCAGTACGCCATTACGCAGCACCTTGGCCAGGCGGCGCGGACCGGCACCCGCTGCCCACAGCAATGGCAAGGTGGCCAGGGCCGCCAGGAGCATGGCCACCGCATGCGGTTTGATTAATATCGCGGTGCCCAATGCCCCGCCAGCCAACACGCTGCCACGCAGGCAGTGCTGCGGATAAACCCGCGCCAATGCAAAGCCGAGAATGGCAGCCAGCAGCATCAGGTCGACTTCCGGCATCACGGCGTACAGATAGATATGCGCCGGAAACAACAGGCAGGCAATAATGCCCGGCAACATGCGCTGTGCGCCAGCCACGGGCAGCACCGTGCGCGCGATCAGCCAGACGGCGGCCAGGTACTCGATGGCATGCAACACGCGATAGGCAGCAAGAAAATGCTCGCCAAACAGGCGTGTGCTGATATGCACCAAGGAAAAATACACAAAATTGGAAACCCGTTGCAAGCCTGGGTCAAGGCTGTACAGCGCGGCTAATTGATTGTTGAACTTACCGCTGATGTAAAAGGCGTATTCATCGGAGGCAAAAATCGGCCCCCCCACGCTGACGGAAAAAATCACGTAGCAGGCAAAAGCGAAGAGCAAGACGGCGGGTATCGATAGTCTCAATCGATTGTTACTGATCATTCTGATTTCATTTTCTGGTCCGCCGCGGTCGACCAGGGCAGGATGTTATTCTTTTCAGCAGTCTGGCGACCGCTGGTAACTGGACGTGCTTAGCTGCCGACAGCCACCATCGGCCGTCGGCACAGCTGTTTAGCCAGCAATAACGAGGATGCTATTCGGATTGCAGGTGGTGGCGGCAGTACCATTGACTTCCAGGACATTGACTTTATATTCGCCTGGTACGGCAGCAGACATATCGATATTCGCTTCCCAACCAGCATCTTGCAGCACAGGATTGTTATGTGCACCGGCAACATCTGGACGTTTCAGGCCACGCTGGGCAGCGGCGTACAGTTTCACTGGACCATCCAGTTCAATAAACACCGGACCCGGGGCTACCGTGGCCTTGACGTCGGCCGCCCAGCCGTTCAAGGAAACTTTGGTCTTGTCTGCGATTTTATTCGACAGGCCGTGTTCGTTACCATTCAGGCGATCAAACGAACATGTTGTCACCGCAGCCAATTCAGCTGGCAGCGATGCGGGACGGGTTACGTCAGCCTTGGTAAAGACTGGCGCGACAGCGGCAGGTGCCGCAGGAGCACCCGCAGCCGGCGCGGCCGGCTCTGTTTTTTCAGAGCAAGCAGACAAGGCCAGAACAACTGCAGTAGTTAAAAGCAAAGATTTCATGAGATTCTCAAATAAAGTTAGGGCCTGAATCCAGGCGGGAGTTTTCTTGTATCGGTCAACAGACAGAAAGGGAGACAGCCTCCCTTTCATTACATCAGCTATTACCTCAAGGCACTACGAATAGTATCCAAACGGTCAATGTAATTCAATCCTATTGGTCGGTAAGCGAATCGGTTTTGCATATGTAGACGCGCCAGGTTACCCATGGCACGGCCTTTTGCGGGCGAATCAACCAATTCAGTCATCAACGCCACCGCCTGGTCGTAGTTCGGGTCGGCCCAAACTTGGTCCTCGTGGTGTGGATACTCATCTTTTTGTACGGGAATGAGCTTGTAATCCACGCTGAACGATACTTCCGGCAACATGAAGTCCATATTGCCCGAATACGCCGTGGCGATGACGGGACGACCCAGCACCATCGCTTCGGCAATGCCGAAACCATAGCCTTCCGATCGATGCAACGACAGGAAACAGTCGCAGCAACGCACGAGATTCTTCACCTCGTTGCTCGACATCACTTGCTGGATCAAGGTGACATTGGCATGCAGGTCAAGGACGTTTTGCTGCAGCGCCGTGAAGGCGGCAGGATTGGTTTCCACGCCGTTGACCTTGATGACCAGATGCGCCTTCGAATATGGACGCTTGGCGAGCAAGGCGCGGAAGGCACGCAACACTCCCTCAGGGTTCTTGCGCGACGAGTAGGAGCGCAGATCATAAAAGAAGAGGAACGTATAGTCGGTCTCCGGAATGGAGAAATAGCGGCGTCCAAGATAAGCGCTCAGGGACACTTCACACGACAGCGGCATGTGGTAAATCGGCTTGCGGCAGACCTTTTTCAGGCCCTCCAGGATAAATTCCGATGGTGCCCATATTTCGTCAAAGCGGTCCAGTTGCGCTGCCCACTCCTTGGGATAGCGCGGCAGTTCCCACAAGGGATAAATGATGTTATAGCCGGACCATGGCTCGTGATAGTTCAGCTGCTTCCACACCTGCTCGACCTCGTTGCCATTGATATGGAACACATTGATCTTCGCGGCGCCATCGCGGAACGACGGCGCCAATTCGGCCTGATCGTCCGCATTGGGCTGTTCCAGCTTGTAGATATCGAGTAATTGCGGCGCCTGTCCAACCTTGCGCAACGAACGGAATGTCGCGCGCACGTGTTCGCCCATGCCAATCGGGGCGTAGGGGTGGCCTACCAGGCAGACGTCGTTGTCGTTTTTCTTATGCATGCTCATTACTTATTTACCATCGTTGTTTTTGCCCAGCAGACGCCCCGCCTCGCGGGCATTGCGCACAGCTTCCAGATACGTATGTCCGAAGCGGCGGTCCGGCTCCAGATAAGCACCCTCGGCCCATTCGTTCCATGCATTGACGAAGACCAGGCGTTCATCACCAAAGTGCTGCTTGCGCGTCTCGTCGATCGTTTCCTCCAGCCAGCCCTGGAACGCGCCCGGTGTCGCATGTTCAAAGCAGAAACTGTTGCCTTGACGGCGAGCCGTATTGTCCCAGCCCGGCATCACCCCTTTGAAACGGGTATAGGCAGGCGCTTCACGGGTGGCATAACGAACGGCCAGGTCGCGATAATCGGCCACGCTGCCGGCAAAGTTCGGATTGAGAATCTCTCCGCTCGGCGCCTTTTGCTCCGCCAGCCCTTGCGGTGGGAACTCGACCGCTGCATCGCAGCCAAAGGTCGATGGATGCGTATTCGAATGCACCAAGTCGAAGGACTCTACCATCGCGATATAAATCTCGCCGATGCCCTGCTCGCGGCAAATGGTACGCCAGCGCGCCGCCGTTTCAGCAAAGTTAGGGAACAGCGTTACGCGATAGATCAGCAATAAAGGCCGGCCATCGATCTTGATATAGCGCGCATCCTTGAAGAAACGGATCAGGTCATTAATTACCGCCTTGTCATCGTCGACCGTGTGCGACTGCGCCATCAACACTTCATGTTCCTGGCCATCCCAGCGACGTGTCCAGTTCTCGTTCGCCCAGCACAGGCAGAAAGGCAGCTTCGGCTCATCGGATAAAAGCAACTGCTCGACCGGACGCTCGAGCAGGCGATGACCATCGAACCAGTAATAGTAGTAGCAGAAGCCGTGCACGCCATAACGCTGAGCAAGCTCGGCCTGTTGCTGCATGACCTCGATCAGGCGCAAATCGTAATAGCCCAGATCGGCGGGAACGCGCGGCTGGTAATGGCCGACGAAATTGGGCTGCGCCTTGCTGACATTGGTCCACTCCGTGAAGCCCTTGCCCCACCATTGATCATTTTCCACAATCGGGTGATATTGCGGCAAGAAGAAGGCGATCAGACGAGGAATCATGGCGCTATCGAGTGGCGCGGACCATTTCTGCTTCAGCGTCGACAGATTTTTGTTGATGCAGCGCATCTTGAAGGCATTATCGCCATCGGCCGTCGTTTTCGACAGATGATGAATAATGGTGGCAGCCGGATTGTAGTAAATATCATAGCCGGCATCGCGCACGCTCAGGCACATGTCCGCGTCTTCACAATAGCAGGGCAGGAACTCCTCGGAGAAACCGCCGATCTTGCGCGCCAACTCGGTCGGCAGCAGCAGGCAGGCGCCGGACACGTAGTCGACACGACGCAGGTAAGAGTAGCGCGGCAGTTGCGGATCGTCATTCAGCCCGATCATCGTCGCTGCACCATCGGGCGTAAATGCCACGCCAGCCTCTTGCAAATGGCCACTTGGATAGACGAAACGTGGGCCTACTGCCCCCACGTTCGGTTTGTTCTTGAAAGTTGCCAGCAAGGTAGCGAGCCAGCCAGCCGTCACTTGCACGTCATTATTCAGATACAGTACGTAACGTCCTTTGACATCGCCCAACACGCGATTGCAATTACGCAAGAAACCCAGATTGCTGTCGCTGCGGCTGTAGCGGATATTCGCCACCAAAGACATCAGCTCCTCAGTCTCGTCCGTCGACGCATCATCGGCCAGAAGCACTTCGAATGTCACATCGTTTTCCACATGCTGCGCAATCGACGCCAGACATTCCAGGGTCAGTTTGACATTATTAAAAACTGGAATAATGATCGAGACATCCGGCATCGATACCACGGCAGGCAATGCGAGGGACTTGGCGGTGCGGCGCAAATCGGCATGCTTGATGTCGATCATGTCGAATGGTGTCGGAGCAACATTTCCAAGACGGTTAGCCTTGACTTGCGCAATATTGGCCTTCACGGCAGCATAGTCCTGCCATTCCCATACGCCGTCGGCAACCGGCAGCGCAGGGTTGCTTACGGCGCTTTTCTGATCGCCGTGCTGCACTGGCGCCGCTGGCTGTGCAGGTACGGCCGGCGCGGCCCAGTTGCGCTGGATCTGCTGGAACTCCAGCCAGCGCTGATAGGCCTCCGAACGCTTCAAGGCAAAGCCGAAGTGACGGAAAACGCCGTTCTTCAAGCGCTGCTTGTTCATTGGCGTCAAAGGCAATGCACGATACGATGCAACGGCCATGCCGAACAATGCCCGGCGCGCTTTGCGCGGAGCTGCCGAGACCTTGCGCAGGGGCGCAGTGATACGCCAGCTACGCGAAGCATGGGTTTGCTCAATTTGTTGCTGCAGCGACAAATTAACGTTGCGTAAGTGATCGTAGTCAGACTTCAGGGAATGATGGTGCGACGCGATCGCATCATGCTCTCCAGACAGGGTAGCGACGCGGTGATCGGCGCTGCCGACGGCCAGTTCCAGCTCCTGGATATGGCACTGATGACAGAATACCTGATGCTTCAACGCATCGACGGCCTGCTCGAGCTCCAGCATGCGGTGCTGCTGTGCCAGTTGCTCCTGCGTGGTCACGGTATGGTGATGCGCCGCGGCCTCTGCCAGCTCGGCCTCGACCATGGACGCGCGTTCGCGCTGTATGGCAGCTAATTCGGCCTCGTGATGCCGCAATTCCTCGCGCAGCGTCGCCAGGATATTTTCGCGTTCATGTAAAGTTTCACTCAAAGTCGTTGCATCCATTTGCAATTGCGCATTCTTCTTTTCAAATTCTTCGACCAACATTTGCCGCTCGACCAGTATCCCGTCACGTTCCTGCAATTCGTGGCCAAGCTCCATTACCCGCTGGATGTGCACGTCCAACTGGTGCTCCCTGCTTCGAAGCTGATTATCATGCTCGCTCATGAGCTGCTGCAATTCCGCCAGATGACGATCGCGCTGTTCCACTTTCTGATGCAAGGCACCGATCTCGCCCTCGCGGTCTTTCGCCAGGAACGCGGCGGCATGCTCACGCTGGGACAGGCGGTCAGCCAGGCGCAGGGCAACCAGCATACGATCAAACTCCTGACCCCAGCGAACAATCTCCGCC
Source organism: Janthinobacterium sp. OK676 (assembly GCF_900103595.1). Taxonomy (NCBI): domain Bacteria; kingdom Pseudomonadati; phylum Pseudomonadota; class Betaproteobacteria; order Burkholderiales; family Oxalobacteraceae; genus Janthinobacterium; species Janthinobacterium sp. OK676. The sequence continues at coordinate 243,113 of NZ_FNHA01000006.1, forward strand.
TCCACCTCTGGCTCGCCGAACGCTCGCTTGCCCATGGCCAAGTCCCTGAGCATGGAATAAATTTCATACACCAATGGCGGGCAACGACCATCAAGCAACAGGTCTTCCGGCGCATAAACGGTATGGCGCAGCTCCTGATCGAGGAACTCATTGCGGTAGTCTTCAAGCGCCCCGGCATCCATCTGCAAATTGAAGGAACTTGCCAGGCGCATCAGCTCCGTATCAGGAGACTGCATGACCTGGTCATAGTCGATCACGACCCTCGGTTTGCCTGCGCTGTATGTCAAGCTTGGAATGACATGACCCAGCCATAGCAGATAGCTCTGTTCGAGTTCCATGGCGTCGCGCTTGGCGAGTGACTGCGCGACACTCAGGGGGTGTCGCAACGCAATAATATAGGAGACATCGATACCGCAATAGGCAAAAACCTCGCGCCAGAATGGCAGCAATTTGGCAATGCGCGGGTCTTTAAAACCAAATAATGGCGCATCGGCCAGCTTGCTGCGCAAGAGTTCAACGGCACGCAAAAAATAACCCTGCTTTTTCAAGGTATCGACATCGGCGGCATTAATGGCTGCCAGGCTACTCCAGGCCCCGCCCAATTCCGCGAGCACTTCATTGTCAAAGGTATTGAGGTCGATATCTTCCCAAAATCCCTTGGCGTTATTCCCTTCGATCGCGGGAATTAATCGTGTTCCTAGATCGATACCCATAACGCGCAAGCCACGAGTGATCGTGCTCGTACCGCTACGATGCATACCCAGGACAATAAACAGCCTGTTTTTTTTAACTTCTACCATTTCTGCTTTCTTTATACTGTTTATTTATTGCAGTTCTATTTCTGGATAGCAACCAAAATCCACAATTCCCGTAGCCAGATCAGCAGCATTTGATTGCACCCGGAACATGGCAATATCAATCAAGCGATGCAAATAGGTATCGTCCCCACCCAGCTCTCCCGTGACACCGGCATTGAGGAAATAGACGCCAGGATTCAGGGAGCAAGTAAATCGGAATTCCACTTTATACACGGCGCCTGCTGCCACCTTCGCCAGCGCGCCATCGAAAGAGCGGGCGGATGCGGCACCACCGAGTTCGATCCCGTTCAAGGTTTTGATCAGCATGCCAAAACGCATGTTGCGAATCGCTTCCTCGACGCGGACAAAATAGACATAACGATATGTCCTGCCGCGGATCAGGTTATTCACCTGCTTGTCGCCAAGCGTCCTGATCTCCACCTTTTCGATATAAGCGCCGCGCGATTCATATTCGATAGTGCTGGTCGGCTTCAGTCCACTATCGAAGCTTTCCTGTTCTTCCACCTGCTGCTCCAGCGCCATGGCATGTTCGTTAGGCGCAGCATCCGTAGCCGAATTGGAACGGACTTCCTCGGCCCGCCGGATTTGTTCGCGGATGAGGTCTTGCTTGTCGGCCGGCGCATATAATAACTTCTGGTAACGCCCGACGATCTGCTTCGGTGCCCCCTCCAGTAATTTATCACCCGCATCCATCAGGATGGCGGTATCGCACAGGTCAACAATCGTGCTCCCCGAATGGGACACAAAGAGAATCGTCGCCCCCTTTGCGCGGATCGCTTCGATACGCGCAAAACATTTACGCTGAAACAGCTCGTCGCCAACGGACAGCGCTTCGTCGACGATCAGGATCTCAGGATCCACGTTGATGGCCACGGCAAAGGCCAGGCGCACCATCATGCCGCTGGAATAAGTCTTGACTGGCTGTGAAATGAAGTCGCCAATATCGGCAAACGCCACGATTTCATCAAATCTGGCATCAATCTCGGCCTCCGTCAATCCAAGCACGGTAGCGTTCAGGTAAACGTTTTCCTTACCGGTGAACTCGGGATTAAAACCGGATCCCAGTTCCAGCAATGCCGCGATGCGGCCTCGCGTGGTCACGCTGCCGCCCGTCGGATTGAGAGTACCGCATATGATCTGCAGCAAGGTCGACTTGCCACTGCCGTTGCGGCCCACAATACCCACGGTCTCGCCGCGCCGAATATCAAACGAGACGTCTTTCAAGGCCCAGAATTCGCGATAATACTTCTTGCGGCTGCGCATGAACATTTGCATCAGGCGGTCGCGCGGCTTGTCGTAAATCTGGAAACACTTGCTCAGATTCTTGACTGAAATTGCAATATCATCACAAGACATCGGCAAATCCTTTCCGTGTCTTTTGAAACCATGCAAAACCCAGCATGGCGATTATCGCGGAAGCGACCAGGTACATCATCAAGAATCCCATGTCCGGCAAACGCCCCCAGAACAGCACTTCGCGTACCTGCTCTATCACCGGTGTCATCGGATTCAGTTGCAACAAGGGACGGTATTGCTCGGGCAAGCTGCTGGTGCTGTAAAAGATAGGCGAAAGGAACATCAGCACGGTCGTGACAATGCCGATTACCTGAGAAACATCACGCAAATACACACCCAACGATGCAAGCGCCCAGCTCAACCCCAGCACAAACAAAATCAGCGGCAGTATCACCAACGGCAATAACAATACCGTGGCATACGGCATGCCGAAAAGGACCAGATAGGCCACCATCCATACTATCAGGCTGATAATGGTATGAAACAGTGCCGAGCCCAACGCGACTAAAGGCAGCACTTCCAAAGGAAACACCACCTTCTTGACATAGTTGACATTATTCAAAATCAAACCCGGGGCACGGTTGATGCATTCCGCGAAAAGATTAAAAACGATCAGTCCGGAAAAAAGCACTAGGGCAAATTCGGTTTTTGAATCGCTGCCCCCGGCCCAGCGCGACTTGAACACGACGCTGAAGACAAACGTATATACGGCCAGCATCAGAATCGGATTAAAGAAAGACCACAGGATGCCCATCATGGAACCACGGTAGCGTCCGACCACTTCTCTGCGCACCAGTGCCGAAATCAACGCACGGTTTTTCCATGCGCTTCCCACCAGATGGATGGGCGACGTCGAGAAATTCTGCATCAGGCAAAAACCTGCGCCTGGGCGAACAAGCTGCCTTGCGCATCCTTGGCAGACAGCGATGGCACGGCATCGCCGATTGTCCAGTCGATCTGCAGCGTCGGATCATTCCACGCGATACAACGCTCATGCGCGGGCGCCCAGTAATCGGTTGTCTTGTACAGAAATTCTGCCGTATCGCTCAACACTACAAAACCATGGCCGAAGCCTTCTGGCACCCACAACTGCCTTTTATTTTCGGCACTCAACACTTCCCCCACCCATTTACCAAAGGTAGGCGAGCTTTGACGCAGATCGACAGCGACGTCGAATACGGAGCCACTGACCACCCGTACCAGCTTGCCTTGCGGCTGCTGGATCTGGTAATGGAGGCCACGCAAGACATGCTTGACCGAACGGCTGTGGTTATCCTGCACAAACGTGACAGGACGCCCTACCGCAGCATCAAACTGGGCTTGATTGAAGCTTTCAAAAAAAAATCCCCTGTCGTCGCCAAAGACCTTGGGTTCGAACAGGACAACCTCGGGGATTGCTAAGTGCGTGGCGTTCATTAGTAAACCGTTTCTTTCAATATGCGCTGCAGGTACTTGCCATAATTATTTTTTGCCAGCGGCTGGGCCAATTTCTCCAACTGCTCACCATCAATCCATTGGCGCCGGAATGCAATTTCTTCCGGGCAGGCAACCTTCAGGCCCTGACGGTGCTCGATGGTTTGAATGAAGTTGCTCGCTTCGATCAGGCTCTCATGCGTGCCCGTGTCAAGCCAGGCATAGCCACGGCCCATGATCTCGACATCGAGTTCACCACGCTCCAGATAGATGCGATTGACGTCGGTAATTTCCAACTCGCCGCGCGGTGATGGCTTCAGGCTGGTGGCGATGTCAATGACTTGCGCATCATAGAAATACAGGCCCGTCACCGCATAATTGCTTTTTGGCACAAGCGGTTTTTCTTCCAGACTGGTTGCCCGCCCTGCAGCATCAAAATCAACGACGCCGTAGCGCTCGGGATCCTGGACATGGTAGGCAAACACCGTCGCGCCGGAAGTGCGCGCAGAAGCATGTTCGAGCTGGCCCTGCAAATCATGTCCATAAAAAATGTTATCACCCAAGACCAACGCGCTGGGCGATCCACCAAGGAACTCCTTGCCGATGATGAAAGCCTGTGCCAGGCCATCAGGGCTGGCCTGCACGGCATAACTGAGGTTGAGACCCCAGCTACTGCCATCACCCAGCAATTGCTGAAAACGCGGCGTATCCTGCGGCGTCGAGATGATCAGAATTTCCCTTATTCCGGCGAGCATCAAGGTGCTCAAGGGATAGTAAATCATCGGCTTGTCATAGATAGGCAGAAGTTGCTTTGAAACAACCTGCGTAACTGGATAAAGGCGGGTGCCTGATCCGCCTGCCAGAATAATACCCTTACGTTGACTCATGATTATTTCTCGAAAAGTTCAGTTAGCATACGAGTAACGCCATCTTCCCACTGCGGCATCGTCAAGCCAAATGCGGCTTGCAGCTTGTCTATCGCGAGGCGCGAATTCTTGGGGCGCGGCGCTGGCGTGGGAAATGCGTCGCTGGCGACAGCCGAGATGGCATCCTGTGCTACCTTGATGGCAACCCCGTTGCGCCGGGCGAACGAGATGACAAAATCGGCATAGCCGTGCCAGGAGGTGCTGCCGGATGCCACCAAGTGATACAAGCCACCCAGCGCGGGCTGCGTTTGCGCGGCACGAATCGCATGGCTGGTGACATCGGCAATCAAATCGGCGCCGGTCGGCGCACCAAGCTGATCGTTGACCACAGCCAGCGCATCGCGCTCGGCAGCGAGACGCAGCATGGTCTTGGCAAAATTGCCGCCGCGGGCAGCATACACCCAGCTGGTTCGAAAAATCAGGTGCCGGCAGCCGGACGCCTGAATCTCGCGCTCACCGGCCAGCTTCGTCTTGCCATAAACACTCAGTGGATGTACCGCATCCGACTCGCACCAGGGCTGGATACCACTGCCGTCAAAGACATAATCAGTAGAATAATGAACCAATAAGGCATTGGTACGTGCGGCTTCACGGGCCAGCACACCTGGCGCTGCCGCATTGATTGCATGACAAGCACCCTGATCGCTCTCGGCCTTGTCGACAGCCGTATACGCTGCGGCATTGACGATCACATCGGCTTGCACCGCGCGCACCGTGGCGGCAAGGCCCTCCAGATCCAGGAAGTTACCGCACATATTGGTACTTCCAGTGCCCAGAGCAACAACTTCACCGAGCGGTGCGAGACTGCGCTGCAACTCCCAACCTACCTGGCCGCCTTTGCCAAACAACAGAATTTTCATGCTTGACGCCCGGAGTAGTTCTTGTCGAGCCAATCGCGATAGTTTCCGGACTGCACGTTAGCAACCCATGCCTGATTTTCCAGATACCACTGGACAGTCTTGCGGATGCCCGTATCAAACGTCTCGGCCGGCTTCCAGTTCAATTCACGTTCGAGCTTGCCAGCATCGATGGCATAGCGGCGGTCGTGGCCCGGACGGTCCGTGACATAACTGATCTGTTCGCGATAGCTGCTGCCGTCGGCACGCGGACGCAACTCGTCGAGCAAAGCGCATACGGTGTGCACAATCTCCAGGTTCGGCTTTTCATTCCAGCCGCCGACGTTATAGACTTCGCCGCTCACGCCTGCCGCAAGTACGCGGCGAATGGCGCTGCAATGGTCCTTGACGTACAGCCAATCGCGTATCTGCTGGCCATCACCATAGATAGGCAACGGCTTTCCGGCCAGCGCATTGACGATCATTAACGGGATCAGTTTCTCGGGGAAGTGATACGGACCATAGTTATTCGAACAATTCGTCGTCAGGACCGGCAGGCCATACGTATGATGGTAGGCGCGCACCAAGTGATCACTGGCCGCCTTGCTGGCAGAGTATGGGCTGTTTGGTTCGTAACGATGCGTTTCCGTGAATGCTGGCGCGTCGTTGGACAAGGAACCGTAGACTTCATCGGTCGACACATGCAAGAAACGGAAAGCCGCCTGCAATTCGGCAGACAAACCTTTCCAATAGGAACGAGTTGCCTCAAGCAAATTAAATGTGCCGACAATATTGGTCTGTACAAATTCACCAGGACCAAGAATCGAACGATCCACATGGCTTTCCGCCGCAAAATTCAAGATCGCGCGGGGCTGGTGTTCGTTTAGCAAACGCGTCAGGAGTTCACCATCCGCAATATCACCTTGCACAAATACATGGTTTTTGTTATCTAGCACAGAGGCAAGATTCTCCATGTTACCGGCATAACTCAGTTTATCAAGATTAATAACCATCTCATCGGATTGAGCCAGCCAATCCAATACAAAGTTACTACCAATAAAACCTGCTCCGCCTGTTACGAGTATGCTCATTTTTAAATCTTTTTAAATAGTGCCGCAACGATTAAACCCATATTGCCCAGCATAGTTTGACGATAAATACCTGCACGCTTGAGTCCAATCAGGCGCGGCAAAAACCATCGATCACGTGATTGAGCCAAACGGTCCAAAATAATACGATTCTCGGGAGTCAACATATGGCGCATTTTTTGCAATGCTTCGATATGCTGATCATTCCATTCACGAAAGTTCCCCTGGAGCAGCATTCTTATCCGTGAAAAACGAGCCAGCCAGTTCGAATTCATGCCGACGATATTGCCTTCGTGCTGGCGATAGCGCAACGACGGGTACGCATCATAAAATACGCGCCCCCCACATCCGCTGATCACCATATAGATCCACCAGTCATGCGTCAGCACGGACACCTCACTACAAGCCTGACGCAATAAAGTGCGCGCTGCGGAGTTGAATACCATGGTATTTCCCCCGCCGATATTCTGCATCAGCGCATTCGAAAATCCTGGTTTTTTTTGAAACAGCGGCGACAGACCAATATCTTGGTTCTCGGAATTAACCAGCCGAGTACGGCTACAATATAAAGCCGGTATGTCCGCTGGCACGGAATTCAACCAGTCCACAGCCCGCTGAAGTTTATCCTCTTCCCAAATATCGTCCTGATCAGAATAGGAAAAATAATCGGCCTCGATATCAGCTTTACAAGTCAAGGACAAAAAGTTGGCAGAAAAACCCTCTGCCGGCCCGAAATGCACCGACAGACGCTCTTCACCCCACTTCTGTTGATAACTGGCGAGAATATCGTGGGTGGCATCGCGCGAGCCGTCGTCAGATGCCCATACTTCCCAGTTGGAATGACTCTGCGCCTCGAACGAATCGAGCTGCTCCGCGAGAAAATTCTGCCCATGATAAGTACACAGCAAAATAGCAATTTTTGGCGCAGCGCTCACCGTTATAGGCGCACCCTTGAACACGTCGCTCTTCACTACCATATTCGGTGCGGTCACGCCGTGCTGCTCATGATGGTCAACGATGTAATGCCTGTCGTTTGAGATCATTCTATTGACTTGATTCACTTACCGCCTCCACCAGTGACCTTCCAGATATCCTATGCGGGCCACGCTTGGCGCACCCGTCCAACGGAAGTATCGCAGATGTCGGAATTTTTTTAAAAGGCTGTAACATCATGTAACAATGCAAACACCTTCAGAATTCTAACAGCATCAATAAATAGTGGCAAATTAATTTGCTATAATTGCAACAAAATTGAAATGGAGAACAAACAAATTTATTAAATACAACACAAGTTGCCAGCCAATACATATGGAAGGCATGGGTATAAATTAATAAAAATTTCGAATGGGGAATTCCCATTAGAAAAATGGCAAATGGCTTTTAAATAATACACGAGTGCGCAGGCGAGTGGCGCAGGGGAGAAAAGCATGCGCGCCGTCACGGCGCGCATGAATTTTTTATTACTTCGTCAAGCCTCCGAGCAGAGCAGCAAGCTTCTGCTTCGCTTTTGGCGCAGGATGGTTGTCACTCACCGCCTGCGCAAGCGCTTTGGTAGGTTCATACGGTTTGAGGAACCACGGATCGACCTTATCGCGCCGCGCACCGGGACCAAACGAAGGACGGCTGGCGCGGTCGCCCGGACGGCTCACCGAACGCGTGTCGGCATCACCCGCGTAGCGACTCTCAGGTGAACGTGCAGGACGCGCATCGCCACCTTCGCTGCGGCGCGGTGGACGGCGCTCGCTGTCGCTGCTGCGGGACGGAGCAGGATTGAAGCCCGCCAATTCGCCGCGCTTGATGCTTTGCTTGATGAGTTTTTCGATATCGGCCAGCAAGCGCTCGTCTTTATCGGAATAGATCGAAATGGCGTCGCCCGAGGCGCCGGCGCGTCCAGTGCGGCCGATTCGGTGCACATAGTCTTCCGCGTTGTACGGCAAGTCGAAGTTGATGACGCAAGGCAGGTCGGAAATATCCAGGCCGCGCGCCGCCACGTCGGTGGCCACCAGCACGTCGATCTCGCCCTTCTTGAACGCTTCCAGCGCCGCCATGCGTTCCTGCTGGCTCTTGTCGCCATGAATCGCCGTGGCGCTCATGCCCTCCTGTTCCAGCACGCGGGCCAGGCGCGAGGCGCCGATCTTGGTGTTCGAGAAGACGATGACCTGCTTCAGGTCGCGCTGGCGCAACAAATGGGCTACCAGGGCATGCTTCTGGTCTTCCGTGACCTTGTAGACCACTTGCGTGACCTTGTCGGCCGTCTGGTTGCTGCGCGCCACTTCGATCGTCAGCGGATCGTTGAGGAAGGTGGCGGCCAGCTTCTTGATTTCTGGCGAGAAGGTAGCCGAGAACATCAGATTCTGGCGCTGCTTCGGCAGCAAGTTGATGATGCGTTGCAAGTCCGGCAGGAAGCCCATGTCCAGCATGCGGTCCGCTTCATCCATGACCAGCATCTGCACCTGGCTCAGGCTGATGTTCTTTTGCTCGATATGGTCGAGCAAGCGGCCAGGCGTGGCGATGACGATTTCCACGCCGCCGCGCAGGATGACGGTTTGCGGCTTCATGTCCATGCCGCCGAAGACGACGGTCGAGCGCAGCGGCGTGTGCTTGGCATAAGCCTTGACGTTTTCGGCCACCTGCACCGCCAGTTCACGCGTCGGCGTGAGGATCAGCGCGCGCACCGGGTGGCGTGCCGGCGACATGCTGCTGCTGGCATGTGCCATCAGCAACTGGATGATCGGCAAGGAAAAACCAGCCGTCTTGCCGGTGCCCGTTTGCGCGGCACCCATCACATCGCGGCCTTGCAGCACGACGGGGATCGCTTGTTCCTGGATCGGTGTCGGATGGGTGTAGCCTTGGTCGGTCAGTGCGCGCTGGATTTCAGGCGCGAGGCCGAAGTCGGCAAAAGTCAGACTGGGAGCAGCGGATGCGGCAGGTGCTGGTACAGGCGCAGCGGCGGCGGGCGCCGCTTCAGGGGCAATCGCCGGGCTGGGCGTAGGAGTCGATTCGGTTTCAGACATAAATTTTCTGGTGTGCCTCCGCACTGCGGAAGCCATGCTTTCTCAATAAACAACATTTCGGGGCACAGGCAGCTCCGTCTTGCAAGCCATGGATCATTGTTCTTGCGGCACCTCCGTGCTCCGGGACATGCTGGAAGGCGTATGCGGGAGCGTCGAAGAGATGTGCGGCGATGGCGGCGGAGATCGCGCCGGCGGAACATCGCGCGCAGAAGATACAATATCAGTGCTGTAAACGATACCCTAATTCACCGCAACTGTACACGGAAACCGTGATTTTTGAGCAAAAAGCGTTCCAGCAATGGCACGCCAGGATGCCGTATGATGCCTGATTCTATTCCTGCTCCGATGCCTGCTGCTCCACTCCCTGCCCTCACCATGCCCACCCCGCCCTTAGCCCACGATCCGCAACCGCAACCACCCAGCAAACCGGGCAATGACGAGTGCTGCCACAGCGGTTGCACCTTTTGCGTGCTGGAAATGTACCAGGAAGACCTGGCCGCCTACGAAGAGGCCCTGAAGGCATGGCAGCAGCGCCAGCAAGCCGCTGCCGCGCCCGCCACCCGGGGCGTCAGAAAACCGCGCAAGCGCGCCTGACTTCATTACATCAAAAGCTTTCCCACTCATCCACTGGCGCCGCGCGACGCGCCGTGCTGGCCAATTGACGCGGCGCCGCTGCCGGCGTCACGGCTGCCGACGCCTTGACGGTGACGGGTGCGCGCGGCCGGCTCGCGGCGGCGCTGGCCACGTCGAGCTTGAAGACGCTGACCACGGCGCTCAGGCTGGCGGCTTGTTCCTGCATCGATTCGGCCGCTGCGGCCGCCTCCTCCACCAGGGCCGCATTTTGCTGCGTCACCTGGTCCATCTGGGCGATGGCCTGGTTGACTTGCTCGATACCGGCGCTCTGCTCGCTGCTGGCGGCCGTGATCTCGCTCATGATGTCCGTCACGCGGGTGATGCTGGCAACGATGTCATCCATCGTGCGGCCCGCCTGGTCCACCAGTTTCGATCCCGCCTCGACTTTCTCGACCGAATCGCCGATCAGGACCTTGATATCCTTGGCCGCCGCGGCCGAGCGTTGCGCCAGGTTGCGCACTTCCGTGGCCACGACGGCAAAGCCGCGACCCTGTTCGCCCGCACGCGCGGCCTCGACGGCGGCATTCAGGGCCAGGATATTGGTCTGGAAAGCGATGCCATCGATGACGGCGATGATGTCGACGATCTTGCGTGACGATTCATTGATCGACGCCATCGTGCCCACCACTTCGCTGACGACCTTGCCGCCTTCGATGGCGATGCTCGACGACGTCTGCGCCATGGTATTGGCCTGGCGCGCATTGTCCGCATTCTGTTTCACGGTCGACGTCAGCTCTTCCATCGACGAGGCCGTTTCTTCCAGCGAACTGGCCTGCTCTTCCGTGCGTGACGACAAATCCTGGTTGCCGGCGGCAATCTGGCTCGACGCCGTGGCGATGGTATCGGTGCCGCTGCGCACCTGACCCACCAGATTCTGCAGACTGGCGTTCATGTCTTTCAGGGCCTGCATCAATTGCCCCGTTTCGTCTTGCGATTGCACAACGATATGCGCAGTCAGATCGCCGGCCGCCACCTGGCGCGCCACACCGACGGCCTCGGTCAGCGGACGCGCCACGCTGCGCGCCACCCACAATGCCAGCAGCATGCCGATGACGACAATGCCCACCAGCAAGCCGATCAGGCTGGCGCGCGTGGCCGCATAGGTTGCATCGGCGCTGGCGCTCGAGCGCACGCCGCCATCCGTATTAATCGACACCAGTTTATCCAGGGCCGCCATCATGTCCGTCATGACCTTGGCGGACGGTCCCACGGCCAGCGCGCGCGCCTCTTCCTTTTTCATGTCGCGCGACAGGCTCAACATGCTTGCATGCAGGCGCATGAATTCATCGTTGAGCGCCAGGAAGCGTTCGAACACTTCCTTCTCGCCTGCTGAGGAAATCAAGCCGCGGTATTTATCGCTATCGGCCTTCAGCTTGGCCTGCGTTTCCGTCATGCGCGTTTCGTTCTGCGCCATGTCGGCATCCTGCGCGGCCAGCATGTGCGCCAGTTCCCAACGGCGGAAATCGCTGACATCGCTGCGCATATTCATGGCCGTCAGCACGCTGGGCATCCAGTTGTCGGACAGGTCGGTCGACGCCTCATTAATACGCGCCATGGAAAAGATCGCCGACACGCCCAAGGCCGCCGTCAACAGCAGCACGGCGCCAAACGACAAGATCAGCTTGGTGGCAATTTTCAAATCAAAAAACCATTTCATGCGTTGCTTTCCTCATTAAACAAACGGGACAAAAGTGAGCAGTGATGGAGAGCAAGCTCATCCCGACAAACACGTTAAATTTCCGAAATGCAACATTTTATCACCGTCGTACTACAACGCAGAGTAGTTTGACTGCTGCAGACGGCCAAAGTTCGCGCGTCGCGCGCAAGGTGGCATTTTTCAAAATACCGTTATTTCCGCAGGGAAAATACAGCAACAGGCGTAGGAGTCGGATGACAAGAGGCAATGTTCCTAGCCTACATAAGCACGTCGGCTCATCCGATGCCCACCGGCGCCCCCTAGTTCTATAGTGGATACAAGATTCAGCACAACGCTAGCAAGCCAGAAAAGCAGCGCCATCCAACAAAATCAGAAGACGAGGCCCTAACATGTACAAAGCTTATAGCAACCTGACCCCAGCAACGAATAGCCACGCAGTCGCCCAGCACAACTGGCAAGCCGCTCCCGCCACACCGATGATCAGCATCACGGGCGCCCAACAGAACGAATTGCTGCGCGCCTTGTCGCGCACCGATCTGGAGCGTTTGTTTTGCCAGTTGGAACTGGTCGCTCTGCCTGCCGGCAAGCACCTGTTCGATTGCGGCGGCAAGATTGAATACACGTACTTCCCCACCAACGCCATCGTTTCCCTGCTGTACGTGATGGAAGACGGCGCCACCACCGAGATCGCCGTCGTCGGCCGCGAAGGCGTCGCCGGCGTGGTGCTGTACGAAGCCGAACGCGCCACCTGCACGGCCATCGTGCAAACGGCCGGCTACGGCTACCGCCTGAAAACGGCCTTCCTGCGCGAAGTGTTCAACGAAGGCGGCGCGCTGGCACAATTGCTGATGCGCTACACCAGCGCCATGTTTGCGCAAATGGCACAGAACGTGGTGGGCGGCCGCCATTGCAGCATCGAACAGAAACTGTGCCGCTGGCTGCTGGACCGCCTCGACCGTTCGCTGTCGAACGAGCTGAAGGTCACGCAAGACACCATGGCCAACATGCTGGGCGTGCGCCGCGAAAGCATCACCGTGACGGCCCGCAAGTTGCAGGATGAAGGCTTGATCCAGTACCGCCGCGGCACCGTCGAAGTGCTGGACCGCGAAGGCCTGGAAGCGGCCGCCGGCAATTGCTACAAGGCCGCCCGCGCCGGTTTCGAACAATTCCGCAGCGGCATCAGCGCACACAATTAAGCCACATCGCAAGGTGGTGCGACAGGAAAGCAACACCTTGCACCACCATTCGCCACTTCATCTTGCCTTGTAAGAATCCAGCCTCTATTATTCTTGCTGAAATTACCCAATGGAAACTTTAGTTTCCATTGGGTATATTTATCGCGTGATTAGACCAACAACTGGAGTCAACAAGCATGAAACAGCATCACCTGATCGCCGCCCTGCTGACAGGCATGTTCTGCGCAAGCCAAGCCCAGGCAGAAATGGCGATCGCCGCCGACCTGGGCACGACCGGCATCGGCGCGCACCTGAGCGTGCCGCTGCAATCGAATCTGAATGCCCGTTTTGGCGTCGGCTTCCTGAATTACTCCTACGACTCCAGCACCGACGATGTGGACTACAAGCTGAAACTCAAACTGCGCACCTTCGACGCTCTGCTCGACTACTTCCCCATGGATGGCGCCTTCCGCGTGAGCGCCGGCGTCGTGTACAACGGCAATAAAATCGATGCCAAAGGCAAGCCGAACAAAAGCGGAAGCTACACGCTGAACGGCCACACCTATACGGCAGCCAGCGCTGGCCAGCTGGACGGCACCATCGATTTCCGCAAGGTCGCCCCCTACATCGGCATCGGCTGGGGCAACTCGGTGAAAGAAGCCGGCTGGGGTATTTCCAGCGACATCGGCGTATTGCTCCAAGGTTCGCCTAAAACCTCGCTGCGCAATACCGGCTGCGACCCGCTGGTGTGCGCCGCCCTGAAAACGGACGTTGCCGCTGAAAACGACAAATTGGCCGACAAGGTCAAGGATTTCAAGGCGTATCCGGTGCTGCGCATCAGCGCCAGCTACCGCTTCTAAGCTGGCGCCAACCCCGCCTGGCACGATATCGAGGCACGCTACAGCGTGCCTTTTGCATCTCCCGGGCTCCTGAAACGCCGCAGGCCTGGCATTGCGGCGGGGCGCCTGGTCCGCGCCTGGAACCACACAGCACCACATAACCAGCCACCAGCCGGCATCAACTGTTCATTGCGTCTCCCCGTCCGCACTGTTGAATACCCTGCCAGCAGACGCCTTGCCGGTACAATATTGCCATCCCCAACCTGGCGCGACCCGCAGCACATCACATGGCGCCGGCACCATGAAAGAATCAATGGAAGACATCAATTGCGAAGGCTTGCCACACATCCGCGTACTGGCGGGCGAAAACTCCAGCGGTCCCGTGTATGAAACCCTGCCCGCGCGCCAGATCGACGAGCACGTCTACGAACTGCTGGCCTCGCCCGGCCTGACCCTGAACCTGGCACGCGGCGACATCATCAGCATCGCCGACCCGCTCGCTCCCGCCGAAGTGCTTAAGCGCGGCGGTAACTTCTGCATCCAGATCTATGCCGACGACGTGTCGCAAGAGGCAGTGGACCAGCTCGAACGCGATGTGCAAGAGCAGCTGGGCGGCACCATGGACGGCCAGTACAAGGGCAACCTCACCTTCAGCGTGCCGGGGCACCACGGCATCTACAGCGTCAACGGTCCCTTCGACGCCTTCCGCGAAGCGACAGGCGTGGAGTGGTACTTCGCCAACATCTACGTCAACCTCGATGACGACGATGATGAAACCTTGCTCAACTGGTGGGTGGATATGTAAGGTTGCCCGTGCGCCAGGCAGGGCCATGACACGCGTCAATGCTCCGTATTGCCCTGGCGCACATCAAGGTGCCTGTCCGCATCTTGCGTACGCTCTCTCTACCTTTAGCCACAGAGAGAAACGCCATGCCCTACATTGCGCGTGCCGACTATGCAAAGCAAAAAGAAATCGTGGGAAATGGCGAGTGCGTCACCTTGGTCAGAAACCTCACAGGCGCCCGTGCCTCATCGCTTTGGCGTGAAGGCGACAAAGTGACTGATCTGCTGGAAAAAGGTAGCATCGCAAAAGGGACGCTGATTGCCACCTTCGTCAATGGTCGCTATCAGAATCTGCGGCATGGCAACCATGCGGCGCTCTTCATTCGCCAGGTGCCTGGCGGTATTGAAATTTTCGACCAGTGGCGCAACCACAAACCCAGCGCCCGCGTGATCCACTTTGGCCGTTCTGCTGCGGGAGCATCGAATCGCCCCGAGCGCTATTCGGTGGTCGAATGAAACCGCTCGCACTGCTGGCATTTTCCATCGCGGGCATGGCGATGCAGTACGCTGCCGCAGCCCCCGTTGTCTCCGTTTCTTGCCCGCAAGCGGCGCCCTCTACCTGGAACCGGCCCACCGCCAGGCTCGACAGCGTGCGCGTGCTGTCCTATCCGGCGAATCAGCCGCCGGTGGACGGCGGAGCCTTGCCCATCCTGGCCCCGATCAGGGAGTGGACAAGTGCTGGCACCTTATATCAACGCTGGGATATCAATTTCGATGCCCCACGCTATCTGTTTCAAGTGGACTGCCTGTATGCCGGTACCGAACGGTACCTGCGCTTGGATTTGCCCGGAATCAAACAGTGCATTGCAGCCATTCAACAGCGAACGAAAATGGTCAGATTTCAGTGTAAATAGTGCGCTGGACCGAATTTCTCATGCATGCTCATGGGAAAAACGGAGTGCGTGTGACAAGTCTGGCAGCGGTTGCAGCGGATCGCCCGCACAGGGCACGGCCAACCGAACTCATCGCTACGTGCTACGATGCAAGACAAGTTCCTTTCAATGACACGCCATGAAATACAAGCTATTCCTGTTCGACCTCGACGATACCCTGCTCGACTTCCGGGCGTCCGAAAAACGTTCATTCCTGCACACCATGCACGAACTGGGCTTGCGCGATGGCATCGACGCGCTGTTTTCCCAGTACCAGGCGATCAACGTCGACCTGTGGAGACGTTTCGAAACGGGTGACGTGACCAAGGATTTCCTGAAAGTGGAACGCTTCCGCAAGACGTTTGCGCTGAACGGCATCGCCATCGATCCGGAACTGGCCAGCCGTCTGTATCTGGACTCCCTGCCGGACACGGTCGTGCTCATCGATGGCGCCAAGGAAGTGTGCGAGACGCTGTCGCGTATCGGCGAAGTGGGCATCATCACCAACGGCGTCGAGTCTATCCAGAACCGCCGCATCGCCGCATCCGGCCTGAGCGACTTCATCTCCTTTGTCGCGACCTCGGAAGCGTGCGGCCACGCCAAGCCGGACGTGCGCTTCTTCGAATACGCCGCCAACATGGCGCGCGCATTCAGCAAGGATACGACCATCATCGTCGGCGACCGCCTGGACGCCGACATCCTCGGCGCCAACCGCTACGGCATAGCCAGTTGCTGGTTCAACCCGGACAGCATGGCCAATACCTCGGCCGCCATCCCCACCTATGAAGTGGCCAGCCTGCACGACATCGTGCCGGCGCTGGACGCGCTAACGGTCAACTTGAAACAGGCTTGATATCAACAAGCGCACCACCTGAAATACGCAGGGAGAATACGGAAACGATTAAACTGATGCCGCTGTCTGGCATCAATCGCGCGTCAGCACTTCCAGCAATTCAATCTCGAAGATCAAATTGGAATGCGGCGGAATCAACCCCACCTGCCGCTCGCCATACGCCAGCGCCGCCGGCACCCACAGCTTGCGCTTGCCGCCCACCTGCATGCCGTGCAAACCCAAAATCCAGCCCTGAATGACCTTGTTATTGCTCAACACAGTGCGGAAAGGCTCACCCCGCTTGTGCGACGAGTCAAACTCCGTCCCATCTTCCAGCCAGCCCCGGTAGTGGGCCGTGATCAGCGCGCCACGCACCGCCGTCTTGCCATCACCCACCACGATATCTTCAATCTTCACTTCAGCCGTCATCTCGTTTCATCCTTCATCAATCGCTATGCCGCGATTGTACGACAGCACGAAAAAAGCCCCGGCAGTCACCTGTCGGGGCTCGTTCTATTCTTGCTAAATTCTGGTGGGCCTCCCGTGAGTCGAACACGGCACCAACGGATTATGAGTCGCTAACACAGACCTGCTATAGATACGCATTGTCCGTACAATCAATGACTTACCGAATCACCCTCCTGCTTTGGCTCTGCATAACACCACTATGCCGTTGACACTTTGTTGACGACATTCTTACGGACTGCCTGACGCCCTAGAGGGGCGTCATGAGGCATCAAGTGATCCCCTGAACGGGGATCAGGCCGCTAAAGCGAAAGACCGGCCCGCTACCGCGCTTTCTTCGTATAAGCAACTTTTCACTGCGGTCTTGCAACATTAAACCCTAGAATGTAGATTTGCAGCGAAATCCGACCCACTTTGCCGCATAATTTGCAAACGAATCTGACCCACGTTTAAGACACAATCCTGCTCATGACAATGAGTGGGGAATTGGAGTGATCGACGTGGCATTACTAGGCATTATTCGACGCTGGCACATTCGCGAGCAGATCCCATTGAGAGAGATAGCCAGACGTTTGGGCATCTCCAGAAACACCGTCCGACGCTACCTGCGCTCGGAAACCATCGAGCCAGCCTACGCTGAGCGGCGCTCCACCCGCGCCATCGACAAATACGCGTTCCAACTTTCGGCGCTCCTCAAGTCCGAGGCAGCCAAGTCACGTAAGCAGCGGCGCACGCTGAAACAGATCCACGAGGACTTGAAGGAATTGGGGTTCGAGGGGTCTTACGACAGAGTCGCGGCGTTCGCGAGGGTATGGAGGGCGGGTCAATCTGACCGGGTCAATCCTGCCAGCAAACGAACACCTTCAAAGCTTCCTGACGGATGAAGCCCAAAATATGTACGCATAAACACTCAGAAGTCGAGTGCGCGTCGTGATTGAGCCGAGTTGCCATCCTCAATTAGTTGAGCCTTTACCCCGTCCAACCATCCAATGATAATCCCTGAATCGCAACAACATACGGCGATGAAACGTTCGCTCATCAGTCTGGTCGCAGCTGTTGCAAATAGCAATACAATTTACCCTAGTCCTCTAGTACCTTTGCAGATACCACGAGCACTAGATCGGTCTGAGGACACGCAAGTCTTACAATGACAATGCGCTATGCGCACCTGGCCCCAGAGCATTTGCAAGAGGCAAAACACCTCAACCCATTGGCCAGCCTTAAAGCAGCTTGAGTCTCAACCTGACCTCCCAAGAGCACCGAAATGAAGTCCAAATATGGCATTGCTACACCATTAGGCACAAGGGCAAAAATTACACCTAAACTAATGGACTTGAAGAGTCCTGATGGACAACAGAAATTTCGTCAAGCATTGGAAAGGGTACTTCGAATTCATGAGGACGTGCTCAAAGCTCTAGCTAAACGATAAAACTCGGTTGACACTTTGTTGACAGTAGAAATGCAAAAGGACTTAGGTTTTCACCTAAGTCCTTGATTTAATTGGTGGGCCTCCCGTGAGTCGAACACGGCACCAACGGATTATGAGACACATGCTCTACGTTGCTCACTCAACAACAAAACGACACTCCGTAGAAATTTACAAACTTCATTGATACTCAACCAAACTTGCGCTACCTTGCCCCATACCAAATGAACCAAACTTTCCTAAATACTCATCGCTATCTAGCTTTCTAAGAGCCTCGTGTATCGTCTCCAGAAACCCACCAACCTCTAGCTGTACTTGCCCAATGTAGGCAGCATTGCAGTACTGGTGCGTATTCGGACGGAGCCTATCTGATAGGTAATCGGTCATTTCAGCCCTGAGAGGCACCAACTCCTGCTTGACTACCTTTTCTTGCTTTCCATGTGCCATGGTATTTCGAAACTGCACAAGCTCCTCAAGAAGTTTCCAAGAAGTACTACTCTCAATAATCAGAATTCCCAAATTATCACAGATAAGACGATATTTTCGAAGAATCGAGTATCCTTCATACGGTTTTTTTTCCCTCAACCATTCGACAGGAAACAAGCGCGGTCCGACAAAATTTGTGTATGCCTCAGCTGCAAATGCAAACATACACAACGATGCCATAAATACAAAAGTTGAACCCTCTTTATTCCGAGCCGCTTTTCCCTTCAAAATTTTTGCACCATGCCACAGGTCGGCATAAGTATTCACCACTAGTTCTTGACGAACATCTACCATTTTTATCTTCTCGTCGGCCATTGTTGCCTCCTATTTTTCGTCAAGTGAATGTCGGCAACCTATCGGCATAAGCCGCTAGATGAGATGCTGAAAAGTGTGCATACCTACGTACCATTTGTGCGCTCTCCCAACCACCAAGCTCCTGCAATACATTCAATGGTGTTCCGCTCTGGACATGCCAACTTGCCCAGGTGTGACGCAAGTCGTGCCACCGGAAATCCTCGATGCCACATCGCTTTAAAGCCTTATACCATGCAGCGGTTGTAACTTGAGAAACAGGCTCCCCGTTATAGCTAAACACTCGAAGAGGATGTCTACCTCGTTGGAGAACAATAATTCGCACCGCATCGGTGTTCAACGGAACAGCAATAGCTTTCCGCGTCTTGGACTGATCGGGGTGTATCCATGCGAGACGTCGGGACAGATCAACCTGCGTCCAACAAAGTCCTGTCACATTGCTCTTGCGGAGACCTGTTGCAAGAGAAAAAGCGGTCATTTCCGCTAAGTGTGAAGGTAGCTGCACCAACAACGATTCAGCTTGAGCCTTTGTAAGATAACGAACACGGCGGACGGGCTCCCGCAGTAATCGCACTTTCGGTACAACTGGCAACCACTCCCAGTCCACAGATGCACGAATCAAGATTGAACGCAGCAAGGCGAGCATCCTATTAACTGTCCCGTTTGCAACCCCACTAGCAATTTTTTTGTGTGCCAATGAGTCAACTACAGGACGCGTAATATCGGAAATAGCTAGGCCACTCAAGTAGCGATCTAGCCACCGAATAATGCACTGATCAGATTTCAAGGAAGCCTTGTCAGCCTTCTCGATCAACCACCTAGCTACGGCATCATCCCAAGTTTTTTGCATGACACCATCCACCGGAAACACCAGCTGCGACGACTCCGAAAATCCCATATACAGATAACCCAAAATGTTGCAGTAAATAAACTATACAACACTCAAAACGGACATTCATGCACGATATCGGGTAGACCCGGTGCAGTCGCAAGATAGACAACTCCCAATCCGTTGTTACACCACGTCTGCAACCCATCCATACTATGCCCTTCAATCGCACGGAAAGCAGCTTGTACGGCGCCGAGCATGGACGTGCAGCCCAATAGGCGCCAAGAGTGGACTTCGGGCACCACGATGCCCTTGGACCGGAAATAACGCTTTTGATCAAGCGCCCTGCATTGCATTTCCTTGCCACAGTATTTGGCAATGTAGCTGGCGATCTTGTGCGCGCCAGTGACGCCAAAACCGAAGCGATGCGGATCGCGAACGTTGACTTGCCCCATTTGCTCACCGTTCGGCCCACGACCCAGGACGCTTTGCCAGATCGAGCGCAAGAGCGCGTACATTTGCCGACCGG
This sequence comes from Janthinobacterium sp. OK676, assembly GCF_900103595.1. Classification (NCBI taxonomy): domain Bacteria; kingdom Pseudomonadati; phylum Pseudomonadota; class Betaproteobacteria; order Burkholderiales; family Oxalobacteraceae; genus Janthinobacterium; species Janthinobacterium sp. OK676. Next base: position 263,402 of record NZ_FNHA01000006.1, read on the forward strand.
CCACCGCCACATGAAAGTGCAGCGCGCCGCGCTCCTGTTCCTCGATAACGGCGACATAGTGAAATTGCTTGTGCTTGCCGAGCTTGCGGCAAAATGCTTTCCAGTGCTTGAGTGCTGTCTCACGATCCACCATATTTTCTCGATACGTCAGCGTGACCATGCGATCAGCGCCGATCTGTTTGCAGCAGTGTTTGACGTTCTTTTTCGCACGGCGACCAGCATCATCATCGTTTGCTTCGCGGTTCTCGGACTCGCCGCGCTTGGCCTTCGTTTTGAGCAGCCTAGCCGGACCTACAAAGTGCCGTTCCTTGGTTACTGTCACTTCGCACTGCCCATCCGGAAAAACGCGCTTACGGGCCGTATAGTTGTCGTTCCATGTGTTCTTGATGCCTTCATCGTCCCACCACTCCGGGCGATGTTGCGCAGATGGTTCTGCGGGCGAGAAATCAATTGACGCTAAAGCGTTTTCATAATCTAATTCGGTCATTCGGTAGTCCTGTAACGGCAGGTTTATCGAAGGCCCCGGGCATTTAGTAGATGCCTGGGGCTTTTTTTTGTCCATCAAAAAACTGGTTTGAAATCCTGTACTGCACGTGCCCGTAACTGCGATTTCTACTGCTGTGTTCTTAAGTGTCCCTAATACAAGTTTAGCGGCGCTTCGCGCCGCCACCCGCGCTGCGCGCAGATAGCGGCACCAAGCTTTCCGCTACCGTTTGCGCAGCAATTGCTGACGCAATAATTTCTCTATCACCTGATCCGGCGTAATGTCCTTGAAGCGGATGTACGCTTTCAATCCTTCCAGCACTGTGGCATCTACATGCACGGTTAAAAAAGCCTTGCCGTCATCACGCAAGCGCCCTCTACGCTCTTTCTGACGTTGCGCACTGGACTTAGCAGCACCGGTGGCAGGACGCCCCCTACCTCGTCTAATCGGACCAAACAGGTCATGCTCTTGCTTAAGCTTTGGATGCTTCATATGAATTCAACTCTGCGATAGTTCTATTTATTTCCACCAGCTGTAGCGCCTGCTGCACACGTTTCTCTAACCACGGCGAGAGCTTTTCATCACCACTAGGAATGCGCTCCAGCATTTCATCGGCAACATGCATGGCGTCGAACAGGCTTTTGCGCTGATACTCCAACGCAAACTTACATACTGCGATGCAATGAAATGAAAGTTCTGGCATTTGAGCCTCCGAAAAATTCTAAGTTTCCCCAGGATGCAACCGGCAACATCAAAACAAGCGAACTCTAGTATTGAGCAACATCAAAGAAAATTCAAAAACAGTCTTTTCAGGTGGGCGGCAACAGCCAACGTGTGACGGTAAGGTACTAAACGAGACAGCGGACTGCCCGCTAAAACTTTGAAAACGTGTCGCTCCTCGCTCCGATGCGCACGGGCCGTCTGATACCGTCACTTCAAAATCCACCGCCGACTTCGATATGCCCTCAAAGATTTTGCCCTCCGGGCCGCTTGTGCCGTCACCCCGGAATTAACGTGACAAGTCACCGTTTTTCTGAGGTATGCGGAACTTGCGCGCTCAAGATCAGCACCAGATCGGTATGCAGCTTCGTCCCCGATCGAGCAGCCCACGATGACGGCAGAAACGAGAAGCCAGAGGAGCTATCGACGGTTTGTGCATCGTTCAGACCGCCAATCAACAGCACCTCACCATCGTTGACCGTCACCGCCGTTTTCACCTGGCGCTTAATCAGCGTGGGCGAACCCGTCACGCCACTAGCAGTCGGTTTGAAACTGGATATCTGCCCATCGATGGCCAGATTGATTTTGCCGTTACCGAGCACCTTCGGCAGTACGTCGACAATGACGCCGGAAGGCCGATAGACGATGTTTTGAACACTGTTGCCGGAATTGTCTTTGCCTGTGCTGGCAATCGTCGGCGTTTCATCGCCCACAGTCAGCACCATTTTTTGATAGTCGTCGCCCACAATGCGGCTGTTCGATACTTGCTTGAAACGTCCGTCGGTATTGAGCGCATCAATCACCAACTGGAAATTAGTGTTGCGCAAGCTGATCGCAGAAGCCGAATTGACACTGCCAAGCGAGGCGCCAAACTTCGCGCCCAATACATTGGCCATGATGGAAATGCCGCGGCCCGTGCTGGCGTTATCCGTGACCTCGACCCAGGACGCAGACACATCGACCATGCGCGGCAACTGATCGAGCGCACCGAGCAAGATACGCATCTTGTTTAACTCCGATGGGCTACCGGTCAACACAATTTGATTGCCAGCCGCAACCGCACTACGTGGACCAAACGCAGCCGCCACGACCTGCACCAAGAAATCAGCCGAACGGCCAGCCGGCGCATATACCTCAGACTCATGGTCACGGCGCCGGCCAGCAACAACCGCACCTGGATCGAAAGCCCCATCCTCGATATCCGCACGCATAGGACGCGGAGCCGACTTATCAAAAACCGGCAAAGCGGAACCGCTCCCCGGCACGTCAACAGCCGCTGGACGGATAGCTGATGGAGCAGCAGCCGAAGACTGTGCAGCACGCAGATAGTAGACGCCATCACGCAATTCTGAAGCTATCCCCTGATCGCGCAAAATGCCCTCGACAAACGTCGGCAACCGATCAGCATCGAGGGAACTCACCGACACTGTGAGCTTGCGATCCAACGCCAGCGCGTCAGGCGCGATTACAAAATCACGTGCAAGCATGTTCTTGAAAGTGGCCTGCGCGAAAGCGACAAGCGACACGGAAGAAAGCTGTATCGAAACTGGCTGGACTGCGCCAAACGCAACACACGGCAACCAGATAAACAGTATAAATAGTTTTCTCATGACACACCCTTAACCCAGGTATCAGCATCGACCAGCGCAAGCCAGCCGCCATCAATGAAACGAAAGCGCAACGCCGTAACACTGCGGCCATCCGACAAAGTGACAACGTACACACTCCCCCGCGCGATATAACCAATGCCAGTAAGATTTTTTGATGGAACTATTTCAGGCTGTTTTTGAACAATTGCAGGCGCGAGAACTGGCCTGCCAAAGTGATAGCCGAACACGCCCAGGGCGCCGCCAAGGCACAGCGCAGCAAAGAGAAATTTAGTCATATGTTTGTGAGGTGGCTTAGGAGGAAGAGCGCGATAGCTCAACATCGACAGAGCGGCAGGCGTCGCCTGCAATGGCCCGATGAAATCGGGAGGAACACCAGCAACGGCGGACAAGTGCCAAGACGAAAGCAGCGAGTGAGTACCATGCGGATAGGTATCCGAAAAAACTTGCGTCGTGTTGTATGCCTTGTTCAGATCATCGCCACGGAAATACCAACGGTCCGCCACCAACGCATCAGGGGACGCCCCCAATCGCACCACACCGATATGCAAGCGCGGCATACTACCATTAGAGGCCCCGGCAGTCATCAACGCAATGGCGGGGCTCAAAACAGGCACACGCATACGGTCCAAACGGTTCAGCCTGACCACATATTCAAGCAGGGAATCACGCAACTGTTTATCAACCTGGCTGATGTTTTGCATGATGAAAAAAACGTCCCAGCCATACTTGCGCGCATGGATAGCCCATTCCAGCATTTCAGCACGGCCCTTATCTTGAAAATTGCGAGTATTCAACCAAGAACCGCACTCATCGAGCAGAAGCGCACCATTGTGCGATTCATCAAACCCCGGCAACAACTTAGGCGATGGCGCAGACGCCGTGATACCCGAACGCCCATGTTGCAAAATCGGCTCAAAATCGATAAAACGATTGCCACTACCAATCATGTACAAATCGACAGCAGATGGCTTATCAGGAACCCGTATGACGACACTGCGATCCCGAGCTGGCATCAAGTGTTCTAAGAACACATCGCAATTAGTAGCGACGCGCTTGCCATCGCGCAGATAACGCCTAATTTGATCAATAGCAGCCTTACCCTTGCCACTACCCAATTTACCTGTAATTGCATAAACAGCCATATCACCCGCCTATTTCACAACAAGATTGATGCCTTTTTTCTGAAAAACGTACAACTGGCAACCAAGCCAAACGGTGACGTAACAGGTAGCAGCGGAAAGAGTGGTGGAATTAAATACAATTCCAAGCCCAACAGCAAAATTAGGATGCGACGAGGACATACCCGCGATACCCTGGGCACAAACACCTTTAGCGCACGAAGACATAAGGGCAATCATGGTTACAGTGAGCGACAAAAGCAGAGTCAAAGCAGCAAGACGGAATGCTTTCTCCAATACCATATATTTAGCAAATATATTAATCAGAAAAGCCAACATATTGACTAGTAAAGTACCAAGTAAAGGCATGATTATGCTTTCATTGCAGATTGAACCTGTTGGACCGCACCAATAAGCGCGAAAAAGCAAATCACGCCACTTATAAACCTTGCAAAGACATTTACGTAATAACAAATGTCCACTTGAACGCTAGCACCTGTAACAGGATTATTCACAGATGGATTAGTACAAGCAGCAGTAGGAACGGACGGGAACCAATCACCCAATCCAAGCCGTTCTTTTGTCAAATCCTCAATAGCACCCATGTTGTCTTTATTAGCCGCTTTTATAGCATCCTCACCTACGCGCCCAATATCCTCATCAATCTGCGGCATACCTTTTTCATCAATCCGGCAAGCAGGCTGACCGGGCGCACCGCATCGATTACCGTCATCCTTACCACCAGGATCACCACCAGGGGTCCCACCAGGGGTGCCGCCAGGGGTGCCGCCAGGAGTACCACCAGGGGTTCCGCCAGGGGTTCCGCCAGGAGTGCCACCAGGGGTGCCACCAGGAGTACCGCCAGGAGTACCGCCAGGGGTTCCGCCAGGGGTTCCGCCAGGGGTTCCGCCAGGAGTGCCACCAGGAGTGCCGGGATCAGTAGGATTTGTTGGATCAGTAGGATTTGTTGGATCAGTGGGATTAGTTGGATCAGTTGGATCAGTTGGAAGATTTGTATCACTTCCGTTATATGGAGGAATATCAGAATCCGGAGATTTAGGTACGCTACAAGTTTGAGCGCTTTCAGTTAACTTTACGTCCCAAACATAAAGGAAAATCCCTGGCTTTGGCGAAGACTTTTGATATAGCTTCCCCACATCAGACTCCCTAGCAACTACAGCCTTGCAGGAACTAATACAAAATATCTGCTGAAACTGACTACCATCAGCGGCAATTTTTTGAACATAATCGATACTGGTTCCAGACTTACTAGGGCGACCATAGCCACTTGCATATTCAAATTGGCCGAGACTATCACCTAGATTACATTTCCCTCTTTTCTCGACCTGAACTGTACCCTTACCACCATTCCACGCCGTATACTTACAATACCAAATATCAGGGACAGTTGGATGAGCCTCACAAGTACCATCTTTATTTGGCAATTGCTCAGAGGTAGCGAATAAGCGCCATGCATCAGTTAAACTATCTCTTGGCGTTGATCCATTCGGCACATACTTAATAGCAGCGACGGAACTATTAGCAACGAAAAACAGCAACAACAAAATAACGTTTCTCATATTTACACCCGAAAAAAAAGGCGACCGGAGCCGCCCTGGTGATGCTGAAGAACTTTAGCCAGCCTTCGAGAAAGCTTTTTTCATCATCTTGATACCCCAGAAGCCACCGGCTACCAGGACGGCGACAGCGAAGGCCGCAGTGATGTAGGTAGTGGCCTGACCGGACAACGCCGTGATCGCGGCAACACCCGGATCGTCAGCCGCCGCAGCAACGCCCGAAACAGCAACCGCGCCCACCAGAGCCAAACCACGCATGATATTTTTGTTCATTTGCACATCCTTAAAAAATGACGGTCTACATACGATTGACGACGACCCTGCGCCAAAAGACTACTAATCCAGAATTTCAATCGAACGCCGGATAACTCGCTGTATCGCACCAGCGGCATACCCAATGCCAAACGCACTCAAGGCGTAACCGACAGCGGCCGCAATAGTCATTATTTGTGCTCCAGAAACCGGGAAATAATGTACTTCGCCAGATGCACAGCACAGAAGAACAGGCCAGCTAAAAACAAGATGGGCCAAAGACTTTTTAGCAAACTCATCGTTGCGCCCCTGCGATCCAGCCCAACGCGAACAGCACCACCACCGCCGCCACAAAAAAAATATCAACAGCCTTCTCCTGCGCCACCACAGCAGCCACGTACTCAGGGCCTGACTCAACCACATAGGCACATGCAGCCAACTCAGTAGGAGCACTAGACACCGTGTACAGCACGGCACCGGACGGAGCATCCGGCCCGGTCATTCGTGTGGAATCGACGCAGGAAGGCATGGGAAATTACGACGCGGTTTGTTGACCTGGGTTCACCTTGACGGCAGGAGCCGCTGCAGTGGGTTTTGCTTGAGAAGCAGCGGAAATTGGAGTGATAGAAAAGACCTGTGCGCCGACACGCTTGTCTTGCGAGATCGATACTTCGAATTCAACCTCATACATGCCCGGTTGAGTGTCTTTGAAGCGCTCCGGCAACACCAGTTCACCGATTAACGGCTCGATGACGCCGGTATCGCGGTTTGGCTTGTGGACGATGCATTGCGCCATGCGCATATCGTAGTCATTGCCGGTTTTTTTCGAACGGCCAGCCACTTGGGTGACGTGCAGAATTTGAATGGTATTTTTCATGATCTTTTCCTTAAAGTGAGTCGCCCGCTAGAGCGATTAAGTACGACTGTGATATGTTTATTGCCATCTAGAACTAATGGCAATTTTATGAACACATTTATGTTGTTACTTTCAGTGGCAATTACTGCACTAATATTTTCGAAGCTTTTTAATCCGGGGATGTTTAGGCTTGTTTCAGCCAAATCACCGGAGTCACTACAGATAAAACGGAGACCAATACTTACAAACCGTGAGCAACAAATGTTCGCGCTCCTAACAACTGCATTGCCTGAATGCATCGTGCTGACACAAGTAGCGTTTTCCGCACTCATCACCGCAGATGGCTGGCAGTCCCGAAATCGATTCAATCGCAAGGTGATCGACTTCGTTTTATGCAGCAACCACATGAACGTCATCGCAGTGATCGAGCTAGACGACCGCAGCCACATAGGCCGCGAACAGAACGACCATGAGCGTGACGCCATGCTCAAACAAGCCGGATACCACACGATTCGTTACCCGAGCATTCCAACAGCAGAAAAAGTAAGAACCGATATCGAATCCCTACTAATGAACATGCACACTTTTTGATACGACTACCGTCAAACACTTTTCGCTTTGCACAGATCGGCAACCGAAAAAAACCTCCCAAGGCGTACCAGTGGGCAAACAGGCGGCCCGTGGGCCGGAGACTGAGCGGTTTACATTCAACCTAGATGTGCTATCGTTTACTTACCCAAACGGACAAGCATTTGCGCGTTTGGACAAACACATATTATTGTCCAAACGTGTAAATTGCAAACAGGAAATAACTATGAACTATGCAGAATTGATAGAAAATGCAATGAAGGGACGCCCAACGCTGGCGATGTCCAAGCTGTGGGGACTGCCAAACTCAACGCTGGTGAAGTATGTGAAGGGGGAGCGTATGCCAGACTTCAATACGGCCCTGAAGATCGTAAAAGAAGCTGGCGTAGACCCTGCCGTGGCCTTTGAGGCGCTGGCAGAAGAAGAACGCAACCACAAATCGAAAAATTTCAAATTGCAGTTGCAAGATAATGGTGGGCCTCCCGTGAGTCGAACACGGCACCAACGGATTATGAGTCCGCTGCTCTAACCAAGCATGAGCTAGAGGCCCGGGGACTGCGGCGTGGCGGCGCTGTTGATGCCCGCCTCGCGCGGCCGTTTTGGAAACGGACACGCGAGGATAGGGGTATCAGGGGCGTACGTCAAGCCCTATTGGCTTCTAGTTGCCCTCCAAGAAGCTTTTCAGCTTGTCGGAGCGCGATGGGTGGCGCAGCTTGCGCAGCGCCTTGGCTTCGATCTGGCGGATGCGCTCGCGCGTCACGTCAAATTGCTTGCCCACTTCTTCCAGGGTATGGTCGGTGGACATCTCGATGCCGAAACGCATGCGCAGCACTTTCGCTTCGCGTGGCGTCAGGGAATCGAGCACGTCCTTGACCACGCCTCGCATGGACGCGTGCAGGGCCGCGTCGGCCGGCGCCAGGGTGTTGTTGTCCTCGATGAAGTCGCCCAGGTGGGAATCGTCGTCGTCGCCGATCGGCGTTTCCATCGAGATCGGTTCCTTGGCGATTTTCATGATCTTGCGGATCTTGTCCTCGGGCATCTCCATCTTGATCGCCAGGGTGGCCGGATCGGGTTCCGCGCCCGTTTCCTGCAGGATCTGGCGGGAAATCCGGTTCATCTTGTTGATCGTCTCGATCATGTGTACGGGAATGCGGATCGTGCGCGCCTGGTCGGCGATCGAGCGCGTGATGGCCTGGCGGATCCACCAGGTCGCATAGGTCGAGAACTTGTAGCCGCGGCGGTACTCGAACTTGTCGACCGCCTTCATCAGGCCGATATTGCCTTCCTGGATCAGGTCGAGGAATTGCAGGCCGCGGTTCGTGTATTTCTTGGCGATCGAAATGACCAGACGCAAGTTGGCCTCCGTCATTTCGCGCTTGGCCTTGCGCGCCTTCATTTCACCGGCCGCCATCTGGCGGTTGATGTTACGCAAGTCCGGCAACGGCAAGACGACGCGCGCTTGCAGGTCGATCAGGCGCTGCTGCAGTTCCTTGACGGTCGGAATGTTGCGGCCCAGGATGGCGCTGTACGCGTGTCCTGCGTTGACTTCGCCATCGACCCAGTCGAGGTTGGTTTCATTGCCAGGGAAGACCTTGATGAAGTGGGCGCGCGGCATGCCGCAGCGGTTCACGGCCACGTCGAGGATCTGTTTCTCGATATGGCGCACTTCGTCGACCTGGCCGCGCAGGGTGTCGCACAGCTTTTCCACGACCTTGGCCGTGAAGCGGATGCCCAGCAACTCTTGCGAAATGGCTTCCTGCGCCTTGGCGTAGGGCTTGGAGTTGTAGCCTTCTTTTTCGAAGGCGCGGCGCATCTTGTCGAACTGCTGCGAAATGACGGCGAATTTTTCCAGCGCCGTGCGTTTCAGGGTTTCCAGCTGTTCGGCGGAGAAGCCGGCGGCGCCCGAAGCGCTCGCTTCTTCTTCCTCTTCTTCTTCCTCTTCTTCCGCTTCGCCTTCTTCCTCGTCTTCTTCGACGGGGGCGGCTACGACAGGGGCGGCGGCAACCGGCTCGTTTTCATCGACGAGGCCGTCAACGATTTCGTCGATCTTGATCTCTTCGTTGGCGATGCGGTCGGCGGCGGCGATGATCTCGGCGATCGTCACGGGGCAGGCGGAAATGGCCTGGATCATGTCTTTCAAGCCATCTTCGATGCGCTTGGCAATCTCGATCTCGCCTTCGCGCGTCAGCAGCTCGACCGAGCCCATCTCGCGCATGTACATGCGCACGGGGTCGGTGGTGCGGCCGAAGTCGGAGTCGACGGTGGACAATGCGGCCTCGGCCGCCGCTTCCGCCTCGTCGTCGCTGGTGACGACGGCAACGTTATCGGACAGCAACAACGTTTCCGCATCGGGCGCGTGCTCGTAGACGGCGATACCCATGTCATTGAAGGTACCGATGATGCCTTCGATGGCTTCCGGATCGACGATGTTTTCGGGCAAGTGATCGTTGATTTCCGCATAGGTCAGGAAACCGCGCTCCTTGCCGAACTTGATCAGGGTCTTGAGTTTCTGGCGCCGGCGCTCGAGTTCTTCCTCGCTCGCTTCCGTGTCGGACGAGAACGCGTCTTTGAGCAGTGCGCGCTCCTTCGCCTTGCGGTCCTTGGCCTTGGCCTTGTCGACGGCCTTCAGTTCGGCCCGTTCGACGGCGTTCAGCGCGGCGACTTCATCATTTTCTGGCTGGAATTCTTTTGGCTTGCGGCCGCGGCGGCCTGGCACTTTTACCGACGGCAAGACATAACCGGACGTATCGATCGCGGCCAGGGTGGCGGCGTCGGTGGTCTGGCTGACCACAGGTGGCGCGCTGGCGACGCGCGCTTCTGGCCGGTCGAGCGCCTTTTCGGCTTTCGTGGTAACTTTAGTGGGCTTTGCAGCCGCTTTGGATTCGGGTTTCTTGATTGGCACAGGCGCTTTCGATTACACAACGACTTGCTTTACGGTGGATTAGGATAAAGTTTGCTGCCAGTTCCCTGTCTACCTGCGGGAACCACCATCTTCGAACCTGCCGACTGCGCAAATTCGACACTGTTACGTTACTTACACCTCATCGGCCACGATCCGCGGGAAGCGCAGCAATTCCTGTCCACCGGCTGTTGCCAGCCGCCTCGGCAAAAATTCCTGCATCGACCGCGTTGGGAGCGAGAGCCTGGCGCGGCTTGCCAGCGTCTGCGAGCTTTGCCCGCAACGCCGAAAGCGCCTGTTGGCCCTGGCTGCCGACACGATCCACCGCGCCGATCAAGAGCCTAACTTACTGAAAACAAATACTATTTACGAAACAGAACTAGCTTGCCAAAGCACACAATACTTAGCATTTAATTATAGCACGCGAAAAATGTTTTTCCAGTGCGCGCCATACCCTCAGGACAAGGTTATCGATTCACCAACTCGGCATCGCGCTCGCGTTCCAGCGCCCCCTGCTCCTGCATGATTTCGCGGTAGCGTACACCAATTTTCTCGGATGGCAAACCCGAGGCAAACAATTGCTGCAATTCCGCCTTCAAGGCATTCAATTTGATCTCGCGGATGGTGCTTACCAGCCACGACAATTCGCTGTCGTAATCGGATTCCGTGCCGGCCGCGATCTCGCCGATGATCTCGTCGTATTCGCTGCCCAGCTCCTTCAACTGCTGCGCCAGCGCGGCAAAACTGCCGTGCTCGCCCAACGCCTGCCCCACGGCCACCAGTTGCCCCAGGCTGTGCGCCGCGTCCGGCCCCAAGTGCTGGAAGGCGGCCAGGGCGGCCTCGTCGATGCGCATCGTCAGCGGCGGATGCGCCACCAGCATGCGCATGATCTTCAATTCCAGCCCGACAGGCACGGGGCGGCCCGATTTCGGCGGCGCACGGTGCGCCACGGCAACGGGCTTGGCCAGCTCGAACAGGGCTTCGATCTCGGCCGGCGTGGACTGCGTCAGCTGGGCCAGGCCGCGCACGATCTGCAGGCGCAGGGACGACGGCGCCATCAGCTGCAGCAGCGGCTTGGCGTCGAACTGCACGCGGGCGCGCCCTTCCGGTTCCGACAAATCATGCTCGCCCGACACTTCTTTCAGCAGAAATTGCGACAGCGGCATGGCTTCATGCACTTGCTGCTCAAACCCCTCGGCGCCAAATTCGCGGATATAGCTGTCCGGATCATGCTCCGAGGGCAAGAACAGGAATTTGATGGTCTTGTTGTCCGACACGTGGGCCAGGCTCGCTTCGAGCGCGCGGCGGGCGGCGCGGCGGCCGGCCTTGTCGCCATCGAAGCTGAAAATCACGTTATCGGTCTGGCGCAGCAGTTTTTGCACATGGGTCGGCGTGCACGCCGTGCCCAGGGTCGCCACCGCCTGCGGGAAACCCATTTGCGCCAAGGCAACCACATCCATATAGCCTTCCGTCACCAGCACGTAGCCGGCGTCGCGGATGGCCTGGCGCGCCTCGAACAAGCCATATAGTTCGAAACCCTTGGAAAACAAGGGGGTTTCCGGCGAATTCAGGTATTTTGGTTCGCCATGGTCGAGCACGCGGCCGCCAAAGGCGATCACTTGCCCTTTCGTATTGCGGATCGGGAACATGATGCGCTCGCGAAAACGGTCGTAGCGCTTGCGGTTGTTGCCCTCTTCATCGACCTTGTCGATCACGAGACCGGCCTCGGCCAGCGCCACCACGTCGTAGTCGGGGAAGACGGAGCGCAGATTGTCCCAGCCGCCGGGCGCAAAACCCATGCCGAAGCGAGCGGCCACTTCGCCCGTCAGGCCTCGATTCTTCAGGTAGGCGATGGCTTCCGGCGCGTGGCGCAATTGCCCGCGGTAATAATCGCAGGCCTGCGTCATGGCGTCGGACAGGGCCAGGCTTTGCGCCTGGATCTGCGCGCGCTGGGCCGGCAGAATCTTGTCATCCGCTTCCGGCACGACCATGCCCACGTTCTGCGCCAGGTCCTTGACGGCGTCGACAAAGCCCATGCCCGAATACTCGATCAGGAAGCCGATCGAGGTGCCATGCGCGCCACAGCCGAAGCAGTGATAGAACTGCTTGGTGGGGCTGACGGTAAAGCTGGGTGACTTTTCACTGTGGAACGGGCACAAGCCCATGAAATTGGCGCCACCTTTTTTCAGTTGCACATAGCGCCCCACGACATCGACGATATCGACGCGGTTGAGCAAATCGGAAATGAAGGATTGAGGTATCACTGGCTAGGGCGGGTCTTGTTATAGGTCAGACTATACTACCGCACGTGGCCTGAGGTTGAGCCAGGTCAACGTGTGGGCTGTTAACAGGCTGCCAGCGCGACGGCTGACAGCCTTTGTTCCTGCTTTATATGCGGCTTAGGCAGCCGGAGTCAATGCCTTCTTGACCAGAGCCGACACCACCGTCATGTCGGCGCGGCCAGCCAGCTTCGGCTTGACGATGGCCATGACCTTGCCCATGTCTTGCGGACCGGCGGCGCCCGAGGCGGCCACGGCGGCAGCCACTTCGGCCGCCACTTCCTCGTCCGACAAGCCGGCAGGCATGTAGCCGATCAGGTGCACGAGCTCGGCTTTTTCGATGTCGGCCAGATCGGCGCGGCCACCGGCTTCGAACTGGGTGATCGAATCCTTGCGCTGCTTGATCATCTTTTCCACGATGGCCGTCACGTGGGCATCCGTCAGTTCGATGCGCTCGTCGACTTCCTTGCGCTTGATTTCCGCCAGCAACAGGCGAATCGTGCCCAGCTTGCCCGCTTCCTTGGCGCGCATGGCGTTTTTCATGTCTTCGGTAATTTGTTCTTTCAAGCTCATGGCAATCCTCGTGTTGGTAAGTAGGGTTCGATGCTCATGCAGGCACTCCAAGCAGGCGGCCACAAAAGCGAAAACCCGCTGCGGCGAACCGGAGCGGGTATGCGACTCATCTGAAGTATCACTCCAGGCGAATCAAAACAAAACCCGTGGCGAACAAGGCGCCGTACTACCCGGGTTGGTTCTGACTGAACAGTCTTAGAATAATTTTTTCGGCAGTTGTTGGCTGCGGATGCGTTTGTAATGACGCTTGACAGCAGCTGCCAGCTTGCGCTTGCGCTCAGCTGTTGGCTTTTCGTAGAATTCGCGAGCGCGCAATTCGGTCAGCAGACCCGTTTTTTCGATGGTGCGTTTGAAGCGACGCATTGCGACTTCGAACGGCTCGTTTTCTTTAAGGCGAATAGTGGTCATGTAAAATTCAAACCGTTGAGGTGGTGTATAGGAAGAGATAGATAGTAGCAGCTTTTATTCGGAAAGGGAAGCCCCTCCCCCACTTGCGTGCGGCATGCAGCCTGAGATTGCCGCCCGGCTGTGGCGTAAACCACGCACCGGGGTGGGCGCACGGGGCGCCAGAACCCCATCCTACAGTCTTGCTTACTGCAAGGCAATACCTGCCGCCACGCCGGAAGCCCAGGCCCACTGGAAGTTGTAGCCGCCCAGCCAGCCCGTCACGTCGACCGATTCGCCGATGAAATACAGACCCGGCACTTTATTGGCCATCATGGTCTGCTGCGACAACTCGCGCGTATCGATGCCGCCGCGCGTCACTTCGGCCTTGCGATAGCCTTCGGAACCGTTGGGCACGATGGACCAGGCATTGATGGCCTGGCCCAGCTTGCGCAGCTGCGCGTCGGGCATGTCGGCGATGCGCGCGTCCGGCGCCAGGCCGTTGACGGCCAGCAGGCAGTCGGCCAGGCGCTGCGGCAGCCATTGCGCGACGATATTGCCCAGCTGCTTTTTCAAGGTACCCTTGCCTTCGATCAAGGTCTGCGCCACGTCCACTTCCGGCAACAGATTGATGACGATGGGCTCGCCCGGCAGCCAGTAGCTGGAAATCTGCAGAATCGCCGGGCCCGACAGGCCGCGGTGCGTGAACAGCAAGTCTTCGCGGAAACGCGCACCCGTTGCCTTGCGGCCTTTCAGGCTGCCCGTTTCCACGTCCACTTCGAGGGCGATGCCGGACAATTCCGCGAACGGCGCCCAGCTGGCCGCATCGAACGTCAGCGGCACCAGGGCCGGACGCGGTTCGACCATCGTCAAGTCGAATTGCCTGGCGATGCGGTAGGCAAAATCCGTGGCGCCGATCTTCGGGATCGACAGGCCGCCCGTGGCGATAACGATGCTGGCCGTCTCGATGTCGCCGCTGTCCGTCTGCAGCACGAAGCCGCCGTCCGCTTGCTGGGCAACATTGTCGATCTTGCACGGCATGCGCCAGTGCACGCCGCCAGCGGCGCACTCATCCTTGAGCATGTCGATGATCTGCTCGGCCGATTCATTGCAAAACAGCTGGCCCTTGTGCTTCTCGTGGTAGCCGATCCGGTATTTTTTCACGAGCGCGAGGAAATCCTGCGGCGTGTAGCGCGACAGCGCGCTCTTGCAGAAATGCGGGTTTTCCGAAAGGAAATTTTGCGGGGTGGCGTTGATATTGGTGAAATTACACCGTCCACCACCGGAGATGCGGATCTTTTCGGCCAGCTTGGCCGCGTGATCGATCAACACCACGCGCTTGCCTTGCTGGGCGGCCACAGCCGCACACATCATGCCGGCCGCGCCCGCGCCGATCACTGCCACATCAAATTGTTTTGCCATAAGAATTCCGGTCACCGCTGATTACAAAGACGCCATTGTAAACTGCGGCGACGCGGCTAGCGCGGCCGTGCCGCAATCTGCCGCGATGCCGTCAGGCATTGCGCCACCTGCACGGCGATCGACGGCGGCACGGGCACCTCGCCGCGCAGCACGGCCGCGATCCAGTCCGCCGTGGTGGCCGCATCGCGCTCGGCCGGCAAATGCGGCAACTCTTCCACCAGCAACTGCTTTTCCACCAGTACCGTGCGTTCGCTCCCGTGAAACCAGTCGATCTGCTGCGCCTTGTTGGCATTGGCCACCGTCTCGCCTTCCGTGCCGCGCATGAGGAAAGCGTCGCCGCGCGCGGGATCAGATGCAGTGAGGAAATATTCACCGAGCATTTCCAGGTATTCAGGGTGCGTGTACGACACCAGGCGCAGGGCCGGGCCGGCGAACGGCTGCATGATTTTCACCAGGGTATGCGTGGAATTGCGCACGCCCAGCACGCGCCTCAGCGACAACATCCAGGCCAGGCGCGGCGCCAGCGCCTCGATGGGCAGGAAGGCGGCCTCCCCGCGCGCCATGGCGGCCTCGGCTTGCGCATGGTCCGTGGAAGCGGGCACGCCCAACGCGGCCAGCACTTCGGCCGTCGTGATGCGGCCCGGGTCGCTGCTCACGCCATGCACGAGCACGGGCGCCCCCGCGCGCGCCAGCAGCAGCGCCAGCAAGGCCGTCAGGTTGGCCATCTTGCGCGCGCCGTTGTAGCTGGGAATGATGATCGGGGCAAATTCGCCGGCCGGCGCGGCCAGCGGGGCAAATGAGGCTTCGGCAGCGTCGAGGAAGCCGGCGATCTCGTCCACGGATTCGCCCTTGATGCGCATGGACAACAAAATGCCGCCCAGCTCCAGGTCCGACACGCGGCCCTCGAGCATGGCGCGGTACAGGGCGCGGGCATCGTCCCGCGTCATGCTGCGCGCGCCGTTCTTGCCGCGTCCTATTTCCTTGATGAAACGTGCTGCGGGGAATGGCTCGCCGGCCACATCGGTATGGGGTATGGAAACTGTCGTCATGGCGCCAGCTTACACGGATTTTTCCCCTTGCAGACGGGCTGGAAGACGCCATGGACGACTATGCAACAGTCTTTCCAGCTATTTTTTTACGAATTTGCTTCGCGCCTGCATCCAGACGCGCCACCGCTGCGTATAAGACTGCACAGGGGGACTCATCATGGAACACGCGATCAAACGGGAAACGGCCTTCGTCGGCATCGAAACAAGCAAGCTGCTGCTGAAAGCCGTGTTGCTGTCGGGCAACGAAGTGCTGTGCAAGGTGCTGGAAAACGACGTGGCCGGCTACCGCTGGCTGCGCAGCTGGCTGCAAAGGAACGACGTGCCCGTCATCGGCTTGCGCGTCTGCATGCGCCTCGATATGCCGTACAGCGAGACGCCCGCCCGCATGCTGGCCGACATGGGCATGGTGGTATGCGATGCCCAGCCCGCCCAGCTGGACGACTATCTGCGCGGCCAGGGCTTGCCCGATGACGCGGCGCACAGCGCCGTGGTGCTGGCCAACTACTGCGCGCACAGGCGCCCCGCGCGCTGGACGCCGCCCTCGCCCGCCTACGTGGAACTGCGCCTGTGGCTGCGCCGCCTGCACGCCATCGAAGGCGTGCGCCAGCAGGAATCGGCGCGCCTGAATGCGCATCTGCAAGCCGGCCAGCATGCACTGCACGCCCTGCTGCGCCAGCAGATCGCCTGCCTGGACGCGCAGATACGCCAGCACGAAAGCGCCATCCTCGCGCATGTGCGGCGCCACCCAGGCCTGCCCCGGCCGCCCGAGCTGGCCGGCAACTACCAGCGCATCGCCCGCTACAGCGTTGGCGCCAGCCTGGCCGGCGGCCACTGAGCGCATGGGGGCCGGCAGCGTGCCGGCCCTGCCATAAAAACAACTGAACCATTGCCGTTTTGGCCCCATCCCCGCCGCCAGGCCGCATTTCCGCTACACTATTGCCTCTTAAAGAACGCAATCGCGAAAGCCGAGCCAGAATCATGAATACGCCAGACATCGAAAATATCAACGTCACCTCTTTCGCGCCCATGCCGACACCGGCCGAACTGCACGCCAAGCTGCCCCTGTCGGAGAGCGCCTTCGACACCGTCAGCCGCGGCCGCGAAGCGCTGCGCAACATCATCGACCGCAAGGACCAGCGCCTGTTCGTCGTCGTCGGCCCGTGCTCGATCCACGATCCCGTCGCCGGCCTCGATTACGCGCGCCGCCTGAAAGCGCTGCAAGAGGAAGTCAAGGACACGATGCTGCTGGTGATGCGCGTGTATTTCGAAAAACCGCGTACCACCACGGGCTGGAAAGGCTATATCAACGACCCGTACATGGACGATTCGTTCAAGGTCAACGAAGGCATGGAAAAGGCGCGCCAGTTCCTGCTCGACGTGTGCGAACTGGGCCTGCCCACCGCCACCGAAGCGCTGGACCCGATCTCGCCGCAATACCTGGGCGACCTGATCGCCTGGACCGCCATCGGCGCGCGCACGACGGAATCGCAGACGCACCGCGAAATGTCGTCGGGCCTGTCGACCCCGGTCGGCTTCAAGAACGGCACCGATGGCGACATCAGCATCGCCATCAACGCGATTTTATCGTCGGCGCACCCGCACTCCTTCCTGGGCATCAATGGCGAAGGCAACGTCGCCATCGTGCGCACGCGCGGCAACGCGTACGGCCACGTCGTGCTGCGCGGCGGCGACGGCCGTCCGAACTACGATTCGGTCTCGATCGCCATCGCCGAACAGGCGCTGGCCAAGGCCAAGCTGCCGGCCAATCTGGTGGTCGACTGCTCGCACGCGAACAGCTACAAAAAGCCGGAACTGCAACCGCTGGTGATGGGCGACGTGGTCAACCAGATCCGCCAGGGCAACCGCTCGCTGGTGGGCGTGATGATCGAATCGAACATCGTCGGCGGCAACCAGAAGATCCCGCAAGACCTGTCGCAACTGACCTACGGCTGTTCCGTCACCGACGGCTGCATCGACTGGGACACGACGGCGACCATGCTGCGCGATGCGCATGCGCATCTGGTCAATCGCCCAAAATAATGCCGGCGATGTTGTCGGATTACGGCGCTTTGCGCCTAATCCGACCTACGAATTGAGCCGCGCAGGTCGGCTTGGCGCACAGCGCGCAAGCCGACACCAGCACGAGGCATATCATGCCATCTGCACATGCGGCAGCAGCGCAAACGAGCCCGCCAGCGCCTGCTCGGCCTTGCTGGCCGGGACATTGAGCTCCTTCAAGTCCAGGTAGATGCGCCCGTCCAGGATGCGCACGGCGTACGTACGCGCCATGCCCTGCACGGGCGCCACCAGGCGGCCCGAATCGAGCTCGATGATCCAGCTGTTCTTCGGCCCCATCAGGTTTTTCTCCATCAGCACCCCCTGCGCGAGCGGGCCGCCCAGGCAGGGCACCGTGTCGAGCAGCGCATACACCGTATCGTCAGCCGCGCGAAACAGCGCCACGCCCGGTAAATCCTGCCACGCCAGTCCCCGCTGCACCATGCGCGCGCCCGCCAGCGGCATGTCCTTCAGGCGGCAAATCATTTTCCATTGTTCCGACATCGCTAGCTCCCTCGAGAAAGGTACACGCTAGTCTAAGCAAGAGCGGTGCCAGTGCCGGCACAAGCGAAGAATGGCCAAAATCCGCAGCAAAACGGCGCCGCGCCGCACTGCGCAAGTGCACACTGCCGCCGAAATGGTGCGCCGGCCGCACGGTGGAGTGCCCGGCTTTCCTTTACAATGGCGGATTACTCCTCCCTATTTAGCACCTTCATGATTGTTCTTGGCGTCGAATCCTCCTGTGACGAAACCGGCCTGGCCTTGTACGACACGCAACGCGGCCTGCTGTCGCACGCCCTCTATTCGCAAGTCGCCATGCACGAGCAATATGGCGGCGTGGTGCCGGAACTGGCGTCGCGCGACCATATCCGCCGCGCCATCCCGCTGCTCGAAGAAACCCTGGCCAAGGCCGGCATCACCCTGCCAGAGATCGACGCCATCGCCTACACGCAAGGTCCTGGCCTGGCTGGCGCGCTGCTGGTCGGCTCCTCCGTTGCCTGCAGCCTGGGCCTGGCCATCAACAAGCCGGTGCTGGGCATCCACCATCTGGAAGGCCATCTGCTGTCGCCCTTGCTGGCGTCCGAGCCGCCGGAATTCCCGTTCATCGCCCTGCTGGTGTCGGGCGGCCATACGCAGCTGATGCGCGTCGACGGCGTGGGACAATACACGATGCTGGGCGAAACGCTCGATGATGCGGCCGGCGAGGCGTTCGACAAGTCGGCCAAGCTGCTGGGCCTCGGCTATCCGGGCGGCCCCGCCATTTCGCGCCTGGCCGAATTCGGCGATCCGCTCGCATATAAACTGCCGCGCCCCATGCTGCATTCGAAGGATTTCAATTTCAGTTTCTCGGGCCTGAAGACGGCCGTGCTGACCGTGGTGAAAAACCATGACGAAAAAGTCATCGCGAATATCTGCGAGCAGGACAAGGCGAATATCGCGCGCGGCTTCGTCGACGCCATCGTCGACGTGCTGACGGCCAAATGCGTGTCGGCCCTCAAGCACACGGGCTTGAAACGCCTGGTGATCGCCGGCGGCGTGGGCGCCAACGCGCAATTGCGCGCCTCGCTCAACGCGGCGGCCGCCAAGAAGCGCTTCAAGGTGTATTACCCGGAGCTGGAATTCTGTACCGACAACGGCGCCATGATCGCCTTTGCCGGCGCCATGCGCCTGCAAATCAATCCCGACGCCGCCAAGCACGATTACTCGTTCAACGTGCGCCCGCGCTGGCCGCTGGACGAGATCCGGGAAATTTAATCTAGAACCCCTAAAGCGAAGGGCTGGGGTCAGTCCTTCAGGATCGGAATGTACCCCATTGGGGCAAATTCCCCCTGAGGGTCTGACCCCGGTCGTTGCTATGGGGTTTTACTCCGCCAGCAAAAAATTCCGTCTCAATACCACGCTACCCTCCGCCACTGTTTCATCCTTCAATCCCACACCCGACAACTGCCGGCTGAACGCCTGCGACAGCAAATAATGCAGCCGGTACGCCGCCTGCGCATATGCCAGCCCCTCCGGACGCACGTTCGAAATGCAATTGCGGCGCTCGTCCAGTAAACCCACTGTCGGCGCCCACGTCAGGTACAGGCCCAGGCTGTCCGGGGAACTCAAGCCCGGGCGCTCGCCGATCAGCACCAGCACGGCGCGTGCCCGCAATAACTCACCCACCTCGTCGCCAATGGCCACCCGTCCCTGCGCCACGATGTGCAGCGGCGACAGGGTCCACGCCTCCAGCGCCAGCCGTTCGCGCAGGGCCGCCAGGAAGGGCGCCGCGTGGCGCTGCACGGCCAGCGCCGACAGGCCGTCGGCCGCCACCAGCGCCAGGTCGACTCCCTTGCCACCTCCGGCCAGCCGCGCGCGTGAAACCTCGTCGAGCCGGCGTCCCAGGTCGGGCCGTCGCAGATAGTCGGCGCGCGTGGCGGCCGCGCTATGCAGCGGCACGCAGTCTTGTCCCTGCGCGGCTAGGACGCGTGCCAGGGCGTCGCCATCGAGCGCCAGGTGCACGGCGTCGCGCGCCTGCGCGTGGGCCAGCTGGAACGCCAGCTGCGCCGTCCCAACGCGATGCGGGCCGCCGTATGCGCGCGCAGCGCTTGCCAAGGATGGTTTCCGTCCATGGATACTCCCTAGGTGTCCAAGCGCAGCAGGGCTGCCTGGAAGGCCGGCGCCAGCGCTTCGCTCAAGCGGCCCTGCGTATCCGTGATCCGCATGCGCGCCAGCCAGGCCGCAAATTCCGGCGCAGGGCGCAGGCCCAGCACCCGGCGCGCATACAGGGCGTCGTGGAACGAGGTGCTCTGGTAGCCGAGCATGATGTCGTCCGCGCCCGGCACGCCCATGATGAAATTACAGCCGGCCACGCCCAGCATGGTCAGCAAGGCGTCCATATCGTCCTGGTCCGCTTCCGCGTGGTTGGTGTAGCACACGTCGCAACCCATGGGCAGCCCGAGCAGCTTGGCGCAGAAATGGTCTTCCAGCCCCGCACGCATGATCTGCTTGCCGTCGTACAGATATTCGGGGCCGATGAAGCCGACGACCGAATTGACCAGCAGCGGCTGATACGCGCGCGCCACCGCATAGGCGCGCGCTTCGCACGTCTGCTGGTCCATGCCATGGTGGGCGCCGGCCGACAGCGCGCTGCCCTGCCCCGTCTCGAAATACATGACGTTGTTGCCCACCGTGCCGCGTCCCAGCGACAGGGCCGCCGACCGCCCCTCGGCCAGCAGAGACAAATCGATGCCGAAGCTGCGGTTAGCCGCCTGCGTGCCCGCCACCGACTGGAACACCAGGTCGACGGGAGCGCCGCGGCGTATCGCCTCGATGGTATTGGTAATGTGCGTGAGCACGCAGGACTGCGTGGGAATTTCATACTGCTCGATGACGGCGTTGAGCAGGTGCAGCAGCGACACCACCTGCGCCACATTGTCGGTGGCGGGATTGATGCCGATGACGGCGTCGCCGCTGCCCAGCAACAGGCCATCGAGCATCGACGCGGCAATGCCTGTGGCGTCGTCCGTCGGGTGGTTCGGCTGCAAGCGCGTGGACAAGCGGCTTTCCAGCCCCAGGGTATTGCGAAAGGCCGTCACGACCCGGCACTTGCGGGCCACCAGCACCAGGTCCTGCAGGCGCATGATTTTCGAGACGGCGGCCGCCATTTCCGGCGTGATGCCGGCGGCGACCTGGGACAGCGTTTGCGTGTCCGTCGCATCATCGAGCAGCCAGTCGCGAAAGTCGCCCACGCACAGGTGGGAAATCGGTGCAAAGGCGGCGCGCGCATGCGAGTCGATGATCAGGCGCGTGACCTCGTCCTCTTCGTACGGCACCAGCGCCTCCTTGAGGAACAATGACAGCGGCACGTCGGCCAGCGCCAGCTGCGCCGCCACCCGCTCGCGCGCGCTGGCTGCCGCCACGCCGGCCAGTACGTCGCCCGAACGCAGCGGCGTGGCCTTGGCCAGCAGCTCCTTCAGGCTGGCGAACGCATAGGTATGGCTGTCTATCGTATGGCTGAAGCGGGGCATGGTTCGGTTCCTCCCATGCCCCATTCTACGCCAGGCTACAGGCTGCGCAGTGCCCCTTCCAGCTGCGGATGACGGAAGGCAAAGCCGTCGGCCAGCAAGCGGCGCGGCGCGACCCTTTGGCCTTCCACCAGCAAGTCGGCCTGCTCGCCCAGCAAGGCTTGCATGACGAAGGCCGGCGTGGGCATGAAGCTGGGGCGGTGCAGCACGGCGCCCGCCACCTGGGCGAAGCGGCGCTGCGCTATGGCTTCCGGCGCGCAGAAGTTGTATGCGCCGCTCACGGCCTGTTCTTCGCTGCGGCGCGCCAGATGGGCGATGCCGCGGATCACGTCGCGCACGTGCACCCACGTGACCCACTGTTTGCCGCTGCCCAGCGGGCCGCCCACGCCGAAACGGACCGGCAAGAGCATCTGCGGCAGCGAACCCTGATGGCCGAAGACGAGGCCAAAGCGCATGCAGCCCACCTGCACGCCATAGCGTTCCGCTTGGCGCGCGGCCGCTTCCCATTCCTGGCACAGCTGCGACATGAAGATGGCTTGCGGTGCGCTCTCCTCCGTCAATTCCGTGTCGTCGCCATGCGGCTGGACGCCGTAGTAGCCGATGGCCGATGCCGACAGCAGCACCCGTGGCTTGTGCTGCGCGCGGGCGATCCACGCCACCAGGTCCTGCGTCAGCGCCACTCTGCTGCGGCGCAGGGCCGCCTTGCGCGCGTCCGTCCAGCGATGCCCGACGATGCGCGCACCGGCCAGGTTGACCACCATGTCGATGCGCTGCGCATCCGACAATGCGTCGAACGACTGGATGCAGCGCACCTGGCCATCAAAGGTCCACGCGGCATGCTTGGGCTGGCGCGTCAGCACCGTCACGGCATGGCCATCGGCCAGCAAGGCGGTCACCAACTGCTGGCCGATGAAACCCGTGGCGCCCGTCACCAGCACGGATTGCGGCGTGCTGGCAAAGCGCAGGTGTTCCTCTTGCTCTGCCGTCTCCTGCACCTTGCGCCGTCCCAGCTGCCACACGGCATACGCGTCGCGCAGGCCGGACAAGCCCACGCCCACGCCGCACAGGGCGAGGAAGACGCTGAGCCAGCCATACGGCTGCCACACGAGGGCCGTCGGCAAGGTCGCCCATTCGCTGCTGTTCAGGGCCAGCAAGGCGATGAAGGCGCCCGCGTTAATCGCCAGCACCGTGTGCGTGACCCGCTCCGTGGCGGGCAGGAGGCGCGTCTGGTCTTCGACGACGAAGTCCCACAGGGTCAATACGATTTCCACGCCAAACACGATGACCAGCACCCAGGCCCAGGCGCCATGCCATTCCCACGCCGCCAGTCCGACGAACAGCAGGCTGTAGATCAGGGCGCGCGTCGCATGGATCGTCAATTCGAGCCGCGCGGACGCCTTTTGCGGCAGCGCTTCCGTGATTTCATGGTGGTAGATGGTGTCGAAGGCGCCCAGGCAGCCTTGCGCCGCCATCAGTTGCAGGGCCAGCAGATGCGTATTCATGGTGTCTCCTTGTGATTTTGCGGTGCGGCCGATTCGCGGAACACGCCCGCCTGGGTGAACGTGGTGCCGAACAGGGCGTGGCGGATCTCGATGCGGATGTTGAACTGCTGCGGCGTCTCGTTGCGGTGGCACAGATAGGTCTTGCCGGGCGTGAGCACGCCCGGCAGCGGCAGGCGCCAGCCGAAAAGATCGAGAAAATAGCCGTCGCTGGTGAAGTGCAGATTGCCGTCCTCGACGTGCAGCACCAGCTTCATGCCCAGGCCCATGCCCACGTATTCGAGCACTTCGCCTTTCGCGCTTTCCGCCATGTAGGACGTGAAGCGGATCGGCGCGCGCCCATGCAGGCGGTAGGTGCGCTGCTTGAAGATGAACGGGCAGCCGGGGCGCGAATAGACTTCGATATCGACGGGGAAGTCGTGATCGTCATGCGGGATCAGAGCGCCATCGATGAAGGGGCGCGTGAGCCAGCCGAGGAATTTCCCCAGGCGCGAGCTGGTCAGTTCACTGAGCTCACCCCGGTAATACAAGGGCAGGCCCGGCGCGGGATTTTTCTCGAAGCGGCGGCGGATATCCGGGTGCAGCGTGCGCCACTGCGCGCCCATCACCTTCTTGAACAGTTCTCCTTCCGAGGGGCCGTTCATGATTTTGCGCGCTTGCCAGCTTTGTCTTCCGGGCTGAGGAACTTGGCCACCTTGCCCCCCATCGACAGCATGCGCTGCAGGGTCGCCGGCGGCAAATTCTTGTAGTCGCTATAGGTGCTGCTGAGCATTTCCAGGAAGGCCAGCACCTCGCCCATGCGTTCCAGGGTGGCCGGTGGAATGGCCGCATCGTGCTCGCCCTCGATCGCGCATTCACGCAGCACCGTCAGCGTGGGATCGATCTCGCGCCGCTTGCGCTCCTCCATGATGACGCGGAAGATTTCCCACACATCCTGCAGGGCGACGAAATGGTCGCGCCGGTCCCCCATCACGTGCGTGACGCGCGCCAGGCCCCAGCTTTGCAATTCCTTCAGGCTGTTGCTGACGTTGGAGCGGGCCACGTTCAGGCTGGCCGCGATGTCTTCCGCCGTCAACGGTTCATTGGCCAGGAACAGCAGCGCGTGGATTTGCGCCACCGTACGGTTGACGCCCCAGCGGGTGCCCATTTCGCCCCAGTGGAGGATGTACTTTTGAGTAGTCGGGCTCAGTTCCATGGCTTTCTCTTATTTCTGTCGTTACAGAAATGTAAGACGAAACAGAAACCGAGTCAAGCCCGATTCGTCAAGACTTTGCGGGTGGCAGGCCCATGGCGCGCAGGAACTGCTGCTGCGAGGCGTGCAGCTGGCCGTAACCGAGTTCGCGGTAGACGAGGCCGTGGCGCGGCGCCAGTTCGGCCAGGATGCGCGCCAACGCCGGGTAGTGGCGGTGATTCCAGGTGGGGAACAGATGGTGCGTCAGGTGCAGGTTCAAGCCGCCGAGCCAATAACCGAGCCAGCGCAGCGCGCGCGGTTTCGGCGTCCAGTCGCAGGCCGTATAAAACGTGTGCTGGTACCAGTCGTGCGGCAGGGTACCGTCCTGGCCCGGCTGGAAGAATTCCACTTCGGCCCAGTGCGTGCCGAGGATCAGCGCCACCAGCGCGCACGAGGCGATCATCTGGCCCAGGAAATACGCGCCCAGCACCACGTTCCAGGCGAGGCCGTGCTGCTGCAGCACCCACATGGGCAGCGCCAGCACCAGCGCCACGTGACCCAGCTTCCAGCCGAGGAACGACAGCCAGCCGCGCCAGCCCTGCAGGCGGCTGTGCGCGGCCACGGGCGTCTTGCCGAAGCGGTCCAGCCAGTCGCCATACCAGTTCAGGTACGGCAGCGACAGGGCCGCCACCACGGGCCAGTACAGGTACTGGTAGCGGTACTGGGGCGACCAGCTTTGGAACGGCGTCTGGCGCAGGAAGGGGTTCGGTTCCGTGTCGAGGTCATAGCCTTCCACGTTCGCATACGTGTGATGAAAGTGCACGTGGCGGATGGTCCAGAAATCCGTGTCCACGCCCACGGGCAAGCCCACCAGGCGTATCAGCACGCGGTTCAGGAAACCGCGGCGGAAGATGGCGCTGTGGGCCGCATCGTGCAGGGTATTCATGGCCAGCGCCATGGCCGCGACCAGGCAAGCGACGTAGCTGGCGACAAACGGCCAGGTGTCGTCGGCATTCAAGGCCAGCGCATACAGGCCCACCGTCAGCGCGGCCAGGAACATGGTTTTCGCATGCAGGCGCGCGTCGCCGAAGCGGTGCCTTCCTTCGTCCGCCAGGTAGGCGTCGGCGCGGGCGCGCAATTCGCGGCGGAAGGCGGAATCGCGGGCGGGCTGGAAGCGCAGCGGCGGCAACGAAGGTACAGGCTGCGTCACGCGCGCGTCCCCGCTGCGGCAGGCAACCACAAGCGGCGCGCGCCATCGAGGCCATGCGCCAGCAGCGCGGCCAGAAACACCATGCCCCATATGTCGCGCGCGCCATACCAGCCCAGGTACAGGGCCGGCATGGCCAGCGCGATGGCCACCCAGGCGATGGCGCCCCAGCGGCGCGCATCGGACAGGCCGCCCAGCGCCAGGGTGCCGCCGAAGATCAGCGCGAACAGGATCGCCTGCTGTGCGCCGGCCAGCACCGCCTCATGGTTGACGTAATAGATCACGAGGCCGAACAGGATCACGCCGCCGATGCCGATGAACAGCTCGGGCACGTGGAAAGTGCAGCGCGACTGCCAGTGGGGAAAGCGCGCGCGCAGCCATGTAAATAGTTTGCCGTTGCTGGCCAGCAGCGGGTTGTGCGTGGGTGTCATGCCCTTCACGCCATAGCGCATTTCCACACCCTCGAGTTCGGGCTGGAAGCTGCCAAACAGCCTGTCCCACAGCAGCAGGGTGCCGCCGAAATTGCGGTTGATGTAGCGTTTATCCGTGCCGTGGTGCACGCGGTGGTGCGAGGGCGTGACCATGAATTTATCGAGGATGCCCGACTTGTTTACCAGCGCATTGTGGTTGTAGAACTGCACCGTGTAATGCAGGGACGAGACGACAAGGAAGATTTCCAGCGGCACGCCCAGCACGGCCAGGATGGCGATGAAGGGGAAATTCGTCAGCGACGAATACCAGGAATTGCGCACGCCCAGCGACAGGTTGAAATGCTCGCCCTGGTGATGCACCACGTGCACGGCCCACAGCAGCGGGATTTTATGGTGCAGCCGGTGCATCCAGTAAAAGCACAGGTCCCAGGCAAAAAACGCGAATATCCACTGCGCCACCACGGGCCACTGGTCGACGACGTGCAGGTTCACATGGCGCAGCAGCAGGGCGAAGGCCGCCACTTCCACGCCGCGAAATACCCACATCAGGATATGGCCGGAATTGAGATTGAAGATCACGTCCTTCCACGGCACGGGTGTCTTGCGTACCCATTTGAGTATCAGCAGTTCGGCCAGCACGAAGGCCAGCATGATCAGGAACGACAGGGCAAATGGATTCATCATGGTGCGGTTTTGATGGAAACGGCGCGGCGGGCAGCCAAGGATACCTGCATTTTCGCCAGCATGCCGCCGGCGATGCCAACAGCCAGGCCGGCGGCCAGGTCGATGCTCACGTGCCGGCGCAGCGCGATGATGGCGTAGCAGATGGCCACGCCCAGCACCAGGGCCAGCGCGGAACGCAGCGGCTGGCGTTTGTCGCACAGGGCCCACACGCACAGCAAGGTCAGGGCACCGTGCAGCGACGGCAGGCAGTTTTGCGTGGAATCCGCCGCCTGCAGCATGCGCAGCGCCTGCGTGCTCCAGGCGCCGCCCTCGCCCACGGGCGGGTAGGCGAGCGTGGTCGGATACAGCAGGAACACCACGCCGCACAGGACGGCGGAAAGCGCCATGGCGCGCGCCAGCCAGCGCACGCGGGCCGCATCGGCCGCCAGGTAGGCGTACGGGATCAGGATGAAGAAAGACAGGTACAGCCAGATGGCAGAGTCGCTGTAGGGAATGGCGCGGTCGATGGCCGTCTCGGGCAGCAGTACCCCCTGTCCTTGCAGCACATCGCTGGAAAAATACACGAGGCCGACGCTGCCCCAGCCGGCCAGCAAGTGCAGCAGGCGGGAATACGGCGTCATGGTGTCTACAGATTTCATGCGGTGGCAAGACGCCGAATGCGGCGCCGTTTCATGGTGGGGTCAAAGGGAGGCAGTTCGCCGCTCGCCGTCCAGGCCAGGCCGCCGGTGGCCACGCCCAGGCCTTGCAGCACCGTTTCAAGATGCGCGCGCAGGGCGGCCAGGCCCGCATCGTCCAGCGCCGCGTGCAGCTGCAGGGCAGCGTCGCCCGTTTGCGCCAGGCGATAATCGGCGTCCAACGGCAAGGCTTGCGCAAACGCGCGCGTCAGCACATCGGCAAACACGGCAACCGGTTCACCGCCGTTCGCCGACGGCAAGGATGGCAAGAGCAGCATATCGTCGCAGCGCCCTTCGATGCCGTCGATGGCGCGCGTGGCGCGGCCGCACGGGCATGGCGTGGCGCGCGCGATCAGGATATCGTCCAGGCGATAGCGCACGATGGGTTGCGTGATGCGCGTAAAGTCCGTAATCACGGGCACGAAGCGCCGCTGTTCTGGATCGAGCCACTGCGGCTCGATGTGCACGTATTCCTCATTCAGATGCAGCACGCCGTGCTCGCAGCTGCTGGCGAGGAAACCTTCCGTGGCCTGGTAGATTTCATGCACGGCGCCGAACGCCTGCACGATCAGCGCGCGGTCCTGCGCTTCCAGCACTTCGGCCACGGAGATGACTTTTTTCGGCGCCAGCGCCAGGCTGCCGTCGATGACGCGGAGCGCCAGTTGGCGCAGCACCTGGGCCGGCGCGACGATGACGGAGGGCCGGTATTGCGCCAGCCGCGCGCACAGCGCGTCGAACGGTTCGAACAGATCGTAAAACGCAAAGGTCAGCCACGGCGAGCGCACGGCCGTGTACAGATTGCTGTTCGCGCGCAGGAACAGCGCCACGCGCTCGCCGGAAAACAGGCCGTCGGGCAGCGCCTTGGCCAGCATCACGCCCGCCCATTGCGCCTTTTCGCGCGGGCTGACGGTAAACACGGCGCGCTTCGACGAGGTACCCGAGGACAGGCCCACCGTGATGTCGCCGACGGCCGACGTGAAGTCGCGGCTATGCTCGGCCGCCATGGCCGCATCCATCGCCTGCGCCAACGTGATTCCTTCGGTATTCATGGCGTCGAAATGCTCGAGCATCAGCGCCTTGTTCATCGTCGGCCACTGCGCCAGCGGCAGGTGGCGGTACGGGGTGAAGTAGCTACTGCGCGCGCACAGCGTGTCGATGAAACGGGCCAGTTGCCGCTGCTGGTAGACGGCCAGCTGCGCGCGGTCCGCAAAGCGCAAGCGGCGCGTACGCCAGTACGACAGCAACAGCCAGACGATACGCTTCACGGGCGGCCCGCCACGGCAATGTAGTCGAGCGTATCTTCATGCGTGATGCGGATCTGCGCATTGCCCGAGCGGTGCAGCTGGTGCAGCCGGTTCAGGGTGGCGTAATACGGCGCGCGCTTGTGCTGGATGATGAACGACAGTTCCGACGGTCCGCGCAGCTGCTGGAAACTTTCCGGCACCCAGGCCGCGTCCGACGCCAGCAGGGTCCAGCCGCCATCCTGCAGCACGAAGGCGCCCAGATGACCGATGGCGTGGCCGGGCAAGTCGACGATGTAGATTTCTCCCGTGCCGCTGACGTCGCGCCCGTACGTGAAGGGCAGCAGGGCCGCCGGCAAGGCCGTCTCTGGCACGCTTTCCACGAAATCCAGGCGGTCGGCAATGTCGGACGGCAGCAGCTCGGGCACGAAGGCCTGGCGCACGGCGGCCACGCCGGACAGGCCGCGCACGGCATCCCAGCCCGTCTTGGACGCCATCAGGCACGCGCCGGGAAAGTCGCGCAGGCCGGCGATATGGTCGGCGTGAAAGTGCGACAGCAGCAGGGTGTGGATATCGCCGGGCGAGACGCCATGGGCGCGCAACTGACCCTGTAGCGACTCGTTCTCGTCGAAGAAAATCGGCGTCACCCACGCATACATGCGGTACACGCCTTTCGACGTGGCGGCGCGGAAGTGTTCGGCGTAACCGGTGTCCCACAGGTACAGGCCCGCGCGCGTCTCGATCAGGTAGGCGCGCGAGGGGAAGCAGCGGCTGGCCAGCCCGCTGCCTTTCAAGACCATGCACGAAGGATGAGTACAGTGGCCGACGCGAAACGCGGTAATCCTAGCCATTGCGCTCCTTGCCCACCTTGTGCGCCGCCGCTTCCTGGCGCATCCACTGCGCCGTGCGGGCGATGCCGTCCTGCAGGCTGACGACGGGACGGTAGCCGAGCACCTTGCGCGCCTTGGCGTTATCGAGCGTCATGTCGAAACTGAGCGCGCCGATGCTGTAGGGCGTCAGCGACGGCTCGCGGCGCGTGAAACGCGAGGCGAACTGCATCAGGCGCGCGACCATCGCCAGCACGCGGTATGGCACGCTGACGATCTCGAACGGCTGCTGCAGATGATCGCAGAACAGGGTGCGCAAGATGTCGCACAGGCGCGCCGGCTCGCCATTCGTGATGTTGAAGGCGGCGCCCGAAGCGATGGTCTTGTGCACGGTGGCCAGCCACATCGCATGCACGACGTTGTCCACATAGGTGACGTCGATGGTAGCCGCGCCGCCATTGGGCAGCGGCAGCTTGCCGCCGCGCTCCTGCAGCACCCTCGCCAGGCGCGGAATCAGGACCTGGTCGTGCGGCCCGAAGATGGCGCGCGGGCGCAGGATCACGCACGTCATGCCGCGCTGGCGGTCGACGCACTCCTGCACCAGCTTTTCCGCCATCGCCTTGCTGCGCGCATAGGCGTTGACGAAGGCGTCGGGACGGAAGGTTTCCGGCACCTCGTAGCGGTTGCGGTAGTCGAAATAGATGGCCGGGGTGGAAATGTGCACGAAGCGCGCCACGTGCAGGCTGGCGGCCGCGCGCAGCAACTGGGCCGTGGCCGTGACGTTGGCGGCGATGAAGTCGCGCTCCGCGCCCCAGGGCGAGGACAGCGCGGCGCAGTGCCAGACGGTGTCCATGCCGCGCACCAGTTCGTCGACCTGGCGCGGCGTCGCCTGCGCCAGGTCGAGCGCGACGAATTGCGCGCCCATGCGTTCGAGTTCGCGGCCCACGGCGGCGTTGCGGCCCGTGGCGCGCACTTCCACGCCCTGCGCCAGCAGGGTGCGCACGGCATTACGCCCCAGCCCGCCCGTCGCTCCCGTGACCAGTATCCGCCTCATCACACCACCTTCACAGGTCAAGTATCATGCCGCCGATGGTCAGGCCAGCGGCCGTGCCCATCATCAGCAAACGCTGGCCTGCCACGGCCCGCCCCGTCATCACCGCCTCGTGCAGGGCGGTGGGCAAGGACGCGGCCACCTGGTTGCCATGCGTTTCAAAGATCTTGATGATTTTAGCATCGGGAACGTCGAGGATGCGCGCCGCATGCGCAAGACCCAATGGGCTGGCCTGGTGCGGCACGACCACGTCGACCTTGTCCAGTCCCGCGCCCGATTCGGCCATCAGTTCCGTCAGGAAATCCGGCATCACCTTGACGGCCAGGCGGAACACGGCCTTGCCATCCATGCGGAACAGGTAGTCGCCCGGTTCGCAGCCGTTGCGCGGATTGCGCTCGGTGCCGCCGCCGCGAATTTCGCAGTAGCGCCGCCCTTCCGGATACGTGCCCATCTTGTAGGCCCGGATGCCGGCGCTGCCGTCGCCCCGCTCGACGATGACGGCGGCGGCGCCGTCGCCAAAGATCATCGACGCTTCCGGCTCGCTCCAGTCGACGCCGCGCGAGGCGAGGTCGGACGAAACGATGGCGATGCGGCGGTAGGCCCCGCCTGCCAGCATGGACGCGGCCACGCGGAAAGCGGCCATGAAGCTGAGGCAGCTGGCGTTGACGTCGAAGCTTTGCGTACCGGGCGGCAAGCCCGCGTGTTCGGCCACGAAGCAGGCCGTGTTCGGCAAGGCCTGCTCGGGCACGCCGCAGGCGCAGATCAGCAAGTCGATGTCGGCCGGACGCAGGCTGGCATTCTTCAGCGCGTCGAGCAGGGCGACGGCGCCCAGCTGGCTTTGCGATTCATCGGGCGCGGCGACAAAGCGCGACAGCACGCCGCTCTTGCGCAAGGTATAGCCGGCCGGGTGGCCCAGTTTCAGGTCCAGGCTGTCGGAAGTGACGCTGTGGACGGGCACGGCTTTGCCCGTCGCGATCAGGCGAACTGGAATCATGTTGGCCTTAAAAAAGTAAAGTAAATACGATTGATGTAGGGTTTATGCGCTAATCGCGTGCCAATGGCGGCAATGCAACGCCGCAGTTCTTGCAGAAATTGGCATCGTCATCGAGCCCTTCTTTCAGGCACGTGGGGCAGGTACGCGTGGTGACCAGCATGGAGCTGCGCTGTACCGTCATTTCCGCGCTGATAATGCCGGTAGGCACTGCCAGGATGCCCCAGCCCAGCAACATCATCAGCGAGGCGATGGTGCGCCCGATGTCGGTCTTCGGCGTGATATCGCCGAAGCCCACGGTGGTCATGGTGCTGATGGCCCAGTATATCGACGTGGGAATACTGCTGTAACCATTCTCCGGCCCTTCCACGACATACATCACAGTACCCAGCAGAAAGACCACCATCATGACAAAAGACAGAAAAATGAGGATCTTGCGCCGGCTGGCCAGCAAGGCCCGCCCCAGCACCGTGTATTCATGCACATACGAGGTGAGCTTGAGGATACGGAACATGCGCAGCAGGCGCAAAATGCGCACGTCGATCAGCACGTGCGCGCCCGGCAGCAGCAAGCCGATGTAGGTCGGCACGATGGCCAGCAAGTCGATGATGCCGAAAAAACTCTTGGCGTAGCGCACCGGATGCTGCAGGCACGCCAGGCGGGCGAAATATTCGATGGTAAATAAAATGGTGAAAAACCATTCGAGCGCCGTCAGCCAGGTGCCGTAGCGCTCGGCCACGGAGGCGACACTGCTGAGCACGACCACCGTCACGCTGATCAGGATGGCGGCGATCAGCAGCAAGTCAAAAGCGCGACCCGTGCGCGTTTCCGCCTCGAAGATGACGGTGTACACCCGCTCGCGCCAGCCCCGCTCGGGCTTGCCAAATTTTTGCTGCGTTTCCTGCGCCGCCAGCTGCTGCGGCGTCAGGGGCGCCGCTCCGCTCTTCGTCGCGGCTTTCATGTGGTTGATATGCTCATATACTATTATTGTATAGATAATTGACAAAGCACGGCGACACGCACTGTTGCGCTACGGCAGCACTACGACAGCTTCTTCGCCAGCAGCACGGCATTGCGCCGGTCGCGCTCGGCCTGCACGATGTCCGTCGTGCGCGCTTCCGACAGGCCCACCGTGTGCAGCACGGTGGCCGTCAGCTGCAGCGCCGACTCCAGCGCCTCGGGCACGACCAGGGTGGCGCCCGCCTGTATCAGGGCCACGGCATGCGCCTCGTCGCGGGCCCGCGCATACACGGGCAGCAGCGGATATTCGCGGCGGATCGATTTCACGGCATGCAGCACGGACGCCGCATGGTCCATCGTCAGCACGACGGCGGCAGCCCGGTCCGCATTGACCTTTTGCAACAATTCCGCGCGCGACGCATCGCCGAAATACACGGGGAAACCGCGCGGATGCAGGGTCGTCACCAGGCGCGCATCGTTTTCAATCGCCACATACGCGATATCCTGCTCCGTCAGCACCTTGGCCAGCAACTGCCCTACCCTGCCGAAACCGGCGATGATGACGGTGCTGCCCTGCGGCGGCAGCGCGCCGTGCGCCAGGTCGGCCAGCTGATGGTGGTGACGCTGTTCCCACCAGTTGCCGAACGCGCGCGCCGCCTTGGCCAGCGCCGGCGTGGCAAACAGGCTCAGGCCCACCACCAGCATGACGAACTGCGCCACTTCCGGAGCGATCAGCTTGGTGCCGAGCGCATACGCGACGACGATGAAGGCGAATTCGCCGCCCTGCCCCAGCAGCACGCCCGTTTCCACGGCGCGCCCCCAGTGAAAGCCGCCGATGCGGAAAATCACGCTGATGACGAGGGTTTTCAAGGCAAACAGGCTCAGCACGGCCAAGGGAATCAGCACGGGCGACTTGAGGATTTCGCGCACGTCGATCTGCATGCCCACGGACATGAAGAACAGGCCCATCAGCAATCCCTTGAAGGGCTCGATCGTCACTTCCACTTCGTGGCGAAATTCCGTTTCCGCCAGCAGCAGGCCGGCCAGCAAAGCGCCCAGCGCCATCGACAGGCCCGCCAGATACGTCAGGCCCGCGATGCCCAGGGTGCTGAGCAGGGTCAATGCCATGAACACGTCGGGCTGGTGCTTCTTGACGAAGAACTGGAACAGCGGGCGGATCACACGGCGTCCCAGCAGATAGATCAGCAGGATGGCGCCGGCCGATTTCACGGCCGCAAAGCTGAGCAGATAGGCCAGGTCGTCGCTGCGCCCGCTGGCGAACACGTCGATCAGGATGAACAGCGGCACCACCATCAAATCCTGGAACATCAAGATGGAAAAGCCCGCCTGGCCGGCCGGCGTCTGCAGCGAACGCTGGTCGGTCAGCAACTGCATCACGACAGCCGTCGACGACAGCGACAGCACCAGGCCCAGCACGATGGACGCTTCCAGCGACAGGCCAAAGTAATACGCCACGCCGCCGATCAGGCAGGCGCTGACGGCCACCTGTCCCACGCCCGCGCCGAATACCCAGCGCCGCAGCGCCCACAGCCGCTCCGTCGACAGTTCCAGGCCAATCATGAACATCAGGAACATCACGCCCAGCTCGGCCAGGCCACTGACCTGCTCGGCACGCACGAACGAGAAATACGTGAGCCACGTGAACTCGCCGGCCCACAGGCCGAAGCCGAAGGGGCCAAACAGGGCGCCGACGGCCAGGAAGCCAAGCACCTGGTTGACTTTCAGGCGTTGCAATAGCGGAATAAAAATCCCGGCCAGGGCGAGAAACAGCAGGGTTTCTCGCAAATACGGTAAGGCGTGTTGCTCTTCCAAGATAGTCCTAACTAAATATCATTCTTGCTGAATTGGCAGTGTCGCATGTGCAGCCACGGCGAAGTAAGCACACACATGACATTTTCCTTTAAGGCAACATAGCCGTTCTCTATTTCGGCGGCGCCAGCATGTCGGCGCGGGGACGGTCCCAGCCCGGCACATAGGCAGGACATGGCCGGCTGCGGAACTGCTGCAATTCGACGGTCGTGAAATTGGGCTGCATGCCGGGATTGAAACGCACGTCCGTCAACTTGTCCGCATTCAACCTGGGCATGCGGGCAAAGCGGAACCAGGCGTCCACATAGCAATTGTCTTCCTGCAAGGCGCGCAAGGCGGCCAGACTGCCCGCCGCCTGGGCCGACACGGCGATGCCGGGCGCCAGTTGCTGCTGCTTCTTGCCCGTCTCGGCCAGCCCGGCCGGGCAGGCAGCGGGCGCCAGCGATGCGGGCAGCAGGCTCAGGGTGCCGCGCCGCAGGGTATACACGTCGGTCTTGCTGTCGAGCGAGACATAGATCCAGCACAGCGGGTTGCTGGGGAATGCCGTCATCGCCACGTCCCACACGCGCGTGCCAGGATCGAGCCGCTGCACGGCTGCCTCGATGCGCGTACGGCCGAGAGCGGAAGCCACGCCCTGCGTGCCGATGAAGGTGGCGGCCAGCGCGAAAGCCAGCAGCAGCGGCCCGCGTTCCCGTTCGCCGGCCCGTCCCTGCAGCACGGCCAGGATCACGCCCAGTCCCAGCAGCACGGCCAGCGAGGCGGGCGCCAGGTAGGTTTTATAGGTGAAGAAACACAGGGCCGCCGCCAGCCCCGCCAGCAGCACGCTTTTGACGATGCCGTAGCGCAAGGACATGATCACGGGCACGCCCAGCAGCACCCAGAACATGGGTTCGACAATGAAGACCATGTCGCCATACAGCCAGCGGCTGTCAAACGGATAAAACGGGTGCAAGCCGTAGGAATTGAGGAAATCCATGCCCATGTGCAAGCAGAATCCCAGCAGCAGACAAGCGGCCAGGCCGATGCGGGCGGGCACGCTTTCCTTGAGCAGCCGGCGCGCGCCCGGCCATAGCAGCCACAGCAAGGCCAGCAAGATCAGCGCCTGCGGCAGGGCCAGCAACAAGGTGTGCGTGTGGCCACGGTGGTGCAGCATGTAGCCGAAGGGGCGCGGCAGCAGCCGGGTCAGCACCAGGTCCAGGTCGGGCGCGTTGCTGGCAAACCAGGCCGTAAACAAAAATAGCGCGCGCCGGGTGCGCTGTGCGGGGGCTTGCGGCTCGGGCGGCAGGCTGCGGTGTACCAGTTCGCCGACCCCGAGGCCGATGACCGAATGCGTAATATTATCCATCGAGCAATTTTACAGGATGCGGCCACCCCAAGAGCAAAGGCTGGGGTCGTACCCTCAGGGTACGCCCCCGGATTCTGCCATTGGGTTTGTTCAATCAAGCGGCTACAGCGCCTGTAAATCTTCCCCGCGCATACCCACCAGCAAGGCGCGGCCGTCGGGCAGCACGCGGAATTCTCCATAGCGGGCTTTTTCCCAGCGCGCCGCTTCGCCTTCCTTGAAGAACCAGGCATCGCTGACCAGTACCCAGTTGCCATCCTTCGGCGTCAGTTCGAGCAGGAATTCGCCGGGTGCCAGCGCTTCCTTGGTGTAGGGACGCAGCAGTTCCGCCACCCCGCGCGCATCGCGCCTGGCCACGACAAAGGGCCGGCCGGGCGCACGCTCCACGCTGGCCAGGGTGCTCAGCACGCCGAGGCCCTGGAAATTGAGACGCATGTAGTCGCCCTGCATCAGCGAACGGGGATCGACGGGCGCCAGTTCCACGAAGATAGGCTCACCCTTGGCAATGAGCTGTTCTTTTTGCCAGATGCCGCCATTGGCGACCAGCAACACCAGCAGCAAGCCGCCCAGCACGCCCAGGCGCAAGAAGCGGCGTTCGACCGCCACGCCCGCCGGCTTGCTTTCCACCAGATGCAGCACGGCGCCGCGCGTGGCCAGCCACGACAGCGCGCACAGCACGGCGCCCGCTGTCGCCAGCAGCGCTGCCTTGCTGGCCAGTGGCCAGGCCAGCTGGTAATAAAAGCTGCCGATGATCCACGCCGCCGCCAGCGCGGCCGCCACGGCCACGCGCGAACGCCCGCTCGTCACGCAATACGCAAGGATCAGCAGCACGGGCCCCAGCGCCGGCATGAACCAGGCCAGCACGACCAGCACCAGCGCCACGCCGATGGCGGGCAACTGGCGCAATGCGGGCCAGCGCCATCCCGTCCAGGCGGCGGCGGCCGTGGCCAGCACGAGCGACACGCCATTCAAGGCCTGCGCATACCATGCATGACCCTGGTGCCGCGTCACTTCGCGCGCCACTTCGCCGGCAAAGCCACCGCCCATCGCGCCGCCGAGCATGAAGGTCATGCCCGACCAGAAGACCAGCCCCAGCAGGATTGCTAGGACCCACCCCGTCGACAGCGATTCCAGGAAGGCGGCGACGGATGCGCCGCGGCCGTCGTTGAAGGCTTGCTTCTGCAGCCAGTGCACGCCCAGCCACAGTGCCAGGGCCAGCATCCAGGCGAAATACAGTTCCGTGGGATCGTTCTCGAAAATCCAGTCGCGCGTGCTGTCGATGATGCCCAGCCCCAGCAAGCCGCAGGCGACCAGTCCCAGCAACACGCGCAGCCAGTCGCGCGGCAAGGCGGCTGCCACCACCAAACACGCCAGGCACAGCATCAATGACGCCGTCTGCGTGGAATAGTCGCGGTACAGGGCATAGCCAAGCAAGCCGCCGCCCACGAGCAGGCAGGGCACGGCCAGTTGCTCGACGAACAGCGCCACGCCGCGCGTACGGATCAGCAGCACGGCCACCACCAGCACGATGGCGGCCACGACATACGCGCCGGGCCCCTGGCGCACGATGCTTTCCAGGCCCACGCCCAGCGCAATCATCAGGGGAATGGCGGCCAGCCAGGCGCCGAAAGCCGTCATCAGCACCAGCGGCCACGGCCGAACATCCTGCACGGGGCGGCTGGCGCCGGGCGGCAACAGGCCGGCGCGCGTGGCGTCGTCGATCAGGGTGGCGAGCGCATCGGTTCGTTGAATATTGTTATTGCTCATGCCGCCTCCCGGCGCGTGCGCCACAGTATGCCTTGCACGGTCAGCGCCAGCAGCACGGCAGCGAGCAAGCCCAGCACGGTCAGCGCGCCGACGCCATCGCCATGGCCGTTGAACAGCACGTGCGTCAGGCCGCCCACCAGCAAGGTGTTGATACCGAGCGCGACGGCGCTCAGGCCGAACACGTCAAAAAACTTGCGCGTGGCCAGCAGGACGCCGGCGACGGCCAGCAAGCCGAGACCGGCCCAGTACGGCGATTCGATCTCATTGCCGAACAGGGCGCTGACGGCCGTGCCCGTGATGAGGATGGTGGCCAGCACCAGGCCC
The DNA here is from genome assembly GCF_900103595.1 of Janthinobacterium sp. OK676. Taxonomy (NCBI): domain Bacteria; kingdom Pseudomonadati; phylum Pseudomonadota; class Betaproteobacteria; order Burkholderiales; family Oxalobacteraceae; genus Janthinobacterium; species Janthinobacterium sp. OK676. The sequence goes on from NZ_FNHA01000006.1 coordinate 301,274, forward strand.
AGGCGCAAGGCCCAGTTGCCGGCCCCCGTCCAGCGCGCCAGCAGGGGCGAGACAAAGGCACAGGCCAGCAGCACGGCCAGCCAGCCGCTGACGAAAATGCCCAGGTCGGCCGAATCGATGCGCCAGCTGTGGCGCGCCTGCGCCTGCATCCACAGGGTGGCGGCCGTCGACAGTACCAGCATCCACGGCGTCCACAGCACGTCGCTGCGCGCGACCAGGCACAGGGGCAAGGCCAGCACGGCCCACAGGGCGAACAGTTGCCACGGATCGGCGCCCGTCTGGTAGGTCTGGCCGAAATACGCGAACAGGCCGCCGATGGCCAGCAAGGCCAGCAGCAGCAAGGGGACTCTCGCCTTGGGCACGGCAAGCGCGCCCAGGCAGGCGGCGGCAAACACGCCTTGCAGCAGGGCAAAGCGGCCCATGCGGCCGAAGTCTTCCCAGTTGGCGGCCACCCAGCAGATCAATCCCATGCCCAGCAAGGCGGCGCCCAGCACGGCCACGCCGCGCGGCAGCCAGTGCGCCAGGCGCGCCGGTTCGCGCTGGAAACCGGCCACTTCCTCCAACTGCCGGGTTTGTTGGGCATCGAGCGCATGGGTCGAGGCGAGTTGGTACACGGCGAGGCGTAAATCCATCGTCTGCTTTCTTTGTCGGGAAATAGGGGGAGGCAGGTCAGCGCTCGACGCTGACGCCGCGCCAGAAGGCGACGTGGCCGGCAATTTGCTTGGCGGCATCCTTGGGCTGGGGGTAATACCAGGCCGCGTTGGCATTGACCTGGCCGTCGACGACGAGGTCGTAATAGCTGGCCGTGCCCTTCCACGGACAGACGCTCGTGTGGCTGCTGGGACGCAGGTAGTCCTGCGTCACCTTTGATAAAGGAAAATATATATTGTTTTCAACGACTTGCACCTGCGCATCGGTCGCTTGCGCGATGACGGCGCCATTCCAGCGGGCTGTTGGCATTTGACTATCCTCCTTCTGCGCCGAGTGTAGCGCAAAAAGTCTGCCATGGCGCGCGCCATTGGTACCTGGTTCAGGCGCCGGCGATGATCTGGCGCAAGGCTTGCTCGAACACTTCGGGCGGCTGGCCGCCGGAAATCAGGTGGCGCTCGTTGATGATGATGGCCGGCACCGAGTTGATGCCATTCTGCTGGTAGAACTGTTCCTGCGCGCGCACCTCGTCCGCATAGGCGTTCGATGCCAGCACTTCGGCCGCTTTGGCGGTATCGAGTCCGACCTTGCCGGCCACGGCCAGCAGCACTTCATGCGAGGACGGATCCTGGCCTTGCGTGAAATAGGCGTCGAACAGCGCCATCTTGAGTTCCTTCTGGCGCCCTTCCAGGGCGGCCCAGTGCAGCAACCGGTGGGCGTCAAACGTGTTGTAGATGCGGCCGCGCTTGTCCATGGCGAAGGTAAAGCCCAGTTGCTCGCCGCGCGCGCGGATCGCTTCGCGCGACTGCGCCATCTGTTCGGGCGTGGAACCGTATTTGCGGGCGATGTGTTCGCCGATATCCTCGCCTTCGGGCGGCATATTGGCGTTCAGCTCGAAGGGCTGGAAGTGGATGTCGGCCTGGACGGTGTCTTGCAGCTTGTCCAGCGCCTGCTCCAGCGATTTCAGGCCGACCACGCACCAGGGGCAGGAAACGTCGGAAACGAAATCGATACGGACGGGAGTGGGAGTGGCGGAGGAGGTAGAAACAGTCATGGTGGGCAGCCTTTGCGCGAGTCGGTGGCGGCCGCACCGCGCGGCGCCGCAAGCACAGCATATGCGTGCGGGCTGCGGGAAATCAAGCGCTTACTTTTTCTTGGCGGGCGCCTTGGCCGCATCCTTCTTGCCGCCGATCTTGCTTTCTTTGCCAGCGAGCAAGTTGGCGATATTCTGGCTGTGGCGGTAAGCCAGCAGCACGCTCATGACGATGACGGCCAGCAAGATGGGATCGACGCCGAACAGCAAGCCATAGTAAAACGGCGCGAACAGGGCCGCCACCAGGGCTGCCAGCGAGGAATAGCGGAACGCGTAGGCAATGATCAGCCAGGTAGCCAGGGTCGCCAGGCCCAGCCATGGATTGATGCCCAGCAGCACGCCAAGGGCCGTGGCCACGCCCTTGCCGCCGACAAAGCGGAAGAACACGGGCCACAGATGGCCGAGGAAGACGGCGATGGCCACCAGGGCCACGGCCGTATCGCCCACGCCCAGCGCACCGGCAAAGTGGTCGGCCAGGAACACGGCCAGCCAGCCCTTGGCGCCATCGCCCAGCAGGGTCATGATGGCCGCGCCCTTGTTGCCGCTGCGCAGCACGTTGGTGGCGCCCGGATTTTTCGAGCCATAGGTGCGCGGATCGGCAATGCCGTAGACCTTGCTCATCACCACGGCAAACGATATCGAGCCGAGCAAGTAAGCGGCCACTGTCATTGCCACGGTTGTGATTACTGGATTCATTTCTTCCCTTTATTGTGTTTATTACACCAGCATCGAGGCTGGCGCAGCAGAATATACACCAGCGCCCAATCCAAGGACAGGGCGGGGACTGGTTTTCTTAATCCTGCAAGGCGCACTGCACCGGCTTGGCTTGCAGCAAATCAACAAGCACCTGCGGCGCCAGCGAGACGAGAAAACCGCGCCGCCCGCCATTGATATAGATGCGCGGCAAGTCCAGGATCGATTGCTCCACGTACACGGGCATGGCCTTCTTCGTGCCGAACGGCGACGTGCCGCCTATCATGTAGCCGGAATGGCGCTGCGCCACCTCGGGCTTGCACGGCTCGACGGACTTGCAGCCGATGCCGCGCGCCAGGTTCTTGGTCGACACCTTGCAATCGCCATGCATGAGCACGATCAGCGGCTTGGCCGCCTCGTCCTGCATCACCAGGGTCTTGATCACGTCGTGCTCGGGCACGCCCAGCTCGCGCGCCGACACGCTGGTGCCGCCGTGCTCTTCGTACGGATACGGGTGTTCTTCAAAGGAAACTTGATGCTTGCGCAGCAACTGCGTCGCCTGGGTTTCGGAAATATGCTCTTTTTTAGCCATGCGTGATACGCTGATCGTTCAGTGAGGAGTGCTAATTATGCAGGAAGAAATCCGCTTTGCCACATTCAATGTCTGCAACCTGGCCCCCGCCGGGGCGAAATTGTATGACAACCTGGAACCGTTGAGCCCGGCGCAATACGAAGCCAAGGCGGAATGGACGGCGCGGCAGATCGACCTGCTCGACGCCGACGTGATCGGCTTCCAGGAAATTTTCTCGCAAGCGGCCCTGCGCGACGTGCTGTCGCGCACGCGCCATTACCGCGAAGCCGCCTTGGCCGGCTACGATGCGATCGATATTGCCGGACGCATGCTGCCCACGGTGGCGCTCGTGTCGCGCCTGCCGCTGGTGGGCGCCGGTGTTGCCTGGGCGGATTTTCCGGCCGGCGTGAGCGTCTCCGCCGAGGACAAGGCCTGCCGCTTCGCTCGCGCGCCCCTGCATGTGCAGGTCCTCTTGCCTGGCGGCCAACTCACGGACGTGGTCGTCGTGCACTTGAAATCGCGCCGGCCCGACTACCGCCATGGCGACGGCAACGATGCGGCCACCTACGCGCTGGCCAACCTGCGTTCGCTGCAGCGGCGCGGCGCGGAAGCCGTGGCCCTGCGCGTGCTGGCAAGCGAACTGGGCCACAGCGGCCGGCCCCGCATCGTGCTGGGCGACTTCAACGACATCGCCAATGCCGTCACCACGGCCATCGTCATGGGCGCGGGCGCGCCGTGCGAACCGGGTACCGAGATGCGCGCGCGCCTGTACGACGCCAACGCCATCCAGCAGCGCCAGGACGCCCTGCGCCACGTGGGCTACACGAATATCCACGACAGCGCCTACATGACGATCGACCACATTCTCGTCTCCGAACATTTTCATCCCGCCTCGCCGCGCGCCATCGGCATGCTGCAGGAAGTGACATATCTCAACGATCATTTGCTCCTGGGCTTGCCTCACGCATCCGACCATGGCCAAGTGCTGGCGCGTATCAAGCTGCTGGGAAACATTCATTAGTTCAATAGTCTCGCCAGCGCGCTGCCCTCGACTTGCGCGCTGGCAAAGCGCCCCTGGTATTGCTGGCAGCCCTGTGCCCGCAGATACGCCAGTTGCTGCGCCGTTTCCACGCCTTCGGCGATCACCGTCAATTGCAGCTCGCGCGCCATGGCGATGATGGTGGCGGCCACCGCCGTATCGGACTCGCCGGCCGCGCCGTCTGCCACGGCGGGCAGGAACGAGGGGTCGATCTTGAGTTTATCCACCGGGTAATGGCGCAGATTGGCCAGCCGCGAATAGCCGGTGCCGAAGTCGTCGATGGCCAGCCTGGCGCCCAGCGCGCGCAGCTGCGCCAGCACGCCGGCCAGGCGCGCGCCGCCTTTCATCAGCAAGGATTCCGTCACTTCCAGTTCCAGGCTGGCGGCGGGCAAACCCGACACGTCCAGCGCCTCTTGCACGCTGAGCAATAAATTATTGTGCAGGCATTGCGCCGGCGACAGATTCACGCCCACTCTCCAGGCATGGCCCGCATCGTGCCAGGCGCGCGCGCGCAGGCAGGCGTGGCGCAGCACCCAGTTACCGATCGACACCATCAAGCCGCATTCCTCGGCCACGGCGATGAAGCGCTCGGGCGGCAGTTCGCCCAGCTGCGGGTGGCGCCAGCGCAACAGCGCTTCCGCGCCGAGGATTTGCCCACTGGCAACGTCGAGCGCGGGCTGGAATTCAAGCACGAATTCGTCGCGGCCCAAGGCTTCGCGCAAGCCCTGCTCCAGGCTGGCCCGCTCGACGATTTGCGCATTCATCTCGGCATTGAAAAACTGGAAATTGTTGCGCCCGTTTTCCTTCGCGTGGTACATGGCGATGTCGGCGTTGTGCACGAGGGTATCGATGCCGTCGCCATCGCTGGGAAAGATGGCCACGCCGATCGACGTCGACACATGCAGTTCGTATTCGCCCAGCTGGTACACCTGCGTCACGGCATGCAGCAGGCTGGCCGCCACGTGGGCCACCTGGTCGATGCCGCCCACCTCGGCCAGGATGATGACGAACTCGTCGCCGCCATGCCGGCTGACCGTATCGACGCCGCGCACGCAGCGCACGAGGCGCCGCGCCACTTCCTTGAGCAGCAAGTCGCCCACGTGATGGCCCATGCTGTCGTTGATGTGCTTGAAGTGGTCAAGATCGAGGTACAAAATGGCCAGCATGCTCAGCTTGCGCCGCGCGGCCGCCAGCGCCAGCGACAGCCGGTCCAGCAGCAGCACGCGGTTCGGCAGGTCGGTGAGGAAATCGTGCTCGGCCAGGTGGCGCGTGTGTTCCTCGTTTTTCTTGCGCTCGCTGATGTCGCTGAGGATGAGCAGGTAATTGCTCAGCTGCCCCTGCGGGTCGCGGATGGCCGTCAGCGACAGCCAGGCCGGATACCGCCCGCCCGCCTTGCGCTGGCCCAGGATGTCGCCTTGCCAATAGCCGTTCGCCTCGACCTCGTCCCACACGTGGTCGAAAAACGCGGGCGCGTCCGGCTCCACGCCGTGCAACACAAAAGGCTTGCCCAGCATGTCGTCCAGGCTGTAGCCGCTGATCTCGCTGTACGCGGGATTCATGCTGACGACTGCCTGCTGCGGGTCCAGCACGACGATGGCTTCGCGCGCATGCTCGACCACCTGCGCCGACAGATACAGGGCCCGTTCGGCCAGTTTGCGCGAGGAAATATCGCGGATCACGGCGTAAAACAGATAGCTGTGGTCGAGCGTGACGGACGTGAGCAGCACTTCGCCCCAGAACAGCTCGCCCGTGCACGTCTGATAGCGCCAGTCGTAGCGGCAGTTGCCGTCGGCATGGGCCTGCGCCGCCAGCTGCGTGCCGCGCAACGAGGACAATACGCCATCGGGCTGGCGCAAGGGCGAAAAGTCGCTGAGGCGGCGCCCCAGCAGGCGCTGCCGGTCTTCGCATCGGAACAGGGCAATGGCGGCCGGGTTCGCCTCGGCGATATGCTCGTCGCGCAGCAGCAGGATGGCGTCGGCCGATTTCTCGTACAGCTGGCGGAAATTGTCGCCCATCAGCAGCAAGGCGCCCTGCGCGGCTCCATCCTGGCTGCTGGCCGTGACGTCGACATCGATGCAGACCACTTGCCGCACACGCCCGGACTGGATGACAGGAAATGCGGTGGAACAGATGCAGCGCGGCGCGGCGCCGTCGGCGCCCAGCTTCCACAAACGCGTGCCGCGCGCCTTGCCGCTCTCCCACACGGCCGCCAGTTCGCCGGCAACTTCCTCGCCTGCGGTGGCGGCGCCCGGCAGCGCGGCGGCCACCCTGGCCCACGGCTGGCCCAGCGCCAGCTCGGCGGCCACGCCATACAGGCGCGCCGCACCAAAGCTCCAGTAGCGCACGATGCCGTCGCGGTCGATGCCGCGCACGGCCAGGCCCGGTGCCTGCTCGACGGCGGCAACGATGGTGGACAGCAAATCGAGCGCCTTGCCGGCCGCCCCCGCCTGCGGTTCGGCCGCGGCCAGCAAACGGCCCGGCGACGGGGCGGCTCCGGCAATCCGATCAGACATCAGGCCCCCTCGTGGCGCGGCCGCGCGGCAACCGGCGGGCGTATGGCCTGTCCGGTGGCGCAACCATCCTGACCATTCTTGCGCGCCGGCGAATCGGCTTCTTGAGGATGCGCAAGCATCGTGACGCGCACGGCGGGCATGCTGGCATTGGTCTCCGGTCGCCGTTTTTTGCATTCCAGCCCCGATTTTGTGCAATCTGTCGCATGGCGATGGCGGCGGGACTTGAATCTTCCTAAAGTGGCAACATGCGCATCGCCGTGGACGGCCGCAGCGGCAGGCGTGCTGCCTGCGGCCGCCACGGCGATGCGCTACCCGAATTCCCCCGGCCTGCCGCAGGCCGGCCGTACCGAGACCTGGCGCCGAAGCCCTGCACCGCTCCTGACTAAAAAACTATGAAAAACGAGACCCTGCCCCCCGCCTCTCCCCTTGCCGCCACGCGCCGCCGGCGCTGGCGCACGCCCGTCCTGATCCTCGTCGTGCTGGGCCTGGCCGGCGGCGGCTGGACGGTGATGCAGTCGAAGCAGCAAGCCGCCAAGGCGGCCGAGCAGCAGGCGAGCAAGAAGAAGGAGCAGGAAAAGACGCCCGTGCATGAACTGGCGCAGGGCGACGTGGCCGCCATCGATGCGCGCGCCCTCAGTATCAGCCTGCCCCTGTCCGGCTCCCTGGCACCCGTGACCCAGGCCACCATCAAGGCCAAGGTTTCCGGCGTCATCGAGGCAACGACCTTGCAGGAAGGCCAGCAGGTAGCCAATGGGCAAATCCTCGTGCGCCTGGAAGCGGCCGACCTGCGCGCCCGCCTGACGCAGCAGCAAGCCATGCTCGACGAAGCGCAGGCACGCCTGTCAATGGCGAGCAAGAACGAGGCGAACAGCCAGGCGCTGCTCAAGCAAAAATACATTTCGCAAACGGCCTACGACACGACGCAAAACTCCGTCGACCTGGCGCGCGCCAACGTCAAGTCCGCCGCCGCCATGGTCGACATCGCCCGCATCGCGCTGGCCGACACGATAATCCGCGCCCCGATGGCCGGCATCGTCAGCAAGCGCCATTTGCAGGCCGGCGAAAAAGTCTCGCCCGACATGCCCGTCTACACCATCGTCAACCTGGCGCAGCTGACCCTGGAAGCGCCCGTGCCCAGCGCGGACATCCCCCGCATCAAGCTGGGCCAGGACGTGCATTTCAAGGTCGATGGCTTCGGCGCGCGCGACTTCGCCGGCAAGGTCACGCGCATCAACCCGACCACCGAGAGCGGCTCGCGCGCCATGCTCGTCTACATCGCCGTCGACAACGCCGATGGCGCGCTGCGCGGCGGCATGTTCGCCAAGGGCAGCATCGTCACCGAGCGCTCGCCCGTGGCGCCGCTGGTGCCGTTGACGGCCGTGCGCAATGAAAAACAGGGCCCCGTCGTGTATGCGCTGGTCAACAACAAGGTGGTCGCCCAGCCCGTCACACTGGGCTTGCGCAACGAGGATGAAGGCTATGCGCAAGTCACATCGGGCCTGGTGCCGGGCGCGAAAGTCATCATCGCCAAGCTCGATGGCGTGAAACCCGGCCACGGCGTGACCTTTGCCGCGCCCGCCGCCCCCGCCGCGCCGTCCGCCGTGCTGGCACGGAAGGACTGAGCCATGTGGATGACCAAAGTCAGTATTCAAAACCCCGTCTTCGCCACCATGGTCATGGTGGCGCTGGTGGTGCTGGGCATCTTCTCCTACCGGGGCCTGGGCGTGGAGAGCATGCCCAGCGTGCAGTTCCCGTTCGCCGCCATTGAAGTGAACTACCCGGGCGCCTCGCCCGAGGCCGTGGAAAACGACATTACGCGCCCCATCGAGGACGCCGTCAACACCGTCAGCGGCATCAAGACCATCCGCGCCAACTCGTGGGAAGGACGCGCCGGCGTCTACCTGGAATTCGAGCTGTCGACGAACATGGACAAGGCCATGCAGGACTTGCGCGACAAGGTGGCCCTCGTGCGCCCGCGCTTTCCGAAGGAAGCGAAGGACCCGTTCATCGCCCGCGCCGAAGGCGACAACGAGCGCCCCATCGCCACCATCGTGCTCACGTCCACCGGGCACGACCTGCGCTCGCTGTCGACCATGACGGAGCAGATCATCAGCAAGCGCTTCCAGGGCGTGGCCGGCGTGGGGCAAGTCAAGCTGCGCGGCTTGCGCGCGCGCCAGATCCTCATCAGCATGAAGCCGATCGAGCTCAATGCCCAGGGCATCGGCGTCGATGAAGTGATACGCGCCATCCAGGCCACGAATACCAATCTGCCGGCCGGCTCCATCAGCCATGGCGCGGCCGAACAACTGGTGCGCGTGGAAGGCAAGATCAAGGATGCGCGCGAATTCGGCAAGATCATCGTCGCGCGCCGCGCCGTCGGTCCCGTCTACCTGGACCAGGTAGCCACCGTCGTCGACGGCGAGCAGGAAGAACTGTCGATCTCGCGCATGAACGGCAAGCAGGCCGTGACCATGGAAATCACCAAGGTGCAGGACGCCAACGTGGTGGAAGTGGGCACCGGCATCCTGAAGGTGGCGGCGGACCTGCAAAAAACCTTGCCGCCCGATATCACCCTGCGCGTGCTGGATGACGAATCGGAGCGCGTGCAAAGCCAGCTCAATAACGTCAAGCGCACCATCATCGAAGGCGCCGTGCTGACCATGGTGATCGTCTTCCTGTTCCTGCACTCGTGGCGCTCGACCATCATCACGGGATTGACCTTGCCGATTTCCGTGCTGGCCAGCTTCATCGCCATGAAAGCCTTCGGTTTCACGCTGAACTTTTTGACCCTGATGGCGCTGTCCCTGTGCATTGGCCTGTTGATCGATGACGCCATCGTCGTGCGTGAAAACATCGTGCGCCACCTGGGCATGGGCAAGAACCACTACAAGGCGGCCAACGACGGCACCAATGAAATCGGCCTCGCCGTGATGGCCACCACGTTCGCCATCGTCGCCGTGTTCGTGCCCGTCGCCTTCATGGACGGCATCATCGGCCGCTTCTTCCTGCAGTTCGGCATCACCGTGGCCGTCGCCGTGCTCGTGTCGCTGTTCGTCAGCTTCACGCTCGACCCCATGCTGTCGTCCGTCTGGCGCGACCCCGTCAAGGACCGCTTCAAGTACGCGCCGTGGCTGGGCCGTTTCATGGCCTGGATCGAGACGGGCATCGACCGCCTGCACGTCTGGTACGGCAAGGTGCTGAAAGTGGCGCTGCGCTGGCGCAAGACGACCCTGGCCACGGCCATGGCGCTGTTCGCGGGCAGCCTGATGCTCGTGCCCATGATCGGCGGCGAGATGTTCCCCGAGACGGACCAGGGCTGGGTCAACCTGCGCTTCAAGACGCCCGTCGGCTCCAGCCTCGAATACACGGATAGCAAAGTGCGCCAGATCGAAACGGCCCTGAAGGAATTCCCCGAGATCGACAGCCTGGTGGCCAATATCGGCACGCCCGATGGCCGCAACGCGGCCGAGGTGAACCTGAAGCTGACCGACATCAAGACGCACAAGCGCCGCTCGCAGCAGGAACTGGAAAAGCTGATCCGCGAACGCCTGGCGCCGATTGCCGGCATCACCCTGTCCGTCGGCCAGCGTCCCATCTTCATCGCCATCCTCGGCACGGACGAAGGCAAGCTCGATGCCGTGGCGCACACCTTGATGGACAAGATGCGCAACATCAAGGGCCTGGCCGACATGGAGTACAGCCAGGAAGGCGCCAATCCGTCGACCACCGTGAAGATCAATAACGAACTGGCCAGCGACCTGGGATTGTCGGTGCAGCAGATCGGCAATGCCCTGCGTCCTTTTGTTGCGGGCGACACGGTCAGCCACTGGCTGGCGTCCGACGGGCAGAACTACGACGTCAACGTGCAGCTGCCCAAGTCGGGCCGGCAAAAGGTGGCCGACCTGGCCGACCTGTCGCTGGCGTCCAGCAAGCTTGATGCGAATGGCAAGCCCGTCATGATTCCGCTGCGCCAGGTGGTCGACTTCGTGCCCTCATCGAGCCCGCAAGTGCTGAAGCGACAGGCCTTGCAGCGCAGGGTCGCCATCTATGCGGGCGTGCAGGGCCGTCCCGCCGGCGACGTCGACGCCGACGTGCAGAAGGCCATCAAGTCCATCGACCTGCCGCCGGGCGTGCGCTTCGACGTGGCCGGCAATGCGCAGCAGATGGCCGAAACCATGGGTGGCGCCATGATGGCGCTGGGGATCGCCGTGATCTTCATCTACCTGGTGCTGGCCTCGCAGTTCGGCAGCTTTTTGCAGCCGATCGCCATCATGGTGTCCTTGCCGCTCTCCTTGATCGGCGTGCTGGCCGCGCTGCTGATCACGGGCAGCACCCTGAACATCTTCTCCGTGATCGGCTTCATCATGCTCATGGGCCTCGTCACCAAGAACGCGATTTTGCTGGTCGACTTCACCAACCAGCGCCAGCGCGAAGGACTGGGGCAGTTCGAGGCGCTGATGGAAGCGGGGCAAGTGCGGCTGCGTCCTATCCTGATGACGACCCTGGCGATGGTCTTCGGCATGCTGCCGATGGCCATCGGCATGGGCGACGGCGGCGAATCGCAGGCGCCGATGGGCCGCGCCGTCATCGGCGGCGTGATCACCTCGACCCTCTTGACACTGGTGGTGGTGCCCGTCGCCTACACCTACCTCGACAGCCTGGGCAAGCGCGCCGCGCGCTTCTTTGGCGGCGGCGAGCATGCGCACACCGATGCACATGCCGACGCCGCACATTAAATCAGAACCGATCGCCTTCACCGTCCCCGCATTGGCGGGGACGACGCGGCGGCTTACTGAAGAGAGCTTCAGTTGACCAAAGCGGCTACGCTGGCTAGACTGTCCCCGTTATCAATTGTATGGAGTGACTCGTGGGTGCTTGTTCCAGTGACAGTAGTCGATTGACCATCGGCGATCGGCCTTAGGCAAGACGCGCGCATTCCGCCCGCCCTGCCCTCGGCAAGGTGCGGTTTTACCAGCGGCGATGTCCATTCGCCGCCACTTCCCCTCATCGTTCCACCGTTGTCGTCTGCTGCCCCCTTGCGGGCGGATAGTTTTCGCCCTTGCACTCGCCTGTTCCTCCCCAGACGGGAGAAATGATGGTGGTATTTGACTTTGCGCTGCGCGTTGCCGCGGCATTGACCCTGGGCGCCATGATCGGCGCCGAACGCCAGCTGCGCCAGCGCATGGCGGGCCTGCGCACGAATGCGCTGGTGTCCGTCGGCGCCTCGCTGTTCGTGATGGTTTCCGTACTTGAAGGCGATGCCTCGGGCCACATGCGCATCGCCGCGCAGGTCGTGTCGGGCATTGGATTCCTTGGCGCCGGCGTCATCATGCGCGAAGGCATGACGGTGCGCGGTCTGAACACGGCCGCCACCCTGTGGTGCTCGGCCGCCATCGGCATCCTGTGCGGCCTGGGGTTTGCACTGGAAGCGGCCATCGGCACGGGCTTCGTGCTGGTGGCCAACCTCGTGCTGCGCCACCTGGCGCAGCGCATCAACACCCACGGCAGCGAAGCGGGCATCGAGACGGAAAGCATCTACCGCGTGACGGCCGTGTGCGAGGCGGAGCAGGAAGTCCAGGTGCGCAAGCTGATGCTGCGCCTGATCAGCGGCATGCCGGCACTGATGCTGCAATCCTTGCACAGCGAGGACGCGGCGCACGCGGGACGCATCGAAGTGCGGGCCGACCTGCTCACGCCCTTGTCCAGCCTGGGATTGCTGGAGCAGATCGTCAGCCAGGTGAGCCTGGAAGGCAGCGTCTCGGCCGTGCGCTGGGCGCTGGTCAACAACGCGGAATTTGTCGCCGAGCGAGGTGTGTGATGAAAAGATTCTTCCATTGGTTTGCCCGGCGCGGTCCCGTCGTGGCCACCTATCGCCTGACCGTCACCTGCCCTGCGGCGCAGGCGGACCACGTCGCGCGCCTGCTGCTGGCCGAACTCCAGGGCGCGGGCCTGGCGCCATCGCAAATGCTGCGCAGCTGGGACGAGGGAAAGCAGGTGGTGCGCCTGATCGCCACGGTACTGTGCCAGGCCGTGCAGCGCGCCGTGCTGGTGCGCTTCGTCAACCGCGCGGGTGCCTGGCCGCAAGTGCGGCAAGTGCGTTGGGAAGGCGTCGCGCCCTCAATCTGAGGCCGGCAGGCGCATGAGGAACAGCGCGCCGCCATGCGGACGGTTCTGCGCCTCGATGCTGCCGCCATACGCATGCACGATGGCTTGCGACAGGGCCAGGCCCAGGCCGAAGCCGGGCGCCTCGCCCGCGCGCGCCTTGGCGCCCCGGTAAAAACGCTCGAACAGATGCGGCAAGTCTTCCACGCCGATGCCCGGTCCCGCGTCGGCCACGCCGACGAGCGCATCCCCGCCCTCGCGCGACACCCGCACCGTGATCACGCTGTCGGGCGGCGAAAACTTCACGGCGTTATCGAGCAGGTTGGCCAGCACCAGGTCCACAGGGCCGGCCGCCACGCGCGCGTGCACGGCCACGCTGTCATCGAAGACGATGCGGATGCCGCGCTGCGCGGCCGCCTTTTCCAGGCGCTGCGCGGCCGCCTGCACGAGGGGATTGAGGGCGATGGTTTCCACGGCATTGCGCTCCTGGCCCACGTCAAGGCGCGTGAGCATCAGGAGTTCTTCCACCAGGGTCGTCAGCCGCTGCACTTCATCGAGGCAGGACGCCAGCGCGTCGACATACTCGGGCGCTTCGCGCGGGCGGCGCAGGGTGATTTCGATTTCCGTGCGCAGGCGCGACAGGGGCGAGCGCAATTCGTGCGAAGCGTCGGCCGTGAAGCGGCGTTGCGCATCGTAGCCATGTTCGAGGCGGTCCAGCATGGCGTTCAGGGTATCGACCAGGCGGCCGATCTCGTCCTGCGTGCCGGGATGGGGCAGGCGCTGGTGCAGGCTGGCCTCGCCGATCGAATGGGCCTGGTCCACCACGTCGTCGATGGCGCCCAGCACGCGGCGCGTGAGCATTTCGCCGGCCAGTCCCACGGCCGCCAGCAAGGCCAGCGCCATGGCGCCAAACAGCACGGTGGCCGCGGCCAGCACGTGGTCGGCGTCGTCGAGCGAACCGGCCACCTGCACGGCAAGACCCGCGCCGGACGAAGGCACGGGGATCGACACCATGCGCAGCGGCTCTTCGCCGAACTTGGGCAGGGTCTCGAAGACGGTCTCGCCGGCCGCCAGGCGCGCCAGCAGGGCGGACGGCGCCGGCAGCTGCGCCGCTTCCAGGTTGCGGCTGCGCGCCAGCACGCGGCCTTCGCCATCGATGATCTGCACGAGGCGGTCGAGTCGCGTCAGCGACGGCGGCGCCACGCCCGGCGCCACCTCGTGCACTTGCACGGGCTGGCGCGGCGCGGCCGGCAGCATGGCCATTTCCGTTTCGGCCAGCGCCAGCAGGGCCGCATCGAGCTGGCCGTGCACGGCGCGCGACAAGCCCCAGTAGCCGGCCAGCGCCGTACAGGCGACGATGGCGAGGATGACGGCCAGGTGCACCAGCAGCAAGCGCTTGCGAAAGCTAGCCACCGTTGTTTTCCGCCAGGCGGAAACCGCGTCCGCGCACCGTATGGATCAAGGGCGGCAAGCCCGGCGCATCCACTTTTCCGCGCAGGTTGCGCACGTGGACGTCAATCAGGTTATCGATGCCGATCAGGTCCGCCTGCCAGATCTGCTCGGCCAGGCGCGCGCGGCTGACCACCTCGCCCGCCTGGCGCAGCAGGATCAACAGAATCGCATATTCCTTCGGCGTCAGCACCAGCGGCATGCCGGCCCGCGTGGCCTGGTGGCTGACGGGATCGAGCGTCAGATCGGCCAGCGCCAGCACCAGCGGGCGGCTGATGTCGGAGCGGCGCAGCAAGGCCCGGATGCGCGCCAGCAGCTCCTCGAATTCGAACGGCTTGGTCAGGTAATCGTCGGCGCCCGTGTTCAGGCCCGCCACGCGGTCGGCCGTGGCGTCGCGCGCCGTGAGCATCAGCACGGGCGTCTGGATGCCGCGCGCGCGCAAGTCGCGGCAAAAATCGATGCCCTGCTTGCCCGGCAACATCCAGTCCAGCACGATCGCGTCGTAGTCGACGGCGTAGCTTTCATCCTCGCCCTCTTCCGCGCTGTGCGCCACGTCGACGACAAAGCCTTCTTCCTGCAAGCCGCGGGCCAGCAGGCGCGCCGCCTTGCGGTCGTCTTCCACCAGGAGGATTCTCATGCCTGCCTTTCGCGTCGCGCCTTGTTTTCCATGCTGGCATTTTACCGCGCCGCAGCGTGCGCACAGCTAACCTGAAGAATGATTCAGGCATTCTTGGGCGCTTCTTCAGGAGCACATTGCTATGCTTTCCCGGCGCTGTAGTGACTCAGCTCTTGTTGCGCTGCCCGCCCCTTCTCACCGCCCGCCTGGGCACGGCATCCACGCATGCCCCATCACCATCAATAACAAGGAAACACGGGATGAACACGACCACCCGCAACGCCCTGGGCGCCAGCTGCGCCCTCGCTCTCGCCTGCTCGGCCCTGGCCGGCTGCGCCAAGCCTGTGCCGGCGGCCACGCCGCCCGTCCAGGCCATGCACCTGGACGACGGCAGCATCGCCGTCGACAAGATGTCGCCGCTGCGCCAGCGCCTGCAGATCGCCGCCGTGCAGGAACAGGAGATCGCTACGCAGACGCAGGCGACCGGCAGCATCGAGGCCATGCCGGAAAAACTGGTGAAAATCACGCCGCCGCTGGCCGGGCGCATCACGCGCTTGCAGCGTTCACTGGGCGACAGCGTGAAGGCGGGCGATCCGCTGTTCACGCTCGATTCGGCGGAACTGAGCGCCGCCTACGCGGACGACAGCAAGGCGCGCTCCGCCCTGCTGCAGGCGCGCCAGGAACTCGAGCGTCAGAAAACCCTGTTCGAAGCGGAAATCGCCGCGCGCAAGGAGTACGAAGCGGCCCAGGCGGCCTACGACCAGGCCGGCAGCGACGCCCGGGCCAGCGCCGACAAGCTGGCCCAGTACGGCGCCGACGCGCGCGGCACACGCCGCGCCCGACGCGATTACGTGCTGCGCTCGCCCATTGCCGGCACCGTGATCGCCATGGAAGGCGCCCAGGGCGGCTATTGGAACGATATCAACGCGCCCGTCATGACGGTGGCAGATCTCTCCACCGTGTGGCTGTCGGCGAATGTCGCCGAAAAAGACCTGGCGCAGGTGGCCGTGGGCCAGACGACCCGCATCACGGTCGACGCCTGGCCCGGCAAGGCTTTCGAGGGCAAGGTCGCCTACGTGGGCGCCGTGCTCGATCCCGAGACGCGCACGGTAAAGGTGCGCGTCGCCATCGACAACCGCGCCGGCGCCTTCAAGCCGGGCATGTTCGCCCACGCGGGATTCGCCGGCGCCAGCCGCCGCGCCCTGCTCGTGCCGGCCGCCGCCGTGCTGCAAAGCGGGCCATCGACGCGCGTGATGGTCGAGCGCAGCCCGCTGGTGTTCACGCCGCGCACGGTGGAAGTGGGCGCCAGCCACGACGGGCAAGTGGAAATCGTCTCCGGCCTGAAGGCTGGCGAACGCATCGTCGTCAAGGAAGGAGTGCTGCTCAATGATTGACCGTGTCATCGCCACCTGCTGCCAGCGGCGCGGCATCGTCTGGCTCGTGCTGCTGTTCGTCGCCGCCTATGGCGTGTATTGCTGGAAGCAGCTGCCCATCGAGGCCTATCCCGATATCGCCGACGTCACCTCGCAGATCGTCACGCAGGTGCCGGGCCTGGGCGCCGAGGAAATCGAGCAGCAGATCACCATTCCCCTCGAGCGCGCCCTGCTCGGCACACCGGGCATGCACGTGCTGCGCACGCGCAGCCTGTTCGCGCTGTCGCTGATCACGGTGGTGTTCGAGGATGGCAGCGACGGCTACTTCACGCGCGAACGGCTGCAGGAGCGCCTGGCCAGCGTGAACCTGCCCTACGACGCCAAGCCGGGACTCGATCCCTATACGTCGCCCACGGGCGAGATCTACCGCTATACGCTGGAATCGACAACGCGCTCCCTGCGCGAACTGTCCGAGCTGCAGTTCTGGACCGTGATCCCGCGCCTGCAGCAGGTGCGCGGCGTGGCCGACGTGAGCAATTTCGGCGGCCTGACGACGCAATTCATGCTGGAACTCGACCCCGCAAAACTGGACAGCTACGGCTTCTCGCTGGCGCAGGTCAAGGACGCCATCAACGCCAACAACATCAGCGGCGGCGGCAGCGTCATCGACCGCGGTCAGCAATCGTACGTGGTGCGCGGCGTGGGTTTGCTCCATTCGCTAGCCGACATGGGCAACGTCGTCGTCAGCAGCAAGGATGGCGTGCCCGTGCTGGTAAAAGACCTGGGCAAGCTCGCTTACGGCAACGTGGAGCGGCGCGGCATCCTCGGCAAGGATGACAACCCCGACACCATCGAAGGCATCACCCTGCTGCTCAAGGATTTCAATCCGTCCGAGGCGCTGGCCGGCATCCATGCGGCCGTGGACGACTTGAACGCCCACGTGCTGCCGAAGGACGTCAAGGTCGTGCCCTACCTGGACCGCAGCTCGCTGATCGACGCCACCCTGCACACGGTCGGGTTCACCATGGGCGAGGGCATGCTGCTGGTCGCCCTCGTGCTGCTGCTGTACTTGGGCAGCCCGCGCGCGGCCGCCATCGTCGCGCTGACGATTCCACTGGCCCTGCTGATCGCGTTCATCTTCATGCACCATTTTAAGATTCCCGCCAATTTGCTGTCCTTGGGGGCGATCGACTTCGGCATCCTCGTCGACGGTTCCGTCGTGGTGCTGGAAAACATGCTGCGCCGCCGCGAACGGGAGCAGGAACGTCCCCTCACCCTGCAGGACGCCATCGACGCGACCCTGCAAGTGGCGCGTCCCATCATGTTCGGCATGGCCGTCATCATCGCCGCCTACCTGCCCCTGTTCGCCTTCCAGCGCATCGAATACAAGCTGTTCTCGCCCATGGCGTATGCGGTCGGCGCGGCGCTCGTGGGCGCGCTCGTGGTGGCGCTCGTGCTGATCCCCAGCCTGGCGTGGCTGGCCTTGCGCAAGCCGCGCCGCATGCCGCACAACCGCGCGCTGGACACGCTGGCGGGCGCGTATGGCCGCTTCCTCGAGCGCATGGTGGGCAGGAAGCGCTGGGTGGCGATGGTGTGCGCAGGATCGCTCGCGGCGCTTGCCATCCTGTGCGCCAGCATCGGGCGCGACTTTTTACCCTACCTCGATGAAGGTTCCTTGTGGCTGCAGGTGCAGATGCCGCCCGGGATCACCCTGGACAAGGCGTCCGAGATGGCCAGCGAACTGCGCCGCGCCGCGCTGGAATTTCCCGAAGTGTCGACCATCGTCACGCAGACGGGGCGCAACGACGACGGCACCGATTACTGGACGCCATCGCACATCGAAGCGAGCGTGGGACTGCATCCGTACAAAAGCTGGAAGTCGGGCATGAGCAAGCAGCAGCTGATCGCCAAGATGCACGAACGCTTCGCCCGCATGCCTGGCATCAGCGTGGCCTTCATGCAGCCGATGATCGACGGCGTGCAGGATAAATTGTCGGGCGCGCACAGCGACCTGACAGTGAAAATCTTCGGCAGCGACCTCGATGAAGTGCGCGCCATCGCCGGCAAGGTGGCACGCGTCTTGAAAGGCGTCCCCGGTGCTTCCGACGTGGCCGTGGACGTGGAGCCGCCCCTGCCCAACCTGAAGGTGGAACTGGACCGCGCAAAGGCGGCCCGCTACGGCATCAACGCGGCCGACGTGGCCGACCTGATTTCCACCGGCATCGGCGGCGCGCCCGTCGGCCAGGTCTACGTGGGCGAGAAAAGCTACGACATCGCCGTGCGCTTCCCGCCGGCCCTGCGTTCCAGCCCCGACGCCATCGCCAGTTTGATGCTCAACGCCGCCAACGGCGCGAGGATCCCGCTGGCGCAGGTGGCCACCATCAGCACCACCTCGGGCGAAAGCGTGATCGTGCGCGAAATGGGACGGCGCCACATCATCGTGCGCCTCAACGCCCGCGGACGCGACCTGGCCGGCTTCCTGGCCGAGGCGCGTCCGCTGGTGGCGCAAGCCGTGGCCAGCGAGCACCAGCGCATCAGCGTCGAATGGGGCGGCCAGTTCGAGAACCTGCAGCGCGCGCAAAGCCGTTTGGCGCTGATACTGCCGATGACACTGGGTGCCATGTTTTTGCTGCTGTTTGGCCAGTTCCGCAACCTGCGCCAGCCCGCGCTGGTATTGCTGGCCGTGCCGCTGGCCATGCTGGGCGGCCTGGCCGCGCTGCACCTGCGCGGCATGACCTTGAACGTGTCGAGCGCCGTCGGCTTCATCGCCCTGTTCGGCGTGGCCGTCCTGAATGCCGTGCTGATGCTGGCGCAGATCAACCGCTTGCGCAGCGAGGAAGGCAAGAACCTGCGCGACGCCGTGCTCGAAGGCGCGCGCGACCGCATGCGCCCCGTGCTGATGACGGCCACCGTGGCCGCCCTGGGCTTGACGCCGGCCATGCTGGCGACGGGCCTGGGCAGCGACGTGCAGCGCCCGCTGGCGACCGTCGTGGTGGGTGGCCTGGTGACGGCGACGGCACTGACCCTGCTGCTGTTGCCGGCCCTGTACTACCTGATCGAGGCGCACCTGCAAAAACGCCAGACGCATACCGAAGGAGAGACCCATGACACGTTTTAATCTGCTGCTGGCGGCCTGGCTGATCGCGCCAGGCGCCGTGGCCGCGCCCTTGAGCTTTGACACCTACCTGTCCGCCGTGGAAAGCCACAGCCTGGAATTGCAGGCGCAGCAGGAAGACATCACCTCGGCCAAGGCCGGCATCGGCATCGCCGGCCTGCGTCCCGACCCCGAGTTCACTGTGGGCGCGACGCGCGAAACCGTGCGCAGCGCCGAGCACCGCCCCGTCACGTGGAATCCGGCCATCAGCATGGCCATCGAGACGGGCGGCAAGCGCGCCGCGCGGTTAAAAGCGGCGCACAGCAGTGTCGCGCTGGCCGAGGAAACGGTGGCCGGCTTCAGGAGCGAGCTGTATGGCACGGCCGCCGCCGCGTTCACGCAAGCGTGCCGCACGCGCGATGTCCTCGCGCGCAAGGAGCAGACCATGGCGGCCCTGTCAAAAGTGGTCGAGGCGAACGCCGTGCGGCGCAAGGCGGGCGACGTGGGCGGCATCGAACTGCTGCAGTCGCGCGTGGAACGCGACCAGTTCCAGGCCGAGCTGGCGCAGGCGCGCAGCGAGGCGGACAGCGCCATGTTGAATTTGTCGCCGCCGCTGGGGCGCCAGTTCGACGCGCTGTTTCCGGACGCGCAGCTGGCCTGCGACTTCGCCGCATATGAAAACAGCGATGCCAGCGCGCTGGTGCCGCAGGCGCTCGAGGCCCGCAGCGACGTACGCATCGCCCGCGCCACCGTCGACCATCTGCGCGACGGCGCGGCGCTCGTGCGCGCCAACCGCTCGGTCGACCCGACCGTCACCGTGGGCCTGGCCGCCGCGCGCGGCTACCATGAGGGCTTTGACGCCAGCGGCAGCCCCGTCGACGGCTTGCCCCGCTCGCGCGCGCTGTCCATCTCGCTGGCCATTCCCATTCCCCTGTCGCGGCGCGACAAGGGCGATATCGTGCAGGCGGAAGCGGGCGTCACGCAGGCGATGCTGGCCCTGCGCCAGGCGGAGCTGGCGGCGGCAACGCAGGTGCGCACGGCGCAGCGGCAGCTGCGTGCGGCCCAGGACAGGCTGGCGCGCTACCGTGACGGCGTGCTGGTCGATGCGCAAAAGGTAGTCGACGGCATGCGCCTGTCCTACTTCAGTGGCAATGCGTCGCTGCTGGAATGGCTGGCGGCGCAACGTTCGGCCGATGATGCCTACCAGGGCTATGTGCAGGCACGCGCCGATGCGGCCATCGCCAGCACGCAGCTGCAACTGGCGATCGGCCAGCGGCCGAGCTTGTAGCGGGGAGAAAGTAGAACGAGGAGTTACCGGCGCGGCGAGGATGCCGCACCGGTCGTCAAGAACGGGGAATTACTGGGGCTGGGCAGGCGCGTCGCCGGCGTCGTCGGCATCGTCCGCTTCCGGCTCATCACTTTCCGCACCCTCGGCACCCTCTTCGCCTTCGGCCGGCTTCGGATTGTTTTTCGCTTCCAGCTTGCGCCTGGCTTTTTCCTCGGCTTTCTTCTTCTTTTCCAGCTCTTTTTGCCGTTTTTCGTATTGGAAATTTGTCTTGGCCATTTACTACCTCTTTAGTTTTTAGATGTTACAGATAAGCACATAAGACACATTATGACGCAGTTGGAGCAAACACCAAATGTTTAGCCGCGTGGATGATGCTGCGCGTGCAGCAGTTTCAGCCGTTCGCGGGCCACATGCGTGTAAATCTGGGTGGTGGAAATATCGGAGTGCCCCAGCAGCAATTGCACGACACGCAAGTCGGCGCCATGGTTGAGCAAGTGGGTGGCGAACGCATGGCGCAGGGTGTGCGGCGACAGCGGCGCCGTGATGCCGGCGCTCAGCGCGTGCTTCTTGATGATGACCCAGAACATTTGCCGCGTCATGGCGCCGCCGCGCCGCGTGACGAACAGCGCGTCGTCCATCTGCCCGTCGAGGATGATGCCGCGCGCTTCCTTCAGGTAACGCTCGATCCACAGCCGCGCCTGCTCGCCGAACGGCACCAGCCGCGTCTTGCTGCCCTTGCCCGTGATGCGCAGCACGCCATCGTTGAGGCTCAATTCCACGGATTGCAAGTCCACCAGCTCCGACACGCGCAAGCCGCTTGCATACATGAGTTCGAGCATGGTGCGCTCGCGCAGCCCCAGCGGCGTGCTCACGTCGGGCGCCGCCAGCAGCGCTTCCACCTGCGCTTCGCTCAAGGTATGCACGAAGCGCGCGGGCTGCTTGGCCGACACCATCTTCAGGCACGGGTCGGCCGCGATATGCTTGTGCCGCAAGGCCAGCTGGTAAAAACGCTTGAGCACGGACAGGCGCCGGTTCGACGACGTCGCCTTGCTCTCGTCGTGGCGGGCGGCGAAATACGCCTCGATGTCGGCCGTCGATACCTCGTACAGGCCTTCGCGCCCGGGCCGCGCCACTTCCAGCCAGCGCGCAAACAGCCGCATGTCGCGCCGGTAGGCATCGAGCGAGTTTTTCGACAGGCCGTCTTCCAGCCACAGGCTGTCGCAGAATTCATCGATCAGGGTGGCGTTGTCGGGCACCAGCAGGCTGTTCATCATAGGTAAGCCGCCACGCCCTCATGCGCCAGCAGCCAGCGCTTGACGCCCAAATGAAATCCCGTCGCGTCGTCGTGATGGGCAAAGCCGCCCAGGCCGCCGGCGGCCGTCACGCGGTGGCAGGGGATTACCACGGGAAACCAGTTGGCGCCGCACGCCTGGCCCACGGCGCGCGGGGCAGAGCCGATCAGGCGCGCCACGTCGCCATAGGTGCGCACCTGGCCGCGCGCAATGCCGCTGATCGCCGTCCAGACCCGTTGCTGGTAGGCGCTGCCCAGCGTGGCCAGCGGCAGGTCGAAGACATGATCGGGATCGCGGAAATAACGCGCCAGTTGTTGGCAGGCCCGCTCGGAGACGGCATCGAGCGCGTCTTTTTCGGCAAAATGCGGCGGCAGGTAGACCAGTTCGCATATCTGGCCATCGTGCGCACGCACGCCCATGGCGCCAAACGGCGCGGCCACGATGGCCGTGAACAGCTCGCTGCCCTGTTGTTTTTTCATCTGCTGATCATTGTTCAAGTGTGGCAAATATACAACCTGCCGGCGCCGGAAACGGCGCCACGGGAATTATGCACCGACTTTGGGCGTGCCGGCGGACGTTTCCTGCGCACGAAAAAAAAGCGCACCAGCCGGTGCGCTTCAAATATTGCTTCACGTTCCCGGTCGTTTGGGTCCGCCGGTGCCGGCTTGTGGCCGCAGACAGCTATGACTCAACAACTTCTGTGAAACGTGTGTCTCCTCAATATATCCCCGGTATCAATACCGTTCTTATAGACCACTCCCCCACTAACCTTGTTGCCAATTCTGTATTTCAGCCTTGCTACCGGGGCGCATATGCATATACGTGTTTCCCCTTAAGGCTGCCCATCATAGCGCATTTATTCGGCCGTATCGACTTTTTTTGCACCATGACGGGGACAACTGTTTTAGTTGTAAATTAAATTTGGCAGCCACAGCGAGATTTGTGGTACGTAGGTGATCAGGGCCAGGAAGCCCAGCATCGTCAGCAGCCATGGCATCACGGCCACGGTCAGCTCCGAGATGCCCATCTTGGTGATGCCGGACGCCACGTACAGGTTCAGGCCCACGGGTGGATGGCACATGCCGACCTCCATATTGACCACGATCAGGATGCCGAAGTGCACGGGATCGATACCCAGCTTCATGGCGACGGGGAACAAGATGGGCGCCATGATGAGCACGATGGACGACGGCTCCATGACGTTACCTGCCACCAACAGCAGCACGTTGACCACCAGCAGGAAGCTGATCACGCCCAGACCCTTGCCCGTGATCCATTCGGCCATCGCTTGCGGGATGTTTTCACTGGTCATCAGGAACGAGAACAGCACGGCGTTGGTGATGATGTACAGCAGCATCGCCGACATGGCGGCCGAATCGAGCAAGACCTTGCCCACCTGCTTGATCTTCAAATCCTTGTAGACGAAGACGGCGATGTAAAAGGCGTACACGGCGGCCATGGCGGCCGCTTCCGTCGGCGTGAACGCGCCCGAATAAATGCCGCCCATGACGATGACGATCAGCAGCAAGCCCCAGGCGCTTTTCTTGAACGTGACGAAGCGTTCCTTCCAGCTGGCCTTCTGCATGCGCGGATAGTTGTTCTTGCGCGCCAAAAACCACGTGGTCAGGCCCAGCAGCATGGCCAGCATCAGGCCGGGAATCACGCCCGCCATGAACAGTTTTCCCACCGAGGTGTTCGTGCTGACGGAATACATCACCATCACGATCGACGGCGGTATCAAAATGCCCAGCGCGCCCGAAGTGGTGATGACGCCGGCGCCGAAACCGCGCGGATAGCCCTGCTTGACCATGGCCGGCAGGATGATGGAGCCGATGGCCACCACGGTGGCGGGGCTGGAACCGGAGACGGCCGCAAACAGCGCGCACGCCATCACGCCGGCCAGCGCCAGGCCGCCATGCCAGTGACCGACCATCGAGCTGGCGAAGTTGATCATGCGCCGCGCCACCCCGCCATGCGTGAGGAAGTTACCGGCCAAAATGAAGAAGGGGATGGCCATGATTTCGAATTTCTCGATGCCCGTGAAAATCTTCAGGGCCACCGATTCGATGGGCACGCTGGTCATGGTAAACAGGAACGTCAGTACCGTCAGGCCCAGCGAAATGGAGATCGGCATGCCGGTCAGCATCAGCGCCAGCAGCAATACAAAAATAATCAGCGCGTTCATGCCTTGGCTCCTTTTTCTTCCGCCGTCAATTCCTCTTCCAGGCCCTCGACGTGCGAGTGGTCATGCTTGGGCAAGGCGCCCGTCTTGATGAAATGCACCATCACTTGCAGGAAGCGGAAGCACATCAGGTAGGAGCCGAGCGGCACGGCCAGGTAGACGAGCCACATGGGAATTTCCATGTCGGCCGAGGTCTGGTCCGTGTGGCCGATCGACCACACGAAGCTGGCGCCCAGGGTCCCCACGATGCCCGTAAACAGGGCGCCGGCGGCCAGGCCGAAGACGATGAAGCGGTCGCGCCAGCGCGGGTTCATGCGGTTGATCAGCACGTCGACGCCCACGTGGATGCCCGTGCGCACGCCATACGCGGCGCCGAACTTGGCCATCCAGACGAACATGTAGATGCACAGTTCCTGGGCCCAGCTGGTATTGATTTGAATCAGGAAGTCTTGCAGGCCCGGTATCGGCAGGCCCGCCAGGTAGCGGTGCACGACCGCGACAAAAATGATGAAGGTGGCCGCGCCCATCAGGGACGCGATCAGCCACTCTTCCAGGTGATCCAGAAATTTCATGGTGGACTTTCAAAGAATGCGGGTACACGGACTCCGGCGCAGGACGCGCAGGAGTCATTCAAGCCAGTGGCAGGGAGGCCCTGCCTGGCGCGCCAGGCGGCGCGCTACAGCAGCTGCTTACTTCGCGCTTTCCTTGTTGATGGCCGAGATCAGGTCCTTGCCGATGCGCCCTTCCATGGCCTTCTGCACGGGCGCCAGCGCCTTGCGCCACTCGGCCTGTTCCTGCACCGTCAGGGTATAGATCTGCGTCTTGCCCGCTTTCTTGATGGCGTCGAGGGCCTGGTCGTTGTCGCGCTGGGCGATGGCTTTTTCAAACGTGGTCGCCTCGCGCATGGCTTTTTCCAGCTGCGTGCGGATATCGGGCGGCAAGCCATCCCAGAATTTCTTGTTGACGATGACGGCATAGCCCAGGTAACCGTGGTTCGACACGGTCACGTGCTTTTGCACTTCATGCATCTTTTGCGTGTACATATTCGATGGCGGATTTTCCGTGCCGTCGACCACGCCCGTCTGCAGCGCCTGATACACTTCCGAGAAGGCCAGCACCTGCGGATTGGCGCCCAAGGCGCGCATCTGCGCGTCGAGTACCTTCGACGACTGGATGCGCATTTTCAGGCCCTTGAAGTCGGCCGGATTGTGCAGCGGCTTGTTGGCCGACATCACCTTGAAGCCGTTGTCCCAGTAGGCCAGGCCCGTGATACCCTTGGGTTCCAGTTTCTTCAGCAGGCTTTTGCCGATTTCGCCTTCGGTGACGTTGTACAGCGCCGTCTTGGTGGGGAAGATGTAGGGCAGGTCGAAGGCTTCGAATTCCTTCACGCCCAGCGGGCCGAACTTGGCCAGCGAGGGCGCCAGCATCTGCACGGCGCCCAGCTGCAGCGCCTCGAGTTCTTCCTTGTCCTTGTACAGCTGGCTGTTCGGGTACAGTTCGACCTTGACCTTGCCGTTCGTGGCTTTTTCGGCCAGCTGCTTGAAGCGCTCGGCGGCCTGGCCTTTCGGCGTGTCGGTCGCCACGACGTGGCTGAACTTGATGACGATGGGCGCTTGCGCGTAAGCGTGGACGCCGGCGGTGGCGCCGATGGCGGCGCACAGCGCGACGAACAGGGTTTTCATTGGTGGCAGTTGCATTTTTGTCTCCTGAATGGTTTTTAAAAAAACTTTATTATTTGTCTATTTGGATATTGTGCCAAAGAAACTGCCGCGGCTATTGTGGTTAACCACAATAGCCGGTTCCCGATAAGCCGCTACCCTGCCAGCCATGCCGACTCCCCCCACCCTTGCGCGCCGCTTCAAGCTATCGAGCCCGATGCGCTGGCTGCTGCCCGTCATCCTGCTGCTGCTGTTCCTCTCCATCCTGTTCTGGCTGCCGTGGCAGGCGCGCCAGATGGAAAGCAACGAGCGCCAGGAGCAGCTGATCGCCGATACCCTGTGGGTGGAACAGACCATCCGCTTCCAGCTGGCGCGCAACGAGGAAAGCCTGTTCAACCTGGGCGTGGACATCGCCAGCGGCTCCCTGTCGGCGGAAAAAGTGCACGAACGGCTGCAGCAGATGTTGCGCAATGGCCGCGAACTGCAGCGCGTGCTGTGGCTCGACACCAGCGGCAAGGTGCTGGCCACCAGCGACAACAGTCTGCCGCATGCGCTGTCGTTTGCGCCCGCCTCGCTGACGGCGGCCGACAATGCGCGCCGCTTGCACCGGGGCCAGTACGCCCAGCCTTCGCAGCAGACGGGCTTTCCCGATGCGCCGCCGGGCGCCATGCTGATGGATTACCACCAGCCCCTGTTCGATGGCCAGCGCTATGTCGGCAGCCTGGTGGCCACCTACCAGATCAGCAGCCTGCTCGATGAAATGGTGCCGTGGTGGTTCGCCCAGGATAACCAGATTTCGCTGATCGACCGCGACGACAAGGTGCTGGCGCGGCGCGCCGCCGCCGGCCCCGGTCACGGCGTGTACACGCACAAGCGCGCGCTCGACGTGCCCGGCGCCAGCATCACCCTGTTTACCGACAGCGTGAAAAGCCAGCCGAAATTGCTGCCCAATCTGCTGGTCGGCTCCGTCATCGCCCTGTCGCTGGGCTTGCTGTGGAGCTTGCTGGCCTTGTGGCGGCATATTTCGCGCCGCCTGGTGGCCGAAGGCGCGCTGCGCCAGCAGATGCTGTTTCGCACGGCGATGGAAAACTCGCTGGTGACGGGCATGCGCGCGCGCGACCTGGAAGGCAGGGTCACGTATGTGAATCCCGCGTTTTGCCAGATCGTCGGCTATCCGCCCGAGGAAATCCTGGGACGCCTGCCGCCCATGCCCTACTGGGTGCCGGAGGCGCTGGAGGAATACCAGCAGCGCTTCGTCAAGGCCCTGGCCGGCAATCCCACGCCGCAGTTCGAAACCTATTTCCAGCGCCCGGACGGCACGCGCGTGCCCGTGCTGATCTTCGAAGCGCCCTTGGTGGACAAGAACGGCCAACAGACGGGCTGGATGGGATCCGTGCTCGACATCTCGGACCGCAAACGGGTCGAGGAGCTCAATCGCCAGCAGCAGGAAAAGCTGCAAACGAGCTCGCGCCTGGCCACCATGGGCGAACTGGCGTCGATGCTCGCGCACGAATTGAACCAGCCGCTGGCGGCCATTTCCAGCTACACGACGGGCGCCCTGAATTTGATCCGCCGCGCCATCGACCACGACGCCCCCGTCGACCCGGGCACCTTGAAGCCGGCGCTGGAACAGGCCAGCGCGCAGGCGCAGCGGGCCGGCCAGATCATCCGCAGCGTGCACGATTTCGTGCGCAAGAGCGAGCCGCAGCGCCAGGATATCGCCATCCGCACGCTGATCGACGGCATCCGCGCGCTGATCGACCTGCAGGCGCGCAAATACTATGTCACCATCCAGGAAGAGCTGCCGCCGGACCTGCCGCTGCTGCGCGCCGATCCCGTGATGATCGAGCAAGTGCTGCTGAACCTGACGCGCAACGCCATCGAGGCCATGCAGGACGCGGCGCCGGGACGGCGTATCATGCGCCTGCGGGCTAGCCATGACGCGCAGCAGGGCATGGTGACGGTGGACGTGATCGATCATGGCCATGGCATCCCGCAGGACGTGGCCGAGCGGCTGTTTTCGCCGTTTTTCTCGACCAAGTCCGAAGGCATGGGCATGGGCCTGAACATCTGCCGCACCGCCATCGAATTTCACGGCGGCGCGCTGACCTTCGGCGCCAACCCCGCCGGCGGTACCATCTTTACATTCAGCGTGCCGGCCGCGCCAGGCGCGCCGCACTAACTAATAACGCATAACGACAAGCCGGAGACTTCATGCTACACATCATCGACGACGAAGAGGTCGTACGCGACTCCCTGTCCTGGCTGGCCGCCTCGCGCAGCATCGAATCGCGCAACTACGCGAGCGCCCAGCAATTTCTCGATAGCCTCGACGGCGGTTTCGACGCCGCCGGCGACTGCGTGCTGCTCGACGTGCGCATGCCCGACATGAACGGCATCGCCCTGTTCGACCAGCTGGTCAAGCGCGACCTGACGGCGCGCCTGCCCGTGATTTTTCTCACCGGCCACGGCGACGTGCCGATGGCCGTCGACAGCCTGAAACGGGGCGCCTTCGACTTCTTTGAAAAGCCGTTCAACGACAACGACCTGATGGACCGGGTGCAGCAGGGCTTGGCCAACTCGCGCCAGGCAGGCGAACTGGCCGCCGTGCACGCGCGCCTGGCCACCCTGTCGACGCGCGAACGCGAAGTGCTGGACCTGATTTTGGCGGGCAAGATGAACAAGGTGGTGGCCGACAAGCTGGGCATCAGCATGCGCACCGTGGAAGTCCACCGCGCGCATATCTTCGACAAGATGCAGGTCAAGACGGCGGTGGAGCTGGCGGGATTGTTGAAGTAATGACGCTGATTGTTGGATTACGCAGCGCTGGCGCGCCGCTAATCCAACCTACACTCCACTGCAGGTCGGCGTAGGTCGGTTTAGCGCAAAGCGCGTAAGCCGACGCCACCCCCTATCACTCATCATGGTGCTCATGATGCTCTTCCACCCCATGCTTCCAGTAGCTTGCCACATGCAGATGCTGCTTCGGCACCCCGGCCTCAATGAAATGCCCGCGCAAGCCCTGCACCTGCGCATGTTCGCACGCTACCCACACATAGCCGTCGCCGTCTGACGGCAGCGTGACCTGACGCAGCGCTTCCAGCAGCAGCGGCCCCTTGCGGCCATTGCGCGCCACCCAGCGCACGTCCAGCTGCGCCGCGCAATCGAGCGCGATCTGCTCGCCGTCTTCGACGATCTCGATCACGGCAATGGCCCGCGCCGTGGCCGGCAACTGCTCCAGGCGGCGGGCGATGGCCGGCAAGGCCGTCTGGTCGCCCACCAGCACATACCAGTCGAAATCAAGCGGCACCAGCATGGAGCCGCGCGGTCCGCCCACGCCCAGGGTCTGGCCGGGCGCGGCTTGCGCCGCCCAGCTGGCCGCGGGGCCGTCGCCATGCAGCACGAAGTCGACTTCCAGCTCGCGCCGCGCGGCGTCGTAGCGGCGCGGCGTGTAGTTGCGGGCGATGGGGCGCGCGCCCTCGGCATACTCGATGGGATTGGCGCCATTGCCCAGCACGGGAAATACGGGGGCGGCCTGCCCCGGCGCGGGGAAGAACAGTTTCACGTGGTCGTCGTGCGCCGGCGAGACAAAGCCGTCCAGGTCGTCGCCGGCCAGGGTGATGCGGCGCATGTGCGGCGTGATCTGCTCGGTGCGCACGACGGTGAGCACGCGCAGTTTCAAGTCATGCCGCACGCGCTCGATGGCGTGCGGGCGTGGCGCTGTTGTTGATACAGTAGTCATTGGGTGTCCTTGTAAAGTGGGCTCAGTGACCATCGACAATGGCGTTGGCCGCCTGTTCCAGCACGGCGGAGACGCGCTCGGCTTCCGCGTCGCTCCAGTTGGTCTTGTTCAGCAGCAGCGCATGCTTGAGGGTGTGCATGGCCTGGTGCACGCGCTCTGGCAAGGCCTTGCGCGCCTGGACGCGGGCAAACATGTCGAGGCGGGCCAGGATGCCGTCGACCTGGGCGCGGTTCTCGTCCAGATACGCGCGGCCCAGGTCCGTGATCGTGTAGAGCTTCTTGCCGCTGGCGCTTTCGGAAGACGTGACGTGATCCTGCTCTTCCAGCAAGGTCAAGGTCGGATACACGGCGCCCGGGCTGGGGGCGTAGGCGCCGCCGCAACGCTCTTCGATGGCCTTGATGATTTCATAGCCGTGGCGGGGGCTGATTTCGATCAGCGCCAGCACGATCAGCGGCAGGTCGCCCCGGCCGAAGACGCGCTCGGCCCGTTCGCCGCGCCCACCGCGCCCGCCAGGACCACCGCCCATGCCGCCCATGCCATCACCGCGCTCGTCGAAGCCGCGCGGACCGCGGCCGTGCATGGCGTATTCGTGGCGGTGTTCGCCATGGTGGTGGTGATGCTGGCCGCAATGGCCGTGATGATGATGGCCGCCGTGGCCGTGTTCTGCGTGGTGTGAGTTTCTCATGTTTTCTCTTTAAAGATATATCGTTAGTAGGTATCGCCATTTTATAACGATATATCGATAAGTCAAGGAGAAATTTGTTATGCTCGTCTTTTCCCTATTCACACGCCGATGCCATGCCTGAAAAAACCGTTGCTGAAAAAATGTATGTGAAAAATGCCAAGGCCCTGGCCGTGCTCAATGACGGCGGCGAACACGGGGAATTGCTGGCGCAGCTGCCGGCCGAGCGGCGAGTGAGTGAAGCAGAGCGCGCGGACTGGATACTGCTGTTCGCGCGCAGCCGCGCGGAACTGGAGCAGTTCCTGCCGGTGGCACAGGCGCGCCTGGCGCCCGGCGGCGCCGTCTGGGTGGCGTACCGCAAGGGGGGAATCAAGGCGGGCAGCGACATCCATCGCGACGATATCCGCGACTTTGCACAAACAATAGGACTCGACAGCGTGGCGATGGTTGCCATCGACGCGGATTGGTCTGCCCTGCGCCTCAAGCAGGTGTAGGCGAAGTCTAGGCGACGCCGTGCAAGGCCAGCGCCCATTCGACGTGTTCGCGCACGATGGCCGATGGATGCTCGCGGCGCGACAGCAGGGCCGCGACGATGTCGGCCTGGCCCTTCGCCTTCGTGGCCGCGTTGCCCATGCCGACGGCCAGGTTGCGCAGCCAGCGCTCGTGGCCGATGCGGCGGATCGCGCTGCCTTCCATGCGGCGGTTGAATTCCTCTTCCGTCCAGGCGAACAGCTCCACCATGCCGGCGCTGCCCAGGCTGTGGCGCTCGTCGAAGTCCGGCACGACGGCGCGCTGGGCGAACTTGTTCCACGGGCAGACGGTCTGGCAATCGTCGCAGCCGTACACCTTGTTGCCGATCAGGGGGCGCATCTCGACGGGAATGGCGCCCTTCAATTCGATCGTCAGATAAGAAATGCAGCGGCGCGCGTCGAGCTGGTACGGCCCCAGGATGGCTTGCGTCGGGCACACGGTGATGCACGCCGAGCACTGGCCGCAGCGCGGCGTTTCCGGCGGATCGACGGGCAACGGCACGTCGATGAGGATCTCGCCAAGGAAAAAGAAGGAGCCGCCCTGGCGGTTGATCAGCAAGGTGTGCTTGCCGCGCCAGCCCAAGCCCCCTTTTTGCGCCAGCTCCACTTCCATCACGGGCGCCGAATCGCTGAAGACGCGGTAGCCGAAGTCGCCGATCTCGCCCTTGATGCGGTCGGCCAGCTGCTGCAGGCGCGAACGCATCACCTTGTGATAATCGCGGCCCCGCGCGTACACGGAGATCACGGCCGCTTCAGGATCGGCGTCGCGCGCCGCCTCGCGTTCGCGCCAGTCCGGCCCCAGCGCGGGCGGCAGATAATTCATGCGCGCGCTGATGGCGCGCACCGTGCCAGGCACCAGTTCGGCCGGGCGCGCGCGCTTCATGCCGTGGCTGGCCATGTAATCCATTTCGCCGTGATACCCTGCAGCTAGCCAGGCTTGCAGGGGCGCCTCCATGTGCGACAGGTCGACGTCGGCGATGCGCACCTCGGCAAAACCCAGCTCGCGCCCCCATTCCTTGATGGTGCGCGCCAGGACGGCGAGATCGGTGACGGTGGCGGACATAGGGGACTTTACGGAAAACGGGAGGCGCGCGGGCGGTTACAATGAGAGCAGCCTCCATTTTATGCGATACCGAAGATAATGACCGAACACTTCAAAGCCCATCTCCACGACGAAGCCGGCACCGCCGCGCTGGGCGCCGCACTGGCGCGCGCGCTGGCGCCGGGCCTGGCGATCTACCTGCACGGCGACCTGGGCGCCGGCAAGACGGCCCTCACGCGCGCCCTGCTGCACGCGGCCGGCCATGCGGGCCACGTGAAAAGCCCCACCTACACCCTGTCCGAACCGTACACTGTGCGGCTCGACGGCCAGAGCGTCAACGTCATCCATTTCGACCTGTACCGCATGGGCAGCGCCGAGGAATTCCTCGACGCGGGCTTTCGCGAAGACTTCGACGGCCGCAATATCTGCATCGTCGAATGGCCGGAGAAAGCCGAACCGGTGCTGCCGCCGGCCGACCTGAATATTTATTTGAACGTTGCGGGTACAGGACGTGATGTAGAATTGCAAGCGTCTTCTGAATTGGGTCTGTCATGCCTTCACCGTCTCAAATTCGCCCCGAACCTTTGATCTCCTCGCCCATCACCCGGCGCACGGTCCTCAAGGCCGGCGGCACCCTGCTGTTGTCCGTGTTCGCGCCCATGTCGGCGATGGCGGCGCAAATTCTCGCCGTGCGCGTCTGGCCGGCCGAAGACTATACGCGCGTCACCCTGGAAAACGACAGCATCCTCAAGGCGACCCACTTCATCGTCAAGGACCCGGAACGCCTGGTGGTCGACATCGAAGGCCTGGAACTCAATCCCACCTTGAAGGGCCTGGTGGCGAAGATCCAGTCGAACGACCCGTACATCAAGCAGGTGCGCGTGGGCCAGAACCGGCCCAACGTCGTGCGCCTGGTGTTCGACCTGAAAGAGGAAGTCACGCCGCAGCTGTTCACCCTGCCGCCGGCCGGCTCCTACAACCACCGGTTGATCTTCGACCTGTATCCCGTGCGCGAACCGGACCTGATCGCGCAGATGATCGAAAAGGGCGACTGGTCGAGCGACCCGGCCAAGCCGCCCATGGCCGACACGCATACGCCGCCGCCCGCGCTGCCCCTGCCCGAGAGCGGCAAGCCGCCCGTGGCCGTCGCGCCGATAACGCCGGTCGTGCCGCCCGTGCCCGACGTTCGCCCGGAACAGCGCCCCGAAGCGCGTCCCCTGCCGGGCCAGAAAGTGGTGCGCATGATTACCATCGCCCTCGATCCCGGCCACGGCGGCGAAGACCCGGGCGCCATGGGCAGCCGGGGCAGCCGCGAAAAAGACGTGGTGCTGGCCATCGCCAAGCGCCTCAAGACCAAGCTGGAACTGCAGCCGAACATGCGCGTCATGCTCACGCGCGATGCCGATTTCTTCGTCCCGCTGGGCATGCGCGTGGAAAAGGCGCGCAAGGTGCAGGCCGACCTGTTCGTCTCCATCCACGCCGACGCCTTCATCCAGCCGACGGCGCGCGGCTCGTCCGTCTTCGTGCTGTCCGAAAAGGGCGCCACCTCGACGGCCGCGCGCTGGCTGGCCAACAAGGAAAACCAGGCCGACCTGATCGGCGGCGTGAACGTGAAGAACCACGACAAGCAGCTGGCCAGCGTGCTGCTCGATTTGTCGACGACGGCGCAGATCAATGACAGCATGAAGCTGGGCAAGGCCGTGCTGCGCGAAATCGGCGGCATCAACCGCCTGCACAAGGGTTCCGTCGAACAGGCCGGCTTCGCCGTGCTCAAAGCGCCCGACATCCCTTCCATCCTGATCGAGACGGCCTTCATTTCGAACCCGGAAGAAGAAGCCAAGCTGACCGACAACGGCTACCAGGACCAGATGGCCGACGCCATCGTCACGGGCATCAAGAATTACTTTGCCAAGAATCCGCCGCTGGCGAAAAGCCGCCTGACCTGACATGAAAGCCTAGCATGAGCGAGAGTATCTTTGGCGAGCTGCCAGCCGTGACCATCCGCGCCGCCGATGGCGCGCAGGCGACCGTGACCCTGTACGGCGGCCACCTGGTGTCGTGGCAAACCAGCGATGGCCAGGAGCGCCTGTTCTGCAGCAGCGCATCGAGTCTCGACGGCAGCCGCGCCATCCGCGGCGGCGTGCCCGTGATCTTCCCCCAGTTCGGCGCGCGCGGCACGGGCATGCGCCACGGCTTTGCGCGCGTGGCGACGTGGCAGCTGGACTCGACGGGCGAGGCCGATGGCGCCGCATGGGCGCAATTTGTCCTGACCCAGGCCGATTTGCCGGAAGCGATCGCCGCCAGCTGGCCGTGGGCCTTCACCCTGCGCCTGCGCGTGGCCGTCAAGGCGCAGGCGCTGGAGCTGGACCTGTCCGTTCACAACACGGGCGAGCAGGCGTTTCCGTTCTCGGCGGCCCTGCATACGTATTTTGCGATCGATGATTTGAGCGAAGCGCGCATCAAGGGCTTGCAGCGCGTACGCTATTCGGACGAGACGCCGCAAGATGCCTTGCAGGCGGAAGAAGTACTGCAATTTTCGGACAAGCTTGACCGCATCTACTACCAGCTGCCGGGCGCCTTGAGCCTGCAGTCTGGCGGCCATACCTTGCGCCTGGAGCAGCAGGGCTTTACGGACGCCGTCGTGTGGAACCCGGGCGCGCAAGACGCGGCTGCCCTGCCCGACCTGGCCGACGGCGAGCAGCCGCGCTTCATCTGCATCGAGCCGGCCCTGATCCAGCCCGACCTGCTGGCCGCCGGTGCCGAATGGAGCGGGCGCCAGCAGCTGTCATTTATTTAATTTGATTCCTTGATGATGCGTCCATTGCCCGGCTGGATCGGGCGCGCATTCAGGGGATACAAACGGCTGAACAGCGCCATCTGCGCCGGCGACGCCTGCACCGGCTGCTTCATCACCATCCACAGCACGCCTTCGCTGCAAGGCGGCTCCGTCATCGATCCCATGTAGGTGTAGTAATCGCGCCGCGCCGGCAGCATCTCGGCCGGGTCGAGCAGAATGGTCGGCTGCATGGTCTCGAATTTTTCCAGCGGCAGGTTGTTCCACACGGTCTGGATGGTCGCTTGCGGCGCACCGCGTTCCAGCAGCAGCGCCAGCACGGCTTGCCGCCCTTCCGCGTCGCGGTGCACGAGGTGCACCACCATCTCGAACGCCTTGCCATTGATGCGCTCTTCGGACGGACGGTGGAAATGGAATTGCTGCAGCTCGAACATGCGGTTCTGCACCGTGATGTAATTGCCGCCGCTCACACCCACCTGCACCGTGTGGCCATTGTCGACCACGTTGAATGACGACGGATGGTAGTCAAAGCTGATCTGCTCGAGTTCCACCTTCATGCCATCGCGAATATCGATCGGCGACTGGCGGTTGCCATTGCCGCACTTGCCCCAATCGACATTGATCTTGCTCCAGTTGGCCGGACCGCTGTCGCCCTCGTACGACCAGTGCGTGCCGCGCGGCACGGGCGGCGGTGGCGGCGGCGCGGCCTTCACCACGGCGGCGCGCTTGGCACGGGCGGCGGCGCGGGCCGCCTGGGTGGCGCGCATTTCCGCCAGGCGCGCGGCGATGCGTTCGGACAAGTCGACTTCGGCCGCTTCTTCCTTCTCGCGCGCCGTGGGCGCGACGACGACAGGCGTCTTGGCCTCCTTGCCCTTCACCGATTCGGTCAAGGTTTTCATGGCGGCCGCGCGCGCCGACGCCGACATGGGCGCGGATGCGGTGGCGCTCGCCGGGGCGGGGGCATCTTTGGCGCTTGCCATGGCCGCCATCGCGGCAAGGCTGCAAGCTAACAGGGCGCTCAAATGTCGCATGGAAATCCAGAAAGTGAGAATACCCTCTGGTTTACGGCTGGAAAGCAACAAAACTTGAATCAGGGCAGGAGCAAAACAGAAGTAGCGAAGAGAAAACGGGATCCAGGGCCAGCTGCGGACGGCGCCGCAGCATGCTTGCCCTGGATCTTTGCAGCAATTACGCCGACTTGCCGACCATGCGCTTGTAGAGTTTCCACAAGCCGCCCAGCACCACCGGCACGACGGCGGCGCCGACACCGATCAGCACGATCAAGGTCAGGTGGTCGCGGATCCACGGGATATTGCCGAAGAAGTAGCCGGCCGTCACCAGACCGACCACCCACAACAGGGCGCCCGTCACGTTGTACATCTGGAAGCGCGTATGCGTCATGTCGGAAATGCCGGCCACGAACGGGGCGAAGGTGCGCACCACCGGCACGAAGCGGGCCAGGATGATGGTCTTGCCGCCGTGCTTTTCAAAGAATTCATGCGTGCGGCGCATGGCGTCCTTGTTGATCCAGCGGTAATCGTGGGTAAACACCCTTTGCCCGATGGCCTCGCCTATCCAGTAATTGAGCGTGTTCCCCGTGACGGCGGCCGTCACCAGCAAGGCGATCAGCAAGCCCAGGTGCATCTGTCCCGTCGCGCAAAACGCGCCGGCGATAAACAGCAAGGTATCCCCAGGGAAGAAAAACAGCACCACGAGGCCTGTCTCGCAAAAAATAATGGCAAACAGCACCGCATACACGAGGGTACCGTACTGCTCGATCAAGAGACCCAGCGTCTTGTCGACATGCACGATCATGTCGAGGAATTGCACAAAATCCATATATTTTTCCCTAAAGGTAGCGGCGGAATCATACACCACCCGGCCAGCGCAACGGCAGTCCCCGGGCCGATATTTCTGCATTAATTATGCGGCGCCCTTGCGCGTGTGGCAATTTAAGTAAAGGTTAAGGAAACGCCATATCGGCAGGCAAGTGTCAGGATTGCCATCGGCAATGTTTTTCCAACGAAATATTGCCATTCCGGTATACACTTTCCGCACGACGCAACCCGCGCCGACCAGGAGAAAACATGTATCGACACCCACTGAGCGGCCTGACCATGGCCACCGTACTGGGCCTTGCACAACTGGCTGCCCACGCGGCGCCCGTCCAGATCAAGGCACCCGCCGAATTGCCCGCCAAGGCGACCTTGGCCGACGTAATCAAGGCCTCGAAGCCGTCCGACTGGCGCCCGCTGGACCCGGACAACACACTGTACCTGGACATTCCCGCCGGCCGCGTGGTGATCGAACTGGCGCCGGACTTCGCGCCCAAGCACGTGGCCAACATCAAGGCCCTGGTGGCGGAACAGTATTACGACGGCCTGGCCATCACGCGCGCGCAGGACAACTGGGTGGCACAGTGGGGCGATCCGAACGAGAAAAATCCCAAGCCGATCCAGCATGCGCAGCGCACCCTGCCCGGCGAATTCACGGTACCGCTGAAAAACGTCAAGAGCTTCACGCGCCTGCCGGACGCCGACGGCTATGCGCCGCAAGTGGGCCATTCGAACGGTTTCCCATCCGCGCGCGATCCGAAAACGGGCACGGCCTGGCTCACGCATTGCTATGCCACCGTGGGCGTGGGCCGCGACAGCGCCAGCGATAGCGGCGGCGGCACGGAGCTGTACGCCGTCATCGGCCAGTCGCCGCGCCACCTGGACCGCGACATCACCGTCGTCGGCAGGGTCGTCTCCGGCATGCCATTGCTGTCCACCCTGCCACGCGGAACGGGCCCCATGGGCTTTTATGACAGCCCCGAGAAAAACGTGCCGATCAAGGCCATCCGCCTGGCCGCCAGCGTGCCTCCCGAACAGCGTGCGAACCTGGAAGTGATGCGCACCGACAGCGCAGCCTACCAGGCCGTGCTGGAAGCCCAGCGCCACCGCGGCGGCCCGTGGAGCAAGGTCACGGCCGGCCACGTC
This sequence comes from Janthinobacterium sp. OK676, assembly GCF_900103595.1. Classification (NCBI taxonomy): domain Bacteria; kingdom Pseudomonadati; phylum Pseudomonadota; class Betaproteobacteria; order Burkholderiales; family Oxalobacteraceae; genus Janthinobacterium; species Janthinobacterium sp. OK676. Next base: position 338,656 of record NZ_FNHA01000006.1, read on the forward strand.
GACGTGTGCAATGCGCCGATACCGGTGCGGGAGGTGGGGAAATAAAGCGACCCGAAAGGCAAGTTCTGGGGTCGTACCCTCAGGGTACGACCCCAGCCTTCGTTTTGGGTTTCGGGCATCAGCACAGCAGCGCCTCCACTTGCGAACCCGTTATAATCAGCGCATGAACGCTCCCATCACGCCCCACCGCCCTATCCAGGCCTTGCCTGACCAGCTGATTTCGCAAATCGCCGCCGGCGAGGTGGTCGAGCGGCCGTCCGCCGTCGTCAAGGAACTGCTGGAAAACGCGCTCGACTCGGGCGCCACGCAGATCACGGTGCGGCTGGAAGAAGGGGGCGTGAAACGCATCGCGATTACCGACAACGGCCGCGGCATCGACAAGGATCAGCTGCCGCTGGCCCTGGCGCGTCACGCCACGTCGAAGATCGCCTCGCTGCACGACCTGGAAAACGTGGGCACCCTGGGCTTTCGCGGCGAGGCGCTGGCGTCCATCGCCTCGGTGGCCGCCGTCACCGTGACGTCGCGCACGATGGATGCGGCCCATGCGTGGGAAATCGTCGGCTCGCACAATGGCAGCGTCTCGCCGTCGTCGGGCGCGCACGGCACCACGGTCGACGTGCAAGACCTGTATTTCAACACGCCCGCGCGGCGCAAATTCCTCAAATCGGAGCAGACGGAATACGGCCACTGCGCCGAAGTCGTGCGCCGCATCGCGCTGGCGCGCCCGGACGTGTCGTTCTCGCTGTCGCACAATGGCCGCACCATCGACCAGTGGAATATCAGCGAGCTGGCCAAGCGCAGCGCCCACATCCTCGGCAACGACTTCGCCGAAGCGCGCCTGGCGCTGGACGAGTCGGCCGGCAGCCTGCGCATCCACGGCTTTGCCGGCTTGCCGACGGCATCGAAGGCGCGCGCCGATGGCCAGTTCTTTTATGTCAACGGACGCTTCGTGCGCGACAAGCTGCTCGTGCACGCCGTGCGCATGGCCTACCAGGACGTGCTGCATGGCGACCGTTTTCCATCGTACGTGCTGGCGCTCGACCTCGACCCGGCCCTGGTCGACGTCAACGTGCACCCGTCGAAGATCGAAGTACGCTTCCGCGACAGCCGTTCCGTACACCAGTTCGTCTTCCACGCCGTGCAGCGCGCGCTGGCGCAGACGTCGGCCACGGCCTTCGGCAGCGTGCCTGCCCCCCTGCCGGCCGCTTCCAGCCTCGGCGGCGATACGGCGGGCGCGGGCTTGGGTGGCCCCGGCATCTGGCGCCGCGAGCAGACGCAGACCTCGTTCGGCGCGCAATTCACGAACACCTTTGCGCCCGCCTCGCCCGGCGCGGCCCGTCCCTTCTTTGCCGACGCGCCGGGCGTAGCCCAGGACACGGCGGCCTATGGCGCCCTGTTCGGCGGCGGCGCAGGCGCCGCCAACTCGCCGATCACGCAGGTGGAACCGTATATCGCCTCGCCCGAAGCGATGGCGCGCGAAGAGTATCCGCTGGGTTTTGCCCTGGCCCAGCTGCACGGCATCTACATCCTGGCCCAGAACACCAAGGGCCTGGTGCTGGTCGACATGCACGCGGCGCACGAGCGCATCCTGTACGAGCAGCTGAAAAACGCGCTGCAGGCGCAAGTGTCGGGCCAGGACATGCAGGTGCAATCGTTGCTGATCCCCGTCACCTTCTATGCGGATGCCATCGAAGTGTCGACGGCGAATGAAAACCAGGAAACCTTGAAAGCGCTGGGCTTCGACATCGCCGCCCTCTCGCCCACCACCCTGGCCGTGCGCAGCGTGCCGACCCTGCTGAAAAACGCGGACGCGCAAACCCTGGCGCGCGACGTGCTGCGCGACGTGCGCGAATACGGCGGCTCGCGCGTGCTGATCGAGCGCCAGAACGAATTGCTGGGCACCCTGGCCTGCCACACGGCCGTGCGCGCCAACCGGATCTTGTCGGTACAGGAAATGAACGCCCTGCTGCGCCAGATGGAGAGCACGGAACGGGCCGACCAGTGCAACCATGGCCGGCCCACGTGGGTGCAGGTCGAGATCAACGCGCTCGATAAATTATTCCTGCGCGGCCAATAATTCCAACCCCAACGGCAAGGGCTGGGGTCGGACCCTCAGGGTCCGACCCCGGTATTTTTGACGTTGGGGTGTGCATCACACAAAACATAGAACACCATGACAAACACTCCACACCTCCCCCTGGCCGTCGCCATCATGGGCCCCACGGCCAGCGGCAAGACGGCCAGTGCGCTGGCCATCGCGCAAGCGATCCCGTCGGAGATCATTTCCGTCGATTCCGCCCTCGTCTACCGGGGCATGGATATCGGCACGGCCAAGCCGTCGAAGGAAGAACTGGCCGCCGTACCGCATCATCTGATCGACATCATCGACCCGCTCGACGCCTATTCCGTGGCGCAGTTCCGCAACGACACCCTGCGCCTGGTGAGCGAAATCTCCGCGCGCGGCAAGCTGCCGCTGCTCGTCGGCGGCACCATGCTGTACTTCAAGGGCCTGGCCGATGGCCTCGACGACTTGCCCGGCGCTGATCCTGCCTTGCGCGCCCAACTGGAAGAAGACGCGGCCGCCATCGGCTGGCCCGCCATGCATGCGCGCCTGGCGCAGCAAGACCCCGTCACGGCCGCGCGCCTGGCGCCGCAGGACGCGCAGCGCATCGGCCGCGCGCTGGAAATCATTGCCCTGTCCGGCCAGCCCATGTCGGCCCTGCTGGCCCGGCGCGAAAAGACCGTGCTGCCGTTCCGGTTGCAATCGTTCGCGCTGGAACCGTCGGACCGCGCCGTGCTGCATGCGCGCATCGCCACGCGCTTCGACCTGATGCTGAAAGACGACGCCCTGCTCGATGAAGTGGATGGGTTGCGCCGGCGCGGCGACCTGCACCCGGGTTTGCCGTCGATGCGCTGCGTGGGCTACCGCCAGGCCTGGGACTACCTCGATGGCCGCATCGACCGCGCCGCCTTGCGCGAGACGGGCATCATCGCCACGCGCCAGCTGGCCAAGCGCCAGCTGACCTGGTTACGGGCTATGCCGGAACGCATCGTCATCGATTGCCTGGGCGCTGATCCGGCCTCGTCCATGCTGGCGCAGATCCAGCCGTTGCTAACGCCGTTACAAAAATAATCATGCCTGCGCCAGCGCGTGAAAAAACCGCACATTTTTTTTGCGTCGGCATTGACAAGGAAATGGGAAGACTGGATAATGCTCGGCTGTTGGGTGATATAGCTCAGTTGGTTAGAGCACAGCATTCATAATGCTGGGGTCGGTGGTTCAAGTCCACCTATCACCACCAAAGAACATCGATCAGGTTTCTCCTGGTCAAAACGAGCATCCGGTCTGACCGGTCTGTTTGGTGATATAGCTCAGTTGGTTAGAGCACAGCATTCATAATGCTGGGGTCGGTGGTTCAAGTCCACCTATCACCACCAAGAATTTGCAGTATGAAGAACCCGCCCCTGCCCCGTGCAGCGGCGGGTTTTTTCATTTCCGCCATCAGCGCGCATGCGGCCTGCGCGCAACACTGTCCCCTCCTCATGCAATCGGGGATTGTGGCAAGCCGTCTCTGCCGCTTACAATGAGAATAATTCTCATTTATACTACTCATCCCCCATGTCCGCCATCCAGCCCAGCCTGCAACAGCAAGTGCACACGCTTTACAGCGAGCATCACGGCTGGCTGGTCGGCTGGCTGCGCAAGAAACTCAGCTGCCCGCATGGCGCGGCCGACGTGGCGCAAGACACCTTTTTACGCATCATCGCCTCGCGCGACGCCCTGTTCGGCATGCGCGAGCCGCGCGCCTACCTGTCGACGACGGCCAAGCGCTTGCTGCTCGACCGCGCGCGCCGGCAAGTACTCGAACGCAGCTACCTGGCGGAACTGGCCCTGCTGGCCGACAGCCTGCCCGGCGCACCCTCGCCGGACGATATCCTGATGGCCGTGCAGGCGCTCGGGCAGATCGCCACGGCGCTGGACGGCCTGTCCGCCAAGGCGCGCGACGCCTTTTTGCTGCATTACCTGGAAGAGCAGCCTCAGGCCGCCGTCGCCGCGCAGCTGAACGTCTCCACACGCATGGTGCAAAAATATCTGGTGCAAGCCCTGCTGGCCTGCCGCCACGCCTGCCCGGCCATGGCGGCATGAGCGGCCCGCGCGCCGATATCGCCGCCGAGCAGGCCGCCCGCTGGATCGTGCAGCTGAGCGCCGACGACCCGGCCGAACGCGACATGGCGCGGGCCGGCTTCGCCGCGTGGAAGGCGGCCGATCCGCTGCACGCGACCGTGGCCGCCGGCATGGAAAACCTGCTGCGCCAATTGCATGCCGTGCGCGAGCCGGCCGGCGGCGACCATCGCCCCGCGCGCGCCGCCCTGGCCGCCATCGCGCCCAAGCGCCAGCGTCTGCGCCAGCTGGCCGCCGCCAGCGCCGTGGCCGTGCTGGTGCTGACCGGCGCGCTGGCCCTCGGCGAGCGCCCCGCCTACCTGCTGGCCGACCTGCGCAGCCCCACGGGACAATGGCAGACGCACACCCTGGCCGATGGCAGCCGCCTGACCCTGGCCGGCGGCAGCGCCGTCAACGTACGCTTCAATGCGGGCGAACGGCATGTGGAGCTGGTGCGTGGCGACATCCTCGTCGAGGTGGCCAAGGATGCGCAGCGCCCCTTCATCGTCGACAGCGGCCAGGCGGCGATCCGCGCGCTGGGCACGCGTTTCACGGTTCGCAAGGAAGACGGCGCCACCATCCTGAGCATGCTCGAATCGACAGTATCGGCGCAGGTGCCGCAGCATCGGGCCGTCGTGGTGCAGGCGGGCCAGCGCGCGCGCATCACGGACGATGGCGTCGGGCCACTGACAAGCATCGATGCGGCCAGCGTGCAGCAAGCGTGGCGCGCGCACCAGCTGGTGGTCGACGACTTGCCGCTGGCCGACGTGCTCGACGAACTGGCTCGCCACCGCCCCGGCCAGCTGCATTACGACCGGGCGCAGATCGACGGCATCCGCGTGGCGGCCGTGCTGCCGCTGGACGACACGGACAAGGCGCTGCAACTACTCATCGACAATTTCCCCCGGCTGCGCATCCGCATGCTGACGCGCTACCTGGTGATGGTCGACGCTCCCGTAAAAAAATAACGATATTTTTTGCGTTCGCGGTTCCACTTTGCGCATCTCGTGCGTCAAGGCAGCTGAGATCAATCCAAAAAGGCTGTCACCATGTCCGCTCCTGCCGTTCCCGTTTCGCCCCTGAATCCCTTGCGCACGCGTTTGCGTCCACTGGCCCTGGCGGCCATGCTGCTGACCGGCGCCGGCCTGCACGCCCAGGCCGTGCCGGCTGTCGCCAGCTACACCATTCCCGCCGGCCCACTGGCCGGCGCCCTGAACCGCTATGCGCAGCAGGCGGGCGTGTCCATCGTCATCGACGCGGCCAAGGTGCAGGGTTTGACTAGCGCCGACCTGCAAGGCAGCTACGCCATCGACGACGGCTTTGCCGCACTGCTGCGCGGCAGCGGCTACGCCATCGGCAAGACCGCCACCGGCTATGTGCTGGTGGCCGCGCCGGCATCAGCCCCCACGGCGGCGGCCAGCGCCGCTTCGGCGGCCGAGCGCACCATGCCCTCGATTACCATCGTCGGCCAGGCCGAGCAAGGCGCCACCACGGAAGGCAGCGGCTCCTACACGGCGCGCAAGCTCACCCTCGGCAAGGGCGAGCAATCGATGAAGGACATGCCGCAATCGGTCAGCGTGCTGACGCGCCAGCGCCTGGACGACCAGGGCATCACGGATTTGCGCGAAGCGGTCAACAACGTCACCGGCGTGGTGGGCGTGCATGGCGTGGGACCGGGCGTGGTGATCACTTCGCGCGGCTTCCAGATCGACCAATGGCAGTACGATGGCGTGCCGATCGACCGCAACACCTATGCGCTGGGTAACTGGGGCCAGGAAAACATGGTCATCTACGACCGCCTGGAAGTGCTGCGCGGGGCATCGAGCCTGCTCGAAGGCACGGGCAGCCCGGGCGGCTCCGTCAACCTGGTGCGCAGGCGCCCGCTGGCCACGCGCCAGGTCGCGCTCACGGGCCGCGCCGGTTCGTGGGACCATTACGGCGCGCAGCTCGACGTCAGCACGCCGCTGAATGCGCAAGGCAGCCTGCGCGGGCGCGCCATCGTCGATGAGGACGACAGCCATTCCTTCATCGACCAGGTGTGGAGCAGGAACCGCACCGTGTATGCGGCGCTCGACTACGACCTCGGCCCCGCGACCACAGTCGGCCTGGCCGTGAGCAACGTCAACGGGCGCGGCCGCCCGATGTTCATCGGCCTGGCGCGCTACGCCGACGGCGGCGAACTGGGATTGCCCCGCTCGACCTATACGGGCGCCGACTGGAACCGCAGCAAGGTCGAACAGACCACCGTCAACCTGGACCTCGAGCACCACTTCAACAGCCGGTGGACCTTCAAGACGGCCGCGCTGGGCGTCAATGAACGCACCAATTCGACCCACCAGCGCATGGCCGGCACCATCAAGGCCGATGGCAGCGGTTCCATGTACGGCGACTTCTCCACCGACTTCAAGAACCAGAAGCGCGGCATCGACGCCTTCGTGCGCGGAAAATTCGATGGCCTGGGCATCGCGCAGGAAGTCGTCATGGGCGCCAGCTATGTGAAGTTCCATTCCGACGACCGCTATGCGCGTGCCTGGACGCAGGGCGCGCAGATCTTCAATATCAACCACCACCGTCCATGGCAGGACTTCGACACCATCGCCGCGCGCGGCGTGAGCTCCAGCAGCACCTACGACATGCGCCAGAAGGGCCTGTACGGCACCTGGAACGGCCAGCTGACCACTCACCTGAAAGCGCTGCTGGGCGGGCGTTTCAGCTGGTATGACTTCGAGTATGCCCCCAAGGGCGGCACGGCGGACACCACCCGTGTCACGGCCAAGTTCACGCCATCGGCGGCCCTGATGTATGCGCTGACGCCGCAATGGTCCACCTACGCCAGCTATGCGGGCGTGTTCCAGCCGCAGACGAACCGCAACGCGGCGGGCCAGGTCCTGAAACCGATCACGGGCGACAGCTATGAAGCCGGTATCAAGGGCGAACTGCTGGACGGCAAAGTCAACACCTCGCTGGCCGTCTTCCGCTACGAGCACAAGGACCGCGCCGTCAACGACTACGCTGCCGGTTTCGCCTGCGACGGCTGGTACTGCTCGCGCGCCTCGGGCAAGGTGCGCAGCCAGGGCCTGGAAGCGGAAGTGTCCGGCGAAGTGGCGCGCGGCCTGCAGCTGTCGGCCGGCTATGCCTACACGACGACGACCTACCTCGACGACCCGGACAACAAGGGCGAGGTCTTCTCGACATGGACGCCCAAGCACATGCTGCGCCTGTGGTCCGGTTATACCCTGCCCGGCGAGTGGAGCAAGTTCAGCGTCGGCGCCGGCGTGAACATGCAAAGCCACACGCTGGACTTCGGCCGCTCGTTCGACGTGGCCGGCTTCTCGCTGTGGAACGCGCGCCTGGCCTGGCAAGCCACGCCGCAGCTGTCGCTGGCCGTCAACGTCAACAACCTGTTCGACAAGCGCTACGTGATCCCGTCGTATAACGACACGGGCGGCAATAACCACTTCGGCGACCCGCGCAACGTGCAGCTGACCCTGAAGTACACGCCGAAGTGGTAGAAGGATAGGAAGGCCGGGGGCCGGCGCGATGGCCGTGGCGCGACATTCAGTTCGCGCCGCGGCCGGGATTTTCGGCTAAGATGATGGCGCGGCGTTGCGCCGCACCGCATCGTGCATCGGCCTCTCATTCATCTACACCGTCAATGGAACAAAAAGACAAGTCTTGGGTCACTTCGGTGGACGTCGCCAAACGGGCCGGCGTCTCGCGCTCCGCCGTCTCGCGCACGTTCACGCCCGGCGCCAGCGTGGCGCCCGAAACGCGGGCCCGCGTGATGGAAGCGGCGCAGTCGCTGGGTTACCAGGTCAACATCCTGGCGCGCAGCATGAACCAGGGACAAAGCAACCTGGTGGGCGTCGTCATCACGGGCTTCACGGACCCGTTCCGCGTGGCCCTGCTGGGCGAAGTCACGCGCAGCCTGAGCGAACATGCGCTGGTGCCGCTGCTGATGAATGCGGAAGACCCCGAGCGCCTCAGCGAATTGCTGCGCATTCTCCTCAGCTACAAGATTTCCGGCGTCATCATGACGTCCGGCTCGCCGCCGTCCGCCGTCGCGACGGAATACCTGCAGCGGCAGGTGCCGGTAGCGATGATCAACCGCGCGCGCGACCTGAAAGGCGTGGACGTGGTCAACAGCGACAACCGCAACGGCGGCGAACTGGCGGCCAGCACCCTGCTCGACGGCGGCGCCAGGCGGCTGGCTTTCGTCAACACGCGCGCCAGCAGCTTCAGCGGCATCGCGCGCGGCAAGGCCTTCCTCGACCACCTGGCGCCGGCGGTAGCAAAGAAGCGCTGCACGGCCGGCGAATACCTGGCCGACGCCATCGGCTACCAGGCGGGCCAGGAAGCGGCCGACGCCCTGCTCGCCTCGGGCAAGCTGCCCGACGGCGTCTTTTGCGCCACCGACCTGATCGCCTGCGGCTTCATCGACGCGGCGCGCAGCAAGTACGGCATCGACGTGCCGGCGCAATTGCAGGTGATCGGCTTCGACGACATTCCCATGGCCGCGCTGGACGCCTACCAGTTGACCACCATCCGCCAGGACGCGGGCGAACTGGCGCGCCGCGCCGTCAAGAGCCTGGTCGAACGCATGGAAAAATTCGCCATGCCGGGCCGCCTGAAGGAAGTGCCCGTCACCCTGGTGCGGCGCGGCACCACGCGCTAAACGATGCAATACGGCAGATGGCGCAACGCCGTCTGCCCGCCCGCCACCTCCCGCCGTTCCCCGTTTTCCACAGTTTTTCATCCCCCGCCTGTACTTGTTGACATCAAAAAAAATCCGGGTTACTGTTTGCACACGTGTACTGCACACGTGTGCAATTTTCTTCAGACAGGCCGGTTCCGGCCACACCACTACAAAAAGCGCCCCGTCTACGGAGGCGCCATCAAGGAGACTGTTATGTTGAACCACGTTTTAAGAACCGCCCTGCTCGGCATCGGGGCGATCGGCCTGGCGGCCTGCACCACGCCCGCCGGCACGCAGCACAATACGGCCGCCACAACCGCCGCCGACCCGAAGCTGGCGAAGATCGGCCAGATCGTCGTCGTGTACATGGAAAACCGCAGCTTCGACCACCTGTTCGGCACCTTCCCCGGCGCCGACGGCATCGCCAATGGCCGGTCGCCCGACACCACCATGCAGACCGGCCCCGATGGCAAGCCGTATGCCATGCTGCCCGCCGTGGCGCTCGACAAGGGCGGCCTGGACCCGCGCTTCAAGGCCGACATCGCCAACGCGCCCTTCCGCATGGAACCGAGCGTCTCGCTGGGCGACAAGACGGCCAGTCCCGTGCACGCTTTCTGGACGCACAAGCGCCAGATCAACGACGGCAAGAACGACCGCTTCGTCGTCGAGGGCAATACGGGCGCCCTGCCGATGGGCTATTTCGACGGCAGCAAGCTCAAACTGTGGGCACTGGCGCAGCGCTACACCTTGGCCGACCGTTTCTTCCAGTCCGCCTATGGCGGCTCCTTCCTCAACCACATGTGGCTGACCTGCGCCTGCACGCCCGTGTTCCCGAACGCGCCCAAGTCCATCGTCGCCCAGGACGAGCGCGGCACGGGCCACAAGAAGGGAGAAGAGGCGGAAGTGACGCAGGACGGCTACGCCGTCAACACCATGCAGGGTCCGCTGCTGTTCGACCCGACCAAGAAGCAGACCTTCCTGCCGCCGCAAACCATGCCCACCATCGGCGACCGCCTGACGGACAAGGGTATCTCGTGGGTTTATTATGCGGACGGCTACGACATCGCCGTCGCCTCGACCAAGTCGGGCAAGAAGGCCGACGATTTCTCGTATCACCACCAGCCGTTCACCTACTTCAAGCGCTTCATCGACAGCCCGCAGCAGCGCGCCACGCACCTGAAGGACCGCTCCGACATGCTCGCCGACGTCCAGGCGGGCAAGCTGCCGCCCGTCTCGTTCTACAAACCCATGGGCAAGAAGAACATGCATCCGGGGATGGACAAGTCGAGCGTGGCGGCCGGCGACGACGAAGGCGTGGCCATCATCAGCGCCATCATGGAAGGCCCGCAATGGAAGGACACCGTCATCATCGTCACCACCGATGAAAATGGCGGCTTCTGGGACCACGTGGCGCCGCCCAAGGGCGACCGCTTCGGCCCGGCCACGCGCATCCCGGCGCTGGTCATCTCGCCCTTCAGCGAAGGCGGCCATATCGACCATACCGAGTATGAAACCGTGTCGATCCTGAAGTTCATCGAGGAGCGCCACGGCCTGGCGCCGTTGGGCGAACGCGATGCGCGCGCCAACAGCCTGGCCAAAGCCCTCAAGCTGTAAGGTCCATTCCCCTGCCTGTCTCCCCCGGGTGCGCCGTCCTGCGCGGCGCGCCCGGGCAACTCACATCCAAAGGAAACGCCATGCTGCACGCACGCCATCTTCCCCTGTCCCTCCTGATGCTCTCCCTGGCCGCCTGTGGCGGCGGCGACACCGTCCCTCCCGTGACGCCGCCGGTGACGCCGCCCGTCACACCACCGCCCGCCACCTACTACCAGACCAAGACGCCCTACACGCCGCAGCAGGACGCGGCCACCTACGAAGCCGCGCCGGCCGGCTACGCGCCCGTGTTCACCGAACTGGTGGCGCGCCACGGCTCGCGCGGGCTGTCGAGCATGAAATACGACGCGGCCTTCTACAACGTCTGGCAAAGGGCGGCCGCCGACGATGCGCTCACGCCGCTGGGGCAAAAACTCGGCGCCGACATCCTGAAACTGATGAAGGCCAATGCGCTGCTCGGCTACGGCGTGGACGGCATCACGGCGCCCGGTTACGGCAACCTGTCTCAGACGGGCATCAATGAACACAAGCAGCTGGCCGTGCGCATGCTGGCGCGCCTGCCCACCCTGTTTGCGCAGCTGGGCGCGAACGCCGCCAGCGCGCCGCGCCAGATCGTCACCATCAGTTCCGGCGTGGACCGCGCCAAGGACAGCGCCGCGTATTTTGCGCAGTCGCTGGCCGCCACGGCACCAGCCGTCGCGCCGCTGATCACCCTGCCGCCCGCGCCCGCCGGCTACCCGGCCGGCAAGCCCGTGGCGCAGCCCGATGGCACCAACCGCTTCCTGCTGTATGCGCACAAGCTGGTGCCGAAGACGGACCTCGTCACCGATCCCCTCGACCGCCATTACCCGACTTACCAGGATAGCCAGGCCTACCAGGCCTACCTGGAAAGCCCCGCCTTCCTGGCCAAGTACACAGCCATCGACACGGATGCCACGGCGCGCACCCTGGGCCGCGAAGTGCTGGAACGCCTGTTCAGCAAGGCCTTCGTCGACAAGATCGACAACGGCACCTACCGTTTCGCCAATACGGGCACCTACAGTTTCACCAGCGACGACGGCAAGTTCACCAACACCGTCACGGGCGACGGCGGCACCACGATCAAGGGCCTGGCCGACGCCGCCTCGGTGCTGTACAACCTGTACGCCATCATGGCCGGCATGACGAGCGAAGTGAAAGCCGACTTCGTGCAGTACATGCCATCGGACGCGGCCAAATACCAGGCCTTCGTGCAGGACTACCAGGACTTTTACAACAAGGGTCCCGGCACCACGGAAAGCGCCGGCGTCACCTGGAACTACGTGCGCGCGCTGCGCGACGACTTCTTCACGGAAGTGGACGCCATCGCGCGCGGCGACCTGTCGCACGGCGCCAAGCTGCGCTTCACGCATGCGGAAGCCATCATCCCGTTGGCCACGGCCATGGGTTTGAAGAGCGTCGTCGGCGCGCTGCCGGCGGCGCAGACCTACAGCTATGACAACAGCAGCTGGCGCGGCCTGTACGTGGCGCCGATGGCGGCCAACATGCAGTGGGACGTGTACCGCGATGCCGGCGGCAATGTGCTCGTGAAAATGCTGTACAACGAAAAGGAAACGGACTTCCAGGCCGCCTGCGATGGCGCCCGCTTTGCTGCCGGCAGCCATTTCTATGTATATGCGAAACTGAAGACCTGCTACGGCCACGTGGCGCAGTAAGCACGGAGTGGGGGCGGGCAGCCGTGCCCGCCTGCCTGGCGTTTGATGCTAGGCTATGCCTGGTATTCAATCACGTCACCCGCGGATCGCCATGCCCCCACCTTTTCCCCTGTCCAGCATGCTGCTGGCCCTGTCCCTGCACGCCAGTCCCGTCCTGGCCGTCGAAGGCCATTACCAGACCAAGACGCCGTATGCGCCGCAGCAGGATACGGCCACCTATGCCGCGCCGCCGGCCGGCTTCCAGCCCATCTACACGCAACTGGTGGCGCGCCACGGCGCGCGCGGCTTGACCGGCATGAAGAGCGACGCGGCCCTGTATGCGATGTGGCGGCAGGCCGCCGCGCAGGATGCGCTCACGCCGCTCGGGCGCGAACTGGGTCCCGACATCCTGGCCCTGATGAAGGCCAACGCGCTGCTTGGTTATGGCGTGGCCGGCATCGAGAAACCCGGCTATGGCAATCTGTCGCAGACGGGCATCGAGGAACACCGGCAACTGGCCGTGCGCATGCTGGCGCGCCTGCCCGCCCTGTTTGCGCAAGTGGGGCAGGACGCCGCGACGGCGCCGCGCCAGCTCGTCACCATCCATTCCGGCGTGGACCGCGCGCGCGACAGCGCCAATTTCTTCACGCAGTCGCTGCTCGAGCACGCGCCCGCCCTGGCTCCCTTGCTGTACCTGCCGCCCGCCCCGGCGCCGTCTCCGCAGGGACGCAAGGCGGTAGCGCAAGCCGATGGCGTCAACCGCTTCCTGCTGTATGCGCACAAGCTGGCGCCGCGGACGGATCTTGTCGCCGATCGCGACCACCCGTATTACGCCACGTATGCCGCCAGCCAGGCCTACCAGTACTACGAAAGAAGCAAGCAGCTGCACGCGCTGATGGACGCTCCGGCCAGGCTGCCGGAAGCGGCCGCGCATGCGCGCCACGTGCTCGAGCGGCTGTTTGCGCCCGCCTTCCTCGACCAGCTTGAACGCGGCGCCGCCAGCTATGCGGACACGGGCAGCTACACCTTCACCAGTGCGGACGGCCAGCTCACGCGTACCATGACGGGCGGCGGCAAGACCGTCATCCGCAGCCTGAATGCGGCCGCGACGAAACTGTATGAGCTGTATGCGATCGCCGCCGGCATGCGCCATGAGGTAGCGGCCGATTTCAGCCGCTACATGCCCGCCGAGGACGCGCGCTACTACGCCTATATCGCCGACCACGAGGATTTTTACCAGAAAGGGCCAGGGACGACGGCCAGCGCAGGCGTGACCTGGCGCTTCGCGCTGGCCTTGCGCGAGGATTTTTTCAATGAAGTCGACGCGCTGGCCAGCGGAGATATGCGCCACGCGGCCAAGCTGCGCTTCACGCACGCCGAAATGATCATTCCACTCGCTTCGGCCCTGGGCTTGAAAGAAGCGCTGGCTGCCTTGCCGACATCGGACAGCGACAGCCAGGCCGGCCTTCGATGGCGCGGCCAGAGCGTCTCGCCGCTGGCGGCCAATATGCAGTGGGATGTGTACCGCAACGATGCAGGCCAGCTGATCGTGCGCCTGCTGTACAACGAAAAGGAAACCGCTTTCCAGGCCGCCTGCGACGCCGCCCGCATCGCGCCCGGCAGCGTCTTCTACGACTACGCGAAACTGAAAACCTGCTACGGCCACGTGGCGGCGCGCCAGGCACCGCCACCGGGCTGACCTTACTTCAGGGTCGGCATGGCAAACTCGGCACCGGCAGCCGTCGAGGCCGGCCAGCGCTGGGTGACGGCCTTCTGCTTCGTATAGAAACGCACGGATTCCGGGCCATGCGCATGGTGGTCGCCAAACAGGCTGCGCTTCCAGCCGCCGAAGCTGTGGAAGGCCATCGGCACGGGAATGGGCACGTTCACGCCCACCATGCCCACCTGCACGCGGTGCGTGTATTCGCGCGCCGTGTTGCCGTCGCGCGTGTAGATGGCCGTGCCGTTGCCATATTCGTGCGCGTTGACCAGGTCCAGCGCCGTCGTAAAGTCCGGCACGCGCACGATGCACAGCACCGGGCCGAAGATTTCTTCCCGGTAGATCGTCATGTCCGGCGTGACGTGGTCGAACAGGCTGCCGCCGAGGAAGAACCCTTGCTCATGGCCCGACAAGACGAAACCGCGCCCATCGCAGATGAGTTTCGCGCCCTCTTCCACCCCCGTGGCGATGTAGCCGGCGATCTTGTCCTTGTGCACTTGCGTCACCACCGGGCCCATTTCCGCTTGTACATCCATGCCCTGCGTGATTTTCAAGGCGGCAATGCGCGGCACCAGGGCTTCCACCAACTGGTCCGCCACATTGCCCACCGCCACGACGACGGAAATGGCCATGCAGCGCTCGCCGGCCGAGCCGAAGGCCGCACCCATCAGGGCGTCGACCGTCTGGGGAATGTCCGCGTCGGGCATGACGACCATGTGGTTTTTCGCGCCACCGAGCGCTTGCACGCGCTTGCCCTGCGCGCAGCCGGTCGCGTAGATGTATTCGGCGATCGGCGTGGAACCGACAAAGCTGACGGCGCGCACGTCCGGGTGGTGTAATAAACCGTCGACGGCTTCCTTGTCTCCCTGCAGCACATTGAAGACGCCGTCGGGCAAGCCCGCGTCCGTGAGCAATTGGGCCAGCAGCAGGCTGGCCGACGGGTCGCGCTCCGACGGTTTCAAGACAAAGGTATTGCCGCAGGCAATGGCCATCGGGAACATCCACATCGGCACCATCACGGGAAAGTTGAACGGCGTGATGCCGACACACACACCGAGCGCCTGGCGGATCGACCAGGCGTCGATGCCGCCGGCCACTTGCTCCGAATATTCTCCCTTCATCATGTGCGGGATGCCGCAGGCAAACTCCACCACTTCGATGCCGCGCGTCACTTCCCCTTTGGCATCCGTAAACACCTTGCCGTGCTCCGCCGTGATCAGGGCGGCCAGTTGATCCGAGTGTTCTTCCAGCAATTCCTTGAACTTGAACATGACGCGCGCGCGGCGCAGCGGCGAGGTTTGCGACCAGGCGGGAAAGGCCGCGTGGGCGGCCGCCACGGCCGCGTTCAGTTCGGAAGGCGTGGCCAGCGCCACTTTCGCCGTCACGGCGCCGGTGGCGGGATTGAAGACGTCGCTCGTGCGCTCGGCGCGCGAAGCCATGGGTTTGCCACCAATAAAGTGGCCGATCTGTTGCGTTGTCATTGCTTGTCCTTGGTTATTTCGTCATCAGCCAGTCATGGGCCGGGTCATTTTTAAAGTGCCACACGCGTTTCGGGCCGGCCATCACGTTCAGGTAATAGCCATCGTAGCCATACGGCACGGTCACGGGGT
>NZ_FNHA01000020.1:0-57754 GCF_900103595.1 Janthinobacterium sp. OK676
GCCATCACGGCCAGCACCCTGAACGGACAAGGCGGCAAACTCATCGGCAATGGCGCGCTGCGCCTCGACGCCGGCAGCATCGACCACCGCGACGCGACCCTGGTGGCGCAGCAGGTGACGATCCAGGCGGGCAGCCTGGACAACCGTGGCGGTCATCTTGTCCAGACCGGGTTGGGACAGACAGACGTCAAGGTGAGCCAGGCATTGAACAATGGCTTGGGCGAGATTGCGAGCAACGGGATGCTGGCCATTCACGCTGCTACGCTCGGCAATGCTGGCGGCCAGATCAGCGCCAATCAAGGCGCGAGCATCGATGTTACTTCAGTTTTCGTCAATACAGATGGTGTCATCGCGGCAGTACAGGATTTGTCGCTGAGTGCAGCTTCCATCGACAATCAAGGCGGCAATCTGCGGGCTGTTGGCGGCGATGTCACCTTGCAAGCCACTGACTTTGGCAACAAGGGCGGCAGCGTGTATGCCGGCCATGACTTGAAATCGACTGTTGTGAACCTGAGCAACAGTGGCAGCTTGTATGCGGCCGGTAACCAGGTCCTGCAAGCCAGTGGAAGTGTGGAAAACTCAGGCGTGATCGCGGCCCTGGGCAATACGGATCTACACGCTGCCAGCTTCCGTAGCCAGGGAGCGGCGAGTCTGTTGGGAGCGGGTATTAAGGCGGACGGCACGCTGTCCAATTCGGCCTACTTGAACATCACCGCCACCCAGGAGCTGCTCGCCGGGGGGCAGAATCTGGCGACCGGCAATGCCATATTCGCCGGTGCTTCGGTGGATATCAGCGGCAGCAAGACGAGCGCCGCCAATATCACGCTCACCGCCAATACCGGTAACGTAACGACCAGCAGCGCGGTCGTCAGTGCATCGGGTGCGTTGACAGTCAATGCGGGCACGCAGGATGGCCAGAGCTGGGTTAACCGCATGGGCGAGGCGAGTGCCGGCCAATTGTCGGTACACGCGGCCAACCTGGATAACAGCAAGGGCACCATCATCCAGTCCGGCACCGGCGATGGCGCCATCAGTGTGAGTTCGGTGACAGGCATCCTGGACAATACGGGCGGGCGCATTGCCGTCAATGCCAATAATTTCAGTCTGACTGCCAAAACGCTGCTGAACGTCGACGGAAAAATGGAGCATGCGTCCTCCGGCATTTTTGCCATTGGTGCCGGCAGCTTTACCGGCGACCGCGGCTGGATCACGTCCAACGGCTCGGTGAAAATCGATGCAGGCACGTTCAATCATGGCGGCGCAAGTCTGGTCGCCCGCCAAGTCAGCATCGAGGCGCAAACGCTCAATAATGCCAAAGGCAGCATCACCCAGCTGGGCACGGTGCACAGCGATATCAAGGTCAGCGGACGGCTCGACAATAACGAGGGCGTCATCGCCAGTAATGGAGACATCGCGATCAAGGCTGGCGACCTGGATAACCGGCTCGGCACCTTGCAGGCAGCTGGAACTGCGCAGCTCGATCTTGCGATTACGGGCACCTTGGACAACCGCAAACTGAACAGTGCGGACAAGGGCTTGATCGCAGCTGGCGGAAAAGTCTCCATTACTGCCGGCGAGCTCTTAAATCAACAAGGTAAAGTAACGGCTGGCACTACTCTGGAGGTGGGCGTCGGGAACGGTATCGAGAATGCCGGCGGCCTGTTGGCAGCCACAGGCAACGTCATCGTAACGGGCGCCTCGCTGAACAATGCTGGCGGCACGCTCGCGTCTGTCGGCGGGAATGTGCAGGCCACGCTGTCGGGGCTCATGCATAACGCCAGCGGCAAAGTCCAGGCTGGTGGCGATGTGATCCTGAATAACCACGGCTTGACGAACAGCGATGGCGCGAGCATTACCGGGCGCAATGTAGCTATCGATAGTAATGGCCAGGAGTTGAATAATCGCCTGGGAACGATTGCGGGCACGCAGAGCGTCAATCTGCAGACCGGCGCCATTCTGAATGCCGGTGGCCGCATGCAGGCCGGCACTTCGCTGTCCGTGGATACCCATGGCCAGGTGCTGAACAATGCGAATGCCGGCAATATCACCAGCGGCGGTACTGTCAATCTTGCGGTGGGCAATGTAAACAATGCCGGTGGCTATATCGGCGCGGCCGGCGCCATCACAGGCCATGCCGGGCAGATCGATAACACGGCCAATGGTGCAATCGTTGGCCAGTCCACCCTGAATCTGACTATCGGCGGCTTGAACAATCAAGGCGGACAAATTCAGGTGCTTGGCGATCTTGGCTTGAATACGGCTGGAACAATTGCAAATCAGCAAGGATTGATGCGCAGCGGCGGCAACGTCACCCTGAGCGGTGCCGCAATCGACAATAGCAATACGCAAACGAGCAACCAGGGCATCGAGGGTATCAACCTCGCGCTGACCGCATCCAATGTCATCAACAGTCAGGGCGCTTTGCGCGCCGACAATAATCTGACGCTACTCAGCTCTGGTGTCATTAACAATCAAGGACTGATCAGTGCGGGGAATGCGCTGAGCATCCGTGACCTTGGCCCCGCACGCAGCCTGTCCTTCAGCAATAGTGGCGGTACCGCAATTGCCGGTAAGAATCTTGAGGTGCGTGCTGCCAGCCTGAGTGGCGATGGCAGTCTTTTGTCGCAACAGGATTTGACCCTGGATTTGTCTGGGAACTACAGCCATGGGAATGGCGGCAAGATTACAGCCAACGGCAACGCCAGCATTGTGGTTGGCGGAAACCTCAGCAATGCGGGCGTGTTGCAGGCTGGCGGCTTGCTTGACTTGCGTGCCGGCAGTCTCGACAACGCGATGGCTGGCGATATCCATGCCACAACAACCCGGGTGAGTACTTCCGGGACCTTGAACAATCGCGGCCTGATCGATGGCATCAATACGGAAGTCAATGCGGGGGTCCTAAATAACGTCGGTTCCGGTCGCATTTATGGCGATCACCTGAGCATTGCCGCAGGCGCCATCGACAACAATGTGGAAGCGGGCCAGGCCGCCGTCATCGCGGCCCGTACGCGTCTGGACATCGGCGCGCAGACGATCAACAACAATGAACATGCGTTAATTTTCAGCGGTGGCGATATGGCGATCGGCGGAGCGCTGGATGCCAGCCGCTTTGCGGTAGGGCAAGCTGTCCAGTTGACCAACGCCAGTGCGGAGATCGAGGCGCTGGGCAATATGCGGCTCGATGTGGCGCGTGTTGATAACCTGAACAAGCATTTCACCCTGCAATTGGGGGCGAATACGGTTGAAGAGATCGTTGAGTACCAAGTGAAGGGTGAAGAAGGGCGCCGAACCACGATTCCTTTGCCTAACTGCATGGGGCCAGGATGTCAGAAGTGGCGCGGTGATTACATCGAGTTTACCGAATACGGATATACGCGTACGACCACCAACAGCACTATATTGACCTCTGATCCAGGAAAGATCGTGGCCGGGGGGAGTCTGACTATTTCATCAGGTACTGTTTTTAATGAAAACAGCCATATCATCGCAGGCGGATTGCTGAGCATTACGCCAGGTGCGCTGGTGAATAAATCCGCAGAAAGCGTTTCCAAAGTCACTGAAAGTGGTTACGCCGATCGATATCGCATTCCAACCGAAATCGGTGGCGGCATGGATATACCAATGGAATCGGTGCCTGAATTGCTTGGTAGCGAACTTTATACAAGGGAAACTGCAGGTCAGGCGGCACCAGTTACTGCCGGACGCGTCGAGGGCAACACGGCGGTAAGCGCTACTGGAACGAGACCGAATGCCGTTGCTGGCATAGGCGGCCTGTCAGGTACCAGCGGCGCAGGCAAGGCCAATGCGGGTGTCAGCCTGGCTGGCGTAGCGCAAGGCGGCACGGGCGTGGCCACGGTGCAAAATGTCAATGGACAAGGTGCGACGGCTGCAACGGGGGCGGGGGCGGTCAATTCGACCGATCGCGCAGGATCGGCCGGCCAGGCAGGCGATGTAGCGAAGGCGGGGGGGACGACAGTTGCTGCGGTGCAGGGCGGCGCGGCGCATGGCAGCGTCGGCCTGTCGCGGGCATCGGACGTGAGCACGGCTGCACAAGGCCGTGATGCCAACAACACTGCCAAGCTTGCTGATAGCGTCAAGGGTGGCACGGTCAGTGCTGTCGGCGCCGCGACGGCAGGCAATGCGAACCCGCTTGTTACTGCAGACGGCAGCGTCGATGCAAAAGCGTTGGAGCGCGCTGCAAATGGCAAGGCACCAGGTGCGACCATGGGCGCGGCCGGCATTGATCATAGCGACCGGGCGGGAAATGCGGGCAGCGGCGGTTCTGTTGCTGCGGTCGCCGGCGTTGCCGCTGGCTCTGCAAATGGCGGAACGGTGGGCGCGGTAGATGCAAAGAATTTTGAACCAGTGTCAAATGGCAAGGCGCCCGGTGCAATTACGGGCACCGGAGCCGTTAATCGTAGCGATCGGGCAGGCGATGCGGGACGCGGTGGTGCTGTTGCGGCGGTAGCTGGCATTAGCGCAGGCGCGGCGAATGGCGGTGCGGCAGGCATGGCCGACCCATCGGCACTTGCCGGTGCCGTCCATAGCGGCGCTGCTGGAACGGTGGCTGCGGTCAATGGACCGCATGCCAGCGACCGCACGGGCAGTGCGGGCCAGCCCGGCTCGATTAGCGTAGCCAGCGGTGCCAAGGCGGAAGCGGCCAGCGCTGCGGCGGCGGGAAATTCGGCCGGATCGTTGGCCGGTGCCGTGGTCGGCGTGGCAGCAGGCGAAGCCGTCAACGCCGCATCCGGGGCGAACACCCCTGCCGGGACCAGGGTACAGGCAGTTGGCCAGGTCGCATTGGCGAGCCCGTCCGGCCGCGCGCAAGTGGTGCGTACGACCCTGCCATCGATGCAATTGCCTACCGCCAGCCTGTTCAAACTGAGTCCTGCGCCTGGCGCGCGCTTCCTGGTTGAAACGGATCCACGTTTTACCAATCAGCGTGAATGGACCGGCTCGGATTACATGCTGGCACAGGTACAACTGGATCCGTCCGTGACGCAGAAACGCCTGGGCGACGGATTTTACGAGCAACGCCTGGTGCGCGAGCAGATTGCACAGTTGACGGGCCAGCGTTTCGTCGGCGACTACACCGGCGATGAAGAGCAATACAAGGGCTTGATGGATGCGGGTGCAAACTTTGCCAAGCAATGGAACTTGCGCCCTGGCGTGGCCTTGACTGCCGAGCAAATGGCGGCCTTGACCAGCGATATCGTCTGGCTGGTGGAGCAGGATGTCACTTTGGCCGATGGTTCGACACAAAAAGCGCTGGTGCCGCAGGTGTATGTGCGCTTGCGCGAAGGCGACATAGACGGAAGCGGTGCGCTGCTGGCAGGCAAGGACATTGACATCAATCTGAAGGGAGACCTGACCAATAGCGGTACCATCGCGGGGCGCGACATCGTCCGCCTGACGGCGGAGAACGTACAAAACATGGGTGGGCGCATTGATGGCGATGCCGTCGGCATCGCAGCCCGGAACGATCTCAACAATATCGGTGGCGCTATTTCTGCCAACAGTGAACTGATTGTCACTGCGGGCCGTGACATCAACATCACATCGACGATCAATACCAATACCGGGCGTCAAGGCGATGCCGCGCTGACGGGCACGGGCATTGGTCGGGTGGCGGGCCTGTACGTGAGCGATGAAGGTGGCACGCTGGCTGCTTCGGCCGGCCGCGACATCTCCCTGCTGGCCGGCGAGATTAACAACAGCGGCAAAAACGGCGCTACAGTGATCAAGGCGGGCGGCAACCTGGCCCTGGGAACCCTGACGACTGGCGATAATGCCAATCTGGTTTGGGGTGGGGACTACAGTGCGGGCAAGGCTGGCACTTCCCAGGAAACGGGCAGCACGATTACCGGTGCCGGCAGCGTGAGCATGAATGTCGGGGGCGACATCAATTCCCGTTACTCGAGCGTGCAGGCGGGTACGGCCCTGGCGGTGATTGCAGGCCGGGATATCAACAATAACGGTAGCACCTTCACTGCCGCCAATCACTTGCAGGCCAGCGCGGGCCGCGATATTAATCTGGTGACGACGACCGTCAGCGACTCTCATGTACGGATGGATGGCAGAAACACCATCAGCGACAGTAGCACGGTAGTCGACAAGGTGGCTGGTATGTATGTCACCGGCAGTGGCGAGGGCAACACCTTGATAGCCCAGGCGGGACGCGATATTACCGTGACGGCAGGCGTCATCGCGAATGCCGGCGTGAATGGTCAGACTGCTTTAATCGCAGGCAATAACCTGAACCTCAATACGGTCACCGTCGCCTCAACGCACAACGAAGTGCGCAATAAGGACAATTACAGCAAGCAGAGCAAGACCAGCGAAGTGGGCAGCCAGATCATGGGTGCCGGCAATGTCAACTTGCAGGCGGGCAATGACCTGACGGCGCGCGCGGCGGACGTGCAGGCGGGCGGCACCTTGGGACTAGCGGCGGGCAATGACATCAGCCTGGTTAATGGTTTGCAGAACGAAGTGAGCGATGTCGCCAGCAAGTCGACGAAAAGTGGATTCTGGAACAAGACCACCACCATCAAGCATGACGTGGTCGATACCACCACGGCGATCGGCACCTCGCTTGGCGGCAGCAGCGTGACTGTGCAGGCGGGACGCGATCTGCAGGTGACGGGTTCGAGCATCTTGAGCGACGATGCGACGAAATTGTTCGCGGGTAATAACATCACGATCGACGCGGCGACCAATACCGTGTACGAACTGCATCATTCCAGCACCAAGAAAAGCGGCTTCATGAGCAGTGGCGGCATTGGCTTCAGCTACGGTACCAAGACCACGACCGTAGACCAGGAGCGCGACGCCACCCTGCAAAGCGGCGAGGCGCGCAGTTCGATCGGCGCCACGGGCGGCGCGCTGACGATGGTCGCCGGCAATAACGTGACGATAGGCGGCAGCGATATTCTTGCCGCGACGGACCTCGACATCATTGGCAAGAGCGTCACCATCAAGCCGGGGCAGGACAATGAGAAGGGCAAGTTTGAAGTCAAGACCACGCAGGATGGCTTGACCCTGGCCCTGGGCGGCAGCGTGATCAGCGCCATCCAGACCCTGCAAACCATGAGCAAGGCAGCCAGCACCGCCAAGGATGGCCGTGTCACGGCAATGGCTGCGGCGACCACGGCGATGGCGGCGAACGGTGCGGCCAAGGACATGATGAAGGAAGGTGGGCCAAGCATCAGCATCAGCCTGACGGCGGGCCATTCTGAAAGCATACAGACGCAAACGACGGCCAGCACCACGCATAGCGGCAGCGTGCTGACGGGTAACAATATCAACATCACGGCCTTGGGCGGCGGCAAGGATAGCAATATCAATATCCTGGGCAGCGACCTGAACGCGAAGAACGATATCCGCCTGCATGCCGATAACAATGTCAACTTGCTGGCGGCGCAGGATACGGAAAGCCAGCACAGCAAGAGTTCGAGCATGAGCGCGTCGGCTGGCGTGGCGGCCAGCGTCAGCACCAAGGGCATGTCCTTCGGCTTCACTGCCAGCGTCAGCGGCAGCAAGGGGCATGAGGACGGCGATGGCACGACGCAGCTCAACACCCATGTGAATGCTGGCGACAAGCTGGTTATCACAAGCGGTGGCGACACCAACATCAAGGGTGCCGTGGCCAGTGCCAACCAGGTCATTGCCGACATCAAGGGCAATTTGAACCTGGAAAGCCTGCAGGACACGGCCAAGTTCGACAGCAAGAGCCAGAGTTTCTCCGCCAGCGGCACGGTCGGCTATGGCGCCAGTTTCAGTGCCAGCTATAGCCAGAGCAACATGCACAACGACTACGCCAGCGTGCAGGAGCAGAGCGGCATCAAGGCGGGCAATGGCGGCTTCCAGATCACGGTGGGCGGCAATACGGACTTGAAGGGCGCCGTCATCAGCGCCACGGAGGCGGGCAAGCTGGACAGCAGCCTGGCCACCGCGACTCTGACGCACAGCGATATCGCCAATCATGCGATTTCGAAGGGCAGCAGTGTGGGGGTGTCGGGTGGAATGTCGTTCGCAGGTACGGGGCCTAAAAACGATAACCTCACCAACGTCGGCGGTGAGAAGGATGCCAAAACCGCAGGTTTGCCAATTATCGTGGGGACTAGCGAAAATTCCAGCAGCACCACGCGTAGCGGCATCAGCGGCGGCACACTCGTCATCACCGATGACGCGGCCCAGCGCTCGGCGACGGGCAAGGGGGTGGAAGAATCCATCGCGGGTGTGAACCGCGATGTGACGACCGGAGTGGATAGCAGCGGCAAGATCGGCAATAATTTCGATAAGGCCAAGCTGCAGGCAACGATGGATGTGACTGCGGCATTTGCTGCTGCGGCGGCAAATGAGGTGGAGGATTACGCCAAGGGCAAGCTGGCGGAAGCATTTAGTTTGAAGGATGCAGCGTTTCGTGAGCCTGACGAGACGAAAAGAAAAGAAATGTTGCTCCAGGCAGCAAAGATTGAGAGCGATTGGGCTGAGGGGGGCACTTCCCGGCTGCTGGCCTCCACGGCGATTGGTGCGCTGAGCGGTGGTTTGACTGGCGCAGCAGTAAATGCGGCTGGCACCGGTGCTTCTGGCTTACTCAATCGTCCAAAATTACCGGATTCTTTCAAGTCGTTGTCATTAGAGCAGCAGGCTCAAATCGGGTATATAGGAGCTGAGCTAGGCCTCAATGCGTTTAGTTCACCTGACGAATATAAAGTATTGAAGGAAGTGACTGATCTGCAGCACGACCCTTCATCGCAGGATATTTCGCCCGCTGAAAGACTGCGTCGAGTAGACAATTATTTGAGCTTACGGGGGGCAACAGCTGAACAAATTGCGGATATCCATGAATCGTATGTGCGGGCAGGCTTCATTAAAAATCCTAATGTAGAGGTACACACTGTTCCTGCTTCGGACGTTTCGAATGAAAATTTATCAGATGCGAGCAGTGCGAAGCCAGACGCATTCTTGCTATCTCGATATCTCGACAAAGGTTCCCAGCATGTCGGGTCTGTGGTCGAAGAATTTGGTAATTTTATTGAGAGTAAGCCAGCCGCGAAACTTGCCTTGGAAGGGGCGGACTTCATGGCCGGACCTGTGATCTTTGGTGTCAAGCGGGTTCCCGTAGTAGAAAAAATGATCGACAAGGTGACAGGGGAAATGACTGATCTCCTTGCTGGAGGATTTGAGAGAGCAGGTTACGTAGGCAGCGATGTTCAACATGGCGCCAATGGCACTACTGTTATACTGTCGGTTGGCATTGGTGGCATTGTTGGTGCGGTAAAAAAACTTGGGAAATCCATTGATTTTTCGCGCAATACTGCTCAGGTAGCAGAGCGAACTATCGACACTAGCTCAATTCCTATACGAAATGCGGAGTTGATTGGCGCGGATGGAAAAGTCATAGCGCGCCAGAATCCGTTGACCAATGCATGGGAACAGACTGTACCTGCCTTGTCGAAGGATGGGGTAAATAGTGCATCCGTTGCAGACTCAGCAGCGATACGCGCGCGGGTACTCAGCAATGTCGCAGATAGCCAAGCAGCACGAGCGTCGTCACAATTTGAGCAGTTAGGCCGCTATGAGACCGCATATAATTTCTATGCAAATGCTGGCTTTAGCGCGGATCGAGCTGCAGGCCACTTGGCGGGAATCGACTTTATGAAACCGGTATCACTTACAGAACTTATGCCGGGCACAAACTATCTGCAGTATCCGATGGGCGGAAAAATGGGTAATTATTTCGCGACACCTGGTACTCCAGCAGAGACCATAGGTATCAATCCCGCGGGACGTGTGCCGACGCTTTACACGCCAACGACTGCTGCTCCAGCATTACGGAGTACGGCCGCTGATATCCTTGATACGTGGACGGTACCAAGTCAGCCGTATATGACGCAAGGTGGCGGGATACAATTCTTTGTGCCGAATAAAGGTGTTTTTATAGAGGTGCCAAAACCATGAGCAGACAGCAACTTTTAAAGCTTGGCAGGCATAAATGCGGTATGTTACTTGCCCAATACCCAAGTAGCACTGCACTTTTGTCGGTGTCACGACAAATCGAGTATCTCATTGGAATAGATAGCGGGTCTGTCACCGACAGGTCCCGGCTCAAAGAGATTACTATTGGGGTCATTACCGCAAGAGAAATCGAGCCATTAGACGATGATGCAGCCGAGACGTTCTACAAAATTGCGAGTGAAGCAAGACAGATGTAACTATAGATGTCAAGGAGCCGGGGGTAGATACCGTATTGAATGACAGGTTCTTTTGCCTAGTAACAAAGGGGGCGGGGTCAGGTTCGCTATTCGTACAAGATCTCAGGCTTGGGCGTCTCGATCTGCAGCAAGTTGCGCTTTATTAAATGCCGATAAGGCCCGATTGACTGTCCGGCTCGAGACGTGAAAAGCGACCGCGATATAAGACATGGTAAAAGCGGTAGACAGATAAGCGCGTGCCATCGCCTCGTCTCTATCACAGTTACGGATTTGGTATTGCGCTAATGACGGTGTCACTGCTCTGCGTTGCGGCCTCGGCGTATTTTTGAAGTTCTCGGAACGCTACGATTGCTGATGTGCCGACACAAGACTTCATTGCACAGAAGAAATTGGTGACGAGTGTGAGTGCGCAGACTGGTTCCATTAATCCTTGGCGTGACAAACCGGCAATGACGGATTTTTCTGGTGAGGGTATTTTTGAGGGTATCGGCAACTGAATGGTTTGAAAAGCGCGGAAAAATCAAACGTTTACCCACCTCATTGACCATCGAGTGGGAATAATTTTTAACCCGGCAGCGTAAGGTAACGCCGGGTCAATGAAACAGCCAAGCCACTGACTTTTAAGGGTTTTTGTCCGCCATGTCCTGCGGCAAAGTGGCATCGGGTAGTTTCGGGCAGTCTCGTCCCGTCTGTATCAGTTGCCGGACGATTTTGGCCGGTACAGCAAACGAGACAGCGTGAAATTAACTCCCAGGGCGGCCACGGAACCCGCCGCCACCGCGGTCCATGGCTGCGCCCGTGCGTACGCCATGGTGACGATGCACAGGGCATATACCGCGTAGTTGACCAGGGCGCCCAGCGCCATCAGGCCAATGTAACGCAGCCATTCGGCGCGGCTGGCCCGGTTGGCGGTGCGGAAGGTGTAGTGCCGGTTGCAAAACCAGGTGAAACTGGCTGCCGCCAGGAACGAGAAAATGCGCGCCTTGTACGGGTTCGTGGCTACCGTCCGCAGCAATACTTGCAGCACGCCCGCATCGATGAGGAAGCCCAACGCACCGACCAGGCAAAAGCGGACAAATTGGCTCATCTCGGGCGTTGTGGCGGGGCGATTTGCAGGTAGATCAGACGTTTGATTTCCTGGCGGCCACGAGTGACGGTGTCGAGTATGAGTCCACAGGCAGCCGACAGCGCTGCCGTGATGCCCATGCCCGTTACCAGCACGGCGGTCGGGAAGCGCGGCACCAGGCCCGTTTCCGCGTAGGTGATGAACAAGGGTATGGCCAGCAAGGCCGCCAATACTGCCAACAGCGCGGCGATGGCGCCAAAGAATGCGAGTGGACGCTCCAGCCGGAACAGCTTGACTATCATCAGCAGGATGCGCACGCCGTCGCGATAGGTGTTTAATTTGCTATGCGAGCCAACGGGACGCGATTTGTACGCAGATGCAATTTCATCTACCGACATGCGCAGTTCAAGCGCGTGCACCGTCAGTTCGGTCTCGATTTCAAAACCGTTGGCGAGGGCGGGGAAGGACTTCACGTAGCGTCGTGAAAACACGCGGTAGCCGGACAGGATGTCGCTGAAGGAACGACCAAACAGGCGCGCCACGCACTCGGTCAGCAGCCAGTTGCCGAGCCGGTGTCCGGCCCGGTACGCCGCGACTTCTTCGGTGATGCGACGCGCCACCACCATGTCGAGTTGATTGGCGAACAGGCTGTGCAGCATTGCCGGTGCGCTCGCGGCCGCGTAGGTGTCGTCGCCGTCGACCAGCACGTAGGCATCTGCTTCGATGTCGGCAAACATGCGCCGCACCACGTTGCCCTTGCCTTGCAGCGGCACGTTATACACCACCGCGCCATTTTCCCTGGCAATTTCACTGGTGCGGTCGCTGGAGTTATTGTCGAACACATACACGGTGGCGCCAGGGAGGGCCTCCACGAAATCACGGACTACGGCGCCGATGGCGACTTCTTCGTTGTAACAGGGAATGAGGACTGCAATTTGCTGCTGTTGGATCATTAAGTTGTTCCTGTGGGGGGGGTAGTCATGGGGCGAAAGCGTACCGAGGAAGGCCTGCCAGTGTGAAGGGGGCATCATGCACCGCGCTTGACGCGATGATACGCATCATCAATAATTATAGTTGATAATTTTAGTGTACTGGTGAGCATACGATGACCCATCTTGTTGTGGCAAATTCATGATGGATAAATTCGGCTATGCCGCCCTGCATTACCTGACGCTGCTGGCCTTCCTGTTCTCAAGCTGGGGTTATGGCCATTTCCTGCTGCGGCGTTTCACGCGACCGCCATTGCCGTCGATACCGGCATCCGAATCAACCGTTTCCGATGGCCCCTTCCTGCACGCGTACAGCGCCATGGTCGGCATCGGCATGTCGATTTGCTTCCTGCAATGGCTGGCAATTGCGGGTCAATTCCGTCACGCGCCAGTGCTCGGCATCGTAGTGGCTGGCGCGCTGATGGGTGCCGTGCAGCTACGCGCGCTAGGCCCATTGGCCTGGCCGTCGTGGGGCAAGCGCTGGCGCGCCGCCAGCTGGCCCTTGCGTGGCGCCGGACTGATCATCGCATTGCTGCTGTTACCCACGCTGCTCGCCCCCCTGTGCCCGCCACTGGCGTGGGACGAAGTGATGTATCACTTGCCGCATGCCCAGCAGTGGGTACTCCATGGCAAACTCACGGTCAACGCGTGGCTGCGCTATCCATTGTTTCCCTACAATATCGATGTGCTGTTTGCCGGCGGCATGCTGATGCAGGACGATGTGATGCCACACATGCTCAACGCGCTGATGGGCTGGCTGGCCACCTTCCTGGTGTATCAGACCGGCAAGCGTCATGGCGGTGCCGGACTGGCTTGCCTGGCAACCATCATTTTCCTGGTGTTGACGCGCTGGGACTATGACAGCGCGATGATCGACCTCGGCGTGACAGCCTTCATGTTTGCCGGCTGCCTGGGTTTTGTGCGCTGGATGGAACAGCCGCGGCAACTTGGCTGGCTGGCCAGCGCGGCATTTCTGTTCGGCGTTGCAGTGGGCGCCAAATACCAGTCGCTGACGGTGCTGCTGCCGCTGGCCGTGGCCTTGTTGCTGCGAACCCGCAAACCCGGTGCCTGGCTTGTGGCCAGCTTCAGCCTGCTGCTACCCTGCATTTACTGGTACGTTCGCAATTATCTGATGACGGGCGATCCGTTTGCGCCTGTCGGCGGCAAACTGTTCGGCTTCACGGACTGGAATCCGGGGGATTATGCCGGACAATTCATCGACCTCAAAATGCATGCGGACTGGCCGCACTTCGTGCTCTGGCCAGCCTTGCTAGCACCCTTGGTTCCCGGCCTGCGACAATTGCCTGTGGCGCGCGCGGCAATGATGCTGAGCGCGTATGCGATGGTGGTCTGGTATCTGACATCGCACTATGCGCGTTATCTGATGCCGTATTTTCCCATCCTTGCATTGCTTGCGGCGGCTGTGTGGCGCTGGCTGTTCATGGCCGGACTTGAAAAGATCGGCGGGTTGGCAAGATCGCCGGCGCCTGTGCGCATCGCTAATATTCAGCGTCGCGCGGCTGCGACCCTGGCGGTGTTGACGCTGCTGGCGTTGCTGCCGAATGTCGCCAACAAATGGGCGGGCAACTGGGCCCTGATCGCACCGACCATGGCGGCGCGCGAAGCGATCCTGGAACGCAAGATCACCGGCTACCCTGTGCTGGCGTATTTGCGCCAGCATCCGATGCGGCAAACCTACCAGTTTGGCCTGGAAGATGCGCTGTACTACGCGCCGTTGCAGACGTCGGGCGACCATTTCGGACCGGGCCGTTACCGCGATTTCGCCACGCTGACGCCGGCGGCCTTGGCGGCAGCCTTGCGCGAACGCGGCAACGATAGCATGCTGGTGCATGCCACGCGCTGGCCGGGTATTACCACTCAGGCGGGCTTCGACCAGTCGTTTGCGCTGGTGTATCAGGACGGGCCGGTGGCGCTGTACCGAATTTTATAGGTCTGCAATGCTTTATCTTGGCGCCTGATTTTTCAAGTTTTTTTCCTTGCGGGGCAAGCGACAGGCAAGGCAGGGCAGGGGACTAACAGGCGGGCGCAGGGCCAGGCAATGTGGCATTCCAGCTGACCGCGTGGGCCCCGGCCTAGGTGCCGGAAGCGACGGGGACTATGCCTGCGGTGTGGCCCAGTAATTGCGGCATGAGTACGCTCGTACACGTGGATATGGCCATCATCGTGGTAATGGTGGCGCCGTACATCGTTTTCACGGCATGGCTGACGGCACGTTCGCATAGCCGCACGGCCAGGGAATTCATGGTCGACGGGCGCAGCCGGCCACCGTGGTCGGTATCCGGAGGTTGTCCGAATTCATTGGAGATGCCACGCTCTGCGATGAAGACTTGGGCGCGCTGCACGCCTGCTTCTTGCATGGACAATATCGCGCCAGGCCTATCCTGGCCAAGCCAGGTCAAGACCATTTTGCTGATCGCGGCGCTGTCGCCGGAAGGTGATGTCGGTCAGCAGGAGTCGTATTCACACCATGGTGTCAAGGAAGGTCAATTTTCACCAGGGATGAGGAGATGAAGATGCATGAATTGCTGAGCTCGAATCGGCGATTGATGGTCAGCCAGAATCAACCCGCGTGGACGAGCTGCGATTTCACGGTCACGGTTGCAACTGGAATATTTCCCATGCAATTGGAATATGAGGACAATATGTTCAGGGAAAGCGTTGCGCGTATGAGCAGTTTATAGGGGGACATTGCATGCTGCTCCTTGCGCCGCAGTGTAGCGGCATGCACCGCCACGCTGCAAGTCCGATCACGGCCATGCAACGGCAATAATGCCGGGTTGCCAGCCTGGGCACGAAGCCTAAGCCATCTGCCCCAGGCTGACCAGCCGAGCCAGGGTCTCCTGCGCATTCATGCTCGTGGCCAGCTTGACGGCGTTCATGCCGCGGCTGTCCACGGCATCGATGCGGGCGCCGTGTTGCAGCAGCAGGTCGAGGATGGCGAGGCGGTTGAACATGGCGGCCATCATCAAGGGGGTCTTGCCATCCGGGCTGGCGCCTTCCACATGCGCGCCGTGCTGGAGCAGCAGTTCGGCGATGTCCTGGTAACCCTTGTAGGCTACGCCGGCCAGCGGCGTCTGGCCCTGGTCGTTGGGGACGTTGGCGTCGGCGCCCGCTTCGAGCAGCAGGCGCGATGTTTCTACGTGGCCATGGTAGCTGGCCAGCATGATCAGGCTGTCGCCCTTTTCGTTGCGGAAATTGACCGGCACGCCCTGGGCAAGCATGGCGCCCAGCTGCTGCGTGTCGCCTTCGCGCACGAGGGCAAACAGGCCCTGGATGAATTCCAGGGTTTCGGCATCCATCGCTGGCGGGAGTTTTCGTGCGTCGGTGTTCATCGTGTTCTTTCTGCGAAGGTTAAATGGATATTGCGGTATTGGCCGGGAAGTGTCAATTGTACGAGTCCCGCTCCTCGTGAGAGACAAATGCGGCGGGTGCTCTGCTTGTAAATTTCCTTTATTAAACTATATTGGAAAATGATGTGATTTTTATATCATGTCAGTTATTCCGATTCGGAAATTGAATACTTCCAGAAAATCAAAAGGGGGGACGAGTCATGAGTGCGATCTTAGAAAAGAAATCCATCGACAAGCCGGATGAAGTGCGCCCATTCAAGGATGGCGCCGGCCGGATGGCTGTCTTTACGCTGGGCGAACAGACGATGGGGCGCGGTGAATTTGAGCCTGGCTGGCGCTGGAGCCTGCATGTCAAACCGATTGTGGGAACCGATTCGTGCCAGGCAGCGCATACCGGCATGGTTCTCGAGGGGCGGATGGTGGTACGGATGAATGATGGCGCTGAAATGGAATATGGACCGGGTGACGTCTTCTATATGCCGCCGGGGCACGATGCCTGGGTGGTTGGCAACCAGCGTTGTGTCCTGTTTGATGTCACTGGCGTCGCAAGGTATGCCAAACCGCAATAAGGGCGGCAACTGAAGACGCCGTTCACACGCCCGCCGCCAGCGCCTTCTGCCGCGAAGCCAATGCGGCGCCGATGAACAGGGCGATGGCCGACGCGATCAAGCCCCGCTCCAGTCCGGCGGGGCCGTCGGCGATCCAGCCGACCGCGATGGGGCCGGCGATCTGGCCCAGCGCGAATACCGTCGTGTAGGCGCTGATGCCGGCCGTCCAGGATTGTTGCGGCAGGTTATGCCGCACGAGGGCCGTGGTCGACGCCACCACCGACAGGAACACGGCGCCGAACACGAGTCCTGAAAGGAACACGACGGGCGCAAAGCTCGTCAGCGCGGGCAGGATGGTGACCGCGCCCAGCACGCCGTTCAGGATCGCCAGCGATTCGCCGCCCTTGTAGCGGTCCAGCATGTGCGCCCAGATGCGCGACGACGCCACCACCGCCAACCCCAACAAGGTGTAGAACACGGTGATCAGGGTGGCGCTCATCCCTTGCTGCTTGAGCAGAGCGATGACGAAGGTCATGTAGCCGATGTAGCCGACGCCAAACATGAAGTAGCCGGCCAGGCTGGGGGCAAAGTCGCGCCAGGCGAAGCGCCGCGGCGTGTCGAGGGCGCGCGGCGCTTCGCCGATCGCCTTGGCCGGCAGTGCCATGATGGCGGTGGCGAGCAGGCAGGCGAGTCCCAGTGCCAGCCACGGCCATTGCCAGGCGTGCGCGGCGCCATGGTCTTGCGCGGCGGCCAATGCGGCCGGCACCAGCAGGGCCGACAGCGCGATGCCGAAGCCCGTGCCGCCGTAATACAGGCCGATGTAGAAGCCGGCGCGCTGGCTGTGCATGGAACCGAGCCGCGCCGCCAGCACGCCGCCGGCGATGAAAATGAAGGCGCTGGCGACGCCCGCGCATACGCGCTGCAGGAACAGGGTGGCCGTGTCGCTGACGAGGCCCGACATCAGCATGAAGATGCTGGCCAGCACGGAACCGATGATGAGCAAGCGCCACACGCCCAGGCGGCGCATCAGCGCCGGTGTGGCCAGGGCGCCTAGAAAATAGCCGAGCGCATTGAATGTGTTCATGGCCCCGGCCAGCAGGTAGGACCAGCCCAGGTCGGCACGCATGGGCGGCAGCAGCAAGCCATAGGAAAAGCGCGACAGGCCCAGGGCGACGGCGGCGCCCAGCGACAGGGCCAGCGCCGTGGCCAGCGGATGGGACGGGGAATGATCGTGTATCGGCATGGCCTGAGACCCATCCAGGTAGGGGATAGCGTGCGGTGGAAGTGGCGCGGACGACACGCTTTTTTACTGCTAAGTTAATGAATCGGAACGGGGAAGTCAAGCAGGGTCGCGTCTGTATGTGGCGGACAACAATGCAATCTTCGCCATCGTTACTTTTGGAGAGAATTGTGAGACTTGCAATCTCATATAATTGCAATCAGGAAATTAACTTGCCAAAATTCAATTTTGCGGCTTATTCCTGATCCTCCATATCTAAAGGGCACTATGAACAAGAATAAACCTGGCGCGTTGTTGATCGCAGCGCTGATTGGCGCGGCGTTGGCTGGCTGCGCTTCCGAATCGTCCCAAGCCCTGGCTGTTCCCACAGTCGCCAGCGCGGCCCGTCCTTACGTCGGTCCCCGCACCCTGATCGCTGTCGGCAAGTTCGACAACCGCTCCAACTTCATGCGCGGCATCTTTTCCGATGGCGTCGACCGCCTGGGCAGCCAGTCGAAAACGATTTTGATTGCGCACCTGCAGACGTCCAACCGTTTCAACGTCCTCGACCGCGACAACATGGCCGAGCTCAAGCAGGAAGCCGACTTCAAGAAGCAAGGCCAGAACATCAAGGGCGCGGACTTTGTCGTCACGGGCGACGTGACCGAATTCGGCCGCAAGGAAGTGGGCGACAAGCAATTGTTCGGCATCATGGGCCGCGGCAAGACGCAAGTGGCGTATGCCAAGGTCACCTTGAACGTCGTCAATATCGCCACGTCCGAAGTCGTGTTCTCGGCCGGCGGCGCCGGCGAATACAGCCTGTCGAACCGTGAAGTGCTGGGTTTTGGCGGCACCGCCAGCTATGACGCCACCCTCAACGGCAAAGTCCTGGACCTGGCCATGCGCGAAGCGGTCGAGCGCCTGGTGGCTGGCGTCGAAGCGGGCGCATTGCGCAAACAATAAGGTATCCCATGAAAACAATGATGAACAAGGGCGCGGCCCTGCTGGCCATGCTCGCCTGTGCCGCCCTGACCGGTTGCGCCACGCAATCGAAGACCCTGTACCAGTGGGAAGGCTACCAGCCGCAAGTGTATGAGTACCTGAAGGGTGAAAGCCCCGAGCAGCAGATGGCCGCCATGGAAAAAGACCTGCAAATGATCGCCGCGAAAGGCAATCATGCGCCGCCGGGCTTCCATGCCCACCTGGGCATGCTGTACTCGATCGCGGGCAAGCCGGAGCAGGTTGCCGCGCAATTCGAAGACGAGAAGAAACTCTTCCCGGAATCGACGCCGTACATGGACTTCCTGTTGGGTAAATTGAAGAAAGGCGAGAAATTATGATGTCGCGCATGTTGAAAATGGCCCTGTGCCTGGGTCCCGCCATCTTCATGGTCGGTTGCGCCACCAAGCAGGCGGCATACGATTACACCGCCTTCAAGGCAGCCAAGCCCCGCTCGATCGTGGTCTTGCCGCCGTTGAACAATTCGCCGGAAGTCAATGCCGGCAACAGCGTCTACGCGCAAGTAACGTATCCGCTGGCCGAAGCGGGTTACTACGTGCTGCCGGTGGCCGTGGTCGGTGAAACCTTCAAGCAGAACGGCTTGACGAACGCCGCCGATATCCACGGCGTCGATGCCAAGAAGCTCAACGAGATCTTTGGCGCCGATGCGGGCCTGTACGTGACGATCTCGAAGTACGGCACGACGTACGCCGTGATCGACAGCGTGACGGTGGTGTCGGTCGATGCCAAGCTGGTCGACCTGAAGACGGGTACCTTGCTGTGGCAGGGCGCGGCCAGCGCATCGAGCAATGAAGGCAACAACAACAGCGGCGGCGGCCTGATCGGCGCCCTGGTGACGGCGGCCGTCAAGCAGATCATCAATACCAGCACCGATGCCAGCCATCCGCTGGCTGGCACGGCGAATGCGCGGCTGCTGTCGGCTGGCGTGCCGAACGGCCTGCTGTATGGTCCCCGTTCGGAACGCTACCTGGCGCAGTAACTGTAATACCAGGCCCTGCACTGTTCAGGGCCTGTCGCCTGGCCGGCGCCGGCTCCAGAACGGCGCCGACGGCCAGCGCGTTTCCTGGCCGTAGCAGTAGGCCAGGTGGCGCTCGTATGCGGCGCCGATGGCCGCCAATTCCCCATTGTAGTGTTGACAGGCTTGCAGCTCTCCCTGCAGCGTGCGGTCGGCTGCCTCGGCCGCGGCCAGGCCCGTGTACAGGGCGTTGAAGATGCCTTGCGACGACAGTGGATCGAAGCTCAGGGCCGCGTCGCCGACGGCGAACCAGCCTGGGCCCGCACCGGCGTCCAGGCTGGCCGTATGGGCGGGCGTGGCCATGGCTTGTGTATCGGCCGCATAGCCTTGCCGCTCCAGCAATTCCCCCGTGGCGGGGAGCAGGCGCGCCGCCGCTTCCAGCCAGCCAGCGTCGCGCAAGGCGCCGCTGGCGAGCAAGTCCCCATCCGTATGCAGGGCCAGCACGCGGCGCTGGCCGGGCAGGGGCGCGCTGTACCACCAGCCGTCTTCGCAAGCTTCGATGTGGGCTAAGCCCCGCGCGGAGGGCGTGCGGTCATGCCCGTATTGCCATACCGAGACCAGCCGGTCGCCGCGCTGGCGCCGTGCCCCGATTCCGCGGGCCAGCCGGGCGCTGCGTCCCGTGGCGTCGATGACGATGCGCGCGGCCGCGTCGCAGGGGCCATGCTGCGTCCGCAGCCGTACTCTCCAGCCGCCATCTTCCTGCGCGATGCCCGCGACTGTGGCCGAGGTCAGCAGGGCGGCGCCGCGCCGGCGCGCTTCGTCGCGCAGCCACCGGTCGAAGGTGCCGCGCGCCAAGTGCCAGCCGTGGCCATCGGGATCGCTGAGGAAGTGGTGTTGCGTCCAGGCACCGTTCCACCACGCACGGTTGCCGTGGTAGGGCGCATGGCCCTGGCGCAGGAAGGCGTCGAGCAAGCCCATGTCCTTCAGCAGGCGCGCGGCGGCCGGCGGCAGCGATTCGCCGATGCGCGCCTGCGGCGCGTCCAGCCGGTCGACCAGCAAGACCCGGTGCCGCCCCGCCAGGTTCAGCGCGGCCGTGGCGCCGGCCGGACCGGCGCCGACGATGAGCACGTCGGCCTGCAGCACGGTCACAAGCGGTGCCGCTGCAGATGGCGCGCTTTTTCCGTGCCTTCCAGGTCGACGTCGACGAACTCGTCCGGTATGGCCGCCGCCGCACGCAGCTGGTGCTTGCTGGCTACCGGCGGCGGCAGGTTTTCCACCTGCAGGAAGGCGGGGAAGCCGGCCACGTCCGTGGGGCCGGGGCGCACCTCGACCACGCCCACCTGCGCCAGGTCGGCGATCATGTTGTTGATCTGCTCTTCATAGCTGATGTTGCCCAGCGGGCGTATCCACGCGGCGCGCCGGGCAAAGGCGGCCAGGCGGTCATCGATGGGCACTTCGCGGTTCATCACCGCGTCGTAGGCCAGCTTGCTCATCACCTGGTTGGGCACGCGCGCGGGCCAGAACGTGGGCACGTAGGGATCGTAGTCGGACTGGTAGCCGGAGCGGCAGCTGGCCGTGTCCGTCTGCCATGGCACGGCCATCCAGCGCGTCACGCCGCCGGCGATCTGCGCCGAGCAGGGGCTGCCGATATTGTCCGGCGTCAGGACGGCGCCGTAGTCGGGCTCCACCCAGCCCGGCGGCCGGTGCGCCAGGCGGAACGGCGCGCTGTACATGCTGGCCTGGCGCATGGGCCAGGTCATTTCGCAGCCGGGGTGGAAGGCATCGGCCAGGCAGAATTCCATGGCCGCGCGCAGCAGGGTGTCCGGTTGCTGCGCCACGTCCACGTCGGCCAGGCTTTGCGGCGGCACCTTGCCGGGTGCGTAGTCGTCCGTGAACTTGCCGTCCGCCCATTGCTTGAGGAAGCACAATTGCAGATTGCTCAGCGCGCAGTTCTGGCGCGGCGTGTCTGCCGGCGGGATGGCCATCGCGTCGCCATACAGCCACGGCCACGGCGATGGCGCCCAGGCGTCGCGCTCGAACTGACGGAACTGGTTATAGATGACGTTGCGCCACTCCCTGCGGCTTGCCGACGGGCTGGACAGGCGCGCCATCCACTCGTCGCGGCTGAACGGCGTGCTGCCGTCCCAGCCGAAGGCGGCCGCGAAGCCCGCATTGACCCATTGCAGGTTGGACAGGCGCTCGAAAATGGGGCGGATATCGTCCTGGAACGAGGGAATGGCAGGCGCGGCAATTTTTCCTTCGGAAACAAACAAGTCGCGCATCAAGTCCCACATGGTGCGCACGGATTTTTGCTGCGGCGCGTAGTCGGGCGGCGCGACGACCACCCAGGCCATGTCGACGGGCAGGGCTTGGCCCTGGTAGCGCACGGTGGCGCAGACGGGGCCGTCGGCCGTGTCGTCGTACCAGCCTTCGTTGTTGGCAAACGTGATGGCGCGCGCGCCATTCCACGAGGCCGACTTGCCATGGCCGCCCAGCACGATCAGCCGCCCCATGGCGTCCGTGCGCAATTCGCCCAGGTAGACGGGCGTGCCCAGGAAGCTGCCGCTGTCGAAGGTCACGGCCGGCTGTTCCTTGCCGTTGATCTTGCGCTCGCCCGGCGTGATCGACAATTGCGCGCGGTCGGTGACGGCCATGTTGCGCAGGAACGAGGGCTGGGTGACGTGCGCCTCGGGAATATCGAGCGCGATCTGGAACTGGTACCACGCCGCCTTGGTGTTGGCCAGGGTGACGGACCATTCGATGTCGGCATTGCTGGCGTTCAATTCGGCCACTGCCACGCCGGCCGCATTCAGGCCATAGAGGCGAAAGATCGCCGCCTGGCGCTTGATGGCCCCGGACGCATCGCGGTAGTAGCCGGCAGGCCGCGCCGCCGGTTCCGGCACCTCCGGTCCCAGAAAGTATTCGTGGGGGCTGTTGCCCACGCGGGCAATGCCGATGGGCGGATAGATCGCCGCCTTGACGATGACGGTATCTTGGGAGGAACTGGACATGGCGCGCCTTTCCAGATGCATGAAGGGAAGGAAAATATACCGCATAAAAAATGCGCCAAATGCGCACATAGTCACCGCATCGTGAATTCGTGCGCGTCGCGACGGACACATGCTGTCGCTGCGGTGCGCCCGGCGAGCTTCTTCCAGCCACGTTAAGATAGCGGTATTTTCAAGATAAACAGGGGCCCGGGTGCGCGTGTTGCTGGTGGAAGACGATCCGATGATCGGAGAAAGCCTGGTCGAGGGCTTGCGCGGCGAGTGCTATGCCGTGGACTGGGTGCGCGACGGCCACGATGCGGAGCTGGCGCTGGCCGGTTTCGCCTACGATTTGATGCTGCTGGACCTGGGTTTGCCCGGCAAACAGGGCATGGACGTGCTGCGCGCCATGCGCGCGCGGGGCGCCGAGCTGCCCGTGCTGATCATCACGGCGCGCGACGGCACGCCGGCCCGCGTGGAAGGGCTCGACAGCGGCGCCGACGATTACCTGGTCAAGCCCTTCGACCTCGACGAACTGCTGGCGCGCATCCGCGCGCTGCTGCGCCGCCGGGTCAGCCGTACGCGTTCCGTCATCGAGCATGGCGCGCTGATCCTCGACCTGGCCAGCCACGACGTCACGTTCGAAGGCGAGCAGATCAAGCTGCCGCCGCGCGAGTTTTCCGTGCTGCGCGCCTTGCTCGACCATCCGGGCAAGGTGGTGTCGAAGCGCCAGCTGAGCGAAAAGCTGTACGGCTGGGATAGCGAAGTGGAAAGCAATACCGTCGACGTCTACGTGTACCAGTTGCGCAAGAAGCTGGGCGCGGACTGCATCCAGACCGTGCGCGGCGTGGGCTACAAGATGCGGCTGGCGTCATGCTGACCATCCGCCGCCAATTGCTGCTCGGCTTGCTGGCCGCCACCTTGCTGTGCGTGCTCGGTGCCGGCATTTCGCTGTTCCGCTCGCTGCTGGAAGAAACCAATGAACTGGCCGACTTGCAGCTGCGCCAGCTGGCCGTGGCCTTGCCCGACGAGTTCGAGCCGCAGACGGGCCTGGCCGCCGCACAGGAGCCGGAAGAAGCGTTCGTGCTGCAGGCGTGGGACGAGGACGGGGAACCATTGCCCGTCCTGCAGGGCCAGCCGGCATTGCCGCGCTATGCGCTGGCCGGCTTTGCCGATGTCACGTTGCACGGCGAGGACTGGCGCCTGTACGGCGAGACGCGGCGCGGCCGCTACGTGCAGGTGGCGCAGGCGCAGGCCGTGCGCGACCAGCTGGCCTGGCAAATGACCGTGCGGGCCGGCGCGCCGCTGCTGGTGTTCGCGCTGATCCTGGCGTTGCTGATCGTCGCCGTCGTGGGGCGCACGCTGGCGCCGCTGCACCGGCTGGCCGAATCCGTGGCCGGCCGTTCGCCCGATGCGCTCATGCCCTTGGCGGCCGACGACATGCCGCCCGAATTGCGGCCCGTGGCCTTGGCGTTGAACAGCCTGATGGGGCAGTTCGAGACGGCGCTGACGGCGCAGCGCACCTTTGTCGCCGATGCCGCGCATGAATTGCGCT
The DNA here is from genome assembly GCF_900103595.1 of Janthinobacterium sp. OK676. Taxonomy (NCBI): domain Bacteria; kingdom Pseudomonadati; phylum Pseudomonadota; class Betaproteobacteria; order Burkholderiales; family Oxalobacteraceae; genus Janthinobacterium; species Janthinobacterium sp. OK676. The sequence continues at coordinate 23,928 of NZ_FNHA01000020.1, forward strand.
CGCCGCTGACGGCGCTGAAATTGCAGCTGCAGGTGGCCGAGCGGGCCGCCAGCGAGGAAGAGCGCCGCGTGGCGCTGGCGCGCCTGCACGAACGGCTGGACCGCAGCACGCATCTCGTGCGCCAGCTGCTGAGCCTGGCGCGCCATGAAACGGCGCTCACGGCCAGCCAGTTGCACACGGTGGACCTGGGCCAGTTGCTGGAAGCGGCCGTGGCCGACCACAGCGCGCTGGCCGACAGCCGCGACATCGACCTGGGCGTGGTGGAAACATTGCCGGCGAAGGTGCTGGTGCAGGCCGATCCCGACGGCTTGCAAGTGTTGCTGAATAATCTGATCGACAATGCCTTGCGCTACACGCAGCAGGGAGGCAGGGTCGACTTGCAGGCGGCGGTGGAAGAGGGCAGGCCGCTGCTGCGCGTGTCCGACAACGGCCCCGGCGTGCCGCGCCAGCACCATGCGCGCCTGTTCGACCGCTTCTTCCGCCCCGACGGCAACGACGCCTGGGGCTGCGGCCTGGGCCTGTCCATCGTGCGCCACATCGCCGAGCACCACCAGGCCGACATCGCGCTGGCCGATGGGGAGGCGGGGCGGGGATTGCAGGTGACGGTGCGTTTTCCGCAGGCGGCGTGACGGGCCAAAAAAAAGCGGATGCCGGTGAGGGCATCCGCTTTTCAGGCACAGGCGAAGCGCTTACGCCAGCTCGGTGATGAATTGCTCGCGCGCGGGGCGCACTTTTTTCAGGTCCACCAGCCAGTCGCCTTCGTCGGCGCGGTAGCCGAGCGGCAGCATGACGACGGAGCGCAGGCCCTTTTCGCGCAAGCCCAGGATCTCGTCGACCTTGGCCGGATCAAAACCTTCCATCGGCGTCGAATCGACTTTTTCCTGCGCCGCGGCGATCAGGGCCGTGCCCACGCCGATGTAGGCCTGGCGCGCCGCGTGCTGGTAGTTGGTTTCCGCATCGCGCTGCGGATACGTGGCCAAGATTTGCTGGCGGTACGCTTCCCAGCCTTCGTTCTTGAAACCGCGCACTTCATTGACCAGGTCAAAACGTGCGTTGATGCGCTCTACCGTGTAATTGTCCCAGGCGGCAAACACCAGCAAATGCGAGGCGTCCGTCACTTGCGACTGGTTCCATGCGTGCGGCTTGATCTGCTCGCGCAGGGCCGGATTCGTCACCACGAACACTTCGTACGGGTGCAGGCCGCTGGAGCTGGCCGTCAGGCGCACGGCTTCCAGGATGCGCTCGACTTTGTCTTGCGGCACCGTTTTCGTCGGGTCCATCTTCTTGGTGGCGTAGCGCCATTGCAGTGTTTCGAGCAGTGCGGACATGTAAATCCCTTTCATAATGAATAGTTCAGATTGGAAATGATAGCGGATTCGGGCATTTCAAGTGCGCTGGACAAAAAAGTACCGGTATAGCGCACGCATGCACGGTTGTCTACAGGCCAAGCATGGCAAGTTCCACCGCCGGGTAGCGCGCGCCCTGCACGGCAGCGGGCGCGATGGCGGCACCGATGGCGGCCAGCTCGGTCTCGTTGAGGAGGACCTGCGTGGCAGAGACGTTCTCTTCCAGGTGCGCCAGGCTGCGGGCGCCGGGAATCGGCACGATGTCGTCGCCTTGCGCCAGCAGCCAGGCCAGGGCCAGCTGGGCCGCCGTGGCGCCGCGCGCGGCCGACAGGCGCTGCAATTGGGCAACGAGGTGGGCGTTGGCCGCCATCGCGGGCGGCTGGAAGCGGGGCAGGCTGTGGCGATAGTCGTCTGGCGCCAGGTTGGCGCTGGATGCGAGCTGGCCCGTCAGAAATCCCCGGCCCAGCGGGCTGTAGGGCACGAAACCGACGCCGAGCGCGCGGCAGGCGGGCAGCACTTCCGCTTCCACGTCGCGGCTCCACAGCGAGTATTCGGACTGCACGGCCGCGATCGGATGCACGGCGTGGGCGCGGCGCAGGGTGGCGGCCGACACTTCCGACAGCCCCAGGTGGCGCACCTTGCCCGCCTGCACCAGACCGGCCATGGCGCCGACCACGTCTTCGATGGGCACGGCGGGATCCACGCGGTGCTGGTACAGCAAGTCGATGCACTCGGTGCCGAGCCGGGACAGCGACGCTTCCACCGCCTGGCGAATGTGTTCGGGACGGCTGTCCACGCCCGCCATGCGTTCCACGCCCTGGCCGTGGGGCAATATCTTGAAGCCGAACTTGGTGGCGATCTGGACCTTGCCGCGCAGCTGCTTCAGGGCGCGGCCTACTAATTCCTCGTTGGCGTAGGGGCCGTAGACTTCCGCCGTATCGATCAGGGTCACGCCCAGTTCCACGGCGCGGTGCAGCACGCGCAGCGAGGTGGCCTCGTCCGCGCCGCCGTAGGCAAAGCTCATGCCCATGCAGCCCAGGCCGATGGGAGCGACGCGCAAGCCGGAGTTACCCAGTGTTCTGTGTTCCATTGTCATTCCTTTTCAAAAAAAGATGCCAGGAGTATGGACGAAGGAACTGCATGCGATAAGATGCCTTATCCTGCATGTATTACTGAATGAAACTCATGAATAATGGCTGATCTCAATGAATTGACGGCCTTTGCGGCCGTCGCCCGCCTGCGCAGCTTTCGCAAGGCGGCCCTCGAACGGGGCGTGTCCGCCTCCGCCCTCAGCCACGCGCTGCGCGCGCTGGAAGAGCGCCTGGGCGTGCGCCTGCTGAACCGCACCACGCGCAGCGTCACGCCGACGGAGGCGGGACAGCTGCTGCTGGCGCGGCTGGCGCCGGCCATGCGCGAAATCGACGATGCCTTGCTCGACTTGAGCGCCTTGCAGGATGTGCCCGCAGGCAAGCTGCGCCTGAACGTGCCCCGTCCGGCCGCGCGCCTGCTGCTGGCGCCCATGCTGGCCAGTTTTGTCGCGCGCTATCCGCGCGTGCAGGTGGAAGTGGTGACCGACGACGGCATGATCGACATCGTGCGCGACGGTTTTGACGCGGGCATCCGCTTCGGCGAGCAGGTGGCGGCCGACATGATCGCCGTGCCCGTGGGCTTGCCGCAGCCGTTCGTGGTGGTGGGTTCGCCCGCCTACCTGGCCGCGCATGGCGCACCAAGCACGCCGCGCGCGCTGCTGAACCACGCCTGCATCGGCCGGCGTTTTCCCAGCGGGCGCCAGTATGCGTGGGAGTTCGAGCCGGCGGGGGAAGCCGTCAGCATCGCCGTCGGCGGGCCGCTCGTGTTCGACGACGATGAACTGATGCTGCGCGCGGCGCGCGATGGCGCGGGGCTGGCATACGTGTACGAGGCCGATGCGCGCGCCGATATCGCGGCCGGGCGCCTGGCGTGCGTGCTGGAGAACTGCCTGCCGCCGCCGTCGCGCTACTTCCTGTACTACCCGGGCCGGCGGCAGATGCCGGCCGTCCTGCGCGCCCTTGTCGACATGCTGCGCGTGCCGGGGGCCTAGTCATTCAGCCGGCGGGCGGCGGCGCCACATGTTCGACCGGCCACTTGATGGTAAACAGGCTGCCGCCCGCCTTGCCACGCGTGCAGACGGCGCTGCCGCCGTGGGCACGGGCGATGGCTTCGACCACGGCCAGGCCCAGGCCGCTGCCCGCGTTCAGGTCGCCGCCGTCGCTGTCGCCGCGACGGAACGCTTCGAACACGTGCGGCGCCAGGTCTTCCGCGATGCCGGGGCCCGCATCCTCGACGCTCAGGTAGTACTGGCCCGCCAGCACGCGGGTGCGCACGCGCAGCAGGCCCGGATGCGCATAGCGGCGCGCATTGTCGAGCAGGGCCAGCACGATTTGACGGATGCGCGCCGCGTCGCAGCAGACGGGATGGTCGGACAGGTGCAGCTGCAGGGTAAAGCCTGCCGCCGCCATGTCCGGCGCCAGCAGGCGGCGCACTTCCTCGATTTCCAGGGTCAGGTCCGTCCACGCCATGCGCAGCTGCATGTGGCCGCTGTCGGCCAGGCTCAGGGTGCGCAAGTCCTCGATCAGGCGGCCCAGGTCTTCCACTTGCGCCAGCAGGCTGGAAAACGGCACTTCCTCGGGCTTGAAGACGCCGTCGACGACGCCTTGCAAGGTGCCGCGCAGGACGGTCACGGGCGTGCGCAGTTCGTGCGCGATGGCCGCGTTCCACGTTTCGCTTTCCTTGGCCGCCCGCTGCAGGCGTTCGGCCATGCTGTTGAAATCGTCGACCAGCATGGCCGTTTCGCCCAGGCTGCGGTCGCCGGCGAAGGCGCGCGCGGACAGGTCGCCATGGGCCACGCGGCGCACGCTGTCCATCACGGAATTGATCGGCTTGAGGATGCGCGAAGCGAGCTTGAGGGCGAAAAACGCGGCCAGGCCTAGGCCGAAGATGGTGATGGCGAAGATCCACAGCCACTCGACGGTGCTGGGCGACCAGTCGTCCGGCTCGGACAGCATGCCGGGATCGATCTTGAAGGCGATGGCAAAGAAGGTCCAGGAACCGATCCAGATGATCAGGATGCTGCTGACCATCAGCACGGACATCGACAGGATGATTTGCCGGTTCAGGCCCGTGAAGCGCATCAGAGTTCGCTTTCCAGGCGGTAACCCACGCCGCGCAGGCTGGCCGGCATGTTCATTACGCCCGCTTCTTCCAGCTTCTTGCGCAGCTTGCTGACGTGGCTGTCCACCGTGCGTTCCATCGAATTGCTCTCGGGCATGCACGACTCGAGCAATTCGAGGCGGCTGCAGACGCGGCGCGGCGTGCGCGCCAGGTGGGCCAGCAGGCGGAACTCCGTCAACGTCAGGCTGAGCGCCACGGCCATGCCATCGTGCAGCACGCTGGCCACGTACGTTTCCTGGTCGATTTCGATGGACCCGCAGCGCAGGCGCTGGCCGCCCACCGGGTGGTGGCGCACGCGCGAGCGGCGCAGCACGGCCGCCACGCGGGCCACCACCTCGGCCGGATTGAAGGGCTTGATGATGTAGTCGTCGGCACCCACGCGCAGGGCGGCCAGCTTGTCCGCATCCTGGTCGCGCGCCGTCAGCATGATGACGGGCGTCTCGCCGCGCCGCCGCACCTCGGCCAGCACGCCCCAGCCATCGACCCTGGGCATTTGCACGTCGAGCAGCAGCAGGTCCGGCGCCAGCGCCAGGTGCTGGTTCAGCGCTTCCTGGCCATCGTGCGCGAAGGCCGTGCGGTAGCCGTCGCGCTCGAGGTAGCCGGCGAGGATGCGGGCGATTTGCGGTTCATCTTCGGCGATCAGGACGAGGGCGGAAGGCGGCGTGGTGGCAAGGAAGGAGGGCTGGCTGGCGCTGTGATGATAGTTCATGCAAATAGTCTAGCATTCTTCGCTGTCTCCATCGAATCTCCACATTTCTTTGACGGAACATCCACGCAAGACTTTTATGCTGCGGCCTATCTGTCGACCGGACCGCCGGTTGGGATCAGCCATAGAGAAAAGTCATGCCAGTACAGTACCTCACCAGGAAAAACATGTTGATCGCCGCGGCACTGCTCAGCCTTGCCGCCTGTTCCAAACCCGCGCCGGAAGAAGGCGCCGCGCCGCCCGCCGCCGTCACCGTGCTCAAGCTGCAAGCGGCGCCCGTTGTCCTCAGCGATGAATTGCCGGGCAGGGTGGCCGCCTTCCGCACGGCCGATATCCGCCCGCAGGTGGGCGGCATCGTGCTGCGCCGCCAGTTCGAGCAGGGCGCCGAAGTGAAAGCGGGACAGAAGCTGTTCCAGCTGAACCCGGCGCCATTCCAGGCGGACGTCGATTCGGCCGCCGCCGCCCTGCAGCATGCGGTGGCCACGGCGAAGCGCGCCAGCAGCCAGGCCGAGCGCTTGAAACCGCTGGTCGAAGCGGACGCCATCAGCCGCCAGGCGTATGACGACGCCGTGGCCCAGCGCGAGCAAGCCGTGGCCACCGTGGCGCAGGCACGCGCGGCCCTGGCGCGGCGCCGCCTGGACCTCGCTTTTGCCAGCATCGAGGCGCCGATTGCCGGGCGCATCGGCTCCGAACTGGTGACGGAAGGCGCGCTCGTGGGCCTGGCCGATGCGACGCCGATGGCGCGCATCCAGCAGATCGACAAGGTGTACGTCGACGTGCGCCAGCCGGCCGCCGCGCTGGCCGCCTTGCAAGCTTCGGGCAACGGTGGCGCGGACAAGCTGCCCGTGACCATTTTGGGCGCGGATGGCCAGCCGCATCCCGTCACGGGACGCATCCTGTTCTCCGGCATCAGCGTCGATGCGGGCACGGGCGACGCCGTCATCCGCGTGCTGGTCGACAATCCGCAGCGCCAGCTGTTGCCGGGGATGTTCGTGCGCGCCCGCATCGCCCGCGCCGTGCAGGAAAATGGCGTGCTGCTGCCGCAGCAGGCCGTCTTGCGCAGCAGCGGCGGCCAGGCGCAGGCCTGGGTGCTCGATGGCACGAACAAAGCCAGCCTGAAAACGATCGCCGTGGGCGATGTAATCGACCATCAGTACGTGGTCAACGGCGGCCTGAAGGCGGGCGAAACCGTCGTCATCGAAGGCCAGGAACGCCTGCAGCCGGGCGCCACCGCCGCGCCGCAACCGTGGAAGCGCGCCGCCGCCGTGGCCACCGCACCTGTCGTCAGTGCCGTGCGCTGACTCGTACATATTGAAAGTTTAACGACATGCCTCAATTTTTCATCAACCGCCCCGTCTTTGCGTGGGTGGTGGCGGTCTTTATCGTCCTGTTCGGACTGATCGCCATACCGCAATTGCCGATTGCGCGCTTCCCCTCGGTGGCGCCGCCCAGCGTCAGCATCAGCGCCAACTACCCTGGCGCCACGCCGCAAACCATGAACGATTCCGTGGTCGGCCTGATCGAACGCGAACTGTCGGGCGTCAAGCACCTGCTGTATTTCGAGTCGTCCACCGATACGTCGGGTTCGGCCTCGATCACCGTCACCTTCCAGCCCGGCACCGATCCGGAAATGGCCCAGGTGGACGTGCAGAACCGCCTGAAAGCCATCGAACCGCGCCTGCCGCAAGCCGTGCGGCAAAACGGCTTGACGGTGGAATCGGCGTCGTCGGGCTTCCTGATGATCGTCAGCCTGATTTCCGACAATGGCCAGCACGATGAAGTGGCGCTGGGCGACTACCTGGCGCGCAACGTGACGGAAGAACTGCGCCGCATTCCCGGCGTGGGCAAGGTGCAGCTGTTCGGCTCCGAGCGCGCCATGCGCATCTGGGTCGATCCGGCCAAGCTCGTGTCGTACAACATCGCCATGGGCGAGCTGACGGCCGCCATCGCGCAGCAAAATGCGCAGATCGCCCCGGGCCGCCTCGGTGATTCGCCCGCCGTGCACGGCCAGCGCGTGACCATTCCGCTGACGGTGCAGGGCCAGCTGCAAACGCCGGCCGAATTTGCCGCCATCGTCCTGCGCGCGAATGCGGACGGCTCGAAAGTGACCATCGGCGACGTGGCGAAAGTGTCGCTGGGCGCGCAAAGCTTCAACTTCAGCATCCGCGAAAACGGGCAAGCCGCGTCGGGCGCCGCCGTCATGCTGTCGCCGGGCGCCAACGCCGTGCAGACGGCCAGCGCCGTGCGTGCGCGCATGGCCGAACTGGCGCACACCATGCCGGCCGGGATCAAGTATTCGGTGCCGTTCGACACGGCGCCGTTCGTGAAGATCTCGATCGAGAAGGTCGTCGTCACCCTGCTCGAAGCGATGGTGCTGGTCTTCCTCGTCATGTATCTGTTCCTGCAAAAGATACGCTATACCCTGATTCCCGCCATCGTCGCGCCGATCGCGCTGATGGGCACTTTTACGGTCATGCTGATGGCCGGCTATTCCGTCAACGTGCTGACCATGTTCGGCATGGTGCTGGCCATCGGCATTATCGTCGATGACGCCATCGTCGTGGTGGAAGCCGTCGAGCGCCTGATGGCCACCGAAGGCTTGTCGCCGAAGGAGGCGACGTCGAAGGCCATGCGCGAAATCACGGGGGCGGTGGTGGGCATCACCCTGGTGCTGACGGCCGTGTTCATCCCGATGGCGCTGGCCAGCGGTTCCGTCGGCGCGATCTACCGCCAGTTCACCCTGGCCATGGCCGTGTCGATCCTGTTCTCGGCGTTTCTGGCTTTGAGCCTGACGCCGGCCCTGTGCGCCACCATGTTGAAACCGATCGGCCCGCACGACCACGACAAGAAGGGTTTCTTCCTGTGGTTCGACCGCCATTTTGAACGCATGACGGCGCGTTATGAAAAGGGCGTGGTGGCGATGGTGAAGCGCGCGGGCCGCTCGATGGTGCTGTATGGCGCCATCGTCGCGGCGCTGGGCGTGGCTTTCATGCAGCTGCCGTCGGCCTTCTTGCCGGAAGAAGACCAGGGATATTTCATCACCTCGATCCAGCTGCCGTCCGACGCGACGATGGAGCGCACGCTCGACGTCGTCAAGCTGTACGAGCAGCACGTGGCCACGCGGCCCGGCATCGAAGTGAACCAGTCTATTCTCGGCTTCAGTTTTTCCGGCGCGGGGCCGAATGCGGGCCTGGCGTTCACCATGCTGAAGGACTGGAAACAGCGCAACGGCGCCACGGCGCAGGAAGAAGTGGCGCTGGCGCAGGCGGCCATGTCGCAGGCGAAGGAGGGCGTCATCATGAGTTTGATGCCGCCCGCCATCGATGAACTGGGCAACTCGTCCGGCTTTTCCCTGCGCCTGCAAGACCGCGCCAACCAGGGCATCGCTGCCCTGCAGGCGGCGCAGAACCAGTTGCTGGGACTGGCCGCGCAAAGCGGCAAGGTGGCCGGCGTGTATCCGGACGGCTTGCCACCCGGCGCCAGCGTGCGCCTCGATATCGACCGCACCAAGGCCGAAGCGCTGGGCGTGTCGTTTACGGCCATTGCCGACATGCTGACGGCGGCCATGGGCTCGACCTATGTCAACGATTTCCCGAATGCCGGCCGCATGCAGCAGGTGATCATCCAGGCCGATGCGCCGTCGCGCATGCAGCTGAACGACGTGCTGGCCCTGCGCATCCGCAATAACGCGGGCGGCATGGTGGCGCTGGGCGAACTGGTGCGCCCCGTATGGAGCGAGTCGCCGCTGCAGCTGGTGCGCTACCAGGGTTATCCTGCGGCGCGCATTTCGGGCAGCGCGGCACCGGGTGTGTCGAGCGGCGACGCCATGCTGGAAATGGAGCGGCTCGTGAAGCAGCTGCCACCCGGTTTCGCGCTCGCGTGGACGGGCCAGTCGCTGCAAGAGAAGGAATCGGCCTCGCAGGCGCCCATGCTGATGGCGCTGTCGATGCTGGTGGTCTTCCTCGTGCTGGCTGCCCTGTATGAAAGCTGGTCGATTCCCGTCTCCGTGATGCTGGTCGTGCCTTTGGGATTGCTGGGCGCTGTGCTGGCCGTGATGTTGCGCGGCATGCCGAACGACGTGTTCTTCAAGGTGGGCATGATCACGATCATCGGCCTGTCGGCGAAGAACGCGATCCTGATCGTCGAATATGCGCGCCAGCTGCAGGCGCAAGGACGTGGACTGGTCGAAGCGACGGTGGAGGCGGCTAGATTGCGCTTGCGCCCGATCTTGATGACGTCGCTGGCGTTCGCGCTGGGCGTCGTGCCGCTGATGCTGGCCACGGGCGCCAGCGCCGAGACGCAGCACGCGATCGGCACGGGCGTGTTCGGCGGCATGATCACCGCCACCGTGCTGGCCGTGTTTTTCGTGCCCGTGTTCTTTGTCGTGGTGCTGGGCGCCGTCGACAAGATGAGCAAGTACTTCAACAAACGCAGTCATCGCATCGCCGTCAAGGCGGTGGAAGGAGAATTGTAATGCGTTTATTCTTTATGACGCCCCTGGCCGCGCTGGCTTTGTCGGCGTGTTCCTTGACGCCGCCGCTGGTCAAGCCGGCGGCGCCGATACCGGCCAGCTATGGGGAAGTCTCCGCGTCAGATAGCGCCGCGGACCTGGGCTGGCGCCAGATGCTGCTCGATGCGCGCCTGCAGCGCCTGGTCGACATCGCGCTGGAAAACAACCGCGACTTGCGCGTGGCGTCCCTCAACGTGGAAGCCGTGCGGGCCCAGTACCAGATCCAGGATGCGGGCCGCACTCCGGCCATCGGCGCGAATGCGGGCGGCGTGCGCCAACGCGGCGCCGATGCGGTGACACAGAATCAGTTCACTGCCGGCATCGCCATGAGCGCGTTCGAGATCGACCTGTTCGGCCGCCTGCGTTCCCTGTCGGACGCCGCGTTTGCCCGCTACCTGGCCACGCAGCAGGGCCAGCGCGCCGCGCACATGGCCCTGATCGGCGCCGTGGCCGACGCCTACCTGGAACAGCGGCTGGCCGAGGAACAGCTGGCGCTGGCCCGCCAAACCCTGCTTGACTGGCGCCAGGCGCTGGTCCTGACGCAGCGCCTGCACGGCGCGCAGCAGGGAAGTGGCCTGGACGTGGCGCAGGCGCAAGGGCAGGTCGCCACGGCGGAAGCGGACGTGCAGGCGCGCGAACGGGCCAGTGCCCTGGCGCGCAACAACCTGGAATTGCTGCTGGGCGCGCCGCTGCCAACGGACCTGCCGCCCGGCCGCGCACTTGATGGCCAGCCCGTGCTGACGCAGCTGCCGCCCGGCCTGCCGTCGGACTTGCTGGCGCGCCGCCCGGACATCCTGCAGGCGGAATACGCGCTGGTGGCGGCGAACGCGGAAATCGGCGCCGCGCGCGCCGCCTTCTTCCCGCGTTTGTCGCTGACGGCGTCGCTGGGTTTTGCCAGCCCGGAGCTCGGTGACCTGTTCCGCGGCAGCGCGCGCAGCTGGTCGTTCGCGCCGCAAGTGACGCAGCCGCTGTTCCAGGGCGGCCAGCTGCGCGCGGAACTGCAACTGTCGCGCTTGCGCAAGGACGTCGCCGTGCTGCAGTACGAGCAGGCCATCCAGGCGGCCTTCCGAGACGTGCGCGACGGTCTGGCCGGCAGCGCCACGTACGCGCAGCAGATCGATGCCCAGCAGCGCGTGGTCGCGGCGGCGCAGCAGCGCCTGCGCCTGTCGCAGCTGCGCTACGACGCGGGCCAGGACAGTCGCCTGGAATTGCTCGACGCGCAGCGCCAGTCGTATGCGGCCCAGCAAGCCTTGCTCGACGTCCGGCGCGACCAGTTCAAGTCGGCCGTGGCCTTGTACAAGGCGCTGGGGGGAGGGCTGGAAGAGTAGGCGCCTTGTTTAGCCTGTGAAGGCGCCGATCGGCCGGTTGCGCGCCAGGCTCCAGCCTGTCGTGTGTTGGGAGGCAGGCTTGCCGTCGGCCTGCTGCACGCTGTGGCTCCAGAGGATTTCCGTGAAATTCAGCTTGAACTGCTCGGTCGGCATGTCATCGGGATGGGTTTGCAGCTGGATTTCGCTGATGATGGCGTCGCGCAGCCAAATGGTCATGATGTTGGCCGTCCTGTCGTCCGAGTTGCGTGCGATGTACAGCTTGGTCGGCTGGGCCGCACCCCTGCCCAGTGGTTCGGCGCGCAGGCACAGGTCGTACAAGTTGACGGAGGTCCGGTCGACATATTTGACGCAGGTAAATTCCGTGATCACGGGCCGCCCCGACGTGCGTGCCGAATTGCTGACGTCCGTCGTGATTTGCTGCTTCATGCCCTGGTGCAGCGAGACCAGCTCGATGCAGCGGCCGAGGTCCCGCAGGGCGGGGTTGTCGCGCCAGCCGGCGTCCACAAGGCTGCCGCCAATGCTGCCGCTGCCATCGCCCGGCGTCTTGCCGAACACGAGGTCCCCGTTGCCGGGTTCCAGCAAAATCAAATCCATGGTGATCACTCCTGTCATCGGGAAAACAGCATTGCATTCTTATAGCCGGCCATGCAAAGGATGTGGTTTTGTCCAGCCTGCTTCACCACGGTTGTCGACAAAACACATTCTCAGCTGTGCCATGCCTTGCGACGTGAAGTACACGTGGACATTCGCGTTCTGGGGCTCGCGCGTGATGAACCACAGGGCGTCGCCCTGCGCCAGACCCCGGCTGCCCACGCGGTGGACGAGCAGGTCGGCGCTGTCTCGGTCCACCAGGGCGATGCGCACGCGCGCCTCGCCCATCGTTGATGTCTGATATACGGTTGTCACCGGCGCCTCTTTTCACGGGTCATGTTGCCGTTCGACTATACACTGAATTAGTTGCCTAAAGATAACAACAAGGTTGGAAGGCCAGAGTATTTTTGCCCCGGCATACAGGTCATGGGATTTTGCATTAATTCAATAATTCCACTATCATTGAAGTATTGAATATCCAAGGCTGCGGCGCATGGTGCCCGCGATGCCGCATACACGGGACCTTACCCTTACCCCATGCTGACCGCTTTCCTCATCTTTCTCGCCACCTTAATCCTCGTCATCTGGCAGCCGCGCGGCCTGGGCATCGGCTGGAGCGCCGTCATCGGCGCCTGTGTCGCCTTGCTGGCCGGCGTGATCCACTGGGGCGACATTCCCGTCGTCTGGCATATCGTGTGGAACGCCACGGGCACCTTCGTTGCCGTGATCATCATCAGCCTGCTGCTGGATGCGGCCGGCTTCTTCGAGTGGGCCGCGCTGCACGTGGCGCGCTGGGGCGGGGGCAGCGGCAGGAAACTGTTCGTGCTGCTGGTCCTGCTGGGCGCGCTCGTCTCCGCCGTGTTTGCCAACGACGGCGCCGCGCTGATCCTGACGCCCATCGTCATCGCCATGCTGCGGGCGCTGAAGTTTTCCGCGAAAGCCACCCTGGCCTATGTGATGGCGGCCGGCTTCATCGCCGACACGGCCAGCCTGCCGCTCGTGGTGTCGAACCTGGTCAATATCGTGTCGGCCGATTTCTTCAAGATCGGCTTTGCCGAGTACGCGTCCGTGATGGTGCCCGTCAACGCCGTCGCCGTGCTGGCGACCCTGGCCGCCTTGCTGCTCTTTTTCCGCAAGGATATCCCCCGCGACTACGAAGTCGCGCAGCTGAAACGCCCGGACGCCGCCATCCGCGACCTTGCTACCTTCCGCGCCGGCTGGCTGGTGCTGGCGCTGCTGCTGGTGGGCTTTTTCTCGCAGGAGCACCTGGGCGTGCCCATCAGCCTGATCGCCGCCGTGGGCGCCGCGCTGCTGCTGGTGGTGGCCGGCAGGGGCCACGTGATTTCCACGCGCCACGTGCTGCGCCATGCGCCGTGGCAGATCGTCGTCTTTTCGCTGGGCATGTATCTGGTCGTGTACGGCTTGCGCAATGCGGGCCTGACGGCTTACCTGACGGGCATGCTGAACCACTTCGCGCAGTACGGCGTGTGGGGCGCGGCCATGGGGACGGGCGTGCTGACGGCCTTGCTGTCGTCCGTGATGAACAACCTGCCGACGGTGCTGGTGGGCGCGCTGGCCATCGACCCGACGACGGTGCAGGGGGCCGTGCGCGAAGCGATGATCTACGCGAACGTCATCGGCAGCGACCTGGGACCGAAGATCACGCCAATTGGCAGCCTGGCCACCTTGCTGTGGCTGCATGTGCTCGACAGCAAGAACATCCACATTTCCTGGGGCTACTATTTCCGCGTCGGCATCGTGCTGACCGTGCCCGTGCTGCTCGTGACCCTGGCGGCGCTGGCCCTGCGCCTGGGGTGATGGCGGAGCAGGCAATGGCTTACTAGACGACCGGTCAGATTTTTTGCTATACTGGCCGCATGAGCAAAAAATCTTCCGCCGACATGCGTCAGCACCTGATCGACATCGCCAAGGCCCTGATGGCTGAGAAGGGCTATACGGCCGTGGGCCTGGCCGAACTGGTGGCGGCGGCCGGCGTGCCGAAAGGCTCGTTCTACTATTACTTCAAGTCGAAGGAAGAGTTTGGCCAGGCCTTGCTCGACGATTACTTCACCACCTATCTGCAGACGGTCGACGCCTTGCTGGCGGGGCCTGGCAATGCCCGCGAGCGCCTGCTGGCCTATTTTGACTACTGGAGCACGACCCAGGCCGACAGCGCCCCGGAAGGCAAATGTCTGGTGGTCAAGCTGGGTGCCGAAGTGTGCGACCTGTCCGTGGACATGGGCGCCGTGCTGCAGCAGGGCACGGGCGCCATCCTGGACCGCCTGACGCAATGCATCGAAGCGGGCCACCTCGACGGTTCCGTGGCGGCGGCGACGCCGGCGCGCGTGCTGGCCGAATCGCTGTACCAGCTGTGGCTGGGCGCTTCGCTGATGGTCAAGGTGGCCCGGAACGGCGGACCGTTCGACGCCGCCATGTCGACCACGCAACGGCTGCTGTCCTAGCCGTTTTTTTAACCATGTACTAGACGACCGGTCAGTTATTTCCGGTTTTTCTCACAGAATACGAAAGCAATACGATGAGCGAACAGCATGAAAGCGATTTATTTTCTCCAGTCGATCTGGGCGCGCTGGCCCTGGCCAACCGCATCGTCATGGCGCCGCTCACGCGCAGCCGCATGGGCGACAATGGCGTGCCGAACGCCATGCACGCCGAGTACTACGCCCAGCGGGCCAGCGCCGGCCTGATCATCAGCGAGGCGACGAACATCTCGCCCCAGGCACGCGGCTATGCCCTGACGCCGGGGATATGGACGGACGAGCAGGTGGCGGGCTGGAAGCTGGTCACCGATGCCGTGCATGCGGCCGGCGGCAAGATCGTCTGCCAGCTGTGGCATGTGGGACGCTTTTCGCACACGAGCCTGCAGCCCGGCGGCGCCGCTCCCGTCGCGCCATCCGCCATCCGGGCCGAGGGCAGCACTTACACGGCTAGCGGCATGCAAGCTGTCTCCATGCCGCGCGCGCTGGAAACGCGGGAAATCGCCGGCATCGTCGCCCAGTATGCGCATGCGGCCGCATGCGCGCTGCGCGCCGGTTTCGACGGCGTCGAGGTGCATTCGGCCAATAGCTACCTGCTCGACCAGTTCCTGCGTGATTCGACCAACCGGCGCACGGACGCTTATGGCGGCAGCATCGACAACCGCGCGCGCCTGACCCTGGAAGTGACGCAGGCCGTGGTGAACATCTGGGGCGCAGCGAAGGTAGGCATCCGTTTGTCGCCCGTCACGCCCGACGCGGGCAACACGCCCGTCGACAGCGACGTGATGGCCACCTATGGCTATTTGATCGGACAGTTGAACCGGCACGGACTGGCCTATCTGCACTTCGTCGAGGGCGCGACGGCCACCTCGCGCGACGTGCCCGATGGCGTCGACCTCGACGCGTTGCGGGCGCTGTTCGATGGGCCCTACATCGGCAACAACCATTACGACTTGCCGCTGGCGCAGGCGCGCCATGCCGCCGGCAAGATCGATGCCGTGGCGTTTGGCCGTCCCTTCATCGCCAACCCGGACCTCGTGGCCCGCCTGCGCCATGGGGTGGCGCTGGCCGTGGCGCCGCGCGCGGCGTATTACGGCGGCGGCGCCAGCGGCTACACCGACTGGCCCGCAAGCCAGTACTGATTTTTCTTTTCACCCAACCAAGGAGCGCAACATGAACACCACCACTTATGTGCAGGAATACCAGGCCATCGTCGCCGTGCTGAATCAATACAATGCGGGCGGCGCGCAGGCCGACAGCAGCATCATGCGCCCGGCCTTCAGCAGCGAGGCCACCATTTTCGGCGTCGACGGCGACGATCAACTGACGGGCGGTCCCATCGAAGGCCTGTTTGAAATCATCGACAGCGCCTTCCGGCCGTCGCCGCAGGCCAGGGCGGCCATCGCGCGGATCGATATCGTGGGCACGGCGGCCAGCGCGCGCGTCGATACGGACGACATCTCGGGCTTCCGCTTCACCGATTTTTTCAATCTGCTCAAGGTGCAGGGCGAATGGACCATCGTGAACAAGATCTATCACACGCACGCGGGCGCCTGATGCTGTATCGTGTGGCGTCCAGTGCTTGCGGGGAGAAGGAATGAAACTGATACTGATGGGCGCCACGGGCCTGGTGGGCCGCGAAGTGCTGCGCCTGGCGTTGATGGATGCGCGCGTCACGGCCATCGTCGCGCCCGTGCGCAAATCGTTGCCCGGCCATCCCAAGCTCGAGGCGCCGCGCGTCGACTTCGACCGTTTGCCGTTGGACGCCCCTTGGTGGCAGGCGGATGCCGTCATCTGCACCCTGGGCACGACGATGAAGGTGGCCGGTACGCGGCAGGCGTTCTGGCGGGTCGACCATGACTATCCGCTGGCCGCCGCGCG
This sequence comes from Janthinobacterium sp. OK676, assembly GCF_900103595.1. Classification (NCBI taxonomy): domain Bacteria; kingdom Pseudomonadati; phylum Pseudomonadota; class Betaproteobacteria; order Burkholderiales; family Oxalobacteraceae; genus Janthinobacterium; species Janthinobacterium sp. OK676. Next base: position 39,995 of record NZ_FNHA01000020.1, read on the forward strand.
CCTGGCGCTGGCGGCCGGCACGCGCACGTATGCGCTCAATTCCGCCGCCGGCGCCAACGTGGCCTCGCGCTTTTTCTACAACCGCGTCAAGGGAGACTTGGAACGTGACCTCGAAGCGCTGGGCTTTGCATCGCTCACCCACGTGCGGCCCGGACTGATCGGCGGCGAACGCGAGGAGGCGCGGGCGGGCGAGGGTGCCGCCTTGCGCGTCCTGCGTGTGCTGGGCCCCGTGCTGCCGCGCCGCTGGCGCATCAATCCCGCGCCACGTATCGCCAGCGCCTTGCTGGAAGCGGCGCTGGCCGGCACGCCGGGCGTGCACGTCGTCGGCCCGGAACAGCTGGCTTGACCGCGCGCCCCTTATAATTGCCATTCATGTTTTTTTGAGTACAAAAAATGCAAACAGTGCGTCCTTACCAGGCCGGCGACCGCGACGCCTGCCTCGCCCTTTTCGACGGCAATACGCCGCGCTTTTTCGACCCGTCCGAGCGCGCGGACTTTGCCGCCTGGCTGGAAAATTCGACCCATCCCTACCTGGTCATCGAACGCGACGGGAACATCGTCGCCTGCGGCGGCCATGCGCTGGAGGCGGGCGGCACCGTCGCCAGCCTGTGCTGGGGCATGGTGGCGCAGCACATGCATGGACAGGGCCTGGGCCGCGCGCTGACGCAGGCGCGCCTGGACGCCATCCGCGCCGTGCCGGGCGTCGTCAAGGTGAGCATGAACACCAGCCAGCATACGCAGGCCTTTTATGCGCGCTTCGGCTTTGAACCGGTCAAGGTGACGCCGAACGGTTTCGGATCCGGCATCGACCAGTGGGACATGCTGCTGCCGCTGAATGAACGGGACGATGCGCACGGCCACGTCGCCGCCGTGCCGCTGGAAAAAGCCTATCGTTTGCTCAATCACGGCCCCTCCATCCTCGTCTCGGCCCGCCATGGCGGCGTCGACAACGTGATGGCCGCCGCCTGGGCCTGCGCCCTCGATTTCTCGCCGCCAAAACTGACCGTGGTGCTGGACAAGGCGACGCGCACGCGCGCGCTCGTCGAAGGCAGCGGCACGTTCGTCATCCAGGTGCCGACGGCGGCGCAGCTGCAGCTGACCCACGCCGTCGGCACGCACGGCCTCGATGCGCAGCCCGACAAACTGGCGCGCGCCGGCGTGCGGCTGTTGCACATGGACGGTTTTGATTTGCCGTTCGTGGCCGGCTGTTCCGCCTGGCTGGCCTGCCGCCTGATACCCGAGCCGCACAACCAGGCCGCGTATGACCTCTTCATCGGCGAAGTGGTGGGCGCCTGGGCCGACACGCGCGTATTCCGCGACGGGCACTGGCATTTCGAGGACGCCGATCCATCGTGGCGCAGCCTGCATTACATCGCCGGCGGGCGATTCTATGCGATCGGCGAGGCGCTCGATGCTGTCCCGGGCTGACGCATCGGCGGGCCAGGCGGCCACCGCGCCGCTCGTCATTGTCGCCAGCAGCGGCACGGGCGGCGACATGCAACCGTTTATCGCGCTGGCGCAGGGCTTGCAACAGCGGGGCCGGCGCGTGTTGCTGCTGGTGCCGGGCTGGCAGGAAGCGGCCGCGCAGGCGTCCAGGCTGCCATATCACACCTTTGGTAGCGCGGCAGAGGGCCAGGCCATGCTCGGGGACCCCGGCCTGTGGGATGAGCGCAAGGGCTGGGGCGTGATATGGAAAGGCCTCGTGCCGCACCTGGGCGCCGTGCGCGGCGTCGTGCAAGGCTTGCCGGACGGTGAAGATTGCGTGGTGCTGTGCCACCCCATCCTCGTGCCGATGGCCGCCCTGGCACGCTCGATACGTCCGGGCCTGCGCATCGTCGCGGCATATCTGGCGCCATCGAATGTGTGCAGCAGCCATGACTTGCTGACGACGGGTTCCCTGCGCATTCCCGCCTGGGTGCCGCTGGCCTGGCGCCAGGCCCTGTGGCGGATGATCCACCGCACGATGATCGACCCGCTGATGCTGCCTGGCCTGAACGCCGCGCGCGCGCAGCACGGCTTGCCGCCGGAGTCGCATTTTTTTGCGCACATGCTGGCCGCGCCGGATGCTTCGCTGGGGCTATTTCCCGCCTGGTTCGCCGCCCCGCAGGCGGACTGGCCGCCGCATTTCGTGCAAACTGGTTTCGCCGGCGCCGCCACGCATGGCGCCGCGGCCCTGCCACCGGAGCTCGAACGCTTTCTGGGCGAGGGCGCGCCGCCCATCGTCTTTACGCCCGGTACCGGCCACCAGCACGCGCAGCGCTATTTCAGCATCGCGCTGGACGTCTTGCGGCGGCTGGGGCGGCGCGGCCTGTTCATGACGCCCCATGCGGCGCAAGTGCCGCAGGATTTGCCCCCTGGCGTGATGTGGCAGGCGCACGCGCCGTTCGCGGCCCTGTTGCCGCGCGTGGCGGCCGTCGTGCACCACGGCGGCATCGGCACGAGCGCGGACGCGTTCCGCGCGGGCATCCCGCAACTGGTCGTGCCGTTCGCGTACGACCAGTTCGACAATGGCTGGAGGGTCAAACGGCTCGGCGTGGGGGAGGTTTTGCTGGCGAAACGCCTGTCGGCGGGGCGCATGCGGCGGCAGCTGGCGCGCCTGCTGGCCGCGCCCGAGGTCAAGCTGGCGTGCGTCGAGGTGGCCCGCAGGATGGGGCAGGGGTTGCAGCCGGCGCGCCTGTTCGAGCAAGTCGAAGCGGCGCTGGCCGCTGCTTAGGGACTGTCGTCAGGGACTGTCGTGCTGCGTATCGTCGAGGGCGATGACCCGGTCGTTCGCGCCGGGCACGCAGCTGTTGGCGATCGCATCCCAGCCCCGGTGCACCACCACCTGCTTGCCGTCGTGGCAGATTTCCACGCGCTCGCTGGCGGGCAGGCGCTGGCGCGCGAACGCTTCCAGGCTGGCCGGCAAGCTCACTTCCAGCTGCATCGTGCCGATGGCTTCCTGCGGGTGGTCGTCCATGTGCACGAGGGGCACGAAGATCGATCCCAGCATCAGCCAGCGCGCACCCACGTCGACGGGGGCGGGCGCATAGGGCGCGGCGCGCAGCCAGTCCTGGGCGCGCGCGCGCAAGTCGCCACCCGTGGCCAGTTCGCCCCAGGCGGCGGCCAGCATTTCCGCCACCCACTGATTGCAATTCTGGTATTTCAGGCTGTAGGCATAGGCATTGGCGCTGTAGCGGCCCGCCAGCAATTGCTGCACGCGCACGGGGTCGAGCAGGGCGCGGCGCAGAGGCGGTACGGTTTCGGCGGGCAGTTTGACGAGCGAGATGTAGCCGAGCGCGGGGTTTTCCGTGCCCATGGCGAAACCGGCCGTGCCCTGGTCGAAGATGCGCGGGCGGCCTTCGTCGCAGGCGTAGTACAGCTGGCGCGCTGACCAGCCGCTGTCGCTGTCGTGGCGCCAGGCCAGCGCCGCATGCGAATAGCGGATGCCGAAGCGGGCCAGGTCCAGGCCGGAGCGGCTGATCAGGGCCACGCTGCCTTCGCTGGCGGCCAGTTCCTCGCGCACGACGGCGGCAAAGCGCAAAAGGCGATCCTGTTCCGTGGCCGTGAGTTCCTGCGCGCGGTCGCAAAAGCGCGAGGAGGCGAGCGAAGCGCCCGCCTGCGCGGCGCCGGCGCCGAAGATGGCGCAAACGCCCAGCAGCAGTGCCGGGCGGCGCGGGAAAAAACGAATCAAAGGCTGACGGGACGCGTGGCCAGTTCGCCGTACCAGTCGTCGGCCAGCACGAGGAAGAAGGCGGCGCGCGTGTCGTTGCGCGAAAATTCGATGCCGTAGGCGCGGTTTTGCGCATACACCATGTCGCCTTGCGCCAGCTTTTGCTTGTCGAGCGCCGCTTGCGGCAAGTCCAGCACCAGCGGCGTTGCCGTGGCGTCGGCCTGCATGGTCAGACGCGTCATGCCGTCACGCCCTGGCGTGCCTGCCACGTCGATGATGCGGTAGGGACCATTGGCCACCTTGTTGTCGCGCGAGGAGCTGTTGCTCGAACCGTTGAGCGAATCGGAAATGCTGCCGCTCGACTGGGAGCCGGCGCTGGAGGCCGACGAAACGAAGCTGTCGGCGTTGGCGTTGCACGCCATGGTCAGGGCTGCGGCCAGGCCGAGCATGCGTAAGGAGGTAGTCAAGGCAGTTTTCCAGTCAACATCAATGAAAGCGGACCGGGTCCATCCCGGCCTGCGCCATCATAGCAGATCGGCCATCAGCTGAGCAGTACCTCGATCAGGCCTTTCGCTTCGGCCGATGGCTGCGTGCGCAGCGCCTGCAGCACGGGATCGTGTTCCAGGTACTCTTGCAGCGACGTGCTGACGGTGATGCCGGCCTGCGGCAGCGGCGAAGGCACGGGCGCCAGCGCCTTGGCCAGCAGCAGGGTGTCGCGCAAGCCTTCGGGCGGCAGCATGATGGTCGAACCGGGCAAGGTATTGACGGCATCGGCCACCGGCTGCGGCACGCCCAGCTGGCGCATCAGTGCGCGGCCGATCACTTCCAGAGTGGAGGCCATCTGCGTTTCCAGGTGGTCGTACAGGCCCGGGGTCTTGTCCGCCTGGGCCAGCAGATAAAAGCCGGCCACTTCATGCACGATGCCGGCGAACAGCGCCGTATCGGCGTCCGTCCGCGTGACGGTGCCTGCCAGACCATGCGCCAGCACCGCCACGTGCACGGTGTGCGCCCACAGCTGGGTGGCGCGGGCGCGCAAGGCTTCGTCGCGGATGCCCGCGTTCAGCTGGCGGATGACGGCCGCCGTCGCCAGCGCATACAGGTTGCGGTGGCCCAGCCGCTCGACGGCGGCGCGCACGCTGGTGATGGCGGGCGTGTGGCCGGACGCGAACATGGCCGAATTGGCCAGCGCCACGGCGCGCGCCGACAAGGTCGGTTCGCACAGCAGCAGCCGGCTGATGTCGGTCGAGTGGCAATCGGGGTTGGCCAGTTCCTTTTGCAGGAGCAGGGCCGTATTGATGCTGGTGGGAAAGGCCAGGGTTTCCGTTTCGGCGCTGGCCAAAAGTTGCGCCAGGCTGCTGAGGGTGTTGACGTGCATGGGTGGGAGAGCGAAAAGTAGCAATGCCTCATAGTATCAGGCAATACAGTCCGCATGGCGTCCGCCAGCCTTTGCCTGGAACACGGACGCAACACCTTGATCTCTGATGCGCCGTCAGCGTGCCTCGCCGTGCGCCAGAATCTCCAGGAAAGCCGACACCAGGCGACTTTTTTCATCGGCGCGCGTGACGGCCACCACGGTGGTGCTGGTAGCGATGTCGTCCACGGGCAGGAAGACGACGTCGGTGCGGTTGTTTTCGGCGATCGAGCGGGCTACCAAGGTGGCGCCCAGGCCGGCGGCCACCAGTGACAGGGCCGTGTAGATTTCCACGGCGGAATACGCGACGGCCGGCTCGGCGCCCGCCGCCTTCAGCGCGGCGACGATCTGCTGGCCAAACGGGCTGATCGGGTCTTTCGGATACAGGATGAAAGGGATGTCCGCCAGCTCGGCCGCGCGCAGCGACGTGCGTCCCGCCAATGGGTGGCGCAGGGGCAGGGCGGCCACCAGCGGGTCGTCCAGCGTGACCGCGTGGCGCAGGTCGGGCGGCGCTTCGCAGGGGCCGATGAAACGCGACAGGCCGATATCGATGCGGCCCTGGCGCAGCTGCGCCGGCTGGTATTCGGACAGGGCCTCGACCAGGTCCAGCTGCACCTGCGGATAGGCGGCGCGAAACTGGCGGATGGCCCGCGGCAGCACGGAAAACGTGGCCGAGCGGGTAAACGCGATGCCCAGCCAGCCGTGGCTACCCGTCGCCAGGCCCTTGGCCTCGTCGTCCAGCCGCGCCGCCTGCAGCAGCAGTTCCTTGGCGCGCGGATAGAAAAACCGGCCCAGCGGCGTCGGCTCCATGGGGCGGCGCGAACGGTCGAACAGCTCGCCGCCCAGGTGGGCTTCCAGCTGCCCCAGCTGCATGCTGATGGCCGTCGGTGCCACGTGCAGGCGCTCGGCCGCGTGCGTCGCGCTGCCCGCTTCTACTACTTCACAAAAATACCGCAACTGTCTTAGGTTCATTTTTATTGATCCAAGAGTCAATAATCGATGTTTGATATTGAAAACACTTTATATGAAACTGGGCTCCACGACAACAAGACGAGGAGACGTTTCATGGAAGACAGTGTATTCACGCAGGCGCAGGGCCTGAGCAGCGCGGAAGTATCGGACGCGCTCGACTATTTCGGCTTGCCCGGCAGCGTGCCCGGCCTCGTCCCCGTGGCCGGGCCGCGGCGCCTGTTCGGCCCCGCCTTCACCGTGCGCTTCGCCCCCGTCGACAGCCAGTCGCCCGGCACGGTGGGCGATTACCTCGACGATATTCCGACGGGTGCCATTGCCGTGCTCGACAACGCCGGCCGCGGCGATTGCACGGTCTGGGGCGGCATCATGAGCCAGCTGGCGGCCCACCGGGGCGTGGCCGGCACCGTCATCGGCGGCGTGTGCCGCGACACGGCCGAAGCGGACGCCGCCGGCTACCCGCTGTTTGCGCTGGGGCGCTTCATGCGCACCGGCAAGGACCGGGTGCAGGTGGACGCCGTCGGCGCACCCGTCACCTTGGCCGGCGTGCGCGTGGCGCCAGGCGACATCGTCGTGGCCGACCAGGATGGCGTCGTCATCGTGCCGGCGGGTCGGGCGCATGCCGTGTTCGAGCGCGCCCTGGCCATGCAGGCCGTGGAATTGCGCATCGTTGCCGCCGCGCTGGATGGCATGTCCCTGCGCGACGCGCGGCGCCAGTTCGGCTACCACACCTTGCAGCGCAAGCCCGCGGCCGCCTGAACTCCCTCTTTATTTACTTCTCAGAAAGCACACCATGGACCAGCATGTTTCCATTGCCACCTTGCACGCCCTGCGCCAGCTGGGTGCGGCCACCATCTATGAAGCACAGGGCGCGAAAGGCGCGCTCGACAGCGGCATCAAGCCGATTGCGCCCGGCATGCGCCTGGCCGGCCCCGCCCTGACCGTCGATACGCGCCCGGCCGACAACCTGATGCTGCACTACGCCATGCTCAAGGCCAGGCCCGGCGACGTGCTGGTGGTCGACGCCAAGGGTTTCCTCGAAGCGGGCGTGTGGGGCGACGTGTTTACCGAGCAGGCGCAGCGGATCGGCCTTGCCGGCCTGGTGATCCACGGCGCCGTGCGCGACGCGGCCGCCATGACCGAGGCCGGCTTTCCCGTCTTCAGCCGGGGCTTGTCGATCAAGGGCACGGGCAAGCACCAGCCGGGGCGCCTGAACGTGACCGTCACCATCGGCGACGTCGCCATCGATCCCGGCGACGTCATCGTCGGCGACCAGGACGGCGTGGTGGTGGTGAAGCGCAACGAGGTGGACGCGGTGCTGCGGAAAAGCCGCCAGCGCGAAGAAAAGGAAGCGCAATTTCGCCAGCAGATCCGAGACGGCGCCACGACCGTCGACCTGCTGGGCCTGGAAGAGACCTTGCGCCGGCTGGAACTGCGCTGACATCCGCCATCACTAGAAAAAAATCAGGAGACATCTCATGCATACCATTACCACCGCCCCGGCTGCGGCGCCGGCCGCACCGCTGGCCGCCCGCCATCCCACGCGCTACCGCTGGGTCGTCGCGGCCCTGTTTTTCATCGTCTACACGATTGCCGCCGCCGACCGCGCCAACCTGGGCGTGGCCTTGCCGTTTTTGCGCAAGGAGTTCGAAATGAGCAATACCGACGCGGGCGGGCTCGTCAGCCTGTTCCTCGTCGCCTATGCGCTGGCCCAACTGCCTTCCGCCTGGCTGCTGTCGAAGTTCGGCGTGCGCAGGGTGTTTACCATTTCCATGATCCTCACCTCGATTGCCACCGGGCTGACGGGGCTCGTGGGTTCATTGCTGTCATTAAAGCTGTGCCGCATCGGCCTGGGCCTGGCGGAAGGACCGTTGCCGATCGGCGTGACGACGACCATCAATCACTGGTTTCCCTCGCGCGAGAAGGGCACGGCCTCGGGCCTGTTCTTGTCCGCCGTCAAGTTCGGTCCCGTCATCACGCCCATCCTGGGCGCGGCCATCATCGCCGCCTGGGGCTGGCGCGAAGTGTTCATCTGGTTTTCCGTGCCCGGCGTGATCCTGGCCATCTTCTGGTATTTCCTCGTCACCAACAAGCCGGGCGAAAGCCGCTTCGTCAACGGGGAAGAACTGGCCGTCATCGAGGAAAAGGCGCCGGATGGCAGCAGCACCGGCACGGCGGCCACATCGCGGCCCATGCCCTGGCTTGACAGGCTGATCCGCGTGCGCGCGGTGCCAGCTGTTACCACCAGCCGTGGCGTTTTTGCCTCGTGGAATATCCTTGGCTGCGCGCTCGGCTATTGCTGCCAGCTGGGCATTTCCAGCGTGCTGCTGGCCTGGATCCCCACGTATTTGCTGACCGTCAAACAGTTTTCCATCATGAACATGGGCATGGTGGCGGCCGCGCCGTGGGTGGGCGCCGTCTTCGGCAATATCCTCGGTGGCTTGCTGGCCGACCGCGTGCTCGACAAGCGCAGGAAGCCCGGCATGCTCATTTCCGCCCTGTCGACGGCCGTCATGATGTATTTGCTGATCCATGCGCCGGCCGACCCGCTGCAATACGGTGCGCTGCTATTCCTCACGGGCGTGCTGCTGAGCATAGGTTTTTCCGCCTACATGGTGTATCCGATGCAGTTCGTGTCGAAGGAAAAATTCCCCGTGGCGAACGCCGTCGTCAACATGGGCGGCCAGCTGGGCGGCGCGGCCACGCCGTGGATCGTCGGCATGCTGTTGGATCATTACGGCTGGGATTATGTGTTCGGCTTCATGGCGGCCATTTCCTGCCTGACTTTCCTCGTGGTGTTGACGATCGCCGAACCGCTCAAGCTGCGGCCGTCAGGGCAGCAGCAATGAATGCTGGCTGGCCGTATGAAAGTCGCGCCAGACGCGGTTGATGGTGCTGTCTTCGCGGGCCGCGTACAGGCCGCAGTACGGGTACAGGCCATCGACTGCCGCGCGGCAGGCGGCGACCAGGTCCAGTGAACTCGTCTGTACGGCCTGCATGCCGTCCGCGTCCAGCGCCGCGCCGGCGGCAACCGTTGCCCAGCTATCGTCCAGCACGGCATAGAAGCGGGCGCGGGCGGCCGTGCAGGCATCTTTTTCCCCTTGCAGCATGGCGGCTACTTCCGGCACGTCCAGCAACGGCAAGCCGGCGCGCGCGTGGCGGCGGTGGCGCATGCACTCCTCGGCCAATTGCATGAAATGCGCGGCCATGCCGGCCACGTTGGCGGCCAGGGTCACGTAGGCGAGCGAGTAGAACGGGTAGCGGTACAGGGGGCCATCGGCCGTCGCGGTGTCGGCGCTGATCGTGAAGCCATGTTCTTTGCCGAGCCACTGGCCATCGATGCGGTAACTGTGCGAGGCGCTGGCGCGCATGCCGATGCTGTTCCACGAGGGTACCAGCTGCACCAGCGCGGCGGGGACGAGAAAGGCGCGGATGCGCGGCTTGCCGTCCGCATCGAGCAGGGGCTGGCCATCGCGCCGCAGCAGGGCGTTCAGGGTAAAGTGCGTGGCCATCGGCGCGCCGCTGGCGTAGTCCCAGCTGCCCGTGATGCGGTAGCCGTCGCCTTCTTCGTCCGCGTAACCAGTCGCCGCGCCGCTGCCGCCCAGGCAGACGCGGGGCGTGCCGATGATGGCCCGCGCCATGTCCGGCGCCAGAAAGCCCGCGAACCAGCCCGCGCCCGCGCACAGGGTCAGCACCCAGCCCATGCTGCCGTCGACGGCGGCCACCGCTTCTTCCAGACGCACCACTTGCGGCAGGGGCAGCTCGGCGCCACCCGCGCCGCGCGGCGCCAGCATCGTCAGCCAGCCGCGCCGGTGCAGCAAGGCTTGCTGCACCGGATGCAAAAAGCGGGCCGCATCGGCCGCCTGGGCATGGCGGGCGATGCGGCGCGCGTCGCGTTCGGAAAGGGTAGCAAGGGTAGCAATGGCAGCGTGCGGCATGGGCAATGTCCGGCAATGGTGAAGGCGGGCATTTTCGCACAGCGCGGCGGCGCCGTTGCCGTCAGCCGTGCGGCAAGGCGATTTTTTCCATCACGGCGCGCAGCAGCATGGCGTCCGGTACTGCCGCCGGGGCCGAGCGCCAGGCGATGATGCCGTCCGGCCGGACGATCACGGCGCCGTCATCGCCTGTGCCGAAAGTGTCGCCGAACGCCTGGTCGGCGGGGAAAACCACGTCGGCGCCGGCCAGCAAGGTCTTCAACGACAGGTGCGCGGCGGCGGCGGACCAGCGGGGATCGGCTGTCAGCAGCACGAAATCCTCGGTCAACAGGTCGATGCTGGAGACGCTGTTGCCGCGATGCCGTACCCATACGTGGGGCGCGCGCGTGCCTGGCTGGCCGGCCCAGTCGCGCGGATGGGCGGCCGGCGGCAGTACCGCGTCTGCGCCGAGGATGGCGCTGGAGCGTGTCAGCTGGCCCAGTTCCATTGCAAGGTTGCCATACAGTGGCGCGTCCTGGTAGCCGTCGCCGACCCATTTCGCGTAGTCTGGCCGGGCGAAGGTTTGCTGGTGCCGCAGCCAGGCGATGGGCCGGCGCTCATCCGTGTAGGTGTCGAGCAGGGCAGGGCGCGATTGTTGCCGCACCACCCTTTGCAGCTTCCATGCCAGGTTGTAAACGTCGTCGATGCCCGTGTTGGCGCCGTAGCCGCCGCGCGTGGGCGGCAATTGATGGGCCGCATCGCCGGCCAGGAAAATGCGCCCCTCGCTGAACCTGTCCGCGATCAGGCCGGCCAGCTCCCAGCGTCCCGTGGTGATCAGCTCGATCGCCATGTCCTTGCCCAGGGCCTGGCGGACCAGCGCCCGCAATTGCGCGTCGGTGCTCTCGCTTTGTTCTTCAAACATGAGGAACCAGCGCCCGTCCGAATACGTGCCCAGGAAACCCTTGAAGCCTGGCTGGTCGATGTCGAACTGGCGGATGCCCCGTTCCAGAAAGGCGTCCGCTTCCGCGCAGCGGAACAGCACGCTGCGCAGCACGCGCAGGGGACCGGCCCCCTGGCGCGCGATGCCCAGCTGTTCGCGGATGGGGCTGGCCGCGCCATCGGCGGCGATCAGGTAATCGGCCGTGACGGCATAGCATGCGCCCGTGTCGCGCTGGCGCAGCTGGGCCGTGACGCGCTGCGCATCCTGCTGCACGGACAACAGTTCCACGCCCGTGCGCAGGTCGGCGCCACGTGCGCGGGCGGCCTCGCGCAGTATCGGTTCCAGCAAGTCCTGGGCGATGGCGGCGCCGGCCATGGGCGAAGCCTTGCCGTCGCGCTCTTCCGGCTGGCCTGGCGTCCATGGCAATTCCTCGTAGTGCTGTCCCGCCAGGCTTTCCACGCGGGCGCGGCGCACGGTGGCGCCGGGCGGTACCTGGGGAATGCGCTCGGCGATGCCGGCGGAGCGGAAAAATTCCAGCGTGTGTTCCGTGAAGCCCGTGGCGCGGGGATGGGCGGCGCTGCCGTGGTGTTTTTCAACGAGGATATGCGGCACGCCCCGCCATGCAAGGAAGAGCGAGGCTGAAAGTCCGACGAGACTGCCGCCAATGATGAGTACAGGGGTGTGGATTGAAGCTGGTTTCATGATGTCGTCCTGGAGGTTGTGCAGAGCACACTCGGTCAAGGACGTGGTGATTTTTCGCGGCAGGCGGAACGCCGTTCAGGCAGCAGGGTGACGGAACGCACGCCGACGAAAAAACGGCGCACGCCCGCTTTTCGTCGTGGTCCGCGCCCCCCAGGGCTGGAATATGACCGTCCGCAGGCGGACGGCTGACCGGGGCTCACCACGCCGGTCCACCTTTTTCGACGCCACGATCTTAGCACGGGACTGTCGCGCGCCGCCAGCCCGGGGAAACCCCATGCAACGGCGTTCAGGCGGCCTGGGCAAGTCCTTCCGCTTCCCGGGCAGCCTTGACGCTGTCGCGCGCGGTCATACGGCCCAGGAATGCCTGCACATTGGCCAGCTGCGACAGGTCCACGCCCAGCTGCGGCGCCCAGCCAGTCACGGCGAACAGGTAGGGATCGGCCACGGTCATCGTGTCGCCGGTCAGGTAGGCCCGGCCGTCCAGGCGGCGGTTGATCCACGCATATTTCTTGCCCAGTTGCTCGATGAAGATGGCCTTGGTCGCGGCGTCGATGCGCGAATCGAACAGGGGACTGAACGACTTGTGCAGCTCGGACGTGATGTAATTCTGCCATTCCAGCACCTTGTAGCGGGCCAGGCTGCCCACGGGCGGCAATAAATCCTGCCTGCCCGCCAGTTCCGCGATGTACTGGGCGATGACCGGGCCTTCGCTCAAGGTCGTGCCATCGTCGAGCGCCAGCAGCGGGACCTGGCCTTTGGGGTTGAGTTCATAGTAACTGCCGCCTTCCGGCGTCCGGTGCTGGCCCAGGTCGACCTTGACGAGGGTGAACGGCGTGCCCGTTTCGCGCAGGATGATGTGCGGCGCCAGCGAGCAGGCGCCCGGCGAGTAAAAGAGTTTCATGGCGATCCTATCCTTGAACAGGTGGGGAAGATGCCACTATAGACCTGTGCCGCCGCGCGATCAACGCGCGCACGCGCAATCGGCTATTGGCGTGCGGTGGGCGATTGCGCTGGCTCAAGCGCGGCAACGGCGTCCGCGCCGAGACCCGGGGCAGGGGAGGCTATAATCCGGGCATGTTGACAAGTCTAGCTCAACGTCATTACGAGGCCGCCCATGCACAAACTGATTTCCGAACTCACCCGTTTGTATCTGTTCGATGAACAGCAGCAATACGTCGATGCGGACGGCGGCGCGCAGCTGCTGACGCCGGCCGTGCTGGCGCGCCATCTGTCGGGCGAACAGACGGTGGCGGTGCAACTGGTGACCGGGAGCGGCCTGACGCGCGCGCTGGTACTGGAGTTCGGCGGCAAGGGCGGCGGCGAAGCGCACTGGAGCGCGCTGTGCACGATCGCCAATGCCGTACAGCACGAGCTGGACTTGCCGGCACCCGCCGTCAGCATTTCGGGCACGGCGTTCCAGTTGTGGCTGTCCCTGGCCACGCCCGTGCCCGTCGCCCAGGCACGCCAGTTCGTGCAGCTGCTGCGTTCCACCTTTTTACCTGCCTCGACCGACATCCTCGCCACCGCGCCGCCCGCCGACGTGGAGCAGGTAGCGTTGCCGCCATGTCTGCAGCCATCGGGCAAGTGGGCCGCCTTCATCCACCCCAGCATGGGCGCGGCCTTTGTCGACGAGCCGGGCCTGGACATGCCGCCACCCCCGGCCGCCCAGCTGGGCTTCCTGGAAAGCTTGCGCAGCATCAACCCGGGACAATTCGCGCAGGCGCTGGCCAAGTTGCAGGGACATGCGGGGCTGCTTGACGCCGTGCCTGCGCCCGTCGCCGCCCCGTTGCCAGCGGCACCGTCCGCCGCTGCGCCGGGCTTGCTGTTGCAGGACGCCACCCTGGAAGATATCGTGCGCTGGCTGCATGCGCGTAATATCGAACCGACGTTCCGGCACAGCTTGCCGTAGCGGGGCGATCCTTCTCCCTGACTGAAGGATACGTTAGACATCCAGGAGGCAACATGACAGTCAAGCGCATGGACAACGTCGGCATCGTGGTAGCAGACATCGATGCCGCCATTGCGTTCTTCACAGAACTTGGTCTCGTACTCGAAGGGCGCGCCCCCATTGAAGGAGACTGGGCAGGTGGCGTCACCGGCCTGCACGGCATGCGCGTCGAGATTGCCATGATGCGTACGCCGGACGGTCACAGCCGTCTCGAATTATCGCGCTTCCTGGCGCCGTCCGTGGTCGCCGATCACCGCAACGCCCCGGTGAACGCTCTCGGTTACCTGCGTGTCATGTTTGCCGTCGAGGATATCGACGATACGCTCGTCCGGCTCATCAAACGCGGCGCGCAGCTGGTCGGCGAAGTAGTCCAGTACGAAAACATGTATCGGCTCTGCTATATCCGTGGCCCCGAGGGAATCCTCATCGGGCTAGCCGAACAGCTCGTGCAGAAGACGTCCTGAGGGAATCCCACGGGATTGGCGTCCAGCCCGTTAGGGAACCGCTGATTTAATCACTGCCATCTAGCTACCTGCACGACGGAACAATGCTGGTTGGGCGACGACCAGGCACTGGCAGAGGCGGTTCAGCCGATTTGATCGGTTCAAGGGTTGGTGGGCACGTGGCTACAGGTCAATGCCGCTTCGGCCCTTGCCCTTGCGTCGATCGAGGTGGGCGCGAGGAAGACGGCCTGGATCACCGACGACCCGCGCGGGGACATCTGTACCGGCGGGTCCGCATGTACGGCATCCATGTCGATATGCCCGTCATCCAGGCGCCGGATCCTGCGCTGCTTCGCCGGCGTTCCCTGGAGGGCGACCAGCGTTGCCCCCACCGCGAGGGCCGTGTAAGCGATGATGTGCGAAAAACCCATCAAATCGTTTCTCATGACCGCATCGGCGGCGCCCAGCCTCACGAATCCCGCGTTTTCCCATTTTTCCACGGTGGCTTGCAAATCCTGCGTGTGGTCTAGCAGAATTCGCGCGGCTTCACATGTCTCCGGTTCCAGATGGGAAGTTGCAACCGGGGGCGGCGCACTAAGTTCGAACGTCGTGCTTCCATAGCCTCGCACGGTCCGGCCTGCCTCTCGTGCCTGTGACGAGGCCGGCGCCAGATAGACGGCTTGCGGCGGAGCCGGCCAAGCCGTAGACACAACGACAGATGCTCCAATGGCTGCCGCCTCGAAGGGAAAGCCGCTCCGATCCACGTTGTCTGCTAGCGCTGTCTCACCGCACGGGTTGACCCGCACAAAGCCCAACTGCTCCCATTTGCGGATCGCAACCGGCAGGTCCGCGGTGAGTTCGAACTGGATGGTCACCAGGGTCACCTTGCTTGGCCCGATGTAGGGCACAGTTGGCGACACGGGAAGATAGTGTTCGGTAAGCGCACTGATAGTTTCGGGCGTGGGTTCAAGCATGACGTTGTTCGCTTGAGTTCGGATGAACAGCATCATAGCTGAATAAGCTTATGGACGGTCCTACAGAACAGGGGCGAATGTGCCCGAATAGTTGAGTATCCAGGGAAGCATTGATTTGAACCAGCAGCGGCCCGCCTGAC
The DNA here is from genome assembly GCF_900103595.1 of Janthinobacterium sp. OK676. NCBI lineage: Bacteria > Pseudomonadati > Pseudomonadota > Betaproteobacteria > Burkholderiales > Oxalobacteraceae > Janthinobacterium > Janthinobacterium sp. OK676. Next base: position 55,085 of record NZ_FNHA01000020.1, read on the forward strand.
ATCCCGAACTGGCACAATGACGTCTTCGATTCCTTCCAGACAGCCATGAAGCAAACCACGTTCTCCGACGCCGAGTTCATCCACAAGAAGAAGCAGACTCGCCGAGACCGATTTCTGGCCGAGATCGAGGCGGTGACGCCGTGGCCGCCGCTGGTAGCGGCGCTGCTGCCGTATTACCCGAAGGGCGATGGCCGCGGCCGTCCACCGACGGGCCTGGAGCGCATGCTGCGCATGTACATCGCGCAGCAGTGCTTCGGCTTGTCGGACGAGGGAATCGAAGATGCGATCTACGACAGCCAGTCCATTCGAGGCTTCGTCGGCATCGATCTCACGAACGAATCGGCACCGGACGCGACGACATTGTTGAAGTTCCGTCGACTGCTGGAGAAGCACAATCTGACACGCCGGATTTTCGATGAGATCAACATGCACCTGGCCAGGAAAGGTTTGGTCATGCGCGAGGGGACGATCGTGGACGCGACATTGATCGCCGCGCCGCCGTCGACGAAAAATCGCGACAAAGAGCGCGATCCCGAGATGCACCAGTCGAAGAAAGGGAACGACTGGCACTTCGGCATGAAGGCTCACGTGGGCGTGGACATGGCCACCGGCCTGGTGCACTCGGTGGTCGGCACGGCAGGCAATGTAGCCGACGTGACCCAGGCGCATGCGCTGCTGCACGGCGGCGAGAAGGTGGTGCTTGGCGACGCTGGCTACCAGGGCGTTGGCAAGCGTCCGGAAAACACGGACAAGACAATCGACTGGCACGTTGCGATGCGTCCGAGCGTGCGCAAGACGCTCAAGAAAAATCCACTGGGCCGAGCCAAGGAGAAGCTCGAAAAGGCCAAAGCCAGCGTGCGCGCGAAGGTCGAGCATTGCTTTCATGTCGTGAAGTGCCTGTTCAAGCATCGCAAGACGCGCTATCGCGGCCTGGCGAAGAACAACGCCCAACTGTTCACGCTGTTCGGCTTCGCCAATCTGGTCCTGGCACGCAGATTCCTCGGAACGGCGCACGCCCAAGTTCCGTCCTGATGTCGGAAATTGGCCACAAATGTCGCGCGAAACGGCTGATTCGAGACACCACAGCATCTGATTCGATCAAAAACCGCAGAGCGCGAAACTCAGCCAGTGATCGCACTGACTTTCGCGCGCGAGAGTGAATTGTTCAGCGCTTCCTTAGCGAAGCAGGCCTGCGCGAAAGCCGCGCAGGTATGATGAATTCATACGTTGTAGGCGTCTGTTTTCCGGCGCAATCTGGTAACGCTGGCAAGCGGCCAGAAGCAATGGGATGGACTCCTCCTCACCTGTCGGCGTCTGAGCGCCTAAACTGGAGTTTCGACACAACCAGTTGAAAGAAGGAGTCCACCATGAAGATTATCCGCGTCGGAGTTGATCTCGCCAAGAGTGTCTTTCAAGTGCACGGGGTTGATCGTAGCGAAAAGGTTGTCTGGCGCAAGAAACTAAGTCGGGCAGAATGGCTGCCGGCATTGCTGGAGAAAATAGAACCTGGCTGTGAGATTGGTATGGAAGCTTGTGGCGGCGCGCATCATTGGGCCCGGCAATTGCAGAAACGCGGCTTCACGGTAAAGCTCATCGCGCCGCAGTTCGTCAAGCCGTACGTGAAGAGCAACAAGAACGACGCCAACGATGCCGAGGCGATTTGCGAGGCGATGAGCCGGCCGAGTATGCGTTTCGTTGCGGTCAAATCGGTGGAGCAGCAGGACCTGCAGGCGATACACCGGATCAGAGCGGAGCTGGTGAGTCAGCGCTCCGCCAAGGGCAACCAGATCCGTGGGCTGTGCAGTGAGTATGGTTTGGTAGCGCCAAAGGAAATGATTCAACTGCGAGCAGCCATTCCGCTGTGGCTGGAAGATCTGGAGAACGGATTGACACAACGTTTCCGACGCTTGCTGCGCAGTTTGTGGCTCGATCTGCTGAACCTGGAACTGCGAGTAAAGGAACTGGATCAGGAAATAGAAATCGCGGCATCGACCGATCCGGTCGCCACCCGGTTGCAGCAACTGCGCGGCGTCGGCCCGATCATCGCTACCGCGATTGTGGCTAATGTTGGCGACGCGAAGCAGTTCAGTAGTGGTAGGCAGATGGCGGCGTCGCTGGGGCTGACGCCACGACAAAACAGCTCAGGCGGCAAGGAGCGATTGCTGGGCATTACGAAACGCGGCGACGCTCAGTTGCGGACGTTGTTGATTCACGGGGCCCGTTCAGTGTTACGAACAGCGGCCAGCAAGAATGATCGGATGAGTCGCTGGGTGACGCATATCGCCGAGACGCGGCATCACAACATCGCGGCGGTCGCGCTGGCCAACAAGACGGCGCGTATCGCCTGGGCGATGATGACCAAAGGCACCGACTACCAGCCTGAGCTGGAAGCGGTCTAAGCAGTGAGCAGTTAGTACGTAAAAAGGAGTATCCAACCACGATTGCGAAACATGCCGATGATGGCCAACAGGTCGAACCGGCGCTGGCAGAACCCGAGAATGTCTGTGGCCTTTAAGCCCGTAGAAGCGATAGGGAGTCGGCGCGCGAATAGCCCATTATGGTCCTTGCCCGATGATGGGCAAAGCAGTTAGAGACCGAATATACGTGAGCAGTCGTACCTAAAAGCCAAAGACGGAATGTTTGCAAACGAGGAGGAGTCCATATACGGAC